>JBBQGM010000071.1:0-27940 GCA_038322995.1 Pyrinomonadales bacterium
CCGCTTATTTTCCTCGCCCGCGCCGGACTGCTTGATCTGCTGCAATTGCTCTCGGCGGAAGTCATCGTGCCGGAAGCGGTGGCAATGGAGATTGGGCGGCGCGGGCCGGACGACCCGACCGCGCGAGCAATAGCCGACACCGCTTGGCTAATAGTGACGCAGACGCCGCCCGTCCCGCCGCAGGTTCAGGCGTGGGGCTTAGGGCCGGGTGAATCATCCGTACTGGCGTGGGCACACGCACATCCCGGCACGGAGGCGATTATTGACGACTTGGCGGCGCGCCGCTGTGCCGCAGCCCTCAGCATTCCGGCGCGCGGAACGTTGGGTCTGGTGCTTGTCGCGAAGCAACGCGGGCGTATCCCGGAGGCAAGACCCATCCTCCTGCAACTGCGACAAAGCGGAATGTATCTATCTGACCGCGTGCTAAATCAGGCGCTGGCGTTGGTTGAAGAATAATGACTGATAGCTGAGATATGGGCGTAAGAGATAATCGCAAACACGAAGTTGCGTTTTGTGCGGACGTTTCAAAATGGTCGGATAGGCTGTTTGAAAGTGACGCCTCATTACCCTTTGGCTCATCAGACATAGAAAGCTTTGGACGCGGTAGCCAGAAGCGACAGGACTTCCGAGTTTACGAACGGATGGAGCGCGGCGGCAGGCTTGCGCTTTGTGGTGAAGTTAAATTGCCGGGCACGGCGCAGGGCCGCTCGCCCTTTGATCCCGCGCTGATGACGGACGCTTTCGCAAAAGCGACAGCGGAGAACTGCCGTTACTTCTTCACTTGGAATGTAGAGCACTTAGCCCTGTTTGATCGGTCGCTGTGGGATGCCGAGACGATGCATGAAAGATGCGTCGGACAGTGGCGGCTGGGGCTTGAACTGAATCAGCCGGGTGAGGTCGCGCACGCTGAAGTCATCGCTAAAATCCGCGACGAGTTCTTACCAAAGTTTTACGCTGATTTCGGCGACGTTTGGCTAGGCCGTAAGAAGGACATCGCGCCCGCCCCGTCGGATTTTTACATCGCGGTACTTGAAACACACCTTGCCGGCCCGCGCGGGCCGGTGCGTGAACTGCGCGATTATCTCGCGTTGCAAGCCGGCGCGAGTTCCGCCTTCGATGCCCAATTACGCGAATGGATGGTGTCCGAGCAGCAATGGAACTTTGATCGTAATGATCCTGTCTCGTGGCGCGAAGTGATTGAGCGGGCGGCGCGCAGCATGGTTTACGTGCTGAGCAACCGCATCCTGTTTTATCAGGCGGTGCGCTTACGCAATCAGCTACCGGAACTAAAACTCCCCGAACGCGCAAAGAAAGACCCGCAGAGGGCGCTCAACTATCTGCGTGATCGTTTTGCAGAGGCGGTGGAAAAGACCGGCGATTACGAGCCTGTCTTTTTCCCCGACGACGATAACGATTGGGCGGCGCTCATCGCTCTATCCGGCGCGAACTCGCTGGAAGCTTGGGACAAGACGATCCACGCGATTGAGAAGTTTAATTTCAAAGAAATCCCGACTGACATTCTCGGCGGCGTCTTTCAAAAACTCATTAGCCCGGAAGAGCGGCATAAGTTCGGCCAGCATTACACCGATGAGACGATTGTAGATGTCATTAACGCCTTCTGTATTCGTAAGGCAGAAGCCAATGTACTCGATCCGGCTTGCGGCAGTGGCAGCTTTCTCGTGCGCGCTTATTACCGTAAGGTGCAACTCGATAAGGGGCTCACCAATCAGGAATTGCTGGCAGGCATCTACGGCTGCGACATCAATCCGTTTCCGGCGCATCTCGCCACCTTAAACTTGGCCGCGCGCAACATCGCCAACGAAGAAAATTATCCGCGCATTGCGCATCGTAATTTCTTCACAGTTGCGCCCGGCAAGTCTTTCTGTGAGTTGCCCACGGCGGCGGCCGCGTATGAAGGGCGGCGTGCGCGCCAGCCGATTGCGCTGCCAGAGCTTGATGCAGTGATCGGCAATCCACCTTACGTGCGGCAAGAGAACATTCCGAAGGCCGCCGAGCTGACAAAGGCGTTGCGTGATCAGTCCAAAGAGCATCTGTATGAATCCGCCGAACGCGCATGGCCCGGCATCGGCCTCTCAAGGCAGAGCGACTTGCACATCTATTTCTGGCCGGTAGCAGCGCAGTTTCTGACTGCTGATGGCTGGTTTGGCTTTCTGGTTTCCTCAAGCTGGCTCGATGCGCGCTACGGGTTTGCGCTGCAACGCTGGGTGCTCTCGCATTTCCGCTTGGTGGCAGTCATCGAGAGCGTGCATGAGCCGTGGTTCACGGACGCGCGGGTCAAGACGGCGGCGACCATCCTCCAGCGTTGTGATAACGAGCGTAAACGCGGCGAGAATCTTGTGCGCTTCGTCCGGCTCAAACGGCCGCTGGCGGAGATTCTAGGCGAGCGCAAGGACGAGCGACAGAAACAGGAAGCGGCCGAAGAACTACGCGATCTCATTCTCCGGCGGAAGACTGATTATTCAGACGACCGGCTACGCATCATGCTCAAACGGCAGGCCGACCTGTGGAGCGAAGGATTGTCGGTCGCGCAGATGTTCGCGCGGCAGAAGGCGCTTGCGGCGGGCGCGCTGGCAAGTGAAGACGAGGAGGAAGCAACCGCCCGACCAAACGACAGACGCGCCGCACAAGCGAGCATGCAGGGCGCTGAGTTGGAGACACTGGATTACGGCGGCGGCAAGTGGGGGCGTTACTTACGCGCGCCGGATTTCTATTTCCAGCTCATGCGCGAGTTCGGTGGCCGCTTCACGCGAATGGGTGACGTGGCCACGATCAAATTTGGCGTCAAGAGCGGATGCGATGCTTTCTTCATGCCGCGCAACGTCTCGGCAAACTTGTTGGCGAAAAATCCGAGTGAATCGGAGTGGCGTAATTTGCCGCTCATGCGTCGTTGTAAGCGCGCCGACGTTGAGCGCGGCGCAGTGGTCATTGTGCAATGCGGCGATAAGACCTTGCACCCGATTGAGTCTGAATATGTGCAGCCTGAAGTGCATAGTTTGATGCAGGTGGATCGGCCCGTCGTGACACCGGAGCAGCTTGACCGCGTCGTGCTGTGGATCGATCAGCCGCTCAACGAGCTTAAGAAAACTTACGCGCACGACTTCATCGTATGGGGCAGCAAGCAAACATTTGCTTCCAGCAAATCAAAGAGCGTGCCCGTGCCCGAACGTGAAACGTGCGCCGGCCGCGAGACGTGGTATGACCTGACTGGCACGCGGCCCGGCATTGGCTTTTGGTCAATGTCACAGCAATATCGTCACATCATACCGGCGAATCCCCACGGGCTTATCTGCAATCACAATCTGTTTGACCTGCACCCGTTAAATCTCGCTCCGAAAGCAAGACAGGCTTTGATGCCTATCCTGAATTCGACAATCGTTGCTTTCGTCAAACCGTTCTATGGGCGTTACGCTGGCACAGAAGGCAACCTCAAGACTGAAGTGGTTGACACGCTGCTGATCGAAATCCCCGATCCGCGCAACGTGACCGAACCCATCTTGCACCGGCTGGAAACTGCCTTCTTGTCTATGCAGGGACGCAAGGTTACGCACCTCGTCGAAGAGGCATTTCTCAACTGCCACACCGCCGCAGAAGTGCGCGAAGCGGCCAAACTGCCGCTCGGCTTGCCGGTCGAACTGCAACAAGCGGATCGCCGCGAACTCGACGATGCTGTTTTTGAGTTGCTCGGAGTCACGAACGCGAAACGTCGGCAAGAACTCATCGATCAACTCTACCGCGAAGTCGCGCAGCACTACCGCGACATCCGCATCATCGAAGTGCAAAAGATGGAGCAGCGGCGCGGTGGGGGCAGCAGCAAAGTCTCAGCCCTACAACTTGCGCTCAGCGCGTGGGACGAGCTTGAACCTGATTGGCGCAAGCCGCTGGCCCAATGGCTCGCCGAAGAGGTTGACGGAGCCAAGCTCGTCAACATCCCTGAGGGTGAAGTGCGCTTGCCCGACGCTCAGAATTTTCTCGACGCAACGACCATCTACTTCGGCAAGCAACCGCCCGTTGTTCACGTCTGCGACAACCGTACAGAGGCCGAGCTACTGCTCGCCATCGCCCAAGCCAGTTTACGCGGCCCTGTCTCAATTCCGACGAACGAAAAAGAGTGCGGCCGACTAGCACAGTCGCTTGGAACACGTATCGCTGAAGGTAAGTTGAAGTTGGCAGAGATAGCGAAGCAATACGCGGGCGCGGACAAACTCCGCGAACAGGTCGTTACTACTCTGACGCGCTGGTTCATTCAAGGCAAACCAGAGTGAACGAACACTATGTTGACCATCTGGCACAAATTGCCATCATGATGCGTGCTGCTCGCTATGCTCGGCGGTGAGCGCGGCGATGGGCACGTTTAGCTTTGCCACGTCCAACTCGCCGTCACGCAGGCGACGGCCCCAGTCGCACATGGCGGCGATGACGGGGCGGAGGGTTTCGCCGCGCGGCGTGAGCGAGTATTCGACTTTGGGCGGGACTTGCGTGCGCATAGACCTCGCGGTGCAGGATGCCGTCGCGCTCCAGTTCGCGCAGTTGTTGCGTGAGCATCTTTTGCGAGACGGCGGGCAGGGCGCGCTGCAAGGCGGAGAAACGCTGCACGCCTTGAAATAGTTGGAAGAGGATCGGGACTTTCCAGCGGCCGCCGATGACTGCGAGCGCCGTCTCGGCCGGACATTTCGTGCGGGCTGGTTTCATCGCTGCTTTCTGCCACGTAACTTTTCGGTGAGTATAACACCGAAAAGTGCCGTCTTCACGCGCGCCCAGCCTTCTGCTATACGTGCAAGCCCTGCCTGCGCGCAGGGATAACCAACCATCACCACACTGCATGTTTAGCAAAGGAGCAGATTATGATTCTCGTCACAGGCGCGACCGGCAAGAGCGGGCGCGAGATCGTTACCCAACTGTCAGCGGCCGGCGCGCAGGTACGCGCACTCGTGCGCGACCCGGCGAAGGCCGCATGGTTGGCGGCGCTACCCGGCGTTGAGATCGTGCAGGGCGATCTGAGCAAGCCGGAAACTTTGCCCGCCGCGCTCGCGCACGTTGGGCATGTCTTACTACTGTCGCCCGCCACCCCGAACTCCGGCTCGGAGCAGAATAATTTAATCGCGGCGGCGATGCGCGCTGCTGCGCCACCGCACATCGTCAAGTTCTCCGCACTCGGCGCAGACGCCAACGCGCCCGAAGGTTTTTTGCGTTGGCACGGCCAGATCGAAGGCCAACTCGAAGCATCCGGTCTGTACTACACAAACTTGCAACCGACCGTCTTCATGCAGGAGATGCTAAATTCATGGGCCGGGCAGAAAACCATCTATCTGCCGATGGCGGAAACGCCCATCGCGCTCGTGGACACGCGCGACATCGCGGCCGTTGCCGTCAAGGCCTTGACGGAGGCCGGGCACGCGGGCAAGTCTTATCCGATCACGGGGCCGGCGGCCTTGACGATGCGCGAGATGGCGGCGCAAATTTCCGCGGCCACGGGCGAACAAGTAAATTATGTCAACGTCACGCCGGAGCAGTGGGCGCAGAGTCTGCGTGACATGAAACTGCCTGAGTGGTTAATCAGTGGCTTGGGTCAACTCTACGATAACTTACGCGCGGGCGGGGGCGCAGAAGTCAGCGGGACGGTGCGCGCGGTGGCGGGCAAAGAGCCAATTACCTTCGCGGAGTTTGCGCGTGAGCATGCGGCCCAGTTCAAAGGCGCGGGCGCGTGACGGGCCGCGTGGGGCGCGGCTAAAGAACCGCGCGGGGCTAGTTCAGCAATTGGCCCTTACGGAAAATCCGCGCGTGGAGTAATAATAAGGCGGCCGCAAGGCGTAAGGTTTACAATTCACGACCGACCGGGGGAGCGGCGAAAAAGTTTTCGCCTGCTCCCTTTCGTCCGGAGCAGTGCGACTCGATAAAATATATGAGCCAAAAAACTGATGTCGGCGCAGAGCAGCGCCGCTTGACCGAAGACGTTACGCGCGGGGCGAACTGGAAACGTTGGGGGCCGTATCTGTCGGAGCGGCAGTGGGGCACGGTGCGCGAGGACTATAGCGCGTATGGCTCGTGCTGGGATTATTTTCCGCACGATCATGCGCGCAGTCGCGTCTATCGTTGGGGCGAGGATGGCTTGCTCGGCATCAGCGACCGCGAAGGGCGTTTGTGCTTTGCGCTGGCGCTGTGGAACGAGCGCGATCCGATCTTGAAGGAGCGGCTGTTCGGCTTGACCAACAGCGAGGGCAATCACGGCGAGGACTGTAAAGAGTGCTACTTCTATCTCGACTCAACGCCGACCCACTCGTACATGAAGGCGCTCTATAAATATCCGCAGGCGGCTTATCCATACGGGCAATTGATCGAAGAGAACCGGCGACGCGGGAAAGATGTGCCGGAGTTTGAACTGCAAGACACTGGCGTGTTCGACGAAGATCGCTACTTCGACGTGTTCGCCGAGTACGCGAAGCACACGCCGAACGATCTGTTGATTCGTTTGACGATTGCGAATCGCGGCCCCGAAGCGGCGACGCTGCACCTGCTGCCGTCGCTCTGGTTTCGCAACACGTGGGCGTGGGGCCGCACGGGCGAGGGTTATTGGCCGCGGCCTGACATCAAGTTCGACCGCGCGACGGGGCTGCTGGTCGCCGAACATGCTTCCGCGTTCGGCAGGTTTTTCTGCGCGGCCGAAGAGACGGCCGACGGGGTCGCGCCTGAATTTTTATTCACCGAGAACGAGACGAACGGGGCGCGCGTGTTCGGCGCGCAGAACGCGCAACCCTACGTGAAGGATGCCTTCCACGAGTATGTGGTGGGCGGACGACACGAGGCCGTTAACCCCGCGCGGACGGGCACGAAGGCGGCAGCTTACTACAAGTTCGTCGTGCCCGCGCAGGGCGAAGTACAGGTAAACTTGCGGCTGTTCGCTGAAGCGGAAATGCCGGCAGAAATGTTCGGGCCGGAGTTCGCGGCCACGTTCGCCACGCGCATCGCGGAAGCCGATGCCTTCTACGCGCCGCTCGTACCGCAGAAATTAGCGCCGGCCGGAGCGCGCACGATGCGGCAGTCGTTCGCCAGTCTGTTATGGTCGAAGCAGTTCTATCACTACGTTGTGCGCGATTGGTTGGAAGGCGATCCGGCATGCCCGCCGCCGCCGCCCGAACGCCGCAAGGGGCGCAACAGTGAATGGCTGACGCTCCATAACCGGAACGTCATCTCGATGCCCGATACGTGGGAGTACCCGTGGTATGCGTCGTGGGATTTGGCCTTCCACGCGCTCGTCTTCGCGATGATTGATCCAGAGTTTGCCAAGGATCAACTCGTGTTGCTTTTGCGCGAGTGGTACATGCACCCGAACGGGCAGATACCCGCTTACGAGTTCGCTTTCTCAGATGCCAACCCGCCCGTGCATGCGTGGGCCTGCTGGCGCATCTACAAGATGGCGTGCGGGCCCGATGGCTGCCGCGACCGCCTCTTTCTCGAACGAGTCTTCTACAAGTTGCTCGTCAACTTCACGTGGTGGGTTAATCGCAAGGACGTGGCGGGCAAGCAGATTTTCTCCGGCGGCTTTCTCGGCCTCGACAACATCGGCGTGTTTGATCGCTCGAAGCCGCTGCCCACGGGCGGCGCGCTCGAACAGGCGGATGGCACGGCCTGGATGGCCTTCTATTGCGGCACGATGCTCTCAATCGCCCTGGAGTTGGCCGTGGAAGAACCGGAGTATGAGGACATCGCGTCGAAGTTCTTCGAGCACTTCGTGGCCATCGTGGATGCAATGAATATAATCGGCGAAACGGAGAATGGTCTCTGGGACGAGGAGGACGGCTTCTATTACGACGAGATCAAAGTTGAAGGGCGCGAGATTCCGATGCGCGTGCGCTCGATGGTCGGTCTCATCCCGCTCTTCGCGGTGGAAAATTTGGACGCCGATTTAATCGAACGGCTGCCCGGCTTTGCTAAACGCTTGAACTGGTTTCTGGACAACCGGCAAGACCTCGCGCGCCATATCTCTTACATGGAGACGACGCACGACGGCAAACAGACGCGCCAACGATTGCTCGCCATTCCGTCGCGCGAGCGCCTGACGCGCGTGCTGCGTTATCTACTCGACGAGCAAGAATTTCTGTCGCCCTACGGCGTGCGCTCGCTCTCGCGCGTCCACCTGGAACACCCGTTCGTGTTGCAGGTGGACGGCGCGGAATACACAGTGCCATATGATCCCGGCGACTCTTCGACCGTGGAGTTCGGCGGCAACTCGAACTGGCGCGGCCCCATCTGGTTCCCCGTCAACTATCTGCTCATCGAAGCACTGCAACGTTATCACCATTTCTACGGCGACGACTTCAAGGTCGAATGTCCGGTCGGTTCCGGCAAGATGCTGACGCTCGCCGAAGTCGCGCAGGAGTTGAATCGTCGGCTCGCACACATCTTTATCCCCGACGACAAGGGGCACGCGCCGTGGCAGGGCGGCGACGAACGGTTCGCCAGCGACCCGCACTGGCGCGAGCTTGTCCTCTTCCACGAATACTTTCACGGCGAGACGGGCCGCGGCCTCGGCGCATCGCACCAGACCGGTTGGACGGCGCTCATCGCCCGCTGCCTCGACGACCTCGCCCGCCGCAACGTCGAAGTCCACTTACAAACCGGCGGCGCGGACTGACCAAGCAACGGGGCTAGCTATAGCCGCGCTGGCCACAAAGGGCCCGAAGCAGGATCGACGCATCTGCTTCGGGCCCTTTGTGGCCAGCGTAGTTATTTGGTTTCGGTTAAGGCGTGGCGCTCGTATTCTTCGCCTTGCGCACGTAGGCTTCGCCGCGCGGTTCGAGATCAGCCTTCTGGCCGACGGTGGCGACCATCGAGTTGAGCAGTTCTTTGCTGTCCACTTTGAAACTGGTCGTGCCTGACACGCGCGTGTCCGGATCGCTGAACTGCATGGTCAGATAGCGATACTTCTTTTTAATCAAGAGCGCGGGCAGAGTGTAGAGACTGGCACCGCCGAGCACGCCGGCTGCGGTCGGTCGCCGCGACTGGGTGTCGCCATAGACGGCGGCAATTGAGGTGTAAGGAACGGAGATATACTCGTGCCCTAGTTTGTCGCGGAAGACGAGCCGGTGGCTTGCGTCGTCGAATGTGAGCGTGCCGGTCTGCCGCTTGTTATAACCGAAGACGCCGCCTTCGTATTTCGCCTTAACGGTGGTCGGCGCGGGCGTTGTTCTGGGCCTGGACTGCGCATTGGCATCCTGTTTCTGTGGCTCGCTGACGGTGCGCGCACGTTGCGCCCACGCGCCCTGCGCCAGCACCAACGCTACACACGCGGCGGGCAATAACAGGTTAAATCTTTTCATTTGTCAGGGCTTCCCTTCTCCGAAACTTCAAGCTGCCTCTTTACAGACGCGCGCCGCCGAGCGTGCGTTGCCAGACAAGTGATTTCTTCAGCACACAAAGCCGCTGCTGTTCTTCGGGCGCGCACTCGATTTCAAGTTGCGCGATGATGGCTTCGATAAGCGGCCCGGCGAACGCGCCCGCGTGCGCGACCGCCTGCGAGTAGTAGTGCAACTGCAAACGCCCCGCGTCGTTGCGATGAAACGCGCGCATGTCCTCGTCAGGCAGGCTGTGTACATCTTGCCCGACTGGAATTACGCGGCGCGGCACGCCCTGTTGTGCGCCCCCGCCCGCGCGCCAGCCGACGAGCAGCACACGCACAAGCACGCCCTGTTCGTGCAGCATGTCGGGACTCAGCACGGACAGATCGGCCGGCGGCGACAGGCGCGGCCCCAATTGCCCGTACTCAGGATTGAGCAACTCAGTGTCGAAGATGACGCCGACGACATCCTCCCCGCCACCGTGTGGCAGCGAGACGAATTGCGCGAACCCGTAATCCTCCGCGCGCGGCGGCTCGTCCGCGTCCAGCGTATCAATCACGCGCCCGACATAGTCAACGTGCGAATTCGATTTAACGATCTTAGCGATTTTCATTTATGAGCGCTGAGCGGGCAGTTGTTACGGTCTTAGCCACAACGGCAGGTTGGATAGAAGCCACCAGAGAAAAACTTGTGCGCCGAAGATGATGAGGCCGAGCAAGAAGCAACGGCCGGCAATGCGGGCGCTGCCATACTGTCGCGGCGCATAGCGCGCCCGCCAGAAGCCGATGCCGCCGAGCACGAGCACGCCCGGACAAAACAGTAGGCTGAGGTAAGGCACGAGCGCAAAGTTGAGAAAAACGAGCGCGCGTTGCGTCGCCTGATTCGACTTGGGATACCAGCCCATGGCCGTCGGCATGCGGCGGCGTGCGATGCAGGCCCGATGAAGCGCGTGCGGCGGCATAAGCGCGGGTTGTCGCTGCTGTAGATGATATGAAGCGCGCAACGTGTCGGCCGGCAGATATGCGCGCTCACCTAACGAGCGGCCGCACGTCGCGCAGAAGCGCGCAACGGGGCGGCGCGCACAGGTGCCGCAGGCCGGACAGACCGGCAGCGCGCGGGCATCGCTGTGGCGCGTGGTGTCCGGCGCATCTGTGTGCGGCCTGCTCATAAAATTCCCCCGCGTCAGCGGCGATGCGCTTTGCTGATCGCTTTGCGCGCGATGCGGAAGGCCATCTGCTCGCGCTCGGCGAACTCTTGCAAGGTGCGCATGAATTGGGCGCGGTCGCGGCCCGAGATGTAGGCCGCTTCGTCCGCCGTCTCCAACGCATAAGGATAGCCATTGCCGACGACGCATTCGGCGCGCACCGCGTCCATGACCTCATCGAGCAAGCCCGCTTCGTACACCCACGCGGGAATGTCGAGGCGGGCGGGCGTGCCGTCGCCGGTCGTCTGCAAGTAGAGGAAGCCGACGAGCGGCTTGGCCCCGTCGTAAAACTCTTGCGTCAAGCCTTCGCGCTGACAATAACAGAAAACCGTGCGGTCGCCCCACGCCGCGAGTAGCGGTGCGCTGGCGTCTGCTTGTGTCGCCGCCGGCACGTGCAAGACCTGCGCATCATAGACGGAGGCTGAGCCACGCCCCGCGCCCGCCAGTGCGTCGAGCAAGCTGACCAGATCGCGGGCGTAAGATTGATCCACGAAGCCGACGAGCGGCACTTCCGTCTCGCGCGAGAGGCGGACGGCGTGGGCGGCGGCTTCGATGTATTTCGTGGGAAAGTTGCTCTCGGTGCGAATCTGCGCCGACGAGATCAAGAGCGTGCCATCGAACAGCGCGACGGGCACGCGCTCGCCGCGCTCGCGCCAACCGCGTTTGCGCTCAAGGAACTCGCTCAACACACGCAACTCCAAGGCGAAGCGGCGCAGGCCGACGATGTCCGCGGCCGTGATCTTACCGCCCTCGGTCGCTAGCAACTCGTCCGGCGTGACGAGTTCAAAATGCGCCGCTTTCCGATAGCCGCGCCCGTCGCTTGTGTGCGGGTTCTCAAACGCGGCGACTTGCACGGCCGCGACCGGCAGACTGATCTCGCGGCCCGGCAGCAGTTGGCTCCCGTCCGCCGCACACGTCACACGCCCCGCAAGCGCCGTCAGCGCCCAACGCCGCGCCTCTTCGTGCGAACGCCAATGCACGCCGAACGGCACAACGAACGAACCCGCGCGCTCAAGCTCATCAGCCGGCAGCGCGTTCGGTTGCTGCCGCTGGCCCTGCGCCTCGGTCGCGTGCGCGATCTCCGCCGCGTTGCGCCCGCCCAACGCCCGCAAGCGGCGGGCATACGCGCGCACCTCCGCGCCCCACGTCCGCTCAAAACTGACAAACGATTCGCGGCGCGCGTGCAACTCGGAGATCAAATATTCGCGGTACAGCATAAGCGTTAACGAGGAATGATGAACGATGAACGATGAACAGAAAACGAGCTTTCTTTAATTCATCGTTCATCATTCCTCTTCATGCCTCTGCGCCTGCACCAGTGCTTCGGCGGCGGGCGCATAACGGGTCGTTTGCAAGCGATTGTTGATGAATGTGTAGCTGACGCCATCTTTGAGATTGCGAAAGACAATGACGGGGCCGCGCTCTTCGCGTTGGAAACTGTCGTTCTTCGATAGTTTGAGCGAGTCGGGCGAGTCGGGCGCGCCCTCGTGCTGCAGGATGACTTCCAGCACCGTGCCTTCGTAATCGGCCGCGAGTTTCTTCGTCGCAACGAACTTTGCGCTCACGAATGTAACCGTCACCAGGCCGCCCGCGACCTTGAAGCGCAACGTCCCCGGCGCGGCGGGTTTATCGCTGGCCGGCTGGCCCAACTCGCGCTCCACATCGGCGCGGCGTGACTTCAACGGCTCAAGGCCGTGCCACGTAGCGGCCCGTGCCGGCAACGCCGCGCAGCAGAGCGCAAAGAGAATTGAACCTAAAATGGTGTAGGCGTGACGGGCGCGGAAACGGCGGGTGTGTGCATCCTTCATGTCGGGGATGCTACTTCAGATAGCTGCAAAGTTCAAAGTTCAAAGTCACAGCCCTGCGGCCGCGAATTTGAGAGTTAAGCTTTGCACTTTGCACTTTGCACTTTGCAGCTATTTAGCGAACGGCTTAACGCGCGTGATTGATTCCTGGAAGTCGGGATCGTCGGGCGCGAGCGCCGCGCCTTTTTGATAAGCGCCGAGCGCCTTAACGTACTGCTTGGAGACCTCGTAGGCGTAGCCGAGTTCGCGGTAGATGTTCGCGTCGTCGCTCGTCTTGGCGGCGGCCCGCTCAAGCGTGGCCACGGCCTTGGGGAAATTCTTCGTGCGCGAGTAGGTGAGACCGAGCAAGTAGAGTGTCTGCCCTTGCGCCTTCGGATCGAGGGCGAAGCGTTCGAGCGCAACGACTGCGCGCGGGAACTGTTGCGCGCTGATGAGCGCCTGCCCGCTTAGGCGCGCCGTCGCTTCGTCGTTGCGTACGCGCACGAGGGCGTCGCTCGCTCGCACCGCGCCCAGATAATCGGCGTCGGCTTTCGGCCCCGTGCCGGCCGCACCGGCGCGGCGTAGGTAGGCGTAAGTTAAGAGTGTCCACGCTTCGGCGAAACGCGGGTCGGCGGTGGTGGCGCGATTCAAGAGCGCGATGGCGGTGTCCGTGTCGCTACGCTCGTAGCTGATGCGGCCCAAGTAGAAAAGCGCGGCGGCGTTCTTCGGATCGGCTTTGATGGCAGCGGTAAATGAACGTTCGGCATCGGCCGGCTTGCCGGTGCGAAACTCGACGAGACCGCGATAGTAGAGCATCGTGGCGTCGGGCGGCGCGCCGGTGCGCGTGGTGGCGACGACGAGCAGCGGCAGCGCGCGGTCGAACTGTTCGGTGCGGGCCAACGATTGCGCGAGCGCGTCCACTGTGTTCGCATCCTCCGCGCCGGCCTTGCGTTGGAGGTCAAGCGCCCGTTGGAGATCACCGGCCGAGTCGGCGTACTGCTTCAAGTTGAACTCCGCGAAGCCGGCGATCTTCCATGCTTCCGCGTTCGCCGGATTGGCAGCGGCGATCTGCTTCGCCTCGCGCGCGGCCGCTTCGTTCTGGTTCTGTTGCAACAGCGTGTAAGCGTGGGTCGTGTCGCCGCTGGCAACGGTGGCCGGTGCAGGCGCAGGTGCTGGTGTGGGCGGTCTGGTGTTGTTGCGCGTCGTAGTGTTCGTGTTCGTGTTCGTGCGCGCGGGCGGCGAGGGCGAGGGCGGCGGCTCGCTGATGGTCGCGGGGCTGACGCGGCGCGGGCGCGTCGCCCCGGACTGCGCGGCCGCGCCGACAGTTAAGGCCAGGCTGAATAGACCGACCACGATGGCGGCGCGAATGTGTGTGCGTTTCATAACCGTTCCAATTTTACCTGCGGATTTGATCTGCTGTTAGCGGAGAGTATGCGGACGGCGACGCAGACTTTCAAGTTGGCCGCGTATGCGATGCGCGAGCGGCCGGGCAAGGTTGCAACCGATTTCGCCCCGGCCGCTGTTGCCGGCGCACGGCCGGCGCGGGCAGCATGTGCCTGGTGGCAGGTGATATTACGGCTGGACAGATAGGGCACGCACAGCAAGAGATTCCGGGCAGAGACTAATCCAACTCGTTGGCGGCTGGTTCATTTTTCGTATCGTCTTGCGGCTGGCGGAGCGCCTGCAATTTGGCCGCGACTTGCGCGCTCAAACGCTCGTTGCTCGGCTTGGTCGTGGCCGGCGTGTCGAAGATGGCCTCGAACCACGACTGCTCGCCGCCGCTCTTGGCCCCGGCCCCCGCGGCGGCTGGCGCAGTTACGGCGCGCGGCTCCTCCGGCATATCAAGACTCCTCACACTATGGAGTTCATCGGCTAAATTTAGCGCCGCGAGGATGGCGATCTTGGCCACATCATAAGTCGTGAGGTGCGCCGCGACTTGCCGCATGCGCTCATCGACCAACCGCGCCACCTCGCTCACGTGCGCCGCCCCGCGCGGCGAGCGCAAACGGAAAGGCTGGTCAAAAATAGTAACCGTGATCGGCCCCTGCCCGGCGGCGTCCGCTTCCTGGCTGCTCATAGTTTACTTGCTCGCGTCATTGTCTGCGTCGTCGCGTTTGCTACTTTGCTCGAACGCGCGGAAAGCCTCATCCCTGATGAGCGCATCGGTCGCCGCTTCATCTTGACCCAAAGCGCGCGCAAGTTGCTCGACCTGCGCGCGCTCCTGAAAGGTGAAATGCCCATCGGCGAAGAAGCCGCGCACCGCCTGTTGGTAATGCGGCAAAAGCACGGCGTGATCGATTGTCTCCGTTTCGGCATCGCTCAGGCGAAATACCTGTTTCAGTTGCACAAGCGCCGCCCGCTCCTGTGCAGAGATGCGATTGTCCTGCAAGAAGTGGCTGAGCACCTGCGTGTAGATAACGATCAGCGCAGGCTTAACGTCCGCGTAGCTACACTTGTGCGCGCTGAGAATGCGGGCGAGTTCGTGGCCTGTCACAGCCGCTAACTGTGTGCTGGCGATGTAGTTATTGATGAGGACAGCCGCGTTCTCTTTGGGCGGGCGTTGCCTCAGTCGCTCAGCTAGCTTTGGACGTTGTAAGGCCAGGTCATGTAATCCGTTCATCGCGCTTGTGCCTCCTCGCGTCGTTAAAGTTGGCCGCAGGCCCGCCAGCTTATCTGCAACTGGCCCATGCTTGGCGCAAGTTCGTGCGGCTGAGGTTAACGAATGAAGAATACTCCGTCAATGGAAAGTATGGCCTTGGCCGCAGCGCGCGTTTGTTCTAGCCAATGCAAATGGGACGCTGACAACTTCAAATGAAGTTGTCAGCGTCCCAGCGCAGTGACTTCAGTTAAAACTAAAAGTTCAGCTTCAGCCCGAACTGGAACTGGCGCGGGTCGAAGGCGGCAGTGGCCCGACTGAAGTAGCGCCCGTTGCTGGCGCGTTGACGGAAGGCGTTTACGTCCGTGATAAAGGGCGACGCGGCGGCCTGATTGAAGCGGTTGAAGAGATTGAAGCCTTCGGCGATCACGTCGAGGTTCAGATGCTCACCCAAGCGCACCTTACGCGTGACGCGCATGTCGAGCGACTGGTAGCCGTGCGTTGTGCCGGCGCTGCGCCCCAACGTGCCGGTGGCGAACTGGCCGTTGACGACGAGCGGCGTGCAACCGGCCGTGCCCGGTGTGCAGAGCGTGCCATCGGGGAGCGCGCTCGGTCGGTCGGTCTGGTTCGACTGATCGTTGTTGGTGTCAACGCCGGTCAGGACGTTGAAGGGCCGACCCGAAGAGATTTCCACAATCGGGGCCACGACGAAGCCGGACAGGAAGCGGTGCAGGCCGTCGCCGCTGTGCCATGAGTCGGGCGCGACCACGACGCCGCTAAAGACGAAGCGGTGGCGTTGATCAAAGAGCGAGTCGGCCCGCTCGGCGCGGAAGTTGCGATTGTCCTGCGGCAGCAAGAGCGTCTGCAAGTCTGACGAGTCGTCAATCGCGTGCGACCAGGTGTAGCTGCCCAGGAATTGGAAGTTGCGCGAGAAGCGTTTGCGCACCTCGAAGCTCGCGGCGTTGTAGTTCGAGTTGCCATCCGAGACTTGCGCGTTGACCGAGCCGAAGGGCGAGATCGTGCCGGGCGTGCGGAGCGTGCCGGCCAGTTGCGAATTGAGCACGGCCGGCGTCACTAGGCCGCCACTTGCGCCCTGCGCGAGAAAATAGTTGGGCGCGTTCGGGCGGAAGAAGTTGGCGATGGCGGGCGAGATGACGCGCCCGCGCGGCCCCTGCACAATGATGCCTGGGATGACGACGGCGAAGGTTTCGCCCGTGAGCGGATTGGTGAAGGTCGAGCCGGGCGCGGTCGCCGGGAACAGCACCGTGTTCGGCACGGGCGACGAGACGAGCGCGACGTTCGAGGTGTTGAGCGGGAAGAGCGCGTTGGTCGTGCTGCCGACGTAGCGCACGAAGTTCTGAATTTGCAGATCGGTCTGCGGCGCGTTGATGTCGAGCGGGTGCGGCAAGTGATGCGTGCCGACGAACAGATAACTCGCCGTGAACGACATGTCGCGCGTCAACTGTCGCTCGACGGTCACGTTCGCCTGGCTCGCGGAGGCGTACTCGAAACTCTTTGCGACAGGCAGCGTGAACGGCAAGACGGGGCCGAAGCCGGGGAAGGTCTGATCGTTGAACCGCTGCCGGCCGAACTGATAGTCAGCCCCGGCGGCGATGCCGGGCGTGCGGAAACCGGCCGGGCAGAGCGGCGAGCCTTGACCCGTGCAGACTGTACCTTGAAATGCTTGTACAGCATTCAAGAGCGCGGTCGGCGCAGGGCTACCGGCGATCAGCACATCCTGTTGTTGCTGCGCGGCGTCGGCGATGTCGGAGTTGAAGCCGACGGCCAAGAGCGGGTGATCGTAGAAGAGACCATAGGAGGCGCGCAAGACCGTCTTGCCGTCGTTGTGCAAGTCATAGGCGAAGCCGACGCGCGGCGCATAGTTGTTCGTGTCGCGCGGAAAGCCCTGCTGCACGCCGATGATGTCCTGTGCGGCCTGAATGTCCGTGGCCGCGAGCGTGATGCCGGAGAGCGGGTCGCGGAAGCCGACCGGCGCGATTTGATCAGTCTGCTCGTAGTCGTAGCGCACGCCGTAGTTGAAGGTCAGGTTCGGGCGAATCTTCCACGAGTCTTGCGCGAACCACGCGAACGGGCGATTCTTCAGGCGGCTGGCCGGGTTGCCGAAGCCTTGAATGTAGTTGGACGGGAAGCCAAGGCCGTATTGCTGGACGGGCGTAAAGTCGGGCGCTGCGCCGACACCGGGCAGCGTCGGGAAGGCGGCCAGCGTCGTCGCGCTCAAGCCGCCGAAGTTGTAGAGGCCGGCAAAGTTCAACTCGAAGGTTGCGCCGACGCTAATGAAGGCCGCGTCGCCGCCGAACTTGAAGCTGTGGTTGCCGCGCACCCAGTTGACGCTGTCGGTATACTCGTAGCGGTTCTCCGTGCGCGCGACGGGCGAGAACAACTCGCGCCCGAAGAAGGCCGCGCCGACGATGTTGACGGCCACGGCGTCGCCGTTCTCCGAACGGAAGGTGGCGCGGCGTTGGCCGAATTGGAAGCGTGCCTCGTTGACGACCGTGCTGGAGAGCGTCGAGGTGAGCGCGGAGACAAAGGTAGCGTCGCGCAGGGTCTGAATGCCGAGGCGCGAGAAGTCGTTCTGGCCCAATGACTGATTTTGCGATTCAACCTGTATGCCGCGAATGTCGCTGGGGTTGTAGCTGAAGCGCAACGACAGTTGGTGCGCCTCGGTGATCTTGTGATCGAGCCGGGCGGAGTTGAAGGTCGTCGCTTCGGAGATCGGGAAGACGGTCGGGATGCGCGTCAACGCGCGGAAGGCGATGGGTTGCCCCGCCGCATTCAAGGTGAGCGGCACGGGCGCGCCCGTCAGGAAGAAGCGTTGACCGATGGCCTGGCCGGCGGGGATCGCGCCGCCGGGACTGATGAGCGAGTTTGTGCCTAAGAGCGCCGTGTTGCCGCCGCTTGAGGCGAGCGTCGCATACTGCACGGCTGCGCCCGCGATGGCTTGCCCCTGCGCGATGTTCGCGGGCACACCCGACCCGATGAGCGCGGTGGCTGTCGAGAGCAGGCCGCTGACGTAAGAGCTTTGCGCCGGGGTGACATTACGGAACGTCTGCGTGAAGGGCAGGAAGGGCGCACCGATAGTGACTGCGCCGTTCAGACCCGCCGTTACGT
The DNA here is from genome assembly GCA_038322995.1 of Pyrinomonadales bacterium. Taxonomy (GTDB): domain Bacteria; phylum Acidobacteriota; class Blastocatellia; order Pyrinomonadales; family Pyrinomonadaceae; genus QHXQ01. Next base: position 18,067 of record JBBQGM010000071.1, read on the forward strand.
CGCTGGTGAAGAAGCCGGACTCTTGCCGGCGGCGTTGCTCGAAGGCGAGGAAGAAGAAGGTGCGGTCTTTGTCGAGCGGCCCGCCGAGCGTCGCGCCGTACTGCGCGCGGGTGAACGGCGGTTTCTTATTGATGTCGTTATCGATGATCGGGGCGAAGGCGTTGCGCGCCTGAATGGACTTGTGCCGGATGAAGCCGAACAGATTGCCGCGCACTTCGTTTGAGCCAGACTTGGTGACGACGTTGACGACACCACCCGACGTACGCCCGAACTCCGGCGCGTAAGAGTTCGTCACGACCTGAAACTCCTGCACCGCTTCTTGACTGACGGTTGAGCGGGCAGCGTTCACGGAATTGTCTGTGTAGTCTGCGCCGTCCACTTGCACGAGATTCGAGCGGCCCCGCTGCCCGCCGAAATTCAAGCCGGAGGTAGGCGCTGGCCCGATGGGCCGGCCGTTGTCGCGCGTGACGGTCGAAGTGGTCAAAGCGAAGTTGATGTAGTTGCGCTCGTTGATCGGCAGGTTCTCGATGCGGCGCTGGTCAATCGTGTTGGAGACTTGCGTGCGGGACGTTTCGACGATCTGTGTGGTCGCGTCCGAGATGGTCACTACGTCGCTGATCTGGCCGATTTCCAGCGGCACATCAAGGTCGGCGACTTGCCCGACGGTCAGCGTCAACGTGGTGATGCTGGCCTTCTTAAAGTTGGCCGCTTCCACCGTCACTTCATAGTCGCCGGGCGGCAGATTCGTGATGCGGTAATAGCCCTCATCATTGGTCGTGGTGTTGCGCTCGACGTTCGTGGCCTTGTTGCGTGCGGTTACGGTCGCGTTCTGCACGACGGCGGCCTGTGGATCGCGCACGTAGCCTTGCAGATCAGAGGCGTTCGATTGCGCTTGGGGGAGCGCGACAATACCGCAGCCGATGACGAACAAACAGACGAGGCCAAAGCGAAACGCGGCCGGGAGCAGCCGCATGGGGAATGCACGCATGTTCAAACTCTCCTTCAGTAGAAAACCAAGATTCAAGTTGTGATAGCAGGACGCGAGTGTGTTATTCGCTCTAAAGGGCTTGCCGACGCGCCGGGAGCAGGAACGTGGCCGCAGCAATGGACGCACGGACGGCGCGGGACTATACGCACCGGAAGCAAAGCTAAAGCCGCGCCGACGTTGTACCGCAAAACAAGGTCGCAAGGCAAGAAGGAAAGTAGTCGGCGGTAAGCAGCTAAGTGGCGACGAGGCAGAGACGTACAGCCGTCCCTTAATTGCTTGACTTAAGTTGACTCTTACTGCCTGCGCTTCCCCTTGTCGTGCGGGCGAGCGTGCGCCGCAGATGCGTGCTTGCGCCGAGGGCGACGACGGCCGCCCCCATGATGAGGCGCGGGGCGAAGGCCGCGCGCCGCAGGAGCGCGCACACACGCAGGCGCGCATTGAAACGGGTGCGATAACGGGCGCTATAGTCGGCAGCGAGCGTGTTGAAAGAATCGGCCGTGTGCAAGTCGGGTAAGGCGCGCGTGATCACCGCGGCGGCGAGCGCGCCGCTCTCCAGGGCCATCAGCATGCCGCTGCCGGTGAACGGATCGATGAAGGCGGCGGCGTCGCCGACGGTCAACAACCCCGCGGCGGGCACGAGCGGCCAACGCCCGAAACTCTCCAACGCGACGGCCAGCCACGCGGAACGAACGCGCGCCTCGCGCAACGCCGCAGCCGCGCGCCGGTTCGTCATCACTACTTCGTGCATGACCCGTTCCGCATCGCTCGCACGGGCGCGCACGTCGCCCGCCGCCACGATGAAGCAGAGATTGCTCAGGCCATCTTCGACGCGGCTCAAGCCCCCGTAACCGCCGCGATAAAAATAGATTTCGCACGCGCTGTCGGCCAGATGGACATTTTCCAAGTGCGCCTTGAAGGCGACGAGCGGCGCGCGTGGCTTGGGCGCGTGGCCATTTGTGCGCGCCTGCTCATCATTACCGCGCGCACGTTCGACCCGCCGCGCCAATGCCCGCGCCCGGCCCGTCGCGTCCAGCGTAACCGGCGCATGAATTGGGCGCGTCACGCCCGCGCGCTGCAACTCCACCCCACGCACGCGTCCGTCGGCTAACAACAAACCGCACGCTTGCGTTTCTTCCCAGACCTCCACGCCCGCCGCCCGCGCCCGCACGAGCAGCCGCTCATCCATCTCCGCGCGACTCAAACCGAGCGCGCCGCCGTGCGCTGAACTATGGTTATTTGCGTGGCCGCTTTCAACGCCATGGCCGAACCAAGCGCTCGGCACGGATACTTTGCGCCCGCCGCGCGTGTAGAAGTCCGTCGTGCTGATGCGCGGGCCGCCCGCCGCCGTCATATTTTCCAGCACGCCAAGTTGCGCGAAGTGCGCGAGACATTCGGGCGAGATGAACTCGCCGCACAACTTGGCGCGCGGAAACTTTTTCTGTTCGGCGAGCAACACACGCGCGCCCGCCGTCGCCAGCCGAATGGCCGCGCTCGCGCCCGCCGGCCCGCCGCCGACGACGATCACGTCGTAATCATCCGGCTCGTTGTTGCCCCGCTTGTTACTCAACTTAAACCTCTCACGACGTGCCGCGCGCATTAAGTCTTGCTGCCGCTCAACACCAGCCGATACGGAAACCTACGCTGCACTTCGATCCGTTGCAACTCTGCTTCAGCCGCCAGCCGGCGCAACTCCGCCGGTTTGAAGCTGCGCAGGATCGACAGCGCGCCATCCGCGCGGATCAGCCGGTTGTGCAAAAACAGCCGCGCGATGGTGGTGTAAAAATAGTAAGCGACCCTGTGCCGGTGCAGATCGATGACGAAGACGCGCCGCCGTGCCACGCGCGCGAACTCGCGCATGATGCGGACGACCGCCTCGTCGCGGAAGTGGTGCGTGAAGAGCGAGCAGATCACGTAGTCGAACGCATCGTCCGCGAACGGCAGATGAAACGCATCTGCGCGCACGGCCGCGATCTCCGCATACGCGCTCGACTCTTCATTGATCGCCTGCGCCGAACGTTCATTCAATTCCACGCCGACGAGCCGCGCCCGCCAACCACGCCGCCGCGCTTCGGCCGCCGCCACGCGCAGCAACTCGCCCGACCCCGCGCCCACATCCAGCACCGAAAACTCTTGCAGCCCTGCGCGCTTGATCTCCGCCAGCAACGAACGCTTCAACGCCCGCGCATCGCCCAACCATTCGTTGATCAGCCGCAGTTCAACCAGACAGCCTTCGTATTCCGCTGGCGTGTAGTCACCCTTATCTAAATGCTCAAGCTCGTAGCTGCGCTGGCGAAATGAATTGAACATCTAAGGACTATCGTGAATACTTGCCTTGTCGCCGGAGAGTTGTAGTTTCTTTTAGTTCTGGCTTGTTTCTAATTTTCGTCCAATACTCTTCTCGCACATCATCATCGATCTCGACACCCGTTGCATAAAGCGCGTCGGCCCCATCCTTTTTACAGCCGGAAATCCAATAGTATTCTCTGGTTTCAACGTTCATGTAATTCGATTTGAAGCCGCGCCCTGCCAGCGACATAAATCTTTCACCCTTGTAATACACAGACTTACTATTCCTTTTAAACGTGACCCGGCCGATCCTAGCCGGGCCGACAATTCCATTGTCACCTTTATTTTCCATGTACATGATTCGAGTCCGGTATGCCATACGCGCATTATTTTCTGCTCACAGCTTTTCCACTACGAGCGCGCTATTCTTCGAGCCGAAGCCGATGCAGTTGCAGAGAGCGACGCGGACTCTTTGCTCGCGCGCCACGTTCGGCACGTAGTCGAGATCACAGTCGGGGTCTGGTTCGTCCAAGTTGATCGTGGGCGGGATGATGTTTGTATTGATGGCGCAGAGCGCGGCGGCAAGACCGGCTGCGCCCGATGCGCCCTGCGGATGGCCGATCTGCGACTTGGTGGCTGACATCGGAATTTGATAAGCGCGTTCGCCGAGCGCGACCTTCACAGCGCGTGTCTCGATGCGGTCGTTCATGACGGTGGACGTGCCGTGCAGGTTGACGTAATCGACATCGGCGGGCGTGCGGCCCGCGTCGGCGAGTGCGAGTTGCATGGCCCGCGCAGGTTCTTCGCCGTCGTCGGCGAGGCGCACGCGATGATAAGCGTCGCACGTCGCGCCGTAGCCGGTGATCTCCGCATAGATGTGCGCGTCGCGCGTGCGTGCGCGCTCGTATTCTTCCAGCACGAAGACCCACGCACCTTCGCCCAAGACGATGCCGGAGCGCGTGCGCGAGAAAGGCCGCGAGGCGCGTTGTGGCTCGTCGTTCCATTCGTTTGTCAGCACGGTCATCAGGTTGAAGCCCGCGAGGATGCCGGGCGCAAGTGGCGCATCGGAGCCGCCCGCGAGCATCGCATCTTGCCGTCCCAACGCGATATGTGTGGCAGCGGCGGCGATGGCGTCGGTGGAAGAGGTGCAGCCGGTGGAGATGACGTGCGACAAGCCGCGCAAGCCGAACGCCATCGAGAGTTCCGAGGACAAGCCGCCGTGCGTCGAAGCGGGGATCGTATAGACGCTGGCCTTCGTCGTCTCGCCACCGAAGTAGTGCTTGTACTGTTGCTCGGTGAAAGCCAGACCACCGCCGCCCGTGCCCAGCACGACGCCCATCGCGCGGCGCTCGGCCAGATCGAAATCCGTTGCTTGCAGCCCTGCATCGTCCAGCGCCTCGCGGGCGGCGGCGAGCGCGAGCGGGACGGTGCGCGCAACGTGGCGGCGATCTTTCGGGTTGAGTTGCGCCTCCCAATCGAAATCGCGCACCTCGGCGGCGATCTTGACGGGCGCATCCGTCACGTCGAAGCTCTCGATACGGCGCACGCCGCTCACACCTGTTTGCAGCGCCCGCCAGAACTGCTCGCGGCCCACGCCAATGGGCGTCACACAACCTAGCCCCGTGATACAGACACGGCGCGGGCGTTGCAAACTACTCAACATACAGGCGTCAAACTTTCACTCAGAAACGAGCCGATTGTGCGCTGGGGTTACGCGCGCAGCATAACATCGCCCGCCACCTCTGACCAACGTGCGCCACCGTACACACAATCCTGTGCTGGCCCGGTCGACGACATCCACATGCTAGCTTGCACGTTGGTGCATAAAACTGTTTCGCGCGCGGTATAATCACGGCCAAATGTGTCGCGCCGAAGATAACCGGTTCGCGGAACAGTAACTTTTGCAGCGCACGCAGGCCCGCGGGCTAAGCAACCAGATGACAAAACCCAGTACCCAAACAAGCACCGCGCCAAGCTTATGCGCGCTGCTCCTTTGTGCAGTTGCCCTACTGCCCGCCGTTTTCCCCGGCAGCACAACTGCGACCGGCCAGAGCTTGCAGGTGGATTTGTTGTTGCGGCGCGGTAAAGTGCTGGACGGTTCGGGCACGCAGCCGCGCGTGACCGACATCGGCATCCAGGGCGAGCGCATTGTCTTCATCGGCGACGCCGTGCGGGCGCATGTCAGCGCAACGCGGACGATTGAGGCGCGCGGGCTGGTCGTCGCGCCGGGCTTTATCGATCCGCACACGCACACGTTGGATGACTTGTCCGACCCGGCGCGCAAGAGCAACGAGAATTATTTGATGCAGGGCGTGACCACGGTCGTGACCGGCAACGACGGCGCAAGCGCAGTGTCCATCGCAGACAGGCTCGACAAGTGGGCCCAACAAGGCATCGGCACGAACGCCGCGCTGCTCGCCGGCCACGGCACGATTCGCGGGCAGGTGCTAGGGCAGACGGACGCGCAACCGGACACCGCGCAACTCGCGCAGATGAAAGCATTGATGGCGCAAGCGATGGCCGACGGCGCGTTCGGCATGTCCACCGGCCTCTATTACGCGCCCGGCAGTTATGCCAAGACCGAGGAAGTGATCGCGTTGGCGCAGGTCGTCGCCGCGCACGGCGGCATCTACGACACGCACATGCGCGATGAAAGTTCGTACTCCATCGGCCTGCTCGGCTCGATCCGCGAGACGATCCGCATCGGGCGCGAGGCGCATCTGCCCGTTCACATCTCGCACATCAAGGCGCTCGGCCCCGAAGTGTGGGGCCAAAGCAGCGCCGCGATCAAACTCATCCGGCAGGCGCGGCGCGCAGGCGTGGCCGTGACCGCGAATCAATATCCTTACAATGCTTCCGGCACGGGCCTCGTCGCCGCGCTCGTGCCGCGTTGGGCCGAAGTCGGCGGACGCGCGGAGATGCTCAAGCGGTTCGACGATCCGCAGGTGCGCCCGCGTCTCGTCGCGGAGATGGAAACGAACTTGCAGCGGCGTGGTGGCGCAGAGTCCATCCTGTTGACGGCGGCGCGCGATCCGCAACTCATCGGGCAGACGCTCGCCGCGCTTGCCAGCCAGCGCAACGAGTCGCCCGTCGCGGCCGCCATCGAGATCATCAAAGTCAGCGCGCCGGGCATCGCATCGTTCAACATGAGCGAACCGGACATTGAACGCTTCATGCGCCAGCCGTGGGTCATGACCGGCTCGGACGGCTCGACCGGCCATCCGCGCAAGTACGGCACGTTCCCGCACAAGCTGCGCGAGTACGTCTACACCAAACATCTCATCACGCTGTCCTTCTTCGTCCAACACAGCAGCGCGCTCACCGCCGAGACCTTCCGCATCCCCGAACGCGGCCGCCTGCGCGTCGGCTACTACGCCGACGTGATCGTCTTCGACGAACAGACCGTCGCCGACCGCGCGACCTACACGCAACCGGAGTTGCTGGCGACCGGCATGCGCTACGTGATCGTCAACGGCAAGCTCGCGGTTGAGGACGGCAAATACACGGGCGCGCTCGCCGGTCGGCCGCTGCGGAAGAATAAGCCATAAGCCTGGCTTAGAATTGCGCGCCGCCCGCGCTAACAGTCGTGAGCTTCATGTTCACAGGCAAGACCGCAGCGGTCTAATATAAGTTCGGCGGTGATCATTGCGGTGTTTAGTAACGACTGAGTTTTGTAGCTATGAGTCAAGCAGCTAAAAGTTTGTTTGTTTTCGGAATTTACCTCTGCGGCTTAGGCTTGAGTTTGCTGCTCGTCCCAAATCTGATTTTGCAGGTTTTCGGAGTGCCGCCGACGCACGAAGTTTGGATCAGAATTAATGGCATGTTTGTGCTTTGTCTGAGCTTCTATTATATCCAGACAGCGCGAAACGAATTGATGATTTTTATCCGTTGGACGATATGGACGCGCAGCGCGGTTATTTTTTACCTTGCCGCTTTCGTGCTGTTGGTTTCAGCTCCGAAAGCGTTGCTGTTGTTTGGTCTGATTGATTTGTTGTCGGCGATTTGGACATGGCTTGCTTTGAAACAAGGTGCAGCCCATTAAAGAAAATATCATGCGGCGCGGGGATAATAACGTGCCGCCGCATAAGTCGTGCGCGTTGGCCGCGAAATAGCGTTGCTTTCACGCGCAAGACTGGCCGCTAATCAGGTTGCGTGCGCGGCGACTGAATTCCGGTGTTAGCCAGCCTGCCCTACATCTAGCTGCAACATTCAATTCCGCGCCGTTGTTAATGGCTCCAAGCGCTCGCGCGGCAGAGGCAAGATTTAGCTTTCGGCCGGCGCGGGCGTAGTTGCGCTGAACGGCCATTCGCGGCGCGTGCGGGCGCGGATGAAGTAGATAATCAGACCGACGGCGATCAGGACGACCGCGTAGCGCACCTCTTTCAAGAAGTTCTTGCGCGAGATGAGGACATAGATGAAGCCTGCGAGCGCACAGAGCGCGGGCACGGGGTAGAGCCACATGCGGAACGGGCGCGGGAGTTCGGGCTGGCGCAGGCGCAGCACGATCACGCCGACGATCTGCGCGAGGAACTGCACGAGGATGCGAATGACGACGAGCGCCGCGATCACGTCCGCGAGCCGGAGGAAACAGAACAGCGCCGCGATGCCGCCCATGACGAGCAGCGAGACGTAAGGAAATTTATGCTGCGGATGCAGGCGCGCGAAGATGCGGAAATAGTTGCCGTCGCGCGCGGCGGCGTAAGGAATACGCGAGTAGCCCAGGAGCAGCGCGAAGATGGAGGCGAACGCCGTCCATATAATGAGCGCGCTGGCCACGACGCCGGCCGTGTGCCCGTAGAGCCGCTCCATGAATGAGGAGATGACGTACTTCTGCGCCGGGGTGTTGGCCGTGCCCGCGAACTCGCGCCACGGGATGACGCCGAGGATCGAGATGTTCATCACGATGTAGATGATCGCGACGAACAAGATCGAGAGCAGCACGGCGCGCGGAATCGTCCGCCCCGGGTCTTTCACCTCGCCACCGAAGAAGCAGACGTTGTAGTAGCCCCAGTAATCGTAAACCGAGACGAGCAGCGCCGCGCCTAAGCCGGTGAAAAATTCCGGGCGCAGGGTGAACGCGCCCGGCGGAAAGTCGAACGCGAGGTTCGGATCAAAGTGCGTGACGCCCGCGAAGATGACCCACAGGATCGTCAACATCACGCCGACCCAGAGGAATTTTGAGAATCGTTCGATCAGCGTGATACGGCGGTAGAGCAGGAAGACGGCCAGGGCGATGGCGGCAATCGCCACGAGCGCGACGGGGAGCGCGTTGATCTCCACGTTGCCTAAGATGGGCAGCGTCACTTTCGTTTCGTGGCCGAGCGCGGGGAAGATGTAGGTCGCGTATTGCGCCAGCCCGATGCCGCCCGACGCGATGGAGAGCGGCGCGCTGAACGTCAGTTGCCAGATAAAAAGGAACGACATCAGGCGACCAAGTTTGTTCGGGCCGTAAATCGCCGCGAGGTAGCGATACGAGCCGCCGGAGCCGGGCAAGGCCGCGCCGAGTTCGGCCCAGACCAGCCCGTCGCAGACCACCAAGAGCGCGCCCAGTATCCAACCGAGCATGGCCTGCGGCCCGCCCATGGCCGCGACGATGAGCGGGATCGTGATGAACGGCCCGACGCCGATCATGTCGATCATGTTCAGCGTCGTCGCGCCCAACAAACCGACGCCGCGAATCAGTTGCGGTTCGGTGTTGCCCTCATCAACCGGCGTTGGTGTTGCTGTCTCGGTGTTCATTTGTCCGCACTCTTTACGCGAAAACGGGGCGCTTGTCGAGTCGCCGTATCGCCCATTAGCCGACTTTGTTTCTATGCGCGCGGCGTGCGCGCCAGCGGGCGAGGATGATGAGCGCGGTCGTACCGCCGGCCGTGTCGATCATGCTGTCCCAGATAGACGCGGTGCGCGAGGGCACGAATGATTGATGATATTCGTCGAGCAGCGCGTAGGCGGCGACGAGGACGAGCGCGCTCAAGAGCCAGCGCCGGTGCAGCCAACGCCGGGTCGAAGGAATGAAGGCGCGGGCAGCCAAGAGCGCGAGCAAGGCGTACTCGCTGAAGTGCGCGAGTTTGCGCGTGACGAAATGTGCGCGCAGCAGTTGCATCTCCGTGATGTGGGGAAAGAGCCAGCGCAGGAGCGGGCCAATGATGCGCGAGGTGTTCGACGCGGCCAGCGCGCCGGTGGACGCGAGGAAGATCAGCGCGAGCCATAAGATGAGCGGCCCGTAGCGCCAGAGCCGATTGCGCCACGATGGCGCGACTTGGCGACTGTCCGGCAACGTTGCTGTGCTTCCGCTACTCGCCACCATCGTCCTTGCTCATAATGAAAGAGGGAAGCCACGCACGCGCCGCTTCCCTCTGCCGCTACTTTATTAGGACTTACGCAAGCTATCTGATTTTCAATGACTTGAGCGAATCAAGTGAACAGCTAAATCCTTTGTTTTCAGCATTGCGTTATTTGGCTTGCGTAAGTCCTAAAAGACAAAAGCTGCGCGATTTTATCGCAGCTTTTTCAAATCTTCGATTGTTTTTGACGGTTCGGGTCGGGTCGTGTAATCGGGATCGAAATCCGCCGCGACGACTACTCCTTGTTTATTAACGA
>JBBQGM010000072.1:0-27582 GCA_038322995.1 Pyrinomonadales bacterium
TATCGAATACACGTACCAGCAAAAGATGAGCGCGTACAAGGAATTCAAGCACATCTGTTTCGTGGACACGCTCGACAACACGGACGCGCTCCACTACAAGGGCAAGCAAAATTTGATGTTCGGCATCAGCAGCGAGAACGCCGCGCGCATCAAGCAGCAGAACGAGCGCAAGGTGGTTGTGCACGCCGACGTTGAATATGGTTATGTTACTGCGGCCACATGGATGCTTTGCGCTAAAAGTTCAATAGGAACAAAATCATAATTCTTCTCTTCTTTTACAAAAGTGTCGGCAGATTGTTGATGCAAAAGTCTATTAAGATTTGCCTTAATAATCTCGTCATCAGGAGCTAGGGCTAAGGCTCTCTCAAATGCTCTTCTTGCGTCATCACGACGCCCGACGGCTGTTAAAGCAATGCCATAATCATTAATGAAGTTCGACCAAACCAAGCCAATTTGTTCTGCCTCCTCAAAGGCATCCACGGCTTGCTCAAATTGATAATTAGTCATGTAGAAATGCGCCGTATGAATACAAGCTACGGCAAGATTTTCCCTTACCACTAAACTAGGATAATACGTGCAGGCCGCTCTCATCAGGCCACGAGTTTCATCAATTTTCCCTTTTTTAAATGCTGCAATTCCCATATTCCAGAAATTTGCAGCAAAATTCCATCTAATCCGATCATTTATTTCAGGATGTGAGGTGACGGCTGATGCGCGTAGAAATAGAAAAGCAGCATCATTAGTATTCCCCTGTTTTGCAACTTGAATTCCCCAGTTTAGATAGGCAGTAGCTAGGCTATCCCGCGCCTGGTCATAAAAGGGATCTAATTCAAGTAGCAAGCGCATGAAGACCACGGCAGTTTCCCAAGCTTCAACATTAGCAAGGGCGGTCATAAGCAGGTTATGTAGAGTACCTATCAGACCGGGACGCAATTCAATAGCATATTCAAACTCTTTTTTTGCTGCTAAAATATCTCCATCGTTTAGGTGATTTAGCCCTCTATCAAGTGCGTCTCTTGAAAGATTCACGATATGTTCAGGTTTTACGGAATAGGCAAAGCCGCTAAAATTACCTTGCTGATCTTCAATTTCGAGGTCGTAACTTTCTTCCGGCTTATCAAATTCAGTGATTACAATTCCTCTTTGTCCCCTTTTTAGATCGTACTTTGGATAGTCTTCCAGCAATTCGACAATATCGCCTTCAAAAGCTTTCTTTATACTGTTAGTAGTTGGCATAAAATAAAGCTAGCAGAGTTAAGTAAGACATCTCGTACTTGTAAGACTTGGATAATCTTCACCAGGCCGTATTATCCATGCTGTAAGAACATTGGCAGCGTTGTTGTTCACTCCTTCTATTAACAAGGTAACAGTATATCGCTTCCCGTATTGATCTTCCTCTCCTACAATTGTCTCATAATATGGTAACTCTTCTAAAATCCTGTCCCTTAGTATTTCCCAATTAGACCTATCGAAGCCAAGTATGCTTTTGAAAACTCGAGCTTTATCCTTGCCGCTACTCTTTCCCCAAACGACCGCAATATGCATGGGGCTAAGCGCATATTTTACAAGCTTATCAGGCGGAATGACGGCCCGTTGATAATCAGGTAAAGCATTGGGATGAGGGCTTCTGCTTTCCCCGGCCACTTCTTCCTACCCTTCTGTTGCCCGTCTTCGTTTTGGTCTTAGCCTTCAGCGTTCTGACAGTATGATTGACAACGCTGGCTGTCAAGGGTGCGGATGACTATATTAGACCTCTTGCAAAAGTCAGCTTGACCGAGTGCAAAAGCCAATGATTTAGCGGGTGACATCTTCAATAAACCCGACTTTTGCAAGAGGTCTAATTAAAAAGTGTAGTCAGATAAGCATACGTGAACAGATGCTAATGCGTGCAAATTGAAAGCCCAAACGCAGGACAGGGACTGTTCCTTTGACAGACGGGTCGTAGCGGGTATGCGCCCGAAATTAAAGGCCGACACGCCGGGCGGCATAATCGAACTCGACACGGCCACGAGTTTGCAGGGCATCCCTCTGTCCGCGTGGGCGTACAAACTCGGCAACCGCTCCGCCCTCGAATGGATTCTCGACCAGTACAAAGAAAAGCAACCGGCCGACGCGACCATCGCCGCCAAGTTCAACACCTACCGCTTCGCCGACTACAAAGAAGCGGTCATCGAGTTGCTGAAACGTGTCTGCACCGTGAGCGTGAAAACGATGGAAATCATCAACCAGATGCCCGCCGCGGATTGAGGCGCGCTCGTCCGCCCTGCCGCGGTCATCCCACTGCTATAGTCGCACCTAATTGCAACCGCTATAACTGAACGAACATACTGCCCGGCGCGTAAACCGGCCACGTGGTTGCCGCGCCCGCTTGCGCCTACACGTACTGCCCGGCCGCGTAACCGGACGACCAGGCCCATTGAAAATTGTAGCCGCCCAGATGGCCGGTTACGTCCACGACCTCGCCGATAAAATAGAGGCCGGGCACACGCTTGGCCGCCATCGTCTGCGATGACAGTTCAGCCGTATCGACGCCGCCCACGGTGACTTCGGCCTTTGCATACCCTTCCGTCCCGGCTGGTTGCAGTGCCCAGCGTGCGAGTTTGGCGGCGACGGCAACCAACGCCGCCGCCGTAAACTGTTTCAACGGCCGCGAGGGCGCGGCCAACTCACACCATGCGTGCGCGAACCGGCGCGGCAGAAATTGCCCGAGCAGCTTTGCGAGTTCGATGTCGCTGTGTTGTCGGGCCGTGAGCAAGTCGAGCGCGGACTGATCGGGTAGCAGGTTCAGCGTCACCTCGTCGCCCGGCTGCCAGTAAGAGGACGCCTGCAAGATCGCGGGCCCGCTCAAGCCCCGATGCGTGAGCAGCACGTCTTCACGGAACGCGGCCCCACGACAAGCGGCCACGGCCGCGAACGAGACGCCGCTGAGCGCGTTGAGCGGGCCCAACGTCGCCGGTGTACAGACGAGCGGCACGAGCGCCGGGCGGGTGGGTTGGAGTTGCAACTCGAACTGGCGGGCGATGCGGTAGCCGAAATCGGTGCTGCCGAGCGTGGGGATGGACAACCCGCCGGTCGCAATGACGACCGACGCGGCCGTGAAATGGCCCTTGCTCGTCGCCACCGAGAATGCTGCGGGCCGGCTGACGCGCTGCACCTGACATCCGCACACGATCTCCACCTGCGCTTGCGCACATTCCGCGACCAGCATGTCGATGATCTGCTGCGCGCTGCCGACGCAAAACAGTTGCCCCAACTTTTTCTCGTAGTAAGCGATCCGGTGCCGCTCGACGAGCGCGACGAAATCCGCCGGGGTGTAGCGGGCGAGGGCCGATTTGCAGAAGTGCGGGTTGGCGGAGATGAAGTTGGCGGGCGTGGTGTCGGTGTTCGTAAAGTTGCAGCGGCCGCCGCCGGAGATTCTGATCTTCCGGCCGACGCGTTCGTTGTGTTCTAGCACGACGACGCGCCGCCCACGCCGGCCCGCCATGAGCGCGCAGAAGAGGCCCGCCGCCCCGCCGCCGATGACCACGACATCAACTTGCACGCCGTCTTACGTGGCTCATGCGCCGTGCGCGGCTTTGGCGGCCGCGGCCGCCGTGAGCGTGGCGCTGAGCCACCCCGTCACGGCCTGTAAACTTGCCAGACTGACCTCGTGGCCCATCGGATATTCGCGGTACGTGAGCGCGACCGGCAACGCCGTCAGCCGGTCGCGTATCTCGCGGCCGTACTGGATCGGCAACACCGGATCGTAGAGGCCGTGGGTCACGAGGATCGGCAGGCCCGTCAAAGCCGCCGGCGCGGCCGCCTGCTCAAACAACTGCGCCGGGAAGCGGCCGCTCATGGCGACCACGCCCGCCAACTTATCCGGCTGCGTCAGTGTCAGACTCAAACTCATCATTGCGCCCTGACTGAACCCGCCCAGATACACGCCGCGCGGATCGACCGGGTACGCGGCCAGCAACTCATCAATAAAATGCGCCAGCAAACCCAGACTGCTCCGGGCTTGCACCAGATCGGCCACCAACCCGGCCGGCGTGAATTCGATATTGAACCAGCCGAACGCGCCCGGGCCCAGCACGATGGGCGCACGCACGCTGACGACAAAGAAGCGTTCATCCAACTGCGCGCTGAGGCCGAACAGATCGGCCTCGTTGCTGCCGATACCATGCAACAACAACAAAAGCGGCGGCGCGGTCTGCGCCTGCGCCGCCGGTTCACGCACGAGATGCGTCAACGAAAGTTTCTTAATCATCGGCACATTAAACCCGTCATCACGCTAAACCAAAGTTGCGATAACTGAACCACAGCGGCGGCTGCGTCAGTCCTAGATGCGGCCCGCCCGCGCCAGTTTAGCGCACCGGGCGGCAACAGGCTAAGCGGGCGGCCCGGCCGTAGGGGCCGCCCGCTATGAACGATTATCCCGGCGACGCGCAGACTTTCATGCAGCGATTTCTGTTGCTATAGTCTCTCGTATGAATAAGCGTGCCAAGAAACGTTTGAAAGAAGCCATCGAGAAAGACAATCTGGAAAAGGCCAAGACGAAACAAGCACAAAACCTGTCTGCGCCTAAAGAGTTCCAGACGCGGCGCGGGTTTACGCCCAAGCCCGAGAAAAAGCGCGGCTAGTTTTTACCGCCAACCGGGTAATGCCTGCCCCGCCGCCGGCCGGCCCATGTCGTGCAACAACATTTGTCCGGCGGACATCATAGCTGCACCCACAAAGATTAAAGGAGATTTGCTTGACTAACAGACGAGAGTTTTTGAAATCCGGTTTATTGCTCGGCGCATGCGCGTTCTTCGCGCCCGCCGCGCTGGCCAACGATAAGCAACGCAACGCGCGGCGGAAGCAGCCGGTGGCCAAGTTGCCGTTCACGAAAGTGAGCAAAACCGACGAAGAATGGCAGCGCATCCTGACGCCAGAGCAGTTTAACGTCACCCGCCAGCAGGGCACGGAAGCGCCTTACTCCAGCCCCTTGAATGACATCCATGACAAAGGCGTCTTTCAATGTGTGAGTTGCGCCCTGCCGCTCTTCAGTTCCAGCGCCAAGTTTGAATCGCACACGGGCTGGCCGAGTTTCTGGCAGCCGATAGCTAAAACAAATGTGCGCGAGGCGGTTGATAGCAGCCTGGGCGAGACTCGAACAGAAGTGTTGTGCGCCCGCTGCGACGCGCACCTCGGCCACGTCTTCAACGACGGCCCGCGCCCGACCGGCCTGCGTTATTGCATGAACGGCGTCGCCATGAAATTCGTGCAGGGCTAGAGCCGACACCTAACTGTCAACAGCGCTTGCACTGTTAGAAACGATGCCGCAGTCCGGCGCGACCAAATACAAGGTCGTTAGCACTAGCCGGACTGCGGCATCGTTGTGCCGTGTTATCGTTGCGTTATGCTTATCGGCTCACTCACTCCGGCACAAGGGCGACGCGGAAGCCCAATAGCGACCATTCGCCTTCCCCGGCGACCTCACTGATGTATGAGAAATCGCCCGGCGCATTCGAGCCGACGGCGTAGCACGTGGCATTGCCCTGCCCGTCGCGGTAGAAGCCAAGCTCAAGTGTCTCCGTCGCGCTCCACTCTGGATGAAAGATCGTGCCGATGAGATTGCGGACGGCAGGCGGGCAGACGGTGGCACGGAAACCTGCGGGCAGTAGTTTGCGCGCCCGCCAATCTTCGTTGACGACGCGGACGAATTCGCGCAATGAGAGATAGTTGTGCGCGTAGCGCGTGCCGTTCATCATGCCGGCGCGGCCCATGTAAGGCGCGAACGGATCGGCGGACGGGTCGTGGCCGTAAAGCGTGCCATAGAATTGCCGGTTGCCGGGCAGATAGCGCGGCTTCGCGGTCGTCTCCACGCCGATGATGTGCCCTTGATGCGCGTTGTGGCCGGTGCTGAGTCGTTCGCGATAGCTCGGCCCATGCTCACGCGGCCGGGTGAAATCGCGCGGGGCGGTCGGATACAGGCGCGCGAAGTAGGCGTCGTCGAGCGGGACGGCCGTGGCCGTCGGCATGACGTGCCACTCGATGTTGAAATGCCTCAGCCCCTCCGCGCTCTCCGGGCGCAACTCGAACCGCGCGGCAGCCGGCGCGCTCAGTTCGGTGTCCGCGCTGAGCGCGAAAAACTCGCGCAGACGGTTCGTTCGCTCCGCTATCAAGTCAGCCATGAACGCATGCTCCTTGCCTATGCCGCAACACATTCGACCCTGTAATATAGCCGAAAGCAAGTTCCCCAAAATGATTGTAGTTGTGTGTGCCTCAGGTCAGCACCGCCTTGCCGCAAGCGCGTCTGCCGCGTAGCCCGCATCCGCCCGCTTGTGGCAGGTGATGCTGCCAGGGCCGCGATGCCGGAATATCTGTAACCGTGCATCGGCGCGCAGCGTCTCCCAAGTATCGGCAATTTAAGCTAAGGGAACGATTTAGGCTAAGGGCAACGCATGTTTTTTTCACTCCTTCCTCGTGAGGGTTATCGAGCGGCGCTGATTGGCGTTGTGTTAATCAGCGCACTGTTCGGCGCTGGCTGCGGGCGCTCCGAATCGAAGGCTGATGCGAAAGCGCCGGGCACGACAAAGGCCGGCGCGAACAAAGGCGTGGAAGCGCCGCCCGTCGCCGTGACCACCGCGACTGCGGTCGCGCGCGAAGTGCCGGCTTACTTTCAAGCGACGGGCAGTCTCGTCGCCGATGAAACTTCAGACGTTGCGTCGCAGACCTCTGGGCAGATCGTGGCCACGCCGGTCGGGGTCGGCGCGTTCGTCCATCAAGGTGACGTGCTCGCGCGGCTGAACCCGCGCGACGCGCAACTGCGGCTGCAACAGGCGCAGGCGAGTGTGCAGCAAGCCATCGCTGGCGTGAGACAAGCGGAGGCGCGGCTGGGCTTGAGTCCGAACGGCAACTTCGACGCCAGCACGATCCCCGAAGTGCGCATCGTGAATGCGAACCTTGAACAAGCACAGGCCCAACTTCGGCTGGCTGAAGCGAACGAGAAGCGTTACCGCGAACTCGTCGAGACCGGCGACACGGCGCTGAGCGTGTACGATCAATATCGCACGCAACGCGACACGGCGCGAGCGCAAGTCAACGGCGCGCGGCAACAACTCGCTGCCGCCGTCAACACCGCGCGCCAGAGCAATCAAGCGATCCAGAGCGCGCAGGCGGCGGTCGAGTCCGCGCGCGCGCAAGCCGCCATCGCGCAGCAGGCCGTGGGCGACGCCGTCATCCGCGCGCCCTACGCCGGTTACGTCAGCAACCGCCCGGTCGCAGTGGGCGAATACGTCACGCCTTCGTCCGTCATCGTCACGCTCTTGCGCACCAACCCGCTCAAGTTGCAATTGCAAGTGCCCGAAGCGGAAGTGCCGTTCGTCGCGCAGGGCATGGGTGTGTCGCTTGAAGTGGACGCACATCGCGAGCGAAAATTTGCCGGCCGCGTGTCGGCGGTCAACCCAGCGATTGATCCGGTCTCGCGCGCGGCGACGGTCGAAGCGGCGGTCGAGAATGGCGACAACGCGCTGCGCGCCGGCATGTTCGCCACCGCGCGCATCGTGCGCCAAGGCGGCGCGCAGGCCGTGTTCGTGCCGCGCGCGGCCGTCTTCGCCGATCAGAACACGCAATCCTATCGCGTCTTCGTTATCCAGAACGACATGGCGAAACTGCGCGTCGTGCAGATCGGCGAAGAGGAAGGTGGCTGGATGAAGATCGGGTCGGGCATCAACGCCGACGAGGTGGTTGCCACTAGCAACCTGCCACAACTGTTCGAGGGCGCGCGGGTGCGGGTTGAGAAATAAGTCATGCAAAAGCTAGCTGAGATATGTGTGCGGCGGCCCGTGTTTGCGACCGTCATCGTGTTGTTGTTGACGGTCGTCGGCGGCTTCTCGTTCTTCACGCTTGGCGTGGATCGGTTTCCCAAGATCGATCTACCGACGGTGACGGTCTCGACCTCGAATCAGGGCGCGGCCCCGCAGGAGATGGAGACCGAAGTCACCGACGTGATCGAGGGCGCGGTCAACACCGTGCCCGGCATCGACGAGATGCGCTCGACCTCTTCGCAGGGGCGCTCGAACGTCACGCTCACGTTCAATCTCGAAATCGACCCGGAGGTGGCCACGCAGGAAGTGCGCGACAAGGTCAGCACGGTGTTGGGCCGTCTGCCGGATAACGCCGACCCGCCGACCGTCACGAAGGCCGACCCCGACTCGCAGCCCGTCATTCAATACGCGATCAGCGCGCCGCGCTCGTCCATCGAGTTGACTGATCTCGTCGAGCACCAGATACAGCAGCGCATCGAGTCGGCGAGCGGCGTCGGCGAGGTGTTCATTTACGGCGGGCGCACGCGGCAGATCAAAGTCTATCTCGACCCCGACCGCTTGCGTGCCTACAACCTGTCGGTGACGGACGTGGTCAACGCCCTACGCGCGCAGAATCTGGAACTGCCCGGCGGGCGTTTGAACGAAGGCGCAACGTCGGTCACGCTGCGCACGCTCTCGCGCGTCGAGAAGGTCGCGGGCTTTAACGACATCGTCATCACGACGAAGAATAAGTATCCGGTCAAGATCGGCGACGTGGGCCGCGTTGAGGATAGCGGCGCAGACCCTTCGTCGGCCGCCTCGCTCGACGGCGTGCCGTCGGTCTCGATGGCCGTGCGCAAGCAATCGGGCGCGAACACCATCGCCGTCATCAACGCGGTCAAGCAGCGCATGGCGGAGATCACACCGGTGCTGCCGCCCGATCTGAAGATCGCCGTCACGCGCGACCAATCGGAGTTCATCGAGACGAGTCTGCACGCCATTGAAGAACATCTAATCGTCGGCGGTTTTCTCGCCGCGTTCATCGTCTTCATCTTCCTGTGGAATTTCCGTTCGACTTTGATCGCCGCCCTGGCCATTCCGACTTCGATCATCGCCGCCTTCGCGGTCATCGCCGCGCTCGGCTATTCGCTCAATCAAATGACGCTGCTCGCGCTGACGCTGATGGTCGGCATTGTGATCGACGACGCGATTGTGGTCTTGGAGAACATCTATCGCTTCGTCGAAGAGAAAGGCATGCACCCGTTTCAAGCGGCGGTCGAGGGCACGAAAGAGATCGGGTTGGCCGTCATGGCGACGACGCTCTCGCTGCTCGCCGTCTTCATTCCCGTCGGCTTCATGACCGGCATCGTCGGCCGCTTCATGTCATCGTTCGGCTTAACGTCGGCGGCGGCCATCGCCGTCTCGCTGCTCGTTTCGTTCACGCTGACGCCGATGCTGGCCGCGCGCTGGATCAAGCCGCCCAAGGAATTGCTCACGCCCGAAGGCATGCCGATGACCGACGTGGACGCGGCGGGCGCGGGCGGCGGCGACGCAGCCGATCATCACGTCGTCCCGGCCCAAGCGGACACGAAAGCGGACACGAAAGCAGACGAAGCGCACGGCGCGCCGCAGCAGCATTCATCAAAAGAAGGCCGTTTCTACAAACCGATTGACCGCAGCTACACGTGGCTGCTTAAACTCTCGATGGCGCATCGTTGGGTGGTCGTGCTGCTCTGCGTGGTCGTCATCGCCTCCATCGTCCCGCTCTATCGTTTGGTCGGTTACAACTTCCTGCCGGACGAAGACGAGTCGGCGTTTCAGATTTCGTTTCGCGGCCCCGAAGGCACGAGCCTCGCCGCAACGCAGTCGATCCTTGACCGCATCGCGCGCGACGTGCGTGAGCAATTGCCCGGCGTACGGAATACGCTCGCGCTGGCCGGCTTCGGCCGCGGTGGTGGGCCGAACGGCGGCACGATCAACGTGAGCCTCAAGCCGGTCAAGGAGCGCAAATTTTCGCAGACGGATTTGATTCAACGTGCGCGCCAGATCATCCAGCAGCGTAAGTTCCCGAAGGATTATGTGATCAGCGCATCGGGCACGTCCTCTATCGGCGCAAGCATCGGCCTGGGGCGCGGCGGCTCGTCTGTCGGTTACTACATTAGCGGCCCCGACATACAGAAACTTGATGAATACTCGAAGCAGCTCGTCGAGCGATTGAAGCAAGACAAAAATTTCCGCGAGCCGGATCGCTCGCTGCAACTCGGCAGCCCCGAAGTGCGCGTGCGGATTGACCGCGCGCGCGCCGCTGACCTCGGCGTCAAAGCGGGCGATGTGGCGCAGGCCCTCAACACGCTTGCCGCCGGGCAGCGCGTGACCACGTTTAGCGAGAACTCGGAACAGTATGACGTGGTGGTGCAGGCGGAGGAAGCGGCGCGCCGCACGCGCGAGAGTTTGCAGGATTTCACCGTCGCCTCGGCCACGGCGGGCACGATCAGTCTTGATAAATTGGTGACGCTCGAAGCGGGCAACAGTCCGGCCTCAATTGATCGTTTGAACCGGCAACGACAGGTAACGGTCTCGGCGGGCGTCGCGCAGGGCGCGTCCGAATCCGACGCCGTCGCGGCTATGCAGCGTTACGCCGGTGAGTTGCAGATGGAGCCGGGTTATCGCACGGGCGTGACAGGCCAATCGAAAGAGTTGGCGCGGGCGAATCAATCGTTCATGCTCGCGTTCCTGCTCTCGTTCATCTTCATGTACTTGATCCTGGCGGCGCAGTTCGAGTCGTTCATTCACCCGGTCACGATCTTGTTGACGCTGCCGCTCTCGATCCCGTTCGCGTTGCTCTCGACCTTGATCGCCGGCCAGCGACTCAACATCTTTTCCGCACTCGGCATCCTGCTCTTGTTCGGCATCGTCAAGAAGAATGCGATCTTGCAGATCGATCATACGAACGAGCTACGCACGCACGGCATGGAACGTTATAGCGCGATCATTCAAGCGAACCGCGACCGCCTGCGGCCCATTTTGATGACGACTATCGCGCTCGTCGCCGGCATGTTCCCGCTCATCATCGGCAGCGGCGCGGGCGCGGCGACAAATCGATCAATCGGCGTGCTCGTCGTCGGCGGCCAATCGCTCTGTCTATTGTTGACGCTCCTGGCTGTGCCGGTCTTCTATTCGCTCTTCGAGGATGCGAAGGATGCGCGCGTGTGGAGTGCTGTCGGCGCAGGCGTCAGCAATTTTACCGGCGGCGCAAGGCGGCGGCTCGCGGCCGTACATACTTCGGGCGCGCACAAGCCGCGCCCGGCGGGCCACGCCTACGCCCCGCCGCAGCCACGCACAAAGCAAGCGCCTTATTCCGGGCGGAAGCGAGATGAGAGATATGCTGACCCAGCTTCAGGTGATTAAGCGTGCAGATGCAACGGCGCGGCGCGGTATGCAGTTAACGAAACCGGTCAGGTCTGTGGTCGCAGCTTTTGTGACGGCGGCGCTCCTGTCCGCGCCCTGTATGACATTCGCGCAGATACAGCAGCAGCCGCCGCCCACGCAGACACGCCCCCCCGCGCCCGCACAACCGCAGACGCAAACGCCTGCGCCCACGACGCCACCGACGACGACGCCACCGACGCCGGAACAAAATCCCGCGCAGCAGCCGATCCAGGCCCCCGTGCCCGCGCAAACGCCGTCGCAAACTCCGGCGATGCTGCCGCAATCGCCCGCGACACAGCCGCAAACTCCGGGCACACAACCGCAACCGCCGGCCAACGGCACGACACAACCGGCGCAGCCGCAGCAGCCCGCCGCCACGACAACTGGCACGCAACCGGGGCAGCCGGGCGCGACCGGCGTGCAGCAAACGCCGGGGCAGAATGTGGGCGTTGCAGCCGGCATCGCCCCGGCCGAGTTGCCGGCCGAGCCACCGCCCGTCGCGCCGAACTTTGAAGCACCACAGCGCCCGCTCCCGTCCGCCGAGCGCGTCGGCGTGGACATCAGCGAGCAGATGCCGCTCACGTTGAAGGAAGCGATCACGCTCGCCCTGCGCAACAACAACGACATCGATGCCTCGCGCATTGACGTGGAGATGGCCGAGTACGGCTTGACGGCCGCGCGCGGCCTCTACGATCCAGTGCTGGCCTCTGAGAACTTTTTCGAGCGGCGCACGACGCCGACCGCCTCGACCATCGGCGGCGCGGGCGCGAACGGCTCGGTCACGCAAAACTTTGCGACCGGCACAGCCGGACTGGAAGGGTTCGCACCGTATTTAGGCGGCGCGTATCAGTTCAACTTTTCCACGTCGCGCTCAACGACCAACAACCAGAACACCACCATCAATCCGCAGTTCCCCAGTTCGTTCTCGTTCACTTACACGCAGCCGCTCCTGCGCGGTCTGCGCTTCGACAATAACCGTCGCCAGATCGAGATCGCGAAAAAGAATTTGAGTTTGACCGACGCCCAATTTCGCCAGCGCGCCATCGATGCGATCTCACAGGTCGAACAGGCATACTGGGATTTGGTCTTCTCCTTGCGCAACTTGCAGGTGCAGATCGACGCCGTCAAGCAAGCGCGCACGCAGGTCGAGAGCAATCAACGGCTCGTTGCGAAGGGTGTGCTCGCACCGATTGACATTGTCGCCGCCGGCACGCAAGTGACCACTTTCGAGCAGAGCGTCTATACCGCGCAAGAAACGGTCACGCGGGCCGAGAACACGCTCAAGACTTTGATCCTGCCCGACCGCACAGACCCGCTCTGGGCTCGGCCCTTAACGCCCGTCACGCCGGTCAACCTCGATGCGCCGCGCGTGCCGCTCGAACAAGCCTTGCGCGCGGCCTTACAGAACCGGCCCGAGTTGGCGCAACTGCAAACCACTACCGAGATCAATCAGATCGATACGCGCTACTTCAATGATTTGACCAGGCCGCAAGTCGATCTCGTCGGCACATACGCCGCCGCCGGTCTCGCCGGGTCGCCCACCGCTGCCGCGTCAACAGTGCGCAACGGCATCAATCCCATCCTGCTCCAACGGGTCAACGATCTGTCCGCGCTCTCAGGACTGCCGCCGCTCGCACAGACCACGACGACGAACGGCGTGCCATCGGTACTGGTCGGCGGGCTGCCGCAATCGTTCACGAATCTGGTCGAGTCCAGATTCCCAACCTATCACATCGGCGTGCGCGTCTCGCTGCCGCTGCGCAACCGCACGGCCGAGGCGAATCTGGGCCGCTCGCTGGCCGAAGGCCGGCGCATCCATAATCAACGCGCACAGACCGAGCAGTTGATCGTGGCCGACGTGCGCAACGCGACGCAGGCGCTTCGTTCCGCCGAGGCCCGGCTCGCATCCGCCGCCGCCGCACGCTCTTCGGCCGAGCAACAGTATGAGAGCGAGCAGCGCCAGTTCCACGCGGGCACAACCACCGTCTATTTGGTCTTGCAACGCCAAACTGAATTACTCGCCGCGCGCGGGCGCGAGTTGCAAGCGCAGACCGATCTCAACAAATCCATCGCACAGTTTCAGCACGCCACCGGCAACACGCTCACGGCCAACAACGTCGCCTTGCGCACGGACACACACACGCGCGCGTTGGAGATGCACCAAACCGACACGGCCGATCTATCACTTGAGCCGTCATTGCCCGTAGGCTCGAAGCCGCCCAGCCCAAGCAAAGAGACGAACGCACGTGATAACTGAGCTACGACAATTCGTGTCGATTAATTTTCCATCGTTTCTGCGCACATGGTCGCGTCGCAACTGCGCGTTGCTCGTGGGCGCGCTTGTCTTAACGGCGAGTTGCCAGTCGCGCTCCGCGCAGGATGATGCGGGCGGAATCGTGATCGTGAACGCGCCGGTGGCGGGCGAAGTGCGGCGTGTGCTCGTGCGTGAAGGGGCGCAGGTCGGCGCGGGCGAGATGATTGTCGAGATCGCCGTGCGCAACGAAGGCGCGAGCGCGCCCCCGGTGCAGCCTGAAGACCCGCAGGCCCGCGCCGCCAAGAGCGTGACGACGGCCCAGACGGAGATCGAAGCGGCGCGGGCCGAGGTGGTACGCACACAAGTTGAAGTGCAACGACTGACGCCGGGCGTCGCTGCTGGCCAAGCGTCGCAGGGCGAACTCGACGGCGCACGCGCCAACTACGAACGCGCGCAACAACGCTTCCAACATGCGCAGGACGCGGCGCAGGGCGCACAATCGGGACTCGTCGCCGCGCGCCAACCAACTTTCAGCCCGGCCACAAAATCCGCGGCCACACCGGCGGAACAGATCATCGCGGCTCGCGCGTCATCCGCCGGGACGGTGCGCGTCCTCAACGCGCGGGTCGGCGACCACGTCGCGGCCGGGCAACCACTAGCGACGCTTCGCGCCGACGCGCCTTGAAAGCAAATCATTGCCGCCTGAAGCAAGCAACATCGGCCCGCGCGAACGCCGCAAGCGGCGACTGCTCGGCATTGTGTCGTTAACCGTCGGCGTCGCGGTCGCATTCGTGCTGGTCGTCTATGGCGCACCGCGTTGGGAACGGCTCATCGTCTTCTGCCCCATCTGGCTGGCCGGCTTAGGCCTATTACAGGCGCGCGAACACACCTGCATCGCGCTCGCGGCGCGCGGGACGTGTAACATGGACACGGGCGAAACGCGCATTGACGATGTGGGACTAAGCGCGCAACTGCGCACCAAGGCCCGCCGGATCAATCGGCGCGCGCTCATAACCGCTGCCGTAATCACGCTCGTGACGCTCGTCTTTCCCTAAAGCTGATTTGTGCTACTTTAACGACAGAGTTTTTCGCTAGCACAGTTCAAGGAGACGGGTTGTATGGCTGTTGTACTGGAAGGCGGCTGTCGCGTCACAGGCTTGCGCGAGGGCGAGTCGTTGGCGATGGGGACGTTGCGCACTTGGCCGCAGGTGGGGCGCGCGGTGGGCGCAGAGGCCATTTCGTTGCGCACACTCGAATTCGCGCCGGGCTTATCATCCGGCTGGCGCAACGACGCTTGCGACGAGATCATTTACGTGCTGGCCGGCAGCGCGATGATTTACATCGATGGCGAAGTCTATCTGGTCTCGGCCGAGACCGGCGTCTATCTACGTCCGGGCGCGATCTCAACGGTGGAGAATCCGGGGCCGGGGCCGTTCGTCCTCGTGAGCGCGCAATGTCCTGAGCCACAGACGGCGGCAGAGACCGTGCCGGCCGTCACGGCCCCGTTGGCCGATGCAACGACGCCCGTGCCAGCACCCGTCGTGCGTCTCGCCACGCGCAAGGCCGTGCCGACGGCGGATCGTTGGTATCGTGTGTTGATTGACGATGAAGTCGGCAGCCGGCAGGCCACGCAGTTTGTCGGCTCGATCCCGCCGGGCCGCGCGCCCGATCATTTTCACCACTACGAAGAAGTGCTCGTCATCCTGCGCGGGCAAGGACGCTTATGGGCCGGCGCGACTAGCACAGAGATCGGGCCCGGCTCGTGCGTCTATTTACCTAAAGGCCAAATCCATTGCGTCGAGAACACCGGCAGCGATGAGCTACGACTGCTCGGCGTCTTCTACCCGGCCGGCAGCCCCGGCGTGCGGTATGAAACTCAGTGACGGGTTAAAGCCAAGTTCAAGGTTTAAGGTTCAAAGTCAAAGCCGATTAATCGGCAGCTTTAAACCTTAACCGCTTGCTCGTCACTCGGCACTCATCACTGCTTTTAAGACTTCCATCGCTTCGCGCACCTCTTCGTCCGTGTTGAAGAAGTGCGGCGACAGGCGTAAGCCAACATCGGGCCGCCAGTCAACGAAGACTTTCCGCGCCGCCAACCGCGCCACCATCTGCGGCGCGTCCGCGACCACGATCATAACTGAGCCGCCGCGCTCGTCCGCGTTCATTGGACTGTGCAAACGCCAACCCTGCGCTAAGGCGTACTCGATCATCCAACTCGTGCGCCGCCGCGACTCTTGCGCAATCAACGGCACGCCTACATCCGCGATGATCTGCAATCCGGCCAGGCAGGAATAAAGACCGGGAATGTTTGGCGTGCCCTGCGCGAAGCGGCGCACGGACGGCGCATAGCGCATCGCCGCGTGCGCGAACGCGAACGGCTCGGCATGCGCGATCCAGCCGGTCAGGCGCGGCTCTAACTCTGTCTGCAATTCCGGCCGCACGTACAAGTAGCCGCAGGCCGGCCCGCCGCACAGCCACTTGATCGTGCCGCCGATCATAAAATCAACGGCCCAACCGGCGGCGTCCAACTCAAGCGCGCCCGCCGACTGGTACACGTCCAACAGCACCCGCGCGCCCATCTCGTGTGCGCGCGCGACGATGGCCGGCGCATCGACGCGAGAGGAACTGCGATAAGAAGTGTGCGCGAGCGCAACCAGACAGGTCGTCTCGTCAATCGCTGCGAGAATGCGTGCCAACGGGACGACGATGCCGTCGTCTGACGGGACAACTATTATGTCGGCCCCCAGATGCTTTTGCGCTGCCCAGATGTAGCCCATCGAAGGGAAATCGAGCGCAGTCGTGACTATCTTGTTGCGCCGCGTTGCGCGAAAGTCGAAACACGAGGCGACCGTCGAGAGCGCGACCGAGGCGTTCGGCTGCACCTGCACCGAACCGGCCGCGCCGCCGATGATGCGCGCGATTGCGTCGCCCACCCGCTGCTGCAATTCCCACCAGTTCGTCGCCCACGCATCTTCGCTCGTGTGCTGCTCCCACGCTTCATAGTAAGCCAGCAACGACTCGCGCGCCGCACACGGCACAGGCCCCAGGCTATGGCTCAGTAGGTGTATGCCCGCTGCGAGTGTGGGAAACTCTGCGCGCCGCCGATTGAATGTTGCTGCTGCCATTTAAGCTATTACGTCCTTCACGCCGCGCCCGCCGCGCCAACGGGCCAGGCTGTAGATGGCGGCCCCGACGAGACTCCAGACCACGATCAATTCAAGACTCGTCAACGTTTGCTCAGCGAGCCTTTGGCGCAAGCTCTGCGTTTGCAGTGTGTGCCAATCCTGCGTGACCTGCACCAGGATGAGCGCGCCCATCGCCACCACAGAAAGCAGCGCCGCCGCCGTTTGCAGCGCACGCGGAAGCGCGACCGTGATCAGGCTAAAGAGTTGCGGGTTGCGCCGCGGCAGCAGCAGGAAAATGAGACTGTGCAGAAAGTAGAGAATCACGAGCGCGAAGATGGCGACGTTCAGCGCGAGCGA
The DNA here is from genome assembly GCA_038322995.1 of Pyrinomonadales bacterium. Classification (GTDB taxonomy): domain Bacteria; phylum Acidobacteriota; class Blastocatellia; order Pyrinomonadales; family Pyrinomonadaceae; genus QHXQ01. The sequence continues at coordinate 16,938 of JBBQGM010000072.1, forward strand.
AAGTTGGCCGCTGCCGAGCAGAAAGATTGAAGCCGCGAGCGTGAGCGTGAGGGCACGAATCGGCGTGCCCGTGCGCGCGTTGATCGCGCCGAGCCAGTTGGGCGCGAGTTGGTCGCGCACGAGAATGATCGCCAGTCGTGACGGCACGAGCAAAGACGAATTCATTGAAGTCGTGATCGCCATGATCGCGCCGAAGGTGACGAACAGGGCCGCGCCGGCCGGCAAGTAGACGGCCGCCACCTCCGCCATCGGCGCGTTGCTCGCCTGCAAACGCGCGCCGGGCAAGACGCCGAACGCGACGACCGACATCAATAGATAGACGCAGGCCGTCACGCTGATGCCCTTCAGGAAAATCACCGGCAAACGCCGCGTGCTGTCTTTCACCTCGCCCGCCGTCTGCGCCAGCGACTCGAAGCCCGCGTAGGAAAAGAACAGCGGCACGAGGCTGGCCGCGAAACCGGAGAAGCCGTGCGTGACGAACGGTTGATAGTTCGCGGCTTTGATGGCGAACAGACCGGGCACGATCAGCACGATCAGCGAGAGACCGAGGAGCGCGCACATCGTCACCTGTATGCGCCCGAACCAGCGCACGCCGACGACGTGGACGAAATAAAAAAAGATCAGGCTCGCCACGGCCAGCGGCACGCGATACGTGTCCGGCGCTAAGTGCCCGCCCGCGAATTGCAACACGTAATCCGCGAGCGCGCTGGCGAGATATGCGCCCGCGCCGATGTAAGAGATGATCTTGAGCCAGACGCCGATGAAGGCCAGACGATAACCACCGAGCGTGCGCGAGATGTGTGTGTACTCGCCGCCGGGTTCGCGCCCCAACGGCGTCGAGAGAAACGCGGCATATGGGACGGAAGTGGCGAGGATGATCGGCGTGAGCAAGACGTAGCCGAGGATCACGCTCGGGCCAGTTAAGGCCCACGCACGACTCGTCACCGTGAAGATGCCTGCCCCGATCAGCACGCCGAGCAAGGCGGCATAAGATTCAACCGTGCCGAGGTCGCGGCGCAGTCGGCTCAAGCGAGCTTCGGGCGCGACAGGCTCGCGCGCATTCATGTCGTTATCACCTGCCGCGCCGTCCGTCATGAGCCACGCTCCATCAGTTTGTTCGCGGGCAAAGTCGGGTCAAGCACCTTCTCGGCGCTCTCGACCCCGGCGACCGGCAAATGCGTAGCATCGAGCAGACCGAGTTGCACGAGGACGGAAGCTTGATCCCAGTAGATATGTTCGTGCGCGAGTTTGCCCTCGCGGAAATGCACGACCACGATGAGCGGCACGCGCACGTGCTTGCCGGTCGGCGCGACGCCGGGCAGCATCCAATCCATCTTCGTCGTATGCGTAAACTCGAAAACCATCTCATCCACCACGCGGTCTGTGCCGACAGTGCGCGAGACGGGGACTAGGCTCGTGTCCGGCGGCATCTGCGGGATGAAGCGCTCCGCATAAAACACGCGCAACTCTTCGCGCCCGACGCCGCCAGTCATGACGGGCACGTGATTGACGTAAGCGTCTGCAACCATCGTTGCCAGTGTCGCCTCAGTATCGCGCGTGGCAAACTCGTGCTTGACGTGCTCGTCCCACAAGTCAGACAAGAACGGCGCGATGTTGATGGTTGCGCCGGACAAGTGGCGCAGGAAGAATTCGAGCGTGCGCAGATTGGCCAATTCGGCCGCCGCCGCGTCGTAATGTTCGCCGCCGATGCGCGCGAAGGCGTGGTCTTGTGCGGGGTAATCGTGCAGCGTGACGAACGGGTGCGCGGCGAGCGTGGCGTGGATTTGCGCTTGCGCGGCCGGCGTACTGAACTTATCGCGGCCGGCGATGTGCAGCATCAACGGCCCGCGCAAGTTGGCCGCTTCATCGAGCGCCTGTTCGATGGCGACGCCGTAGTAGCCGACGGCGCAATCAGGCGCAAAGCGCACCGCCAACAGAAAGGCAAGTTTGCCGCCGAGACAAAAGCCGACCGCGCCGACCTGTCCGTTGCACGCCGGATGAGCGCGCAAGTATTGCAGCGCCGCCGCGCCGTCCTCGACGGCCTGCGCTTCATCCAGGCCTTTGTACAACTCGAAGGCCCTTTGCCACTCCGCCTCGCTTTTGTCCGTCAACTGTATGCCCGGCTCCTGTCGCCAGAAGAGATCGGGGCAGAGACAGACGAAGCCGCGCGCCGCGTACCAGTCGGCGATGCGGCGCATCTCTGCGTTAACGCCGAAAATTTCCTGTAGCAACACGATGCCCGGGCCTTTGCCACCGGGCGGCACGGCCAAGTAGGCCCCGAATTCTTGGCCGTCGAACGATTCGATTGTGATCATGGTGATCCTTGTTAAGCGCGGCGTTTTGCGAACGAGGCGCAATCTTACCGGACTATCGTGCGCCTGTGAACCGCGCACGCTAAATCGAAACCTATAAGATTTGGAACAAAGGGCGAAAAACATTTATCCACGAAAGCACACGAATCGACACGAAATGGTTTGAGTCTTGTTCGTGTCGGTTCGTGTGCTTTCGTGGATAAGTCTTTGCTTGTGCGCCATTGCTGTGTGTTTCGATTTACTTATCAAGTGTCGGCTAACTTTTACTCTGTGGGTTTCTCTCATATCATTCAGCCATTATCACGCACTCTGACTCGGAAGGGATCGCCATGTTGCCACGTATCGTACGACTCGCCGGTCTGTCTTTTATCTGCGCCCTCAGTCTCGCGGCCGCGGCCCAAAGTCTGCCGCCGCAAACGGCCAGCGCACAAAACTTTTTCGCCGCGTTGCAGTGGCGGCTGATCGGGCCGCATCGCGGCGGGCGGACGTTGGCGGTGAGCGGCGTGCGCGGGCAGCCCGAGACGTTCTACTCCGGTGCGGTCGGCGGCGGCGTGTGGCAGACGACCGACGGGGGCCATGTCTGGACGCCCATCTTCGATGCGCAACCAATTGCGTCCATCGGTGCGCTCGTGGTCGCGCCGTCTGATCCGAACATCATCTACGTCGGCACGGGCGAAGCGGACATGCGCTCCGACATCACCTTCGGCGACGGCATGTATAAATCCACCGACGCAGGGAAAACGTGGACGCACCTCGGTCTGCGTGATACGCAACAGATCGGCCAAGTGCTGGTTGATCCGCGCGATCCGAACATCGTGTTGGTGGCCGCGCTCGGTCATGGCTTCGGCCCGAACGTCGAACGTGGCGTCTTTCGTTCGACCGACGGCGGGCAGAGTTGGCGCAAGACGCTCTATAAAGACGAGCACACCGGCGCGATTGATCTGGCTTACGATTCAGCCAACGCGCAGACCGTCTATGCGGCCCTGTGGAACGTGCGCCGCGTGGCCTGGAGCGCGTATGCGCCGCTCACGGGGCCGGGCGGCGGGCTGTATAAATCAACGGACGGCGGGCAGACGTGGCAGGAGTTGCGCGGGCACGGTCTGCCCGCAGGGCAAACGGGGCGCATCGGCTTGGCCGTCGCGCGCGGCGGGCAGCGCGTCTATGCGCTCATCGAAGCGGAGCAACGCGGACTGTATCGCTCGGACGATGCGGGCGCAAACTGGCAACTCGTCAGCGCAGACCCGCGCATCAACAATGGTCGCTCGTGGTACTTCAGCAGCTTGACGCTTGACCCGCGCAACCCCGATGTCGTCTATGCGCCGAACGTCTCGCTCTATCGCTCGCTTGATGGCGGGCGCACGTTTCAGACAATCAAAGGCGCGCCCGGTGGCGACGACTATCACACGCTCTGGATCGATCCCGACAATTCGCAACGCATGATCTTGGCGAGCGATCAGGGCACGGTCATCAGCGTTGACGGCGCGCGGACGTGGAGCAGTTGGTATAACCAACCAACCGCGCAGTTCTATCACGTTGCGGTGGATAATCAATTTCCCTACTGGGTCTATGGAGCGCAGCAGGACAGCGGCACGGCCGCAGTCATCAGTCGCAGCAACTACGGCCAGATCAGTTTCCGCGACTGGCATCCGATTGGCGCGGGCGAGAGCGGCTACATTTTGCCCGACCCGCTGAACCCGGACATCGTCTATGGCGGCAGCACCGGCGGCGAGCTGTATCGCTGGACACAACGCACGGGCCAAGTGCAGGACATCTCGCCGACGCTCAGTTCGCCGGTCGCGAAAGTGAAACATCGTTACCCGTGGACGACGCCCATCGTGTTCGCGCCGCACGCGCCCAACGTACTTTATCAAGCGTCGCAGTTTTTAATGAAGACGACCGACAACGGGATGAGTTGGACGCTCATCAGTCCTGACTTAACACAACGCGCGAACGCGCAAGGCGTGCCGGAGGACAACGGGAAGGCCGTGATCTACACGGTCGCGCCGTCGCCCCTGAAGGCCGGGCAAATCTGGATCGGCACGGACAACGGCCTCGTGCAACTGACGCGCGACGAGGGTAAGACGTGGGCGACGGTCGCGCCGCCGGGCCTGCCCGATTGGAGCATCGTCAGCAACATTGACGCTTCGCCGTTCGCCGCCGCCACCGCTTACGCCGCCGTGGATCGCCATCAGGTGGACGATCTACAACCATACATTTATCGCACGCACGATTACGGCAAGACGTGGGACAAGATCACCGACGGCATCCCTGCGCCGGCCTATGTCCGCGTCGTGCGCGCCGATCCGGTGCGGCCAGGTTTACTCTTCGCGGGCACGGAGTTGGGCGTCTATGTCTCGTTCGACGACGGCGGCCACTGGCAGTCGTTGCAACTCAATCTGCCCGTCGCATCGGTGCGCGATCTCCTCGTCAAGGACAACGATCTCGTCGTCGCCACACACGGCCGCTCGTTCTGGATTCTCGACGACATCAGCCCGTTGCGGCAATTCGACGCGACGACTGCCACCGCCGCGCATCTCTTCCAACCTGCACCCGCGTTTCGCCTGCGCCAGAATGAGAACAGAGACACGCCGCTCCCGCCGGAGACGCCCGCCGGTATGAATCCGCCGACCGGCGCGCTCATTGATTACACGTTGCCGGCGGCGACGGGTGAAGTGACGCTGGAAATTTTCGACGCGCCGGGTCAACTCGTGCGCCGCTTCTCCAGCAATGACGAACCGCACCAGGTGGCGGACGTGCAAACTTTCCCGACGTACTGGCTGCGCCCGCCCGCGCCGCTGTCGGCGCAGGCCGGGCCGCATCGCTTCGTGTGGGACTTGCGTTACCCGCGCCCGCTGGCCTTGCGCTATGACTACAGCATCGCGGCCGCGTATGGCGCAGACACGCCGACCGATCCGCAGGGGCCGCTCGTGCTGCCGGGCATGTATCAACTGAAGTTGACGGTCGCGGGCCGCACGCTTACCGCGCCGCTTGAAGTGAAACTCGACCCGCGCGTCAGCGTGCGGCCGGGCGCGCTCAAGCAGCAGTTCGATCTGGCCATGAGTATCGGCCAATCGTTGGCCGACAGTTCTGCTGCCGTCCAACAGGTGCGCGAGTTGCGCCGGCAGTTAACGGAGGTGCAAGAACGGAGCGCAAACGATCCGGCTAACAAAGACATCGCGGCAGCGGCGCACGCGCTCGATGCGAAGTTAGCCGTATTGTTGGAAGCGGGCGCAGCAACGCAGACAGCTAACATGGTCGCGCTCAACGGCGACTTGGCCGGGCTGATGACGACGGTCACGGCCGCCGATGCGGCACCGACCGCGCAAGCCATAACGACCTTTGCGGAGCTACGGCCGGCGCTCGATGCGCAACTTGCAAGTTGGGCGGCCATCAAGCGCACGAACTTCGCGGCCCTCAACACCATGTTGCAGGGCCGCGGCCGCGCCCCGCTCAAGCTGCCCGAATAGGCCGCGCCCTCAGTTGCGCCGGCGCACGCGGAGGGGCGCGGCCGGTTATGTTATACTGCCGTTCGTAGCAGCAATCATGATCTTGATTCCAGCGATGCGCGGGGCAATTCGGCGCGCATCCGGGCGGGTAAGGATTAGGCGGCCCCGTCCAGACACAAATGGCGCGCAGAAAGTTTCGCAGCAACCAGCGGCACGAGCCTGTCACGGAACGCTCGTTCCTCGAATACCTCTCCACGCCCGCGTTGCAAACTTCGCGCACCGAGTTGTTGCGGCTTGTGCGCGGCGGCGAAGACACCTACCTTGAGCTTAAAGTTAAGCTCTCCAATCCCGAAAAGATCGCGCAGGAGATAGTGGCACTGGCCAATACGGCGGGCGGCGTCATCGTCTTCGGCGTCAACGATAACCTGCGCATCGAAGGCTTGGACGACGCCGAGTCGGTGCGCGAAGAGCTTGTGCAACTCTGCCGCGAGCAAGTCATGCCGCCGCTCGTGCCCTACATCGATCTGATCGCGTTCGACAACGGTCGGCGCGTCGTCGCGCTCGACATCGAAGGCAAACGCCGGCCCTACCAGACGCGCGACGGGCGTTATTTCATCCGCGTCGGCGCGGAGAAGCGCGAGGCGTCGCGCGAAGAGTTATCCGCACTCATGGACGAAGTGCGGCCGCTGCGTTATGAGAACGTGACCGTCACGGGCGCGGGCGAGGCGGACATAGACGAGGCGCACCTGTGGAGTTTCGTGCGCGCGTTCGCGGGTGACGCTTTCGACGAAGAGGCGGCGGGCAACTATCCGACCGGCGAAGTCTTAAAGCGCGATCTTTTACTCGCCGCCGGCAACATGGGCGTGTACGTGCCGACTGTCGCAGGGCTGCTGCTCTTCGGGCGCAACGAGCGCGTCGCGCAACTGCTGCCGCGCTCGGCCGTCACCGCCGTCCGTTTTGCCGGCGACACGACGCAAGCGGCCGAGGTCGAACGCACGCAACTCACCGGCAACCTACACACGCTTTACGAAGCGGCGCACCGCTTCGTCCGCCGCTACTGCGATCTCTGGGACGCCCGCCCCCGCCGCGCGACGGCCGCCGACAACGAGACGGCCAACGAAGCCGCGCCCGTCGTTGCCCGCGCCAACTATCAGCGCGCCACGGTCGGTGAAGCAATCGCCAACGCGCTCGCCCACCGCGATCTCGCGTTGCGCGCCGTGCCCACGCGATTGCACATCTTCGATCACACTATTGAGATCGTGAACCCGCGCCGCACGCTCGGGTTCATGCCCGCTGCCGGGCGCGCGATCCGCTACGGCGTGCAGCAATGCATCAATCCGCAACTGGCCGCCCTCTTCGCCAACCCCGCCTACGGTCTCGCGCTCGCGCCCGGCGGGCTGCCCATGCTCCTGCGCCAAGCGCGCCTCTTCGCCAATCGCCGCGCGGACATCAACGCCATCAACGACGAGTTCCGCGTGCGTCTCTACGGAATATGAAAAGCAGTGCGGCGTGGATAAGTGCCGGGTTAGACAAAACTAAGGGCCGGAGCTTTTAACTCCGGCCCTTAGTTTTACTGCCTGATATCTGTCACTCGGCTAACTCAGCACTGCTTTTACCCCTTCGGCGCGTTGTAGTAGCGGCGGTGTTGGATATCGTAGATGCCTTCGTCGGGTTGCCCGTCGCCGTCGGCGTCCACCTTGACGACGATCTTGTGTTGCTTGCCGTCGCGCTTGTCACCGGGGTTGTAGCCAAGGCTGTACTGGTTGCGCATGAGCACGTTGATCGAACTGAGCGCCGTGCCCAGTTCACCCTCGAAGGTGACGGGGAAAAACGCGCCGCCGGTCTCGCGGGCAAACGTGCCGAGCGTGTTCTGCGCTTGCTGGAGCGTGAGCCGGCCCGGTGTCTGGCCGTCGAGCGAATCGACCGCGCCGAGCCGGTCGCTGTACTTCTTATAGAACAGATTGCCCGTGCCGATGATATAGATCGGGATGCCGGCGTTCTGCGCCACCTTGCGCGCCTGATCGTAGGTGATCTTGCTGAACGTATCGATGCCCGACGAAATGAGGAAGATGGCCCGCCGCCGGCCCTCCACGCTGACCAGGCCGCTGTACTCCATCGTGGCCTGCTTCGAGTTCTCCAGCACCACCGAGTCGGCCTTGCCGCCGACGAGCGTGAGTTTGAGCGCGTCGAAGAGATTGGCTTCGCTGAAGGCGGGCCAGTTGCGCGAGAGCAGCGAGACGACTTGATTGATCCGCGCCGGGTCGTTCGTGAAATCCGTCAAGGGCGTGGCGCGCATGTCGTAGGCCACGACGGAGACGTAGTCGCCGCGACTGACGGCGTCGCGCATGAAGAGCACGGCCGGCAGTATGACTTCACGGCGCGGATCATCGAAGCCGCCACCGCTGGCGAAGCCAAGCCGCGTTGAGAGGCGGCTGAACTCCATCACAATCGCGACGTTCATCTTGGCCTCGGGCGTGCCGAAGTTCGTGATGTCCTGCTTGACCCCATCCTCGTAGATGAGGAAGTTCTCCTTCTTCAGACCCGCCAGCAGTTGCTTCGTCTTCTTGTTGACGACGGTCGTCTCGACGTTGACCAGATTAGTCGCAACCTTGATGATCTCGCCTTCCTGCGGTTTGTTGATGATGTCGGGCGGGAGTTGTTCCTGCTGCTCGTCAGGCTTAGTCTTATCGTCGCCGGGCCGTTGATTCTTCTTCTGCGGCGTGGTCGGTGGTTGTCGGCGCGACTGCGCCCGCACATCGGCGCGGCGCGGCGCGGCGGCGAGCAGCAAGGCCCAGACGGCCGTGAGGACGAGCAGGCGACGGACAAACAAACTTCGCATAAAACTTACAACCTCTTTTCGCCGCAGGGCGGGCGCAGGCATTCACGTTTGATAACTCAATATACGGCGCGGGCTAAACAGGGTCAAGAATATGATGCGGCGGGCGGGCAATTAGATGGCGGAAGGGTGAGAGCGCCGCTTGCCGTGCGCGCGCAATTCGCTACAAAACAAAGCAAACTCGCCGGCTGAAGGCCCTCAGTTGCACCGAAGGGCTAACGCAGCCGGCGATTTTCTTACTGCCTACCATCTGCTACTGCCGACTCTTCATCTATTGCCCCCGATGGCTTCGGCTTCGACCGTCACGTCGTATGTACCGGAGTTATCGGCGAGGTTGCTTTCGTTGACGCCAAGGAAGAGGCGGCCGTCGCGCGTGGCCACGAACTCGCGGTTCGCGCCGACGAAGATAAACTCATCGTTGTCGTCGCCGATGACGGCGATCAGCCCGCCGGTCGGCTCGTTGCGCATCAGCTTGTCGTTGTCGGCCACGCGCGGCAGGCCCGTGGGCGTCGCGAAGACACCGTTGCCGAGCGAGACGCGCCCCGCCGCCGTGATGCGCAGACGTTGGCCGCGCCGCACCATTAGCCCCGCGTCGTTCCAACCGTTGTTTGTGTTATCGGCGCGCACACGCAGGCGAATGGGGAAGAAGGCGGGCGCGCCCGTGTCCGCCGGCGCGGGCGACGATGTGCGGTCGGTGTCCCGCGCCGGCGGCTGCGAGAGCGTCGGGGCCGGCCGATTATTACTCGGACGATTATTACTAACCGGCGCGCTCGTGTCGTTCGTGTCGGTGTTCGTGTTACCGCCACCGACCACGTCGCCGATGCCGGCCGCGCCCGTGCCCGTCGTCGTGTTGAGCGCGCTCTCAAACTCAATGGAGTCAACGTCCTCCATGTAGAGCGTGATGCGACTGCGCCGGCCGCGCGCGCCCGTGCCGATAAGCACGGTGAACTGCTGATCCTTAAAAGCGATGATCTGGCCGCGAATGACGCTGCCGTCGCGCAGATGGATCGTATCGGCAACGGCTCCGGCGCAGAGCGCGAGCGTGAGCGCGACGGCCAGCAGTGGTGTCGTGAATCTTTTGTGCGGCATGAGAATTCTCCCCGTAGGCGACTGTGGACGAATATGAACAAGCGGACGTTTACCAAACCGGACGCGCTTTGGCAAGCGGGAGTGTGTGCGTGCTGAGACGAAAGATGTGGCCTGCCCGCGCACGGGTTGCCTTAAATCTGTAGTCAGGGCGTATCTATCTGCGCGTTTCATAGAGCTACAAGTCTGTGCGCCGGACAAGATAGCTCAGCACGCTCCTTCTCTGCCCATAGGTTCTGCGGCACACTCATCACATATCTAAAGCCGCTCATCACATACTGCTAACTTTTCGCCGCGCGCCTTCGTCTTAGACGCTGAGCAACCAACTCGCTCCCCATTTCATGACCAGCAAGACGCGCCCCGGCTTCGGGGGCTGAAAGGCATACAACATGAACAAGCAATTACTTCGCACCACACTCGTCCTTGTCCTCTGCACCTTGCTCAGCAGCAGCGCGCTGGCCGGCGGCAAAGGCAAGAGCAAGAACGTGACCATCGGCGAGAACGTGACGGTCGGCGGCACACTCGTCAAGAAAGGCACCTACAAAGCCAGCTTCGACGCGCAGAGCGGTGAACTAGCGCTCTGGAACGGCAAGAAACTCATCGCCAAGACCACGGCGCGGCTGGAAGCGTACAAGAGCACTTCATTTTCCACGCCGGCCTACAAGACCAGACGGGAAAGTGATGGCGGCGCGTTGACGTTAACGAGCGTCAACGTCGGCGGCGCATACGCAGTCATCGGTGCGGGCAGCGGCACTACGACCGGCGCAAACATGCAGTAGTAAAGGATGCGGCCGTATCGCCTGCGGTAACCGGTAGGTCTTAATCGCCAACACATTGCGGTCGTGGGGGGGGGTGGGAGACCCCCCCACCAACCCCGTTAAGTTGAATTGGGGGGGGGTGGTTTAGGGTGGGCGGGCAGGCCCGCGCAGCGCGAGGTTGGGCGCCGACCGACGGCGCCGAAAATA
>JBBQGM010000073.1:0-26635 GCA_038322995.1 Pyrinomonadales bacterium
GCGTGCGCGGCTCTTCTGAAGACCATGCACGTATTCTATCAACATCAGTTAGCTTGCGCGCGGGCATCGAACCCGCCCGCAAGCTGGCTCATCCATCCCCACCGCAAGCGGTGGGGCATTAAGAGCCTTTTTCGTAAAAGCGGGACACGCGGATTACTATCTAGCCGACGCAATCCGCGCGCATCAATAACACCGGAATCGAATTCAACAATATGCTTGCCCCTCGTTCCCTTAACGCCACGCGGCGCACGGCCGCCGTTCTTCGTAGCCCGATCATCTGCCTGTTGCTCGCGTGCTGGCTGTCGCCATCAGCGCCTGTGCGCGCGGCGCAAACCGACGAGCCAGCGCCCGCGCTTCGTCTCTGGCGCGAGTTAGAACCGCTTGCGGCGCAAGACGAAGCGCGCGCCCACGCCCGTAGTATGCAGGACGCAGAGGCGGCCCGCGCGCTCTATCGCGAACTATTGTTCGACGCGGTGGATGTGCGGCTCTATGATGGTCAGCCCCTCTCACCGCAGGCGACGCGCGCGCGGGCCCTGCTCGCGCCGCTCGTTGCGGACGGCGCGGCGCTCGAAGTGAAGTTTGCCGCGTGGACGAAAGATGATGCGCACACGGCCGGCGTCGGCTTCGTCGCCGACAGCACGGGGCTTGAGAGTTTGCTCTATCTCTACATCGCGGCCGAGCAGACGAACGTCACGCGGTTGAACGAAAAGCAACCGGCCGCACCCGTCACCGCACGTGGTTTGACCGAACGCGCGCTGGCGTCGGCCACAGAGTTGCACGTCGAGTTGGCCGTCGCCTCATGCGCCTCCAACCTTGCGTTCTATGCGGACGGCGAGCGGCGGCGGGCCGACATGCTGCCGTACATCGAACGCGCCGCTGCCATCTGGCAACGCTGGCAACATCCGGCCGGGCTGGTCGCCGCCGCTTATCTACGCGGCGAGTATCACGCGCTCGGCCAAGCGTGGGCGGAGGCAGCGGCCGCCTACCGGCGCGCGGTTGATTACGCCGCCGCATTGCCCGGTCTGCGGCAGTTTCGCGTCGTCGCGCTCGACAGCCTCGCGTGGAGTCTGCGCAACGCAGGCGACGCGCGGGGCGTGGTCGATGCGTTGACGACGAAGCTTGCCTTGCAAGAGCAACTACTCGGCGAGGCTAGCGATAATGACAAGCGCCACAAGTTGGGCAAAGATTTGTCGGACGCGCACATCGCGTTGGGTGAGGCGTTGGCGGCCGTGGGCCAGCAGGCCGCCGCCGGCGACCACTATGCCGCCGCCGACCGCTTGCGCGCGGACTACTATCAAGCCGAGCAAGCCAGACTCGAAGTCAGCATCAAGGCGATGGAAGCCACGCTGCAAGCCGCGCTCGCTGATCCCCAATACAACGAAGCGCAGCGCGCCATCAGAGCAAGTGCTTATCGCACCGCGATCAGTACCTACCTCAGTCTGCTCGCAACCACCGCTGCCGAACGCCACGACAGTACCACGCTCGTCAAACTCGCCGAGCGCGATGTGGCGACGGCGCGCGCCGACAAAGACAGCGACAAGATCGCTCACGCGCTCAACGGTCTGGCTAAAGCGCAACTCGCGGGCGGCGATCTGACCGCCGCCCGCACTGCCGCGCAAGCGGCGTACAACGTGTGCGCGGCCACGCCGCGCCGCGCATGGCTCTATCAATCGGTCGAGCTACTCGCCAGCATCGCTGAAGCAGCCGATGATGCGACCGCAGCCGAAGCGCGCTACCGGCAGGTGCTGGCGCTGACGCAACCCGACGCGCTGCCGCCGCCCTATGATCTCGCCGCCGAGCCGGACGCAGGCATTCGCGCGCCCCGCACCCGCATGAATAATTTCGAGCGCACCACACGCTTCTCCAGCGCGCTCGAAGCACGGCGCAACCTTGCTACGCTCCAGCAAGAGAACGGCAACTACAGCGCGGCCGACGAAGTTTACGCCGCCGTCTTGCACGACCTGCCGAAGCTCTATGCCATGGGCGCGCCCGATGAGGCTGAACTGTTGCGCTGGCTCGATACACAAGCACCTGACAAACTCATTCGCGCAACCGATCTCGCGGCCCACCGGCAGCAGACCGGCATCGCACCCGACGAGGGCGAACTGGAGCGCTTACAGGATGCGGAGTTGATCGCTAATTCGCTCCGGGCCGTCATCGCGTTCAAGCGCGCCGGGTTGTTACAAGACGAAGGCGATTTGTCGGCTGCCGCCGGAGCTTATCGCGACGCGATCACGCAGACGGTGAACGTGGTCGGCCCTGCGTTCCCACTCACCGGCGCTTACGTCGCGCTCGCGCAGATCGAACGTGCGCGCGGCAATTACGATGCTGCCGAAGGCCCGCTCGCTACCGCCCTGGCCGACAGTCAACGCAAACACAACGCCGCCAGTATCGCCGGGCTGCTCGCACAGTTGGGCGCGCTCCGCCGCGAGCAGAAACGTTATCCGGAAGCCCGGCAGCTAAGCGAAGACGCACTCAAGCTGGCGCGGCAGATCGGGCAACGCTCGCAACTCGCCAGTATGCTGGATGGCTTGGCCCGCGTTGAGAACGAGCTACCGGAGCAAACTGCGCTCCGTGCGGCCGAAGCGCACCTGCGCGAGGCGCTCGCCATCGGGCGCGAACTGAACCTGCGCACGAGCGTGCCCTACACGTTGAGCGATCTTGGCTTGACGCTCGAGCGTGCGGGCCGCGGGCGCGAGGCTTTGGCCGCTTACGAGGAAGCGGTCGGCTTAGTCGAAGCGCTCAGCGCGTCGCTCTCGCCGGACGTGAGCGCGGAAGTCTTCAACACGAAGCGCGGCAACCGCGATCTGTATGAGCGGCTGATCAAATTGCTCATCAAACAGGGTCAGCCGGCCGCCGCGCTCGGTTATCTGGAGCGCGCCAAGTCGAAGTCACTGGTCGAAGCGCTCGCGGGCGCACAGGTCGGGGCTGACTCGCCCGCGCTCAAACAAACGCTGGCCCGCTTGCGCGCCGCGACGGCCGCGTTGCGCACGGCCGAAGCCGCGCGCACGCGCACGACGACAGACGCGCAGGCTACGCCGCAACGCCAAACCGCGCAGGCCCAACTCGCCCACGCGCAAGCCGACTACCAGACCGTGCTGGCCGCGCTCCAACAGGCGAACCCGGACTACGCGAGTCTCGTCGCCGTTCATGCACCCGATGTCAATGAGATCAGGCGCGCGTTGCCGCCGCGCACGTTGCTCATCGAATACTTCCCCACCGACACCGCGCTCTACATCTTCACACTCAGCCACGACCGCGCCCCGGCCGTCAACAGCGCACCGATACCACGCACCGAGTTGGCGCAGTTGGTGACAGCGTACCGCGCCGCCGCCATCGTGCCCGCCAAGTCGGCCGCGTTCGCGCGCTCGACCCGCGGTCTCGCCGATGACGACGCGCACGACGCAGTCAAACAAAACGCGGCCTCGATGCAGGAGATCACAGGCCAACTCTACGAACTGCTGTTCGCACCGGTGCAGGCGGAAGTTGAGCGCGCGGACACATTGCTGCTCGTCCCGGCCGCAGAGCTTTATTACTTGCCGCTGCATGCGCTCGGCCGCGTGCAACCGGACGGCGCGGTCAGTTACCTGATCGAACAGAAACGGTTCGCCTACCTGGCCGCCGCCGATGCCATCAACACCGTCGCAGCCGTTAATCAGACCGCGCCGGTCACGACGAATCAAGCCCTACTCGCGCTCGGCAACCCGGACGGCAGCCTGCCCGCCGCCGCCGAAGAGGTGCAGATGCTGCGGCGCACCTTCCCACAGGCTGTCGTCTATACCGGCGCGGACGCGACGCTCGCCCGCCTCTCGCTAAAACCCACGCAGCCTGTCCCGTACATCCACTTCGCCACGCACGGGATTATCAATAGTCGCGAGCCAAAGGAAAGTTTTCTGTTATTGGCGGGCCAGCCCGGTCGTCTGTCGGTGAAGAATTTGATTGAGGATACTTACGGGATGTCGTTTCGCGGCACGCGCCTCGTCACGCTCTCGGCCTGTCAGACGAGCATCGGCGGCTGGGATCCAAGCGCGGTCTATAGCAGTCTATCGCGCGCCTTCGCCAAGGCCGGCGCACCCACGGTCATCGCCTCGCTGTGGAGCGTCAACGACGCTTCGACGCGCGACACAATGTCGGTTTTTTATCGTGAGTTGGCCGCCGGCCAACCGAAGGCCGAAGCGATGCGCCGCGCACAACTCGCTGTCTTGCACGACCCACGCTTCGCGCACCCGTTCTTCTGGGCCCCGTTCATCGTGCTGGGCGATTGGCGCTAAGCCGCGTGAGGCACGGGGGCGCGCCGGGGCAACTTCAGTTGTGTGCCAAATCAACTATCCGCGCGCCCGCGTTAGGACGTGAGCAGTTTGGCGAAGCCGGCTTGCCAGTTCGGCTCGACGACGCTGCCATACATCTCACGCTCCTTCTGCCGCCGGATAGCGCACGCCTTGCGAAACGCTGCCTCTTCTCCATACTCGTCAATCGAGACCCACGTGCGCGCGAGTCGCCCCGGCTCAGGATTCCACGTGATCTCGTACACGTTGCGGATTAGCCGCTCGCCCTGTTCGTCGCGCACCACCTTCGTCTTGCGCTGCACGCCGGTGATGCCCGAACGGTTGCGCGGATTGTGCGCGATCACGAGCCGCTCCGTGCGCGGCTTGCCCAACTCGCGCTCCGTCTCGTCGCGATGCCGCACGGCCGCCTTGAGCGCGGCGTCGCGCCCACCATGAGCCGTGTCGCTGAAAAACTTCGCTCGGCGCTCGCCGTTAAAATGGACGCGCACGTACCAACCGTACGTTCTGCGCTTCACCTGATCAATGCGACTGATGCCCTTATACCCGGACTTTGCCATTAGTTTTCTCGAATGATTTTTTGGGTTTGTTTGCTGACTGACAACTTAGCGACCTGCACGCGGCTTGTCAAAGACGGAAGCCCATGCTGGCGGCGTTATGCGGGCAGCCGCCACGTCTCGCCCACCTGCGTCAGTGCCACGCGCTGACGTTCCGCCCCGGCCACCGTCAACAAACGGCTGATCGGCTCGGCGGCCGGTTCGCGGCTCAGCCGAAACGTCGAATGGTGCATCGGCAGGATGTAGCGCGCACCCATCTCGCGGCTCATCGTCCAGGCCTGTTCGGGGTTCGCGTGCGCGTAGATGTAAGGATCGTATGCGCCAATCGGCAGCATCGCCAGCACGATGTTCGCGCGCTGGCGCAAACTGGCGAACGCGCGCGTGTAAGCCGTGTCGCCGCCAAAGACGAGCGCACGGCCGTGCTTTTCGATCAAAAAGCCGCCATAGCCGCGCTGCTTGTCCGTCAGCTTACGTGCGCCCCAATGATTGACTTCGATGGCCTCGATGCGTGCGCCGCCCGTCTCTACAGTCTCGCCCCACGCCAGCGCGCTCACCTGTGCGAAGCGACGCACGAGATCGCTGTTGCCGCGCTGCACAACTGCATGCGCCGTGCGCGGCAACTGCCGGAGAGTGCCCAGATCGCAATGATCCATGTGCGCGTGCGAGACGAGCACGGCTGCGAGCGGCGGCAACTCGCGGGCCGTCAACGCTGGCTGCACCAGCCGCCGTGGCCCGACTGTCAGCGCACGCCCGATCTGCACGCCGATGCGCGGGCGCAGGGCCGGATCGGTTAACAACCACGTGCCGTAAAAGTTGATCAGCACAGTCGCATGGCCGAGCCACGCAACCGTTAGTTTGTCATCACGCCAACTGGCCGGATCGGGTTTGTGCGGCGACACCAACAGCGGCACGCGCCGTTCCGCCAGCCGGTCGGCCACAAACTTGCGCCCGAAGCGCCGCGCATAACCCGCGTAAGTTTTCAGATTCGAGATGGATGATTGCATAAGTGTGGATTAGATGCCGCGCCTGGCGGAAACGATGAGGGCGAAATGACGCGGCCGTCTAACACTTCGCCCCTGGCTCATGCTCTGCGGTAAACTGCCCTGAGCGCGCGTTGCGCGGGCGGAGAGAATTGTGCGCGAAGCCGAAGAGACATTAACAGCGTGGTTGCCCGAACTGCTCTACACTGGCGGCCGGTTTGCGCGCGGGCTGGCGCTCGTGTGCGATGGCGCGGGCCGCATCACGCATCTGACGCGCGAATATCAACAACTGGCGGCGCGCGTTGTGCCGTTGCCCGGTCGCGCCTTGCTGCCCGGTCTGGTCAACGCGCACTCGCACAGTTTTCAGCGGGTTATACGTGGGCGCACAGAGCATCGCGCCGCCGCCCGCGACTCGTTCTGGACGTGGCGCGCGCAGATGTACGCGGCCGCCACACGGCTCACACCGGAGGATTTATACGACGCCGCGCGCATGGCTTTTCTCGAAATGGCACTGACCGGCATCACCGCTGTCGGCGAGTTTCACTATCTGCACCATGCGCCGGACGGGACACCGTACGCCGATCCAAATCTGCTCGCGCAGCAGGTTATCCGCGCCGCCGGCGATGTGGGTCTGCGCATCGCGCTGCTGCGCGTCGCCTACGCGCGCTCAGGT
This sequence comes from Pyrinomonadales bacterium, assembly GCA_038322995.1. Classification (GTDB taxonomy): domain Bacteria; phylum Acidobacteriota; class Blastocatellia; order Pyrinomonadales; family Pyrinomonadaceae; genus QHXQ01. The sequence continues at coordinate 6,494 of JBBQGM010000073.1, forward strand.
TTCCAAACGCCGCCCAACCCACAACAGGCCCGTTTTATAACCCGCGCCGCGCAAACCTTTCTCAAGCACACAGATGAGTTGCGGCGCGCATTGCGGCCCGCCGCGCCGGCAAGCACGCCGACAAACAGCCCCACCCAGACAGCAGGCGCGTTTCCCCGCGCGTGGCTCGGCGTCGCGCCGCACAGCGTCCGCGCCGTGCCACTGCCCTACCTGCGCGAAGTTTGCGCCTACGCCCGCACGCATGAACTGCCCACCCACATGCACGTCGCCGAACAACCGGCGGAGATTGCCGACTGCCTGCGCGAGCACACGCGCACGCCAATCGCGTTGCTGGCCGACGAAGGTTTGCTCGACCTACGCTTCACGGCCGTCCATGCCATCCACATCACATCCGCCGAGATCGACGCGCTCGCGCAAGCCCGCGCGCACGTCTGCGCCTGCCCGACGACCGAGCGGAATTTAGGCGACGGCATTGTGCCTGCCGATTTACTGCTCGCCGCCGGCGTCCCCGTCGCGCTCGGCACCGACAGCCACACGCAGATCGATCCCTTCGAAGACGCGCGCGCGCTTGAGTATCACCTGCGCTTGCAGCATCTCGCCCGCAACGTGCTCGCGCCCGCCGCGCAACATGAAAACGCGGCCACGGCAGACACCGCACAGTTCTCCGCCTTAGCCGCGCGCCTGTTCGACTGCGCGACCGTCAATGGCGCACACAGCATCGGCGCGCCCAGCGGCACGCTCGCCATCGGCCGCGCCGCCGACTTCTTTACCGTTGACTTAAACGATCCCTCGATTGCCGGCGCGCACGAGCCAGATTTGCTGCCGGCTATCGTCTTCTCGCTCGCGCGCACGGCCCTGCGTGACGTGGTGGTTGGCGGGCAACTGCTCGTGCAAGGTGGACAGCACCAAGCGCAGCAAGAGATCATTACCCGCTTCACGCAGTTGCAGCGCAAGCTATGGGCGTAGAAAATCAACGCGGCTGTTCTCACAGGAGATCGAAATGACGAACGAAGAGATGCAGCACATCATCGAGTTTATGATCCAGCGGCAGGAAACTTTCGCCGGAAATCTGGATAGACTTGAAGCTAATCAGGCGCGGTTACAAATCAATCAGGAGCGATTGCAGACGCAAGTACAGGGGCTGGCAACAATTGTTGGGGAAATAGGCGCGGCCCAACTGCGGACTGAAGAAGCAGTGCGGCAAACGCAGAGCGATCTTTCGCACCTATCTAAAATCGTGACGTTGCTGGTTGAGCGTAACGGCGGCAGCGACAAGCAGCAATAAACGCACAACATGAACGTCAAACAAACTCTAACTGACCTCGTCCGCATAGATTCACGCTCTGCCGTCTCGAATCTAGCGATGATTAATTATCTCGCGGCGCGCGTCGAATCATTAGGCCTATGCGCGCGGTTACTGCCCTACACGGACGCGCAGGGCGTGAAGAAATTCAATCTGGTCGCGGTTGCGCCGCGTGCGACGACGGATGATGAGTTGATAGAGTTGGCGCTCGTCGGGCACACGGATGTTGTCCCGTTCGATCCGAATTGGACTGAGGCGCTGACGCTCACCGAGCGCGAGGGCAAACTCTACGGGCGCGGCGCGTGCGACACCAAAGGCTTTATCGCCGCCGCCCTCACGGCCGTCGCGCAAGTTGATTTCGCGCACCTCAAACACCCGCTCGCGCTCGTCTTCACGGCCGACGAAGAGATCGGCTGTCTCGGCGCAAAGCGCCTAGCAGACGCAAAAGCCATCAGCGTGCGCTATAGCATCGTCGGCGAGCCAACTTCTTTGCAGCCCGTGCGCGCGGGCAAAGGCTATTGTCTCGCCGAAGTCACGGTCGGCGGGCGCGAAGGCCACAGCGCCTATCCCGCGCTCGGCGCAAACGCTATCTTCCGCGCCGCGCGGCTCGTCACCCGCATCGAAGCGGTCGCCGAAAAATTAAAGGCGCAGCAACGCGGCGAGTTTGATCCGCCGTACACGACGGTCAACGTCGGCCTGATCAACGGCGGCACGGCCAAGAACATCATTGCCGGTCAGTGCCGGTTCACTTTGGAGTGGCGGCCCGTGCCCGGTCAGGCAGCGATACACACGATTGACCTCATCCAAGCCGAGGTAGAAAATTTGCGCGCGGCCGACGCGGACTTCGATTGCCACCTTGAGATCATCCGGCTCGACGAAGCAGCAGAGACAAGCGCAGACTCATTGCTCGTCAAACATCTGGAAGCGGCTACGGGACAGCGCGCCGGTACGGTCGCCTTCGGCACAGAGGCACCGCAGATGACTGACTTAGGCGCGCAGGCCGTCGTCCTCGGCCCCGGCAGCATTACGACAGCGCATCGCACCGGCGAGTTTGTCCCCATCGCGGAATTAGAAGCGTGCGTCGAGTTGCTCGTCGGCACAATCAAGCAGTTCTGTTTTTAAGTTTTCAACTTATGAATAAATTCATTTTATTTCTTGTGTGTGGACTACTGGCGAGTGGACTTTTAACCTTGCCCGCATCGGCGCAACAGCAACCCGGCGGGCCGTTGACGAGTCAAGAGTTGGTCAAACTCGTGTACGAGTTGCCGAAGCATCCAGAGAAGCGCGACGCGGTGGTCGAGGCGATCCGGCGGCGCGGCCTCGGCTTTGAATTGACGAGCGGGATGCGCGGCCTGGTGGCGACGAAGAGCGGCAACGATGTGCTGCTGCGGCGCACACTTGAAGAGGCCGAGCGGCGCAGGCTCAACCCCGTGGCGGCGGCCTTGCCGCCCACGGCCGAGGCCGACCAGTTGTTAGAGCAGGCGCGCAAGACGACGCTCGCCGTCGCGGGCGGCATGCCCGACTTCGTCGTCAAACAACTTATCAGGCGCGCCAGCGCGCTCGGCACGACACAGAACTGGAACGAGACGGATCGGCTGACGGTCGCCGTCAGCTACCGCGAAAGTGAAGGCGAGAAATACAAACTGCTCGCGCTCAACGGGCTGCCCGCCGATAGTGGCCCGCGCGAAGGCAGCGACTATCGTCAAGCCGGCGGCGCAACCTCGACCGGCGAATTCGTCTCGCGCCTGACCGCGCTCTTCAACGCGGAGAGTCAGACGCACTTTCATCTCGCCGACACTGACACGCTGCGCAACCGGCGGGCGCTCGTCTTCGAGTACGAGATGAAGAAGGAGTATTCCCACGCGCAACTCACCTGGGCCACGCCCGGCGAGGAGCGCACCATCACGGTAGGCGAGCGGGGCCGCATCTGGCTCGACCGCGAGACGGCGCGCGTCCTGCGGCTCGAATATATGGCCACTGAGATCACGCCCGACTTTCCCATCAAGCATAACGAAGGCCGGGTGGACTACGATTGGGTAACCATCGCCGAGAAGCAATATCTGCTGCCCGTCGCCGCCCACACCCTCTTCACCGCCCTCGCGCGTGTTAAACTTTTCGACCCCCGCGAGAATAAAGTGGTTGAGCGCCAGCAACTCGTCCAGGATCGCAATGACATACGCTTCCGCGACTATCAGAAGTTCGGCACCGAAGTGAAGATTCTCGATGATGACGACTTCCCCGTTGAGGAACCGCCGAAGAAACCGTAGCCGAAGCCATAGAACAAAGTGGCCGGAAACAAGCGCGGGCGCGGAGAGATTTATCTCCGCGCCCGCGCTTGCTAGCAACCCAATTTGTTTGTTACGAATCGGCCTGGCCGGCGAACTTCGCCGTGCTGGCGTTGGAGATGAACGGCGCGTCGGTGGTGAGCGCTTGATTGACGAACTGCCGTTGCTCAAGTTCGTGGATCGTGTAGGAGCCGGTGGCCGGACTCGCCGAGGCCGCGCGGCCCGCGTAGTAGGGCCGCTCACACGCGCCGATCAGACCCATCAGGCGCGGCTCGACGAACGTCCAACCGCCCATGTTCTTCGCTTCCTCTTGCGCCCAGACGAGTTGTGTGGCGTTCGGGTAGCTGGCGAAGATGGCGCGCAACGATTGTTCGGGAAATGGATAAAACTGTTCGAGGCGCACGATGGCGACCCGGCGATCATCCGTCTTCAACCGCGCCGCATTGAGATCGTAGAAGACCTTGCCGCTACACAGCACGATGCGCTCGACGGCCGCGCGCTCTTTAATGTCCGCATCGTCGATCACGGGTTGGAAACCGCCGTTCGTCAAGTCCACCACAGTCGAAGTCGCCGCCGGCAGACGCAGCAGGCTCTTCGGCGTCATCACGACGAGCGGGCGCGCGGCTTCTTGTTTAACCTGCCGGCGCAGTAGATGAAAATACTGCGCGGATGTGGTCGGGTAACAGACCTGCATGTTGTTTTCGGCGCAGAGTTGCAGATAACGTTCGAGCCGCGCGCTCGAATGTTCCGGCCCCTGTCCTTCGTAACCATGCGGCAACAACAATACGAGCCGCGATGGCTGCTGCCACTTGTCCACGCCCGGCGCGATGAACTGATCGATGATGACCTGCGCGCCGTTGCCGAAATCGCCAAACTGCGCCTCCCACATCACGAGCGCATTGCGCGCGACAACCGAATAGCCATACTCGAATCCAAGCACGCCCTGTTCCGAAAGCGAGCTATCGAAAACTTCGACGAGCGGCCGGCCCGACTTGCTCTTGGCCAACTCCGCGAGCGGCGTCCAGGTTTGGCCCGTCAGCGTGTCGTACATGATCGCGTGGCGCTGGCTGAACGTGCCGCGCCCCGAATCCTGGCCCGACAGACGCACCGGCACGCCTTCGAGCGCGAGCGAGCCAAACGCGACCAACTCGCCGAACGCCCAGTCGAGCGGCACTTCGCCTTCACCCATCTTCGCGCGCCGGGCAAGCTGGCTGACCATCTTCGGATTGATGTGAAAGCCTTCTGGCACGAGGGCGACCGCCTGCGCGATGCGGCGCACAATCTCGGCCTCAATCCCAGTCTCGATGACCCTTGAACCGTCCTCTTCCAGCGCAGGCGGCGGCAACTCTTTCTTCTCCGGCTTGTGGGCCACGATCTCTTTCGCGCGCTGCAACACCGTCTCGTACTCCGCCACCTGCTCTTTAATCATCCCCTCAACTTCATCCGCGCTGACGACGCCCGCGCGCACGAGGCGCTCGGCGTATTTCGCGCGCACGCCCGGATGCGCCTTCACACGCGCGTACATCAACGGCTGCGTGTAACTCGGCTCGTCGCCCTCGTTGTGGCCCAAGCGCCGGAAGCCGACGACATCGAGCACCACATCCTTGTTGAACTCCTGCCGGAAGTCGAGCGCGAGCCGCAGCACGCGGAAGGCGGCTTCCGGATCGTCGCCGTTGATATGAAAGATCGGCAACTGCGTCATGCGCGCCACGTCGGTCGAGTAGATGGTCGAGCGGCCGGCTTGCGGCGACGTGGTGAAGCCGATCTGATTATTGATGATGATGTGGATCGTGCCGCCGGTGCGATAGCCTTTCAAGTCGGCGAGGTTTAGCGTCTCCATCACGATGCCCTGCCCCGCGAACGCAGCGTCGCCGTGCAGCAGCACGGGCAGCGTGCGGTCAATCACCTGCTCGCGCGGCGTGCCCTCGTCGCGCTCCATCGCATCCTGCCGGGCGCGCACCAGGCCCTCGACCACGGGATCGACAAATTCAAGATGACTCGGATTCGGCGAGAGGTTGAGTTTGATGCTGCGCCCATCGCCCAGATCGCGCACGCCCTTTGCGCCTTGATGATATTTCACGTCGCCTTCGTCCGCCGGGAAGTTCGGATGCACCGAGCCTTCAAACGCCGTGAAGATGCGCTCCGCGAAATCGCCGACGACGTTGGCCAGCACGTTCAGCCGCCCGCGATGCGCCATGCCGAGCGTGATGTCTTCGACGCCTTGCGCGGCGGCGCGCACAACGAGTTGATCGAGCAGCGGAATGATCGTCTCGCAGCCTTCGAGCGAGAAACGCTTCTGCCCCAGATACTTCGTGTGCAGGAACCGTTCGAACTGTTCGGCTTCGATCAGCTTCGCCAGTAGTTGCTGCTGCACGTCCGGCGCGATGGGCTGCGGCTCGACGAACTCCTCGCGGATGCGCTCGCGGATCCAAATCTTCTGTTCCTTGCTCTGGATGTGCCGATACTCGATGCCGACCTTGCCGCAGTAAGCGCGCAGCAGGATGTCTAAAATCACGCGCAAACTGGCGTTCTCTTTGCCCGCCAAACCGCCCGTGATGAACTCGCGATCTAGATCCCAGATCGTCAAACCATAAGTCTCGATGTCCAACTCCGGGTGATACTGGACGGGCAGCGCGTGCAACGGGTCGATGTCCGCGACGAGATGGCCGCGCACGCGGTAGGCATTGATCAACTCCAACACGCGCGCCTGTTTGACGATCTGCTCGCGCGTGCGGTCGCCGCCGAAGAGCGCCGGGTTGTAATCGCGCGCCCAGCGCAAAGGCTGCTGCGCGATGCCGAGGTCGCGGAAGATATGCACGTAAAAGTCTTGCTCGCCGAGTAGTAGCTGATGCACGTAGGCGAGGAACGCGCCCGACTCTGCGCCCTGCACGATGCGATGATCGTAGGTCGAAGAGATCGTCATCGTCTTGCTGATGCCGAGTTGCGACAGGGCTTCGGGCGTCATCGCGTGATATTCGGCCGGATACTCAATCGCGCCCGTCGCAATAATGACCGCCTGGCCCGCCATCAGACGCGGCGTTGAAGCGACCGTGCCAATCGTGCCCGGATTCGTCAGGCTCACGGTCGTGTCCTGAAAATCGGGCACGCCGAGTTTGCCGCCCCGTGCGCGCTGCACCACGTCGTCGTAAGCCTTGACGAACTGCGCGAACGTGAGCGCCTGCGCGCCCTTGACGTTCGGCACAAGTAGCGAGCGCGTGCCGTCCTTCTTCTGCACGTCAATCGCCACGCCGAGATTGACAGCCGCGCGGCGCAAGCGCATGGGCGTGCCGGTGTTGACGGCAAAGCCGTCGTTCATCTGCGGATATTTCTCGAAGGCGCGTAAGAGCGCGAACGCGATCAAGTGTGTGAACGAGACCTTTTTTTGCTCGCGCTCTTGCAGATGGCGATTGATGATCAGCCGGTTCTCTTCCAACACCTTGACGGGCACTTGCCGGTTCGAGGTGGCCGTCGGCACGCCGAGACTCGTCTCCATGTTCTCGACGATCTTCAACGCCGCGCCGCGAATCGGCACACCCGCGCTTGGCGCGGTCGGCTGCGGACTTTGCGCACCCGGCGCGCTTGCGGTTTGCGCTGCCAAGGCCGGCTGCGGCACGTTTGCGACCGGTAGGGCGGGCGTGCCATCGCTATCGCTCGGCACAGGCACGGCCGTCGCCGCCGCACCGCCATTACTCTGCGTCGGCATGCCCGCCGTGCCGAGCAGCTCCGTGAAGTACGTACGCCATGATTCGTCCACGAGCGTAGGGTCGCTCCGAAAGCGTTGCAGCAACGACTCCACGTAGGTCGCATTCGCGCCGAAGTTGTCGGCAATTAGAGCGGAGAGATCGGGCTGGTTGGGTTGCGTACTCAAAGCAGTGTCACCTCGAATTTTGCGCGCTGTTTATGCACCCGCGCGTGGGTCTATCCATCCAAGCGGTGCCGGTTGAAGTTAAATCATAGCCTACCACTGCGGACGCTGCTAGTTAAGCGATGCGGCCCGCTAACGGGCACTGGATGGGCCAGGCGAACGATTGCGGGTTGCGCGCACAAATGAGGCCATGCGCGGCAACGAACATAAGCATGGAGCGCGCATCAGCAAGCGCAGCCCGTTCACCATCGGTTGCGTAGTCACAGCCGACATCCTCTCCGCCGCCACTGCTGCTGTCAAGGATGAACCCTGCTGCGGCCGCACCGTAATGAGTTTGCGCGCCAACCCGTGCGCCTCAGCCGCAGGGCACATAACTGTTGCGGTGGGCGCGCGTTTGGCGTTACGCTGCGGCGCGGGGCTGGTAGAACCGCGCCGGGCACGGAATAACGTTATGAACAAAGCTTTGAAAGTGATCTTGATTATCGGCGTCTGCCTCGTCGTGCTGGCGGTCGCCGGTGTCGGCGCAGGCATGTACTGGTGGGCGCAGCACAAGGATGAGCTGCTCCAGGGCGGCCAGCGTGCGTTGGACGAAGGGCACGAGTTCGGCGCGCAGACGAACAACGAAGGTTGCGTGGCCGAAGCGCTCACACGTAATAAGCGCGAGCCGGGCTTCAGCGCGGCGCTCAGTCACAATCTGTTTCTGCGCTCATGTCTGGAAGCAAGCAAGCCGTCGCCCGCCTTTTGCGATACAGTGCCGGACCGCACGGAGTTTATGAAGAGCGCCCAGTGGCAGCAGCAGAAATGCCAGGCCGCCGGCCTGGCGACGGACACTTATTGCAGCCAACTTTTCACACAAGTCCAACAGTTCTGCGAAGCCAAGCGCGCCAAGTCGAAGTAATGCTCGCCCGCATGAGTTATATGCGCCCTGCCACACGCCGCCGCCATTATCATGCTTGCGCGCTGTTGTCGCTGCTCGTCCTCAGCGCCGCTTGCACGCGCTCACCGGACGGTGAGCGCACGGCCACGACCCCACATACCGCGCCGGCCCGCGTCGCGCCTACGCCAACTTACGAGTCGCCCGTGCTGGCCCAGTTAGTCGCGGCGGCGGTCGAACGGCCGACTCATCGCGTGCAATACGACGGCGCTTACTATCAGATCGCTTATCCCAATGGCGACGTGCCGGCGGATCGCGGCGCATGCACGGACGAGGTGGTGCGCGCCTATCGCACGGTCGGCGTCGATCTGCAAAAAGAAGTACACGAGGACATGCTGGCGAATTTCGCCACCTACCCGCAACGCTTCGGTCTCAAACAACCGGACGCGAACATAGATCACCGCCGCGTGCCCAATCTGATGACGTTCTTCGCGCGCAAAGGCAAACAACTCCCCGTCACGCAGACCGCCGCCGACTACGCGCCGAGCGACATCGTGACGTGGGACTTAGGCGCGGGCCTAACGCACATCGGACTCGTCGTCGATGTGCCCTCGACCGACGAGCCGACACGCTATCAGATCATGCACAACATCGGCGCGGGGCCGCAGCTGCAAGATGCCCTGTTCGCGTGGCCCATCACCGGCCACTATCGCTACACGGGGCCGCCCCCGCCACCACCAGTAGCACCGCCCGCCAAGCATCGCCGGGCGCAAGCGAAATAGGCGCGGGCCACCTCGTCCGTCAAACTCGTCGAGACCGCACAACTGCGCTCGACTCAAACCGCGCGCAAATGAATCTTGCCCTTGCGCAGCCTCTTTGCGTCGCCCCTATTTCGTGCTATAGCTTCGCCTCGCAGTCCGATCCCACACGCCGAAGTTAAGCACAGATGAAAATGAAGTCTCGCCCCGATGCGCCAACCAGCCCTGCGCGTCGCCGGTTCACCAAAGCGGTCGCCGCTGCCCTTGTCGCTGCGCCGCTCGTCGGCTCAGCAATCAATGCGCAGACGCCACCCGCGACAAAAGAGCCGGCCGCGCCGCCGAACCCGCAACCGACGCCGCAACAACCTTCACCCCTCGCCGAAGCTTATGGCGAAGTCGCCCGTGTGCGCTTCGGCGACAAGGTGACGGCCGACGAATTGACGCGCGTCAAGCGTAGCATCGCGGGCAAGGTGAACCGGAGCGACGCGCTACGCGCCGCCAAGTTGCAGAACAGCGACGAACCGGATTTCATCTTCAACGCCTAATCGCTAACACGCAGACCTCTCAAACTTATGCTGACCGACGACATCTTCTTTGCTTCGATCACAGAGTTAGGCACGCAGTTGCGCACACGCAAACTCTCGCCCGTCGAGTTGACGGAGGGTTATCTCGCGCGGCTGGAAAAGTTCGGGCCACGGCTCGGCGCGGTCGTCACCGTCATGCGCGAGAGCGCGCTCAACGAGGCGCGCACGGCCGAACGAGAGATCAAACAAGGCCACAAGCGCGGGCCGCTGCACGGCATCCCCTGCGGCGTGAAAGACCTGCTCGCCACGCACGACGCGCCGACCACATGGGGCGCGACGCCTTATAAAGATCAGCATTTCGCTTACGATGCCACGGTCGTCCAACGGCTGCGCGAGGCAGGTGCGATCCTGTGCGCCAAATTGGCCATGGTCGAACTCGCGGGCGGCATGGGCTACAACCACGCGGAGGCGAGTTTGACCGGCGCGGGGCGCACGCCGTGGAACACAAATTATTGGAGCGGCGGTTCTTCCTCAGGGCCGGGCGCGGCCGTCGCCGCCGGTCTCGTCGCTTTCGCCATCGGTTCGGAGACATCAGGCTCAATCCTCACGCCGTCGGCCTTTTGCGGCGTGACGGGTCTTAGGCCGACCTATGGGCGCGTCTCCCGACACGGCGCGATGGCGCTCGCGTGGACGCTCGACAAGTTAGGGCCGATGTGTCGCTCGGCGGCCGACTGCGGGCTCGTGCTGTCGGTTATCGCCGGACTTGACCCACTTGACCCGACCGCGCACGACCGGCCCTTCCGCTATCAACCGCCGACCAGTGCGCGCCCGCCGAAAAAGCGGCTGCGCTTCGGCATCTTGAAAGACTCATTCGAGAAGGCACAGCCAGAAGTGCGCGAGAATTTTCTCGCTTCGGTCGAGTGGTTGAAAGGGATCGGCGACGTGCAGATGGACGTGAAGTTGCCGGACTTTCCTTACGGCGCGGTCGTCGGCACGATTGTGGATGCAGAGGGCGCGAGCGCGTTTCGTGATCTGATCGAATCGGGGCGCGTGAAGGATTTGGCCGTGCCCGAAGATCGGATCGGCGGTTATGCGATGCTGCTCGTGCCGGCGGTTGATTACCTGCACGCGATGCGTTTGCGCGCACCAATGCGGCGGGCCTGGGCCGAGATGTTCAAAGGGTTCGATCTGCTCGTTGCGCCATCGCGCGCAACGGTGGCGAATCCGTTGGATAAGAGTTTTGGCGAAGCATGGCCGGGTGTGAACGCAGCGTCGCCTATCGGCGCGTCGAATGCGGTGGGCGTGCCCGCGATCTCCGTGCCGAACGGCTTCGGCGTCGCGGGTTTGCCGACCGGCATACAGTTCGTCGGGCCAGCCTGGAGCGAAGATTTAATCGTGGACGTAGCCGCCCGCTATCAACAGGCGACCGACTGGCACAAGCGTCGCCCAACGCTCGCGTGAAGCACACAGAGACAAACGAAGCACCGCAATGACGATCACTTTCAGCCGCCGACTCGCCTACGTGCTCGGCATTCTCACGCCCTTGGCCGAGACGATCCGGCGCTGGCCGCAACTCGGGCAGTTGCATTACCTACCGTTCTGGCTCGACGATTACATCCTGGGCGCGTTTCTGTTGTACGGCGCATGGCGCACAGGCCGCGACGCGCGCAGCGGGCAGCCGTTCCTGGCGGCGGCGTGGGGCTTCACGTGCGGCATGGCCTACGCGAGTTTCTTCTTCCAACTCGACCACTTACATGATGACCCCGCGCCGATCTCCGGCAGTTGGGTGTTGGCGATTAAGGGCGTGGGCTTCGCGCTGGCGATCATGGCGTTGGTGGGCAGTTTACGCCGCTTGCCATACAACCGTCTTGGCTAAGCGGCGCGGCGGCGGCTTTATGACGCAGAAGCGCTATGCTCTTCATCGTCGTCGTCGCTGTCGTCTGTGTCTGATGTTTCCGCGCCGGCAGTTTCGCTCGTGAGGTCTTGTGCGGCGTCTGGCTGCGGGCGTTCCTGATCGAGGTCGCGTTTGATGGCGTCGAGGATGCCGTTGATAAATTGCGTGGCTTCAAAGGTGGAGAAGCGGCGGGCGATCTCTAATGCCTCATTGATGGCGACGGTGCGCGGCGTCTGCTCGTAGAGAAATTCGTAAACCGCGAGGCGCAGCACATTGCGATCAACGACCGCCATGCGCGAGATGCGCCAATGTTCGGCGCGCGACTTGATGCGCGCGTCAATCTCCGCGACGTGCGCCACCGTGCCCATGGCCAACTGAGTCGCAAACTCGCGCGCCGTCGTTTCCTGTTCGGCTTCGCTCAGTTGCGTCCAGTAGTCGCGCACAAGTTCATCGAGGTGCGCATCGTCACCCGCCACATCCGCCGCAAAGAGCATTTGCAAGGCACACTCGCGCGCCTTACGTCTCGAACCCATAGCACCCCATGAAAATAAATGATGAAGGCGGAACGATGAACTATATTTCATTCATCGTTCATCGTTCCGCCTTCATCATTCCGTAAACGCTTCCTTGTAAAGATTGACCAACTCGACGGCCGACATCGCCGCCTCGAACCCTTTGTTGCCGGCCTTGACGCCGGCGCGATCAATTGCCTGCTCCAACGTGTCGGCCGTGACGATGCCGTAAACCACCGGCACGCCCGTCTCCATCCCCGCCTGCGCAATGCCCTTTGTCACCTCGCCCGCGATGTACTCGAAGTGCGGCGTCTGCCCGCGAATGATCGTGCCGACGCAGATGAGCGCGTCGTACTTGCCGGAGGCGGCCAGTTTGCGCGCCACGAGCGGAATCTCGAACGAACCGGGCACGCGGAAATGCGCCACCGCCGCCTCGTCCGCGCCGAGCCGTTCGAGCGCGTCGAGCGCGCCTTCGACCAAGCGCGCCGTCAGAAAATCGTTCCACCGACTCGACACCACGGCGAAGCGAAAGCCCGCGGCGTTCAGACGGCCTTGATGTGTCACTGGCTGCAAGAGACTTCGTCGGCTCCAACTCTGATTAGGGATTGATTCCAGCGCAGTATAAGTTGCGCCGTGACGAGTGACAAGTGACGCGCAAGAAACGATGCGAGATGAAGGCCGAATGCGGGCTGCTGAATAAGCGCCCACGACTCTTTCATTCATCATTCCGCCTGCATCATTTCCCTTTGAACACAGGCGCGCGTTTTTCGAGGAAGGCGCGCGTGCCTTCGCGCACATCGGCGGTGGCGAAGAGTTGGCTGAAGAGTTCGGCTTCGAGTTGCAGGCCATCTGCCAATGCCATGCGCGTGCCGCGTGTGACTGCGGCGAGGCAGGCGCGCAAGGCGAGGGGCGCATGGGCGGTGAGGGTGCGCGCGAGTTCTTCGGCGGCCGGCAGCAGTTCCGCAGGCGCGACCACGCGATTGATCAGTCCTAAGCGCAACGCTTCGTCGGCCATGAGCGCGTCCCCCGCCAACATCGCGGCGAGCGCGCGACTGTTGCCGACCATGCGCGCGAGTCGTTGTGTGCCGCCGTAGGCCGGAATCAGCCCCAACTCGATTTCGGGCAGCGCGAAACTCGCATGCCTCGCGGCGATGCGCAGATGACACGCGAGCGCAAGTTCGCAACCACCGCCGACGGCCGCGCCGTTAACGGCCGCGATCACGGGCACGCCGCACAACTCGATCAGATCGCAAACTGTTTGCCCGCGCTCAGCCACCGCCCGCCCGTCCGCTTCGGCGTGCGCGGCCAGTTCCACGATGTCCGTGCCCGCGCTGAACGCTGCCGGGCCTGCGCCCGTCAGGATTACCGCACGCAGGTCGCGCCGCGCACGCACTGCCGTGAACACTTCGGCCAGTTGGTCAAGCATCGCGCGGGTCAGCGCATTGTGCTTCGCGGCGCGATTAAGCGTCACGCACAACAGCGAGGCGCGCTCGGTGATTTGGAGTTCAGCAGGCAATGTTTTCAGACGAGATTCATCGGCGTCGGGTTCTTCGGATCAGCGTAGTCGTAGAAGCCGCGTCCCGATTTGCGCCCGTAGAGACCGGCCAAGACCATGCGCTTTAAGAGCGGCGGCGGCGCAAAGCGTTGCTCGCGGAATTCGCTGAACATGATCTCGGCGATGTAGTAGGTCGTATCGAGGCCGACAAAATCAAGCAGCGTCAGCGGCCCCATCGGATAACCGCAGCCGAGTTTCATCGCGTTATCAATGTCCACCGTCGAGCCGACGCCTTCGGCGAGCGCACGGATCGCGTCGAGCAGATACGGTACGAGCAGCCGATTGACGATGAAGCCCGAACGGTCGTCGGCGCGCACAGGGATTTTGCCGAGCGTGCGGCCGAACTCGACGGCTTGCTCATAGACCGCCGCATCCGTCAGGATCGTGCGCACCACTTCGACCAGTTTCATCAGCGGCACGGGATTGAAGAAGTGCAGGCCGATAAAACGCCCCTGCCGCGCCGCCGGGGTCGCGGTCATCATCTCCGTGATCGAGAGCGACGAAGTATTGGACGCGAAGATCGTGTCGGGCTTGCACAACTCGTCCAGTCGTTTGTAGGTTTCGCGCTTGAGGTCGAGGTTTTCGATAATCGCTTCGATGATGATGTCGCAGTCGGCGAGGTCTTCGAGTTTGGTCGTGCCGCTGAGCCGGCCGCGAATCTGGCCCTGTTGCGCACTCGTGATCGTGCCCTTCTCGGCAAACTTCGCCAGCGACTTGTCGATGCCCGTGAAGCCGCGCGCGCACAATTCATCCGTGACTTCGCGCACGACTACATCAAAGCCCGCTGTCGCACACGTCTGCGCGATACCTGCGCCCATCAGGCCGCAGCCAAGCACACCAACTTTCTTAATCTCCATTGTCAGTCATCTTCTCCTGTGTTGATTTATGCGAAGGATAAAAACATGTCGCCGAACTTACACGCCTAAGGCCCACGAGTTAGCGCGCAGCAAGCGCACGCAATGCCTGCAGTCCGGTTCGCGCTGATTCGTGTGTGCGCGCTTTTGCCGCCTGCACGCTCATCACTTTTTAGCCGGCGCGGGTGGTGGCTGATTCTGTCCGTTAGCCGGTGGCCCGGCCGGTTGTTTATCCTGCGGCTCGTTTAGCAATTCGATGCCGAAGTTCTTGCCTTCGGTCTTGACCCACTGATCGGAGCGCGCGTCCCACGCCTTGTAATCGTTGATGAGTTTCTGCAATTGAGCCAGTGCCTGCGACGTGGCGCGTTCTTTCGGTGGCAACTGGCCGTAATCGCGGGCACGTGCGAGTAGTTGTTGCAACTCATTGCGCAACGCATCGGCCTGCGGCTCGAAGGGTGGCACGCGCCCAAGTTGCGCGATGGTTTGATTAGCTGCTGCCGCGTCTGCTTCATGGTTAAGGAGCATAGGAAAGACGCGCTGCCCCGCATTGACCGCCTCGATGTACACTTCTACATCGGGGCCGCCGGTTTTGAACAGGCGCGCGGCCGGGTTGTCGAAGCGCGGCCGCGCGTCGCCGAGGTGGCGCGCAACTTCGCCGAAGCTGAGGACAACGAGCACGAGCGCCGCAACCTGTAAGACGTGCCAGACGACGGCGACGGGGCCGCGCCCGCCCGGCCGTTTGTAGCCGACCACGAGCGCGAGCGCGCAGCCCGCCACGAAGCCGCCGAGGTGCGCGGCGTTGTCGATCATCCGCAAGCGATACCCGATGAACAAATTGATCAGGATGACCGGCAACATGCCTGTGCCGAACGCGCGTTTGAAGCCTTCCGGCAACTCACGGCGAAACTTGATGCCGAAGACGAAGAGGACGCCGACCAAGCCGAACAATGCGCCCGATGCGCCTGCCGACGGGCCGTCGCCGCCGCGAAACAAAAACTGGCCCAACACACCCGCCGGATGCCGGCCTGAACTAGACGCGAGATAACTCGCCGCCACGCCCGCGATGCCGGTCAGCACCCAGAAGCAGACGAAGCGGGCCGAGCCGTACAGGCGCTCGACGTAAGGCCCGAGCGCGAACAGGCTGTACATGTTCACGAGCAGGTGCAGCCAACCGATGTGGATGAAGACCGGCGTGACGAGCCGCCACCATTCGCCCGCGTTGATCAGCGAGTTGAACTTCGCGCCGTACTGCCGCAGCACGTCCGGGTTCTCCGTCCCACCGGCGAATTGCATCAACAGAAAGACGAAGACGTTGATGGCGAGGAAGACGAAAGTGAAGGTGGCCGGGCGCGTTAAGACGGCGCGGGCGAAGTGCATAGTTTCGGGATCGGGCCCTGCACTGCTGCTGCGAGGTGCAGGCGCACCGGCCACGGCGACGGCCGCGCCGCAAACCGCACACGCTGCTTCGCCCGCGCCGACCAACGCGCCGCAGTTGCGGCACACGCTCGTCCGCCCGGCGTAAGTTGTATCGCTAGTTCGTTCAACTGCCAAAACTTTTAACCCCGCCGCCATTGGCCCAAGCCTGCGCTGCCGGCTTGGGCGCTCAAACAGTGCGCGCCCGTTGCCGTCAAGCCGACACCGACCGCAACCGGCGGTGCATACTTTTAGGAATTTAATTTTCAATCCTAATTCTACACCCAAGCGCGCGGGCTGTCATGCCACCCTCACGCCGCACAGTAGGGACTATTCACATTCGACAAAAGAATTTCCCCGAAGCCACACGGAGCGCCGCGAAACATGGCCGCGCGACTGGTAGAGCATGTTCATGTGGCTTCGTGCTTCCTATCTCCGCCTCTGTCAAACTGCTCCGCTCAACCCTTCAGCCTGACCGATGCTGACTGACAGGAGTCAGCTGGGTAGTCGCCTGTCTAACTGTTATAGCTTGCAATTTACCCAGCAAAATCGTGCCCCGCGGCTGTGTGTGCGGTTGGCACGCGCCTTGATAAAGACATGGTGCGGCGATTCTCGTGTCGATTCCCGACATCGTGTAAATTCCCTCGTCGCTTACAAGGAGATTGTGATGCGTTCTCGAAAGTCCTCTCGTGTGGTCTCGGCTCTAACGTCCGTCTCGTTAGCCGCGTCGCTCTGTGCAGGCGTTTTATTCCCCGACCGCGCAGGCGCACAAACCCGGCCGCCGCAAACGGCCTCACTCGTCAACGTCTATCCCGCCCTCAACCTTTACGCGCACGATCTGACAGCGCGGGCCGGCCGCCGCAATGTTGCCGCCGCGCACACCGCGCAGGTCGAGCAACTCATCAACCTACTCGCGCGTGATGCCCAACACACGCCCGTGTTGACCGGCGAGACGGGTCTCGGCAAAGCGGCCGTCGTCGTCGCGCTCGCCACGCGCATCGCACAGGGTGACGTACCCGCACAACTGACGAACCGGCGCGTTTACAGTCTCGACCTCGCGGCTTTGCTCGCGGGTGCGCAGACCAGCGACGACGTGGCCGGGCGCATGCGCGCTGTCATAGCCGACGCCGAGCGTGGCCACGCCATTCTCTTCGTCGATAATCTGCCGGCGCTGGTCGGCACGAACGCGGCGCACGGCCGCGCCGTGGCCGCGTTGTTCACCGCTGCGCTCGCGCACGGCGACATGCAACTCGTCGGCACGACCACACCCAACGCTTATCAGTCTTTCATCCAACCGGACGAGACGCTCGCGCGCCTCTGCCGCGAGTTGCGCGTTGACGACACGATGGCCGATGCGGCCGTCACACACATCGCGCGGAAGCAGTCCGATCACGATTTTGAAGGCGACAAAGTCTCTGCCGACCTGCGCGAGTTGATGCAGCAGGCGCACACGCCAGCCGAGCGCATCAGCATCATCCTGCAAGCGGATAACGTCGATAGTCGCCCGCTCCGCACGCTGCTTGCCCGCGCCGGCGTCTTGATTGGCGATAACATGGCGCAACTCGGCGCGCTCAAAGTTGACGTGCCGGTCAGCGCCATCGAAGCGCTGGCGGCGAGCAACGCGACCAATCACCTGTCGCCGGATCGCAGCATTCAAGGCTCCGGGCACGTCACCGCGACGACCGGCACCGATCAGATTCGCACGCAGACGAGCGGCTGTGTGCTCGGGTTGCTCTGCACGACGACCACCTACGACGGCACGGGCATCGGCATCGCCGTCCTCGACTCTGGCATCGACGCCAACCATAGAGCCTTTGAAGGCCGGATCAAATTTAAGAAAGACTTCACGACGGAGAACAAGCCTGACCTTGACCCTTACGGGCACGGCACGCACGTCGCCTCTGCCGCGGCCGGCGTGAGTACCGCAGCGGGCAACACCTATCAGGGCATCGCGCCCGGCGCGGGCATCATCAGTTTGCGCGTGCTGAATAATCTGGGCCAGGGGACGACCGCCGACTTATTGAGCGCGCTCAACTGGATTCTCAGCCCGGCCGATCCGACCAAGCCGCTCAGCGGCAGCAATCCGACGAACCAGAGCAAGTACAACATTCGCGTCGTCAACATGAGCCTCGGCGCGCCCGCCATTGACTCGTACAAAAATGATCCGCTCTGTCGCGCGGTGCGGCAGTTGGTTGACGCAGGCGTCGTCGTAGTCGCCGCCGCCGGTAACGATGGCAAGAACAGCGCCGGGCAAAAGCTCTACGGGCGCATTCATGCGCCCGGTAACGAGCCGTCGGCCATTACGGTCGGCGCAACGAACACGTTCGGCACGGACGCACGTAATGACGACGGCATCGCCACCTATAGTTCACGCGGGCCGACGCGCAGCTATTCGACGGACGCGGCTGGCGTCAATCATTACGACGATTTGTTCAAGCCTGATCTGGTTGCGCCCGGCAACAAATTGATCTATGCCGAGTCGGACATGGGCGGCGGCGCGCTAAATCTCCTCGTGAAGCAGCACCCTGAACTCGATTCCGGCATCACCGATAGAGACAACAAACGGTTGATGTATTTGAGCGGCACGTCGATGGCGACGCCGGTTGTGGCGGGCACGGCGGCGTTGATGCTGCAAGCCAATCCGAAGCTGACGCCGAGCATGATCAAAATGCTCTTGGAGTACACGGCGCAATCGCTCGCGGGCTTCAACATGTTGGAGCAGGGCGCGGGGCAGTTGAACGTTGAGGGCGCGGTGCGCCTGGCGAAACTCGTGCGCACCGACTTGCCGGCCACGCCGCCGGCCGGGACGCCCCTCTTAACCACGGCGACGATGCCTGACCCGCGCACAACGGTTGCGGGCCAAACCTTCACCTGGGCGCAGGGCGTCATGCTCAAACGGCGTTACGCCATCGGCACGAACCTGATCACGCAGTACCAGAAAGTGTATGCGCAAGGCATCGTGCTCACGGACGGCATTGTCCTCAGCGACGGTATCGTCTTAAGCGATGGCATCTTCTTGAGCGATGGCATCGTCCTCAGTGACCGGGTCATGGTCAGCGACGGCACGACGCTCGCCAACGGCATCGTCTTGAGCGACGGCATCGTCTTGAGCGATAACATCGTCACTAGCAGCGGCATCGTCCTCTCTGACGGCATCGTCCTCTCTGACGGCATCATCCTCTCTGACGGCATCGTCTTGAGCGACGCGACACAGGCGATGTCCGCCATGCTGGGCGGCGATGCCACGCCGGCCATGCAGTGAGCTTAGCAGCGCAATTAACCATCTCACGGGGTACATCATGACTGTCACGCTCATGCAACACGAATGCACACTGCCGCTCGCCGCGCCGCCCATGGCGAGCAGCCCACTCACTGTCTGCCGGCTCGCGGACGAGGACGAAGCGCCAGCGCTGGACTTCCTCGCCACGCGGGCCGTGCAGACGGTCTTTCTCTCTACCTTAATTCGCGACAATGGACTCGTCAGCCCGTTGAATCGCGGCACGTTCTACGGTTGTCGTAACAAGGCGGGCCGGCTCGTCGGCGTCGCCCTCATCGGCCACGCCACCCTTGTCGAGACGGACGAAGACGCGGCGCTCGCGGCCTTTGCGCGCCTCGCGCAAGTCTGCCCCAACACTTATTTGATTCGCGGCGAACAGGAGCGCATGGCCGGCTTCTGGCAGCATTATGAGCCGTGGGGCCGGCGCGCACGCCGCGTCGAGCACGAGTTGTTATTGGAGCAACGACTGCCGCTCGCGGTGTTTGCGCCGGTGCCGGGCTTGCGCCTCGCTACGTCCCAAGACTTGAATCAAATCTTGCTCGTGAACGCCGAGATGATCGAAGCGGAGTGCGGCGTCAATCCGCTCACGCGCGACCCGGTCGGCTTTCGCGTGCGCCTGCTGCGCCGCATCGAGCAAGGGCGCATTTGGGTCTGGGCCCGCCGAGGCAAGGTGTTGTTTAAGCTGGACGTGGCGGCGGACACGCCCGCCGCCGTCTATCTCGAAGGCGTCTGGATGCATCCAGCGGAGCGCGGACACGGCTATGGGCTGCGTTGCCTATCGCAACTCGGTCGCATGCTGCTCAAGCATACGGAGACGGTCTCGTTAACAGTCAACGAGACGGCCACCGCCGCGCAGTCTTTCTATCGCAAGGCCGGCTACAAAGTATCCGCCCGCTACGACACGATCTACTTACAAACCTAAAGCGAAGGAGCGCAAACGCAGCCGGCGGGGGGGGGGGGGGGGGCGGAGGGTGGGCCCGGCGGGGGGGGGAAGAGAGAGACCCCCCGCCCGGGATGTGATATATGGT
>JBBQGM010000074.1:0-26462 GCA_038322995.1 Pyrinomonadales bacterium
GGCGATGTAGTACGGCAGGATGGCGACTTCGTTGGCGTGTATCTCGTGCTCGAATTTATGCGCGAGATACTTCGCCGGGATGTGCTCGATCAACTCCGCGACGAACGTGCCCGTGCCCGTCGCCGGGTCTAAAATCTCCACCTGCTTATCCGCCAGCGTGCGGTTGAAATGTTTTTCTAACAGGTAGTCCGTGCTCTCGATCATAAACCGCACGATCTCGTTCGGCGTATAGACCACGCCCAACCGATCCGCGCCCTTAGGGTTATAGACCTTGTAGAAATTCTCATAGACGGTCTTCAAAAACTTCTGCTTCTCGTGATGGTCGGCGATGCCGGCGGCCGCGTCCCTGATCGTGTCGTAATAGCTGCGGATGTGGCCCAGATAATTCTGCCGCACGCTGTAGGTCATAAACGTGGCCAGCACCTCTTCCACTTCGCGCGCGATGTTGTTGTGTCGCAGGAATTCGGCATTGGCAAAGACGTTAGTGAAAATGTCCGCCGTCAAGATGTGCTGAATCAGCATCTCGCGCACATCTTCCAGCGTAATCTCCGGGTTGATCTCCGTCTGACAGTTCGCCAGAAACTCGTCGCGGCGCGTGATGAACTGCTTGTTCGTGTCCGCCTCGTCTTGAATCAACTTGCGCAAACTCTTGACAATCTCCGGCACGTCCGCGGTGAACAGCAACAGCGCCTTGTTGAACTCCTGCACCTGCGGCGGCTCGAAATCGATGAAGGCGTTTAAGATGCGGTCGAGCGCGGCCGGGTCTTTCATGTCCACGCGCGCCGCCTGGCTGCCGTTCTGAAACAAGATCGCGGTGTTGGTGTCTTCAAACAGCGTGTTCGTGAGCGGATAGCCTTTGCCGATCTTGGCCTGAATCTCCTTCAGGATGTCGTCCTTCTCGTCCTTTGACTCCCAGATGCCGAACTCAAGATTCATCGCGTTCGTCAACACACCGTCGGGGCGCACCTTCTTGCCCTGCAAGCCGTTGATGTCGCGTTGATGCACGAGCCGCAGATTGCGCTTCCCGGCGTAGGCGTTCACCAGATTGAAGAACGGAATACTCACCGAGCCTTCGTTGCGGCTGCGGCCGAAGCGAATCGTTTCGTCGAGGGTGTTGTAGTAGTCGTTGAGGAGTTGTTTGGCCATGCGCGGATTCTACACCGAAGTGCCTAGCGCCGACACATATTATGCCGCTTGTGCAGCGCCCGCAGAGCGAGTATCGTGCGCAAGTTCTGCCAGCTTGAGGGGCAAGGTGTTAATCCATGATCACTATCGTCGTAGTCCTCGTTGTGCTCGGTTTAATGATCCCGCTGTACCTCTATCAAAAGAAGCAAGCGGCCGCGCGCCTGCTGGCCCTGCAACAGATGGCCACGGCGCTCGGCTGGACGTTCACGGCCACGCCGCCGTTATCCGTTATCCCCGGTCTGGAGCGGCATTTTCTGTTCTCGCAAGGCCGGGCGAAAACCATCTCGAACATGTTGAGCGGCGAGGTGCAGGGCGCGCGGGCCGCCTTGTTCGATTACAAATATACGACCGGGTATGGCCGCTCCACGCAAGTCCATCACCAAACAGTCGCGTACTTCCAAACCGGCAAGTTGAATCTGCCGCAATTCTCCCTGCGCCCGGAGGGATTAGCCTACAAACTCATGACGGCGCTGGGCTACAACGATATAGATTTCCCCAACCATCCGACTTTCTCCGGTAAGTATCTACTGCGCGGGCCTGATGAACCGGCGATCCGGCAAGCCTACAACGAGCGGGTGCTCGCATACTTCGATAACCATCTGAAACTGTGGGTGGATGGTGCAGGTCAGGAGTTATTCGTTTACCAGTTGAACGCGCCCGTACCGCCGGAGAACGTTCGACCTTTTCTCGATCAGGGGCTGGCCGTGCTTAACGTCTTTCAGCAGTCCTGACGCTGAGCGTTAACATGTCCGGGTGCTGCCTGCGCCTGCGCCAGCGCCGCTACTAAACTTAGCTAACGGGAGTTCGACGTAATTCTCGAACAGCATTAGCGACTTTACTGCTGAGGCTGTTTGAACTTTGGGCTAAATCGTCGGATACAGTTTACAGATGTTCGTCACGTAACATGCTTGCACACATTGAAATTGGCTGTTCCAGCGCGGGCCATTTGTTTGCAACGGCTCGGCCGCTTCCTTATGTCGCACCCCCGTTGGTTCTAAGTTTCTTCCAGAGTGTAAGGGAAGGTCGCACTTATGTTGATTAGTTCTCGCCGGCTAACTCGATTAGCTAAACTTAGCGTCAGCAATGCGCTTACCGCGTTAGTTGCCATCTGCATAATTGGAACAAGTAAGCTACAGGCGCAGGGGATAAACTATCCGGGCAACAATCCAACCGGCACAAGCGGCGTAGGTAATGCACGAACTGATGCAGACAATCTTTTTATCCGCAATAATCCCGCGGGCATGACCGAAATTCCCCCTGATAATGAAGAACTTTCAACAGCTACGACGCCAGCCAGCAAAGGCAGTTGGCGTTTACTGCTGGAACTGCAAGAAATCTTTTACCGGTTTCGCCGCGACTTCCCCCAGCCCGTAACGATGCAGGCTATAACTTCGCGCGCGACTATTATTAATCCGAGTGTTGCCGGTGAAATTACGTTTACGAGTAGGGATCACAAATACGCATTCGGCGTTGGCGCTTATCAGATTTTCGGGTTTCAATCCAAATTCAAAGAACCTGTGGCGCAGTTAGGCGCACAGGCCCAGTTTTTCGATACTAAAACGGCGGCCGACGATGTAGCCGTTGGCGGCGCGGTCAGAGTTCATAAAACTTTATCAGTGGGCGGCACGTTCAGTGCCGGCCGCGCCTTTTTAGATTCAAAGCGGCCCATTCCGCAACTGACCGCGCTCGGAATCGTGCAACAGAGCAGACTCAATGTTGCGGACATTGGCGGGTTGGGTGGGGCGGTCGGAATAAATTACCGGCCATCTCCAAAGTTCGGGATTGGCCTGAATTATAAAAGCAGTCGCCAGTTTGAGTTGCATGGTGTTCTACAAGCTGTGCAGCCAGTCTTTACCTCCGGCGGCATCCGGTTCGAGCCTTCTACCGCCAACGTCCTTGTCTCCATCAAGCTCCCAGCCATCGCCGAGAGCGGCATTCAACTACGACCCACTAAGCAACTGCTGTTAGCCGCGGATTTTCGGTTTTACAATTACTCCTCAGCCTTAAAAACTCTCGCCGTCAGGGAAAGGCAGAGCGGCAGCCTGTTGTCAACCCAGCCAATTGATGCCGAAGATGTGCGCCTGTTCATCTTTGGGGGCGTCTATTCTGTGAATGAGAAGACAAAGCTGCATTTCGGGTCTTCATACATCACCAACGGGTTTCCTGCCGGCGCGCTTAATCCGGGGTTGGTCAATACCGGTGGCTCTGAAATAAATCTTGCCCTCGGCAAGCGGTTGGCTAATCGTTGGGCTAATATTGGTCTCACCGGAGTGTTTGGCCGCGAGCGCATTGTTACACCGACGCAGAACCAATCTTTTCCAGGCAAGTATCGGAGCAAGGGCTTTATCTTCAGCCTCGGCATCCGGTCGAAGCTATAATCTGGTGCTCAGGGCGCACGTTTTCATTGAACCAGCTTAATCACATCATCATCTCGGGGCACCGTTTCCAAGGGCAATAGCCTTTTCATCTGTATGCGCGCCGTTGACAGAACACAGCCGCACAGGAGGGACCGGGAGGCGCTGGAAACCTATATGCGCCGCTAGGGGGCGGCCGGTTCTCTTTGAGTCCGCATCCGGAACTCAATTTCAACTGCGCGGCAAGTTGGCTTGAGTTTAAATCAGCTTCTTGAGGAACTGTCATGCTAGGCAAAGACCTTCAACCAGCAGCGCGGATGAGTCCGGTGACGTTGCGTTTTGCCGGCGACTTAGAGAATGAATTTATTGAAGATTACTTTAGGAAATCGCTAAGGCATGTGCGCTTTGCCGTGCTTTCGGGTCTATTCCTGTACGCGATCTTCGGGTACATGGACGGGCGGCTAATTCCCGAAGCCAAGAATACAATCTGGCTCATTCGCTATGCCGTCGTGTGTCCCTTCCTGCTAGCCTTTTTCTTCTTTACCTTCTCCCCGCTTTTTAAGCAGCATATGCAAGCTGCGCTGTGCCTGCCTATTCTTATACCGGGATTTGGCCTCATCGTCATAATGATAATCTACCCGGCGTTTGGCGATTATTATTACGCCGGACTGATACTGGTGATTATGTACTCATACACATTCATCAGGCTCAGGTTTGTGTATGCCACCTGCTGTTCATTGACCATCACGGGCACCTATTTCGTTGTGTCGGTCTGGCTCAATCATGCGCCTTTCGTGGTAATCCTGAATAATTTGTTTGAACTATTTGCTGCAAACTATATTGGCATGTTTGTGGGGTATCTGTTGGAACAACACTTTAGGAAAGATTATCTGCATGATGTCCTACTGGAGATTGAGCGAGATAAATCTAACTACCTGTTGCTCAACATTCTCCCGGCGACGATTGCCGAGAGATTAAAGCAAGGCGAAAAATTGATCGCGGATAGCTACCCGGATGTAACTGTGCTGTTCGCCGATATGGTCGGCTTTACGAAAATCTCGTCGCGGGTCTCGCCTGAGGAGCTAGTGACATTAATGAACGAAGTTTTCTCAACGATTGATGGCTTGGTTGAGAAGCATAACTTAGAAAAGATTAAAACAATCGGTGATGCCTATATGTTGGCCGGCGGGTTGCCGCTGCCGCGCCCTGACCACGTTGAAGCGGTGGCCGAAATGGCGCTCGACATGCTGGACGCGATCAGTCAACTCGCCGCCGCTAAAGAAGGCTGGCTGCGCCTGCGCATCGGCATCAACTCAGGGCCGGTTGTGGCCGGCGTCATCGGCACTAAAAAGTTCATCTACGATCTCTGGGGCGACACGGTCAACATAGCCAGTCGGATGGAGTCACACGGGATCGCCGGTTGCATCCATGTGACGCAAGATACTTACGAGCGGCTGTGCCGGAATTACCATTTCATGGCCCGCGGCGTATCAGAGATTAAAGGCAAAGGCGCGATGAATACTTATATTCTCGTAGGGCGAAAATTCAAGCCTGACGCAGGTGGTAGCAACTGACCCGGCCCGGTGTACCCGCTTCGTGGGGCAGCCGCACCAATGAAAGTTAAACGCGAATTTCAGCTTCCGCCTTGCCGAACTGGATGCGGGTTTTGACGGCAAGCGTCACGCTGCGCTGCGGTTCGACATCGCGCACCGCCCCGTCAGCGGTCGTGACCACCCACTTATTGGCGCTCAGATTTTTCAAGCCCCAGATGTTTGGCTCTGTCGGGTGGCGCGTGACGGCGGCGGTCGGGCGGAAGAAATCGTAGAGCCGGTCGTCGTCCGTGTGATGCGGAAAGAGTTGCGTGTCGTGGTTGAGCATGACGACTTGTGGCCCGATGCGGATGCGCGGCGGCAAGGTGAGTTGCCCGGCGCACGACCAGCACAAACCGGGGTTGCCGCCCGTCGCCTTTAGTTTGTCGGCGTCATAGAAATTCTCCAGCCCACAATTTGCACAGTAGATGATCGCATCACGCAAGCGAATCATCTGCCCGCGCCATTCGCTTTCGCGCACGCGCCCGTGCAGGGCATCACGCAAGCCTGTGGTGAAGGCGCGCGTGAACGTGTCGCGCAGGAATTGCGGATAGATGCGCCAGAAGGCGAGGGCGTTATCGTGTATGCCGGGCACGGGCCGGTTCGAGTCATCCGCCGGGTCGTAGATGAATACAGGTTCGCTGCCGTACAGCTTGGTCATCGCCGGCAGGTCGAGGCATTTAATTTCTGTTTCCTTTTTGCCTTCGAGCGGGTGCGCGACGGTCAGCATGTAGAAGATCAGAACGGCGAGCGAGAATAAATCCGTTTGCGTGCTCGGCACGGCCAGGCCTAACACGACTTCGGGAGCCATGAAGCGCGGCGTTCCGAGCACGCCGAGGGTGCCTTTGCCGTCGGGCGCGACGTTGTCGCAATCACAGATCAAGACATCGCCTGTGTCCGGGTCGAAGAAGGCATTGCCGAACGAGATGTCGCGATAGCAGAAACCTTGCGTGTGCAGCAAGAGGTAGTTATGCGCGAGATGAAACCCGGCCGTGGCGAGCGCGCGAAACGTCGGTTCGATACGCCGTTTCATCAGGTCAACGATGTTCTTGTAGCGGGCGGGGCGCAAGCCCATCACATAGCCGAAGCCCTGCACATTGTCGGCCAACGCGAGTTCGAGGGGCCACAGAAACTGCTCGCTCGGTGCGCCGCGTCTGACCAGCAGTTCAAGAGCCGCGCGCTGTTCCAGCGTCGCCATCTGCGGAAAAAACCACTTGAGCGCGACCGCTTCGCCGCCGAGCGTGGCTTTGTAAACTTCCCCCTGCCCGCCCGCGCCGAGCAACTTCTCCGCGATGCACGGCATGCCCGACGGCTCCGTGCGGACTGTCTGGCCTTCGCTTAGAATTTGTCCACCGTCTTCCATAAATTTTCCCTTCCCACTCACACACGATTGTTACGACTCTTAACCAGCGCGCCCTCATCCGCCTGCCACGGGCCGGCGCGATTCTGCGTCAAGTCGCAATCTTCGACTTCGCCCGCGCCGCCGGCCGCGCAACTGACGCCGCCGTGATCGTTATCGTTAATGCGACAGCCGCGGGCAACGCCGACGCCGTGCTCAGCAATATGCACGCCCGCCGCGTGGTTGCCAAAAACGGCGCACGACTCCAACAACGCGCGCCCCTTATCTTGGATGAAAATGCCGTGCGCTTGCCCATCGTGAATCTGGCAATTGCGCAGGCGCACAGCGCCGCCGCTCGTCACCGCGATTTCCGCTTCGACGTGCCGATAGATGTCGCACTCTTCAACTGTGGCCCGCCCGTCACGATGGACAAAGACGCCCGTGTTCTCGCCGTCATGGATGCGGCAACGGCGCAAGACGGCGACGCCCGTGTCGCTGACGCCGACGTTCGTGCGCCGGTGCGCGTAAATCTCGCAACCCTCGATGGTGTTGCTCGCGCGCTGCCATACGACGATACCCGCATCCGCGCCGTGGTGTATGTGGCAGTTTATAACGCTCGTGCGTGCGCCGCCCGTAATGGCGACGCCGATGTTCGCATGCTCGAAGATGTCGCAGGCCTCAAGCACGCCTTGCGCGTCGTCGAAGGCGTAGACGCCAGAGTCCGCGCCGTGGTGTATGCGGCACGCGCGCAGCACGGGCGCGGCGGTTGGGTTATGGATCGCGACACAGGCGAGCGAGTCGGAACTGATGTCGCAGGTGTCGAGCAATGGTCGCCCGTGCGCTATATCGACGGCGAAAAAGCCGTCGCCGTTTGTCCCGCCCGCCCGCGCTTGGCCGCGCAAAGTCAGATTGCGAATCGTCGCCGCGTCCGTCCGCATGACCAGACAACTCGACTCGGTCGCCCGCACGATGATCTCTTCGCGCAGACCATCGCCGACGAGTTCAAGCGCCTTGTCCAGCACGAGCCCTTCATTATAAATACCCGGCCGAATCAGCAGCCGCGCGCCTGCTTGAACACGACGGATCGCATCTGTGAGCGACAAGAAATCGCCGCTGCCATCAAGCGCGACGATAAACGAAGTGCGCGCTGCCGGCGCAGCAGCCCGCGCTGGGCTTGCGGGCGTCGCCGCCGCAGGATTAGCCGGCGGCGTTGATTGAGTTGTAACGGCCTGCGGCGTTTGCGCTGGTTTTTTCGGAGACGCTGGTTTTGCCTCCGCTGCGATTGTTTGCGCGTCTGCCCGTTCGAGCGTATCAAGTTCCGCCGGCGTGATGATGTCGAGCGCGAGCGCCCAGGTGTGAACCGCCCAGCGCGCGGCGCTTTCTTCCATCGCGACCTCGTCGTGCAGGCGCGCGACGAGGCGGGCGAGCAGTGCGTTGCGCGGTGTCCGGCTTGTGTTCGCGGCCAGCAGGTCGGCGGGGATTCGTGCTTCAAGCGCGCTCGTAAGCACGGCGATTTCGCGGCGCTGTGTCGGGAAATAGTCGCGCAGCAAGCCTGCGCAACGCCGTGGCTCGGTGATGATCTCGCGCCCGTGGCGGCGGATAATCTCAAGCAGTTTTTGGCGGGGCAGGTTGTTCATGCGAAGCGGCGGGCGGCGCGGCTGAGACTGTTGGCGCGGTGCTTTGTGCTGAAGGAGTTTGCGCCGGGGTGATGTCTCGCGGCGCGGCCGGTGACACAGCCGTCGCGGTCGTGTCATTGGCCGCGTAAGTTTCTGTCAGCGCGTCCATCCGGCAGATGAGCACGAGCGTGCAGTCGTCACCGCTGCCCGCCGTGGTGGCTTCTTCGAGCCAGCTTCTGACATTGCGATTGACAGTGCCGAAGCCGTCTTCTTCGCGCAGCATTTGCAGCAAGTCGCTGCCAACTTGATAAAAGCCGGCGGTCGTAGAGAACGAGTTGTAGTAGCCGTCGGTGGTCATCAGGATGAGCGCGGGCAAGTCGCCCTCACCATGCGGCTGGACGGCGAAGCGAAAGTCAGCCGCCGCCTTGTCCAGACAAAGCGAGGTGGTTTCGTTGGCGAGCA
Organism: Pyrinomonadales bacterium; assembly: GCA_038322995.1. GTDB lineage: Bacteria > Acidobacteriota > Blastocatellia > Pyrinomonadales > Pyrinomonadaceae > QHXQ01. Next base: position 8,546 of record JBBQGM010000074.1, read on the forward strand.
AACGCGCGTCTTCAGGCAAGGGTTGTGTGACTTCGCCGCTCGCGTTGACGGTGATCATTTCGCCGTCGCCAAGTTGCAGGTAGAGCGCGTACTCAGGTGTGAGCAGGAAGGAGAGCGAGGTCGCACCATAGGCCAGAAACGGGTTGGCTTCGACTAAGCGGCGGGCGTTCGCGCCGTCCTTCTCGATCATGCGCGTGAACTCTTCTTCCCGGAACGGCTCGCGCGTCATGTCGGCTGCGACGAGGGCGCGCCAACGCTTGATAAACTCGGCCGTCAGCGGTTCGCGCACCTTGCCTTCGATCTCCGCGGGCGGGAGCGCAGCATGTCTGCCGTTGATAAGTTCATCAAGCAGGTCAACACCTACGCGCACGGCGAAACGCGCGCCACGGTCGCTGCGAAAACATTTGTTGCTGCCGTGACCGTCGGAGATAGAGACGATCACGGGCAACCGCGCGCTCGACTGGCGGACGTGCAGGAGCGCGTCCTGATTCGGCAGCCCGGCACGCAGGTGCGACGCGCCGGGCACCGTCTCGCCGATCACGCGCCACTCTGCCTGGGCGCGCGTTGCGCTCTGCGCGTCGTTTACGGGGACGGCTTGGGGCGGCGGGGCAACAGGAGGCGGGGGCGCGATCTCCGCCGGTTGCGCCGAAGGATCGTCTGGCGGCGCGGCGTTGCTCGCCTCCGTTGCCGCCGCACCCGTTGTGTCCGCCGCCGCTTGCTTCGCTTCCGGTGGCGCGGCGGCGGGCGGCGCGGGCGTGGTCTCTGTCGGGTCAGCCATGCGACTATCCTTTACCAAACATCATCAACTGTTTTTTGATCGTCCGCCGGATCAGTCGCGGTTGGTACAGCAGGGCCCGCCGTCGGCGCAGCGTTCGGCGGCGCGGCGGCGTTCGGGTCGGGCATAGCTGATGGGCCGCCAGTGGTCGCACCGGGTGCGGGCACGCCCACGGGCGAACCCGCGGCGGCAGGCGATGCGTCAGGGTGATCCGTACCGGCCGCGGCCGGCGACGACGCGGATTTCAGCACGGCGGTCGAAGCCCACTTGATATGTTTGACGAGCGCCTCGGGCGAGTTCGCGGCGAGCGGTTTCATCTCAGAGTTGGCGATGAACTTTTGCAGCACGTCCGCGTCGGCATCTTGCCCGATGGAAATGGCGATGCGCACGGCCTTCTTGCCCCATGGCTGCTCAAGCAACTCTTTCAGGCCCTTGTCGAAATCATCGGTTGGCTGCCCGTCGGAGATGAGCACGAGCACCGGCGGCAGGGCACGCTCGGACATGGGCGGCATCTTGAGTTGCTCGGCGACGAGCGAGAGCGCCTTGCCCAGGTCGGTTTCGCCTTCCGCCGCGAGATCGTTCCAGGCGAAATCGGCCACCGGCGTCGGCTGCGAGATGTGCCACTGTGCGCCGTCCGAAAACTTAACGGCGCGGACGAGCACCTGCGCGTTCGGGTTATCGTCCGCGACCTTTTTCATGTGCGGGATGGCTTCGCGAATCGCGTTATTCAAAGCCTGAATTTTGCCGTCCTGCTGCATCGAGCCGGATGCGTCGGCGATCCAGATGAAATGAAGTGGCCGCGAAGCAAGCTCGCCGCCCGGTCGTCTGCTCATAATCGAATGTCCTCCTCGTTAACGAGTTGAGTCGTTAAGCAAATTGTCGTCTGAAATTATAGGCAAGATACACCATCGAGCGGACAGGCAGGAAACAACGGGACACGAACATCGAAGCGAGAGCTAGAATATGAAGCGAAACGAATAAGCTGATTGCGTTAGCGCTTGCACGCGCCGGGGCAACTCATCTGCTCCGTGGCTCGTTAATGCCCGGCTGCGCCTGTTCCTGTTGCAAGAGCACGATGCCAGCCCGGACGACAAAGATGGCGGCGACAATGAGAAGGACGAGCAAGACAACGAAGATGACACAACCACGCAACGTCCGCCCAAGCCGCGACGTTGGGCGGGCCGGGCGGGCCGGCAAAACATGCGGCGGCGGCGACACAACTACAGGTGCGGGCGTCGTCAGCGTTGGGCGCGGGACGGGCGCAGGCGCGCGGGCGATTGGCGGTGATGGCCTCGGCCCCTGTGTTGGCGCTGGCTGTGGCGGCGGAGCATAAGTTGCTCCGCGTTGTGGCGGAAGTGTTGGCGGCCTGACGCGCGCCGAGTTTGCGGGCAACGGTTGCGGGTCGCGCACAGGTGGCGGCGCGGTGCTGCGACTCGCCTCCGCCGATTCCGCCCGCGCCCGCGCCTGAAATTCCGCTTCGGACAAAACTCCGAGCGCCACCGCCCAAGTCTCGACACCCCAGCGTGCGGCTTCCGGCGTGTATGCGAGGTTGTCGCGCAGCCGGGCCGCGAGGCGCGCAAGCAACACGTCGCGCGGCCCGGAGTGGCCCGCCGCAAGCAAATCCGCTGCGACGCGCTCCTCAAGCGCGCCGATGATGATGTTGATTTCACGCCGCTGCACACCACATAAATCGCGCAGCAGCGCTTCAATGCGCTTAGGCGTGGCACAAATCTCGCGCCCGTGTTCAGCTATAATGCGCGCGAGCGTGTGGCGCGGCAGATCGTTCATAACGGCAGGCTCATAATGGGGAGATTTTATAACAGGCTTTGCTGGCTTGCACTATCTGCAAACCTGCTAAGCGCCGGTGGCACAACCTTGCGGCCCGGCTTGGCCACGGCAACGAAAACGCGATGTTGGGTGGCTATGCATTCATGAGTTGACCTCTCCGCCTTAACCTAATTTCGCACTGCTATAAGCGCTCTGCTGTTTAGACTTACTCAATCTTTGCCTAATGGACTATACACATTGACTTCTCGCAGGGATTAGCTTAGAAGTGTTTAACCTGATCGTTCGTCATTATTCCACCGCCGGTCGCGCAAGGGCCGGGAGCAGAAGGCGAAATAATAGCTTGCTCGTGAAAGTGAGTTTCTATGTCTTTGCCAGTCGTACATCAGCCGCGCCGGATCGAGGAAGTGCTGGGGGCCTTAATCGATTCCAAGGAACTGGAACTGTCGAGCCTCCAGCGAGGTTATCTGCGCGCGCGTTGGCTTGAGCAGGTGCGCCACATTGATCATGAGTTGCACCGCGTCAGACGCAGCCATCATGCCTTACGTGTCATCACGCTGATTGGCTGCTTAGTGCTTTTGATGTTAGTCAGCCTGAGCAGTGGCAATCAGTTCAACTCAAACTGGGCTAGCACTGTACGTGCGATTACAGTTTGTCTGAGTTTGCTCGTCGCGACCAGCCTGGCGCTGGAATTTATCTTCAATTTAGCTGCGCGTAGGCACCAGCTACAACAGCGTTTGGAACGCTTACAAGCGGAGGGCTGGCGCTTCCTCCAACTGAGTGGGCATTATGGCTACTACGAAAACCACGCGAGCGCCTTTACCACTTTTGCTAATCAGGTGGAGGATTTAAGTCAGCGCGAAGTAGAAGTTTATAATTCATCATCCTTACCCGAGCGGCGGCGCGAAGACTTTATCCCGGAGGCTGTCCCGGCAAAAAAGTTGCCGCCGTTGCCAGAGCAGGAACAACCGGCGATGGCAACGGCGGCGGCGCAACCACTACACGCCATGGCCCGCACAAATTCCTTAGCCCTGGGGGCGGGGCAGACTCGCATGTAGGGCCAACGCTTAAAACTCGCACCTTAACTTGGGACGTGCTCATTGCCCGCGAGCCAGCCTTAGTTGAATTGCAAAGCGAAGCTATCTCAATCCGGGATGAGGGCGGCCCTTCATTCTGTGCTAACAAGGTCTGGTATATCCAGTTGGCACCTAAACTAGGGCTGCTGCTCGGCGCTCGTGCGGAACAAGCTGATTCCTTACTACGGCTGCGGCAAGCGCACGAAGTCGCATATGCTTACCTCTTCAATCTACTGCCGAACTGTCGGAACTGCGTCTGCCTACCTTGGTAATTAGGCCAATGCCGCGCGCACTCAAGTAACGCCTGCGTTCAGAATCTAAGAATAGATTAGGCCGCCAATACCTCCAGCCTTGCTGCGCCTTTTCCGCGCCGGCGTCCGCGTCGCTGCGCGGCTTAACCCATCTGTACTAACGCGCTAGCAGGAAAAATCTGCTGGCGCAGGTCATGCACTTATGTGGGTAGAGGCCGCTCCAGGAGATGGCCCGTTCGACGAAACCGCGCCGCTGTGACCGCTGCACCTGCTCGCTTTTGCAGTGCGGGCACACCTTCAGTAACCGCTCCCAACAGGCTTGCAATAGACCCATGACGCCCCTTGCGCGTTTAGCTAATAGCCGCTATCACGGCCCCGCACGCCGCCATAAACAACACGAGTACGAAGCCGCCAATGAATATAACGCGTTGATTACTGCCTAATTCTCGTTGCATAGTTTTTAACTGTGTAATCGACCGGTGGGTGAGATGTAGGGCAGGCGTGATTAAGTTGTCGCCGATTAAAGTCTTACTACGCGCGCCGCAGCCATGTCAACACACTTGAATCAATTACAGGTGCGCCGCTTTACGTCGTTAGGGCAGCGCTAGTTGCTGTTTATGTTATAGCCGTGTCGCCCCGGTTGGCACTTTCGCGCCCGCAGGAATTAGGTTTGTAGCCAAGGGCAAGGCGGCGGGCCAGCCGCAGTGTGGCACTACAGACACCACTGGATGCCAAGCAAGGAAGAAGCCGCTCCTTCCGGGGCCGCCTGCGGCTCGGCTAGCTGTGCTCCTTTCGCGCGCGTGGTTTGGTTTCACTTTGACCATTACGTCATTTCGACCTGCCAGATTGCTCGCCCCTAGGCTTATCACCGCGCGGCTGTTAGCAATCGGGCGGCAAATCAGTCTATCCGCGCGCGGCACACGCCTTGTAATGATTTAAGAGTGCGGCTGGAAGCTCGCGCTTCACGGAACTCGCCGCACGAGGTTCCGAACAGCCGCACCAGTTTTCATTCTTGGTCGCCGCGCCGGTCTATAGCGTGGTCGCCGCCCGGCTCCCAGCCAAGACCTTGCCCGCTGCGGCTGGCACTAACGTAACCACGCTAAGGAGATGATATGCGACTGTTCGGGCTGCCTGTCTATGAACACCCTGCCCTGCCCAAAGACGAGGCGTGGGTTATCCTCGACGCGAGCGCAGAAGAACTACCGGCAGAACTGCGCGGGGCCTTCGCCACGCCCTGCATCGTGACTGGAGATGTCCCTCTGCTGAGTCGAGTGGTGACGCTGCTCGAACTCGGTCAGCTGTGGCAGTCGACCCTCGACGCCCGACCCAGGCCGAGCAGTCAGTGCCGACAGGCGCGCACACGTTTACGGCAACAACGTCGCCGACATGCTTAACAACCCTAAGTAACATAGACAGGCTAAGCCTTATTCTGCTGCGCCGCGCCTTCAGTCCCTACCGGCGCGCTAACACCTGCGCTAGACGCGAGCAGCGCCCTCGATCATGCAACTTGCCGCGCACAGTTTTGCTTGACCGGCAAACAGCAAGCTTGGTGCAAGCGCTCATGCTCTGTGGTAAGGAGGACGATTAAGCAATGGCTACCTACAAAGACCCGTGCCGAGTGTTCGCTCCGCTGGAAGTGCTCGAGCGCGTGCTGGAGATTCGCGCGGCGGCGGGTTATGCGCCGGTGGTCTTCTTGTGTGTGGCAGATGACATGGCCGCTTATTTAGACGCCTACGGCTTCGACGCCTACGCCTTCGCTGAGTGTGCGGTCGAGTTTCCCTACGGTTGCTACCACGCGCCGCTCATGCCGAGCGGCGATCACGCCCACAACTCCGCAACAGCACATTGAGGCGGACGCGCTGGACGGCAGCTTAACGCGCGCCTAAAGCGCAAAACTATTCGGGAGAGATGAACATGAGAGGTATTGTGATCCACTCGCGCGGGCATTACCGGCGCTGCCTGGAAGGCCGAACGAACGAGTATCAGCTCAGCGTCAAGGCGTTATCGCCAGCGACCGAAACTGGAGGCGATAAAAGCACGCGACCGACCCGGCCCGCGTACTTTATCTTTTCCTGCGATGGCAAAGCCTTCGCGAGCTCGGCCCGCGTGGTGGTGACAAAAGGGCGCAGATACCCGGGCGTGGAGCATTGGTTTATTTTACCCGGCGCGGGGGCACCAACCCGTGCGCGCGTCCTCGACCTAAGTCCGCTACTGGTTCAGTAGGCTAGTGAATTGACCAAGCCCGTCGTAGTCATGCCACCCGTCTGAGTGAATGACCGCTGCGCGGGAGAAGCGCCTTGCAAAGATGCTGGCGAAGGCCCGCAGCGCCTGACTCCAATGTGGCAGCGGCCTCGGCCACTTTTTGCGCTATTGCGCAAGGCTCTAGGCCGCAGTTTGAACCGACATTCCCTGCGCTTGAGTTTCAGCCGGCTTACCGGCGCAAGTGATGCGGCACGCTGGTGACGACGATGCGCCGGGAGAACAGTAGTTTTCCTTTGATGAGCAACGCAGTCTGGTTGTGTAGCAGTTGCTGCCACCACGCGCGGGGCACAAACTCCGGCAGCACGACTGTGATGATCGAGTTCTTATGTCGCTCTGATTCCTCGTTGATGAAAGTGATGAGCGGCGTGGTGATCGCGCGAAACGGCGAATTGATAATTTTTAGGGGTACACCATTGCCCCACGTCTCCCAACGCTGCTTCACGTCCTCGGTGTTCTCAGGATTAATCTCCACGTAAACGGCGGTGACTTCAGTATTGTCGCTCGCCCCAAGGCTGCGCGCGTAATCGAGGGCGGGCAGCACGCCGCGGTGGACGCCCGACACGGGAATGATGACGCGGTGCTTCATCGGCTCTCTGATGGGTTTAATCTTTTCGAGCGTAAGTTGGGCGGCGACCATCTTGTAGTGGCCATTGATGGCGCGGAACATCGTCACGATCAGCGGGATCAGCACGATCACGGCCCACGCCCCGTGCGTGAACTTGGTCGTCGTGATCACAACCAGCACGACGAAGGTGATCAGGGCCCCGGCGCTGTTAATCATGATCGAGACGATCCAGTTGCCGCCCTGGTCACGCTCGATGGCGCGGAGGCGTTCCCGCGCGTGGGTGGCCGCGCTTGGGTCTTCGGTGACGTGGGCGCGGCTTTCCGCTTCCTGCTGCAAGATGCGCGCCTTCGCTTCCTCCGCCTTGCGCTCGCGCAGCCAGTGGATGACCATGCCCGACTGCGACAGCGTGAAGGAGAGGAACACGCCTACGGCGTAGAGCGGCAGCATCGCTTGTTCTTGCCCCTTGAAGATAACGATCAGGACGATGGCGAGGAGGGCGAGAATGACCACCCCGTTCGAGAAAACCAGCCGGTCGCCACGGTTGGCGAATTGGCGCGGCAGAAAGCGGTCGGCGGCGAGCAAAGAAGCGAGCCGGGGGAAGTCGGCGAACGACGTATTCGCGGCCAGCACCAGAATGGCCGCTGTCGCCGCCTGGATGCCGTAATAGATGAAACCTGAGCCGAACGTGTGCCGGGCCATGAGCGACACGAGCGTCTCTTCAGAGCCCGCCGGGTGTGCATTCAATTTGTAGGCCAGGAAGCCCGTGCCGAGAATGAGCGTCGCCATGATCACCGCCATCCAGGTGAGCGTCGCCGCAGCGTTCTTCGACTCCGGCTTTTGAAAGGCCGGGATGCCGTTCGAGATCGCCTCTACGCCCGTGATGGCCGTACACCCGGCGGCAAATGCTCGCATCAGCAGCCACAGCAGTGCCCCGCCATTCAAAGCGCCGCTCCCGATGCTCCCCACCGACTCGTCAAAGTGAACCTGCCCGGCGGGCGGCGTCGGGATGACGGCCCCGGTCGTGTAGTAGCGGATGAAGCCGACCACGACGAGGGCGAGCATCGAGAGGATGAAGAGATAGGTTGGCCCGGCGAAGATCGCGCCCGATTCGCGCACCCCGCGCAAATTTATGAGCGCGATAAAAACGACCAGGACGATGCAAAGCGTGACCCTGTGCTCGTGCAGAAAATCTAAGCGCGTGCCCTGCGTCGCCGAGGTGATGGCGGCCACGCCTGCCGAAACGGAGACGGCGACCGTCAGAATATAGTCAACCAGCAGCGACGCTCCGGCGACGAGGCCCGACTGCGTACCCAGATTGTCCTTGGCGACGATGTACGCGCCCCCGCCGGACGGGTAGGCATGAATCGTCTGCCGATAGGAGAGTGTGAGAATCCAGAGCAGGAACGTGATGCCGATGATAATCGGCACCAGGTAGCCGATGGCCACCGTCCCGGCGGCGAGTAGCACGAGCAGAATGGCTTCCGTCGAATAAGCGACCGACGAAAGCGCATCTGACGAAAAGACGGCCAGCGCCGTCTTCCGGTTCAATCGTTCGTGTTGCGCCTGTTCCGTCGAGATGGGATCGCCGACGAGGACACGCTTGAGAGATTTCCACATGGACTCTCAACTCCTTCTACTTTGCTATCTATCGTTAGATCATTTTCCCCTTCGACTTAACCGTTGGCAGCGAATTACGCCAACACTAAATCGAAACCTAAGACATGGGCACAAAAGACAAATGCTTGTCCACGAACTCACACGAAACAACACGAAAAGAGCCAACTAATTTCGTGTTGTTTCGTGTGAGTTCGTGGATAATGTTTTTCCGCTTGTACTAATCTTCCATGTCTCGAATTAGGAGCTTATGATCAGCCATTTCAGCACCGTGCGGGCGGCGAAATTCGTCCCGAGCGGCGCAAGCGGTGGGCCACGTTCGTTACCTGTCGTATCAGTGATGTCTTTCAGCCAAGCCCGTGCGCCGGCACCGGCTGAACCATGCACCCGACAAGGTTCAATCGCCTGCCCAGCGCTCGGCCCACATCAATTCGTCCCGATCTATTTCCGCCAGTGTTAGTCGCCCGCCAGCGGGGGGCTGCCCTTCATTCCACAGGTAGTTGCTGAGGAGGCGCTCGGCCCGCGCCGCCCAGAAAGCCCCGCTCGCCGGCAGACGGCGGCGGGTCATGCGCTCCACGTAGCCTGTGGCCTCTGCGTCAATTTTGATGATCACCGCGTGCTCTGTTCCAGCAGGGCTACGCACGATGAAACGATGTTCGTCCGGCTCATGTGTTTGCGCCCCTGGCTCATCGGTCGAGCGAATAATCTCGAACCCGTTCATCGTGATCGTCTGGATCAGGGGGCGCGGGCGGGCGGCGGTTGCAGCAGCGGTGGGCGCATCAATTTTAGCGGTGGCAGCTAAACCAGCCGGTTTAGCCAGCGCGGCTAATATCGCATTGCGTAGGATTTCCGGCGTCATCGGCTTGCGCACGAAGTCGGTCGCGCCGAGCTTCATCGCGGCCACCGCGAGTTCAATCGAAGCGAACGCCGTCGCCAGCACAACCCGCGCGCCCGCGTTGCGTTCCTTGATCTGGCGCAACGTTTCGAGTCCATCCATGCCGGGCATCTTCTGGTCGAGCAGCACTGCGGCCCAAGTAGAGCCGTCGCCATAAGCCTCTAGCCCCCGCCCGCCGTCGCTCGCCGCGCCGACCTCATAACCGGCGGCTTCCAGCGCGAGGCGCGTGACGCGGCGAATGTTCGCTTCATCATCAACAATCAAAATGCGTTTGCTCATAATCCCATTCCATTTCGCTACTACTAAACTTTGGCCGTAACTGCTGCCTGCGCCACCGGCAAAGTGAAGGTGAACGTCGTGCCGCGCCCGACTTCCGATTGCACGCTGATCTGCCCGCCATGCGCTTCGACGAGCGATTGCGAGATCGTTAGCCCCAAGCCCGCCCCGCCCGTCGGCGCATCCGGCACCTGCACGAACTTGTCGAAGATATGCGGCAGGTATTCGGCGGGAATCCCGCAGCCGGTGTCGGAGACCGACACGGCGATGTGGCTCTCGCGGCGCTCGGCGCTGAGCTTAATCTCACCGCGCTTGGTATGGCGGATGGCGTTGGTCACGAGATTACTAATGACCCGCTCGAGTTGCGCGCGGTCGACCAGCACAACCGGAAGGTCGACGGGCGCGGCCACGCGCAGCGCAAGTCCCTGCGCTTCCACTTGCGGGCGTAACCCTTCGGCGGCCGTATTGAGCAACTCACTCGCGCGCATCTCTGTGCGTTGCGGCTTGTTCTCGCCCGCTTCGATCTTGGAGAGATCGAGCAGGTCGTGCATCAATTTATCCAGCCGTTCGCAGTCCTGGCGGCAAGCCCCCAGTACCTCTAGTTGCTTGTCATTCAACTCGCCGACCGCGCCCTCGAGCAGCAGATGGACGCCCATCTGCACGCTCGTCAGCGGCGTGCGCAACTCGTGCGAAGCAGTCGCGATGAACTCGGACTTGAGCCGATCAATCGCGCGCAGGTGCGTGATGTCTTCCAGCAGTGTGACTGCGCCCAGTAGTTGCTTTTCGTTGTCGCGCATCGGCGTCGTGCGCAAACGGTAAGTCCGTTCTGAACCGGCCACCGCCAGGGGCAAGACTGACGCCGCGCCTTCACCCGCAACCGCGCGTTGCGAACTCAACGCTTCGGTGACCGCCCCGGCGATGCGTGCGTCGCAGGCGATCTCGCCGACGTGCTTGCCGTTGTTCTCGGCCTCTGGGCCAAAAATCTCTTCCGCCGCCGGGTTGAGTTTCGTGACGCAGCCGGCGGCGTCCGTAACGATCACCGGATCATAGAGCGAGTTTATCGCCGCTTCGGTGGTCTGTTGCGCGATGATGAGTTGGCCCATGTCGGAGCGGCGCAACTGGCGTATGCGCTCGGCCATGCGATTAAATTCGGCGGCCAGCACGCCCACCTCGTCGCGCGAATTAACCTCTACCTTGGCGTTCAAGTCACCGGCGGCGATCTTGGCCGTCGTGGCGGTCAGACGCCGCAACGGCTCGACAATGTGGTTGGCCAGGAAAAAGGCCAGCACCAGCCCGGCCCCGACGAGCAGACCGGCCATGAGCAGCGTCAGATAGAACCAGCGGCGGGCGACCAGGCCGGCGGCCTCGGATTTGCCGAGCATCGCGCGTTGATTAAGCTGCAAGAGATGCTCGCAGTCGGCGCGCAACTTGTTGAACTGTGGTTCGAGTTGCGAGAAATAGTTGCTGCGTTCAGCACTCTCGTCAGCCCCTGTGGTTGAACTTGCCGCCGTAGTCTTACCTACGGTGGAATTTACTTGTGCGAGGAAGTCATCAAATGTTCGGTAGTAAGCATCGCGGGCGCGACGAATGGTCTCAATGGCTTCCGGCTCGCCTGCCTCGGTGATGTTGTTGGCCGCTTTCTGCAAGTTAGCGTCGAAGCGCGTGCGCTGCGCGCGCGTTTGCGTTGCGGCCCGCGCGCGCTGGCCGAGGAGCGCGAAGACTGCGGCCGAGTCCTGTCGCTCCAGATTCTCCTTCATATCTTGCGCGGCCACCACCGAGTCGTAGTTGTTCGCGATGATGCGGCGCGAGATGCCGCCCATCTCCCGCAGCCGCCACGCGCTCCAGCCCCCGAGCACGATAAGCGCGACGATGAAGACCAGATACCCCGCTAATAATTTCGTGCGTAAACTCATAAACGCAGGGACAGATGACATGTGCCGGGTGACGCGCAGTAATTAAGGTTTAACTTGTCACTAGTCACGCGCCATTTGTCACCTCCTTTCTATCTGCCAGCGGCACGACCTGCACGGTCGCATCCCGCACTTCATCGAGAAACCGGTTGATGACCGAACCTTGCAGCAGAATGTCCCAGCGCGAGCGCGCCGACTGGCCGAAGACGACGTGGGTGATGCCTTCGCGCCGGGCAAAGTTAATCAGCGCGTCGGCCACACGCCGCGCTTGCAGCCTGATGACTTTCGCGCCCAGTTCTTCGGCGAAGCGAATGTTCTCTTGCAGCGCGGCATGATCCACCGGTTTGATCCGGCCCGGTTCCTCGCGCGGCGTTTCCACATAGACCGCGTACCAATCGCCATGCAGCCGCCCGGCGATGCGCGAGCCGGAGCGCAACAACTTCTTGGCGCTGCCCCGCGAAGCCATACAGACCATCACCTTTTCGGGAATAACGGCCTGTTGCAGCCCCTCGCGCGCGCGATAGTCATGGGCTTTGGTTGCTTGATCCGCCGCCACCTGCCTGAGCGCCAGTTCCCTGAGTGCCGAGAGATTACCTTTGCGAAAGAAGTTGTTGAGCGATTGCTCGATCTTCTCGACGCCGTAAATCTTGCCCTGCCTGAGCCGCGTGCGGAGCGTGTCAATGGAGACATCAACGTTGACGACCTCATCAGCCCGCCGCAAAAAATAGTCGGGCACGGTCTCGCGCACGCGCACGCCGGTGGTGCTCGCCACGGCGTCGTTCAACGATTCGAGGTGCTGGATGTTGACGGCGGTGATGACCGAGACTCCTGCCGTCAACAGTTCCAGCACGTCCTCGTACCGCTTGCGATTCTTTGAGCCGGGGACATTCGTGTGCGCCAGTTCGTCCACAAGCGCGATAGCCGGCCGGCGCGCGGCGACGGCCTCGACATCCATCTCTTCGAGCGTCACCCCGCGATACTCGATGCGGCGCGCTGGCACGCGCTCCAGATCACCGATGAGCGCCGCCGTCTCCGCGCGCCCGTGCGTTTCGACGACGGCCACGACGATGTCCGTTCCCTGGCACTTGAGCTGCTGCGCGTCTTCGAGCATCTGATAGGTCTTGCCGACGCCCGGCGCTGCGCCAATGTAAACACGCAACCGCGCCTGCTCGCCCTCCTTGAGTTTGGCGAGCAAAGATTCAGGCGTCGGCCGGTTGCTGTTGGCAGCCATCAGCGCTTCATCGGCATCCTGCTATCCAATTCAAGATTAAGCTCCAACACGTTGACCACCGGCTCGCCCAAGAAACCGAACTGCCGCCCGTTCGTATGGGCCGCTACAAGTTGACGCACTATCTCCGCGCTCAGTCCGCGCTCGCGCGCGACGCGCGGCACTTGAAACTCTGCGGCGGCGGGCGAGATGTGCGGGTCGAGACCCGAAGCTGATGTCGTCACCAGATCAATCGGCACGAGTTGGCCCGGATTCTCAGCCTGCGCTTTGGCCACATCGGCCTGCACGCGGGCGATCAGTTTCTGATTCGTCGGCCCCAGATTCGATCCCGAAGACGCGCCGGCATCGTAGCCGGATGCGCCCGCCGCCGAGGGGCGCGAACGAAAGTAGCCGGGCGACGAGAACGGCTGCCCGATGATGCGCGACCCCGTGACTGTGCCGTCGGCGCGCTGGATAAGTTGCCCGTTCGCCTTGGCCGGGAAGAACACCTGCGCGAGGCCCGTCACGGCGAAGGGATAAATCAATCCGAATAGCACCGTCGTCACAATCGTCATCAAGATGGCTGTGATTAAATTTTTAGTCATTGTCTGTTCACCAACCCACGTTGCAAGTCTGCCCTAAAGTTCTGTTGCCGTTCGCGCCCACTCAGGCCAGCCCGATGGCATGGATGATGACATCTATCAGCTTGATGCCGACGAACGGCACGATTAGTCCGCCGAGACCGTAGATCAGTAAGTTGCGTCGGAGCAGCGCTGCCGCCGACAGCGCGCGGTATTTGACGCCGGTGAGCGCCAGCGGAATGAGCGCGATGATCACCAGCGCGTTGAAGATCACGGCGGAGAGAATCGCCGACTGCGGCGTCCTGAGGCCCATGATGTTCAGTGTGTTCAAGACCGGGAAGGCCACCGCGAACATGGCCGGAATGATGGCGAAATATTTCGCCACGTCATTGGAAATTGAGAACGTGGTCAACGCGCCCCGCGTCATCAACAACTGTTTGCCAATCTCGACGATCTCGATCAGCTTGGTCGGGTTCGAGTCGAGGTCAACCATATTGCCGGCCTCTTTGGCCGCTTGCGTACCCGTATTCATCGCCACGCCGACATCGGCCTGCGCGAGCGCGGGCGCATCGTTCGTGCCGTCGCCGGTCATCGCGACGAGTTTGCCGCCCGCCTGCTCGCGCCGGATGAGCGCCATCTTGTCTTCGGGCGTCGCTTCCGCGAGAAAATCATCGACGCCCGCCTCGCGCGCAATCGAGGCGGCGGTCAAGGGATTGTCGCCCGTGATCATCACGGTGCGGATACCCATCTGGCGCATCTGGTTGAAGCGCTCGGCCATGCCGCCCTTCACGATGTCCTTGAGGTAGATGATGCCGAGCGGACGCTTGTTATCGGCAACGACTAAGGGCGTGCCGCCTAAGCGTGCGATGCGTTCGACGATCTCGCGTAACTCTTTCGGGGCTGGCACATCGCTCGACGCCACAAGCTTCTCAATCGCATCAACTGCGCCTTTTCTGACTTCGTGGCCGGCAAAGTCAACGCCCGACATGCGCGTCTGCGCGGTGAAGGGAATAAACGTCGCCGCGTCTTGCGCCAGTTCGCGCCCGCGCAGGTTGTATTTCTCTTTCGCCAGCACGACGATGGAGCGCCCCTCGGGTGTCTCATCCGAGAGCGACGAAAGCTGCGCCGCGTCCGCCAGTTCCTGTTCGCCCACGCCCGGCAGCGGGATAAACTCCGCCGCCTGCCGGTTGCCAAGCGTGATCGTGCCGGTCTTATCCAAGAGCAACGTATTCACATCGCCCGCCGCTTCGACCGCGCGGCCCGACATGGCGAGCACGTTATGCTGGATCAGCCGATCCATGCCCGCGATGCCGATGGCTGACAGCAAGCCGCCGATGGTGGTCGGGATGAGACAGACGAGCAAAGAGACAAGCACGAAGATCGTCTGCGGTGCGCTCGAATAGATCGCGAACGGTTGCAGCGTGACGACGGCGAGCAGAAAGATGATCGTGAGTCCGGCGAGCAAGATGTTTAAGGCGATCTCGTTCGGCGTCTTCTGCCGCTCCGCGCCTTCAACGAGCGCGATCATGCGATCAATAAACGTCTCGCCCGGATTCGACGTGATGCGTACTTTGATCTGATCTGACAGGACGCGCGTGCCGCCCGTCACCGCCGAGCGGTCGCCGCCCGCTTCGCGTATCACCGGCGCGCTCTCGCCCGTGATCGCCGACTCGTCCACGCTCGCCACGCCTTCGACGATCTCGCCGTCGCCGGGAATGAACTCGCCCGCCGAGACAACTACCACGTCATCCTTGCGCAGTTGCGGCGCATTGACCGTTTCGACTTGCCCGTTCGGCAACAGCCGATGCGCGGTCGTCTCGGTCTTGGCTTTGCGCAGATTGTCCGCCTGCGCTTTACCGCGTCCCTCGGCCATCGCTTCGGCGAAGTTAGCGAACAACACTGTGAACCAGAGCCAGAGCGTGATCTGCAACTCGAAGCCGGTCTGCGTCGCAGGCGTCGGTGCGACGAGCCCGCGCAGGAGTTGGACGGTCGTCAAGACGCTGCCCACTTCGACGACGAACATCACCGGGTTCTTCATCATCGTGCGCGGGTTCAGCTTCCTGAACGAATCAACGAGCGCACGCTGCACGATCTGCGCGTTCCAGATTGCTTTTTTCTTTGTCTGCTCAGCCATAACTTTTCCTATCGCGGATTGCGGATTGCGGATTGGAAGCGAGATGTCTGTTTAATCCGCAATCCGCAATCCGCAATTCCTAAAATGTTTTTCCCGCCACCATTAACAACTGCTCGACGATTGGCCCCAGACTCAGGGCCGGGAAGAAGGTCAACGCGCCGACGATCACGATCACGCTTACTAAGAGCGTCGTGAAGAGCGGCGACGTGACCGGGAACGTGCCTAAAGACGGCGGCACGGTCTTCTTGCGCGCCAGATTGCCGGCAATCGCCAGCATCGGGATGATCATCAGGAAGCGCCCGATGAGCATAGCCATGCCGATGGCGGAGTTGTACCAGAGCGTGTTGGCCGAGATGCCCGCGAACGCCGAGCCGTTGTTGCCCGTGCCCGACGTGAACGCATAGAGAATCTCCGTTAGCCCGTGCGGCCCGGCATTGTTCAGTTGCGACGTGCCGAACGAGGGCGCGACCATCGAGATCGCCGCGAAGATGAGAATCGTTAGCGGGAAGACGAGCGTCGTGAGCATCGCCATCTTCACGTCGTAGGCTTCGATCTTCTTGCCGAGATATTCGGGCGTCCGCCCGACCATCAAACCGGCGATGAAGACCGCGAGCACGACGTAGATCAAGATGCCGTACATGCCTGCGCCGACGCCGCCGAAGATCGTTTCGGAGAGCATGATATTCGAGAGCGGGACGAGGCCACCGAGCGGCGTGAACGAGTCGTGCATCGAGTTGACCGCGCCGCACGAAGCATCGGTCGTCGCCGTCGCAAAGAGCGCGGAGTTGGCGATGCCGAAGCGCACCTCTTTGCCTTCCATGTTGCCGCCCGACTGCATCGCGCTCACGGTTTGATCCGTGCCGGCCAGTAGCGGATTGCCGCGCGCCTCCGCCCAGTAAGCGACGGTCAGGCCCACGACAAACAGCACGGTCATGGCCGCGAAGACGGCCCAACCGTGTTTCTGCGCGCCGGTCATGCGACCGAGCGTGTAGGTCAGCCCGGCGGAGATGGCGAAGATACCGATCATCTCGATGAGATTTGAGACGGGCGTCGGGTTCTCGAACGGGTGCGCGCTGTTGGCATTGAAGAAGCCGCCGCCGTTCGTGCCGAACTGCTTGATAGCTTCCTGCGAAGCGACGGGCCCCTGCGCGATTGTTTGCGTCGCAACTACTTGCGTCTCTTTCGCGCTCGTGCCGTCCGGGTTGGTGACGACGTTGCCGGCGGCGTCCTTCTTACCAACTTCAATCGTCTGCCGCTCAACCAACTGCGCCGTGTCGTAGGGGCGCAAGTTCTGCACGACGCCCTGCGAGACAAGTAAGAGCGCGACGACGATGCAGATGGGCAGCAGCACCCACAGCATGGCGCGCACGGTATCCACCCAGAAGTTGCCAATCGTTTCCATCTCGCGCCGCGCGATGCCACGGATGAAGGCGATGGCGAGCGCGATGCCGACCGCCGCCGACGCGAAGTTGTGATAAGCGAGGCCCGCCATCTGCGTCAGATAGCTCATCGTCGTTTCGGGCACATAACTTTGCCAGTTCGTGTTCGTCGTAAAACTGGCCGCCGTATTGAACGCTGAGCCGGTGAACGTAGCGGCGTCCACGCCGGGCAGGTGCTGCGGGTTGAACGGCAAGATGCCTTGCAGACGTTGAATCAAATACAAAACGAGCATCGAAACGACGCTGAACAGAAGCATCGCCACCGCGTACTCCGGCCAACGCATCTCGCGCTTCTCCTCCACGCCGGTTAGCTTGTAGATCAAACGTTCGACGGGACGCAGGATGGGGTCGAGAAACGTCCGCTCGCGATTGAAAACGTGCGTCATGAAGACGCCGAGCGGCTTCGTGAGCGCCACAATGAGCGCGAAGAAGCAGAGTAGTTGTAGCCAGCCGTTGAGCGTCATGTCAGAACTTCTCCGGGCGCAGGAGCGCGTAAGCCAGATAGACGAGCAGCAGGGCCGAGACTACTAAGCCTAAAATTGATTCGAGATTCATCCGAGCGCACCCCTTACTGCAATTTCTCACACCCGCGCACGTAGGCGAGCGCAATGAGAAAGAAGCTGATGGTTAAGGCCACGAAGAGCAGATCCAACATCGCGCGTCTCCAGTCTTATTTCAGATAACCGCACCACACAGGATCAGTGGTGTTTGTGTCCATGCCTTGAGCCGGGGGCCTGCCCGCTTGTGGCCGGCGGCGGCTGAGGCTGCCGGCGGTCGCCTCGTTGTGCGCCGGGCGCGGCGCGCGCCGCACCTCTTGCCGCCGCCGCTGTCTGAGTGTGCGCCAGACGATGAGGCGCGCAAGTTGCAGTGAAGTGAACAGGCTGATGTCCTGACAGAAATTAGCCCAGGCCTGCTGCACTTCCGCCCACGATGCGCCCGCGCGGCCCGCGCGCGCCTTGCTTTGCTTGATAGCCGACATGGTGAACCTTCGTCAGTTGAAGTTGTAACCTAGTGGGTCAGTTGACATAACCATAGCCATTAGTAAATCTCAAAGTGAAAGCCATGTTGTGGTCTCTACTTGGTTGATTATGAATTTGGCATTCCCGAAGAAATGGCTAGTCAATTGTCAACTGACCCACTAGTGGGT
>JBBQGM010000075.1:0-26210 GCA_038322995.1 Pyrinomonadales bacterium
ATGCGCAATCCCGTCTCCTCGCGCAACTCACGGCGCGCAGCCTCACTGAGCGGCTCGTCTTTGTTGACGAAGCCGCCCGGCAGCGCCCAGCGCCCGGCGAACGGCTCCTTGGCGCGCTGGATCAATAGGATGTGTAGCCGCCCCGTGGCCGTCTCCCGCCGGAGGATGACGCAGTCGGCCGTAACCGCAGGTTTTTCATAGATTCGCTTTGCCATGATTCATTGTCGCGCCCGACTTGGGTTCTCTCTTCAATGCTTACGTCGCATTCACGTTAAAATTATTCAGCAAAATTAAAGAAAAAATCCCCCCTTCGGACTCGAACGATAAGTAAAAGCCCCGGCGTGTGAGCCGGGGCTTTTCGCTATTCAGTTGTAACGTGCCTTAATAATGCCTTAGCACGTCGTTCACGATTCGGATTCGATTTTTTCAATCTGTGATCTTAAAAATCTAACTGATCTTCCTAAAGGGATCCGAATTAATTCTGCCGTGCTAGCACGACAGTCGTAAATTGCATTTACCGATATCCCCCATCTAATTGCCAGTTCTTTTGGCGTAACATACCTTTGTCCTTCTGTAAACACCGGATTTTTTACCTTTCCCGATGTTCTCCGCTCTTTAAAAGATATCTTATTAAAAAGTTTATTCGGACACAAGAAAAATCGTCTTTGCGACGAAACTGCGACGGGAAAATATTAGTAGCCCCGAAACTATTGTAACGAGGCTACTTACCGAGGTTAAAAATACCGGGGGCGGGACTCGAACCCGCACGGCCCGTGGGGCCAACGGATTTTAAGTCCGTTGCGTCTACCATTCCGCCACCCCGGCGCGTGCGGCGAAAGATAGCATGCCGCTTGCGCGGATACCAACTCCTTCACAGGCGGCGCGTGTAGATGTTAAACTAACGGCAGAATAAACATGATGGAGCAAGCCCCAACAATGTCGCGCCGGCAGATGATGACGGAAGAGCAGGAGATTTTTCTCCGGCACATCCAGAAGGCGGGTCTCAAGCGCACGGCGCAACGCGATCTGATCCTCGAAGTGTTTCTGCGCACAGAAGAACACCTGTCGAGCGAAGACCTCTACCGGCTCGTCCAACAAGAAGACGCGGATATCGGCCAGACGACCGTGTATCGCACGCTTAAATTATTAACCGACGCGGGCCTGGCCCGCGAAGTGCGCTTCGGCGACGGACGCACGCGCTATGAGCACAACTACAAGCACCCGCATCATGATCACTTGATCTGCACAAATTGCGGCAAGACCATCGAGTTCTTCTCGGCCGACATGGAGGCGTTGCAAGATCAGATCGCCGCGCGGCATAAGTTCGAGTTGACGCATCACACCCTGCGTATGTTCGGCTATTGCCCTGAATGTCGTAAGCACCCCGATGCTCATCAGCCGGATGCATCGGCCGCCGAGCCACGTATCCGCTTTGCCTCCGCCCCCGGCACAAGCTGAACCAGTAGCGCATATGAAACGGCACTTGCTTGGCCTTTTGATCGCGTTGCTCGCCTTTCTCATTGGCGCATACCTCGTCATCTATCGTGATCCTTGTAAAGCCCCGTGGGCGAAGTGCGTGCCCGCGTCACGTCGGAGCGCACCGTAGGTCGTTGGCGGCTCTGCTTTTCTTTTACCAACCGTTGGTGTAATTTCGCGTCTGTACTCCCCCTGTAAAACTTGAGCGGTTAGATCACTTCTGCGAAAGGGCCGAACAATGAGTGTCAACGTGGAGTTTGTGCCGGATGGCCGGCATGGCATTGTGGCTGAAGGGACATATCTGTGGGACGCGGCGAAGCGGTTGGGCCTCAGTTTGCCGGCCGAGTGTGCCGGGCGGGGCGAGTGTGATACGTGCGCCGTTACGGTCAGAGAAGGTGCGCCGCTGCTCTCAGAGTTGACGGACGCCGAGCGTGAGCGACTCAGCCCGGAGCGACTGGCCGCAGGCGAACGACTCGCGTGTCAGGCGAAGGTCGAGCGCACGGGAACGCTCGTCCTTGAACCCGTGCCCGTGCCGGAGCGCGCGGAGACGACAGAAGAAATAAAGAAAGATTTCAGCGCGGAGTTTCGCACATTGCCTTTACAACAAAAGCTGACGACGCTGGTCGAACTTGAAGTTATCGCTGCGTCGCAAACCTTCAAGGCGATGGCCGATGTGCCCGGCGCATTGCTCAATAAAGGGCTGGGCCTGATCGCCGACTTCGGCCGCGCCCGCGAACATCGGCAGCGCACCGCGCATCGCCCGGCCGAGCACGTCAGCGAAGAAAAGCAAGGATGAAGCATGAAATGATGCATGATGCATAAGTGAATCATGGCGCTTCAATCATCTCTATGTCAGCCTTCAGCCTTCGGCGCGCCGCTGCCATGTCTCCGCGTCAGCCATCTATGACACGACTCAACGCTAAGCCCGCACACGCGCGTGTATGGTATAAACGCACGCCGCACCTGTCCTGCGCGTTGCTGCTTCTGCTGCCGTTCAGCTTTATCGCTTGCCCGTCAGGCTCGACTACGGAGCATGTGCAGACCGCGACCACGCCTGCGGGCACAGCGATGGCCACGGCGAACGTGCCGGTTAACCGGCCGGCCTTCGACGGGCAGCGTGCTTTCACACACGTCAGCAAAATGGTTGAGTTGGGGCCGCGGCCAGCCGGGTCGGCGGAGTTAGCGCGCACGCGGCAGTACATCGTCGACGAGTTGAAGTCGTATGGGTTGAAGGTGACGACCGACGAGTTCACGGCCAAGACGCCGGGCGGTAATAAGAAGATGGTGAACGTGACCGCGGAACTGCCCGGCGAGTCGGCCGATGCGATCATTATCGGCAGCCACTACGACACTAAGCCTTACAAGGAATTTCGTTTCGTCGGCGCGAACGACGCCGGTTCGTCCACCGGCACGCTGCTCGAACTCGCCCGCGCGCTCAGTCATGAGAAGCCACATCTGACTTACTGGTTCGTCTTCTTCGATGGCGAAGAGGCATTCTGCAAAGGCTGGGACGATTGCGGCAAACCGGGCGCGCCCGACAACACTTATGGCAGTCGGCGCTACGTCGCGCACCTCAAGGAGCAAAATCAACTCGGGCGCGTGCGCGCCATGATCTTGCTCGACATGATGGGCTTCAAAAATCTGCAACTGCGCCGCGACGACATGGGCACGCGCTGGATTGAAGACATCATCTGGCAGACCGCACGCGAGATCGGACACGGCGAGGTGTTCGTTGATGGCGCGGAAGGCGTCGGCGGCGACGATCACGAGCCGTTCCTCAAGGCCGGCATCGAAGCCGTAGACCTAATCCAACTCAACGACTATCCATACTGGCACACCGTCGATGACACGCTCGACAAAATCGCCCCGCGCAGCTTGCAAGTCGTCGGTGAGACCCTCATCGCCAGTCTGCCGCGCATTGAGCAGCGGCTAAAGAAATGACAGGTGCGCCGCGTGCTTGTAGCCGGTAATAAATCTGCTGCAACGCAATACGCTAGATTTTAGTGACAGCTTCGTCGTTGTCTTGTGCTTGTTGTGCGCTAAACTCTGCCCGTTAACAAATCGGAAAGGGGTAACACGATGAGCAAGGAACAAAGGCACGCGGAGACGGTGATGGTGCATGGCGCACAGGCAGCGCGCGGCGAACGCGGCGAGAAACTGTTGGTGAACGGGCAGCGGATGGCGCTGCGCCTGTGGGAAAATGAGCCGGCCGGGACGAAGAAGCCAGAACACTCAAACACATACGAGTACGTCGCTTACGTGTTGACGGGCGCGTTGCGCGTGACGCTCGACGGGCATGAGTTTGAAGTGCGGCAGGGCGATAGTTATTGCGTGCCGGCCGGCGCGAAGTACGCGCTTGAGATTTTGGCGGAGGCGACCGTGATCGAAGCTACCGCGCCATCGGATCGCGGGCCGAACACGATCAAGGAAAGTTAATGAGCCGAAGGACAGGGCAGCGCATCGCAGTTGTCGCGGGCGACGGCATCGGGCCGGAAGTGACGCGGGAAGCTATCAGCGTGCTTGAATTGCTGCGCGCGACGCATAGCGTTGAGTTCGAGCTACAGCATTTCGACTGGGGCGCGGAGAAGTTCTTAAATGATGGCGTGACGCTGCCTGACGGCGCGCTGGTGATGCTGACGGCGGAGTTCGATGCGATCTTCGCGGGCGCGTTCGGTGATCCGCGTGTGCCGTCGAACAAACACGCCGAAGATATCCTGCTGGGCATGCGGCGTGGGCTTGATCTCTATATCAATCTGCGCCCCGTCAAACTCATGGATGCGCGGCTCACGCCGCTACGCGACCGCAAGGTGGAAGACATTAACTTCGTCGTCTTCCGCGAGAACACCGAAGGCGCGTACTGCGGCGCGGGCGGGTTTCTGAAGAAGGGAACGCCGGAAGAGATCGCCACGCAAGAGGAACTGAACACGCGGCCCGGCGTGGAACGGATCATCACGGCGGCCTTCGAGTATGCGCGCAAACACGAGCGCAAGAAAGTGACGATGGCGGACAAGTCGAACGTGCAACGTTTCGGCGGTGATTTGTGGCAGCGCACGTTCAAAGCAGTCGCGGCCGGTTACACGGACATCGCAGCGAATCATCAGTACGTGGACGCGATGGCGATGTTCATGGTGCTTGACCCGGCGCAGTACGACGTGATCGTGACCAACAATTTGTTCGGCGACATCCTGACCGACCTCGGCGCGGCATTGCAGGGCGGTCTCGGCCTAGCTGCCTCCGGCAACATTCATCCCGGTCGTGTCTCGCTCTTTGAGCCGGTACATGGCAGCGCGCCGCCGCTCGCTGGCAAAGGCGTGGCTAATCCGGTTGGTGCTATTCTGACCGCAGCGATGATGCTAGAATATCTGGGGCACGACGCCGCGAGTGAGGCGGTCGAACAGGCTGTCCGCGCGTGCGTTAATGCCGGTGAAACGACGCGCGATCTCGGCGGACAACTTTCGACCAGCGAAGCGGGCGCAGCCATCCGCCAGCGCCTCGGGCCGGCGAAGTAGGTAGTTGTCAGCATAAGCACCGTCAGTTCGTGGCCGTTATTTGAAACCACGAAGCCACACGAAAGAAAGCGAAGCCGCTGCGGCTGCTCGTTGGTAAGATTTCGTGCGACTTCGTGGTTAACTTATTTTGTCGGCAAGCATGCATAGGGCTTATGGGCAGTAAGGGCAAAGACGCCGGGCACAAGCTGATCGCGATCACCGTCATACTGGCGATGCTGGCGCTGATGGGCATTCCGCCGATGGCTATCTTCTTCTTCATAATTGTCGTCTATTTCATCTGGCGCGCGGTTGACCGCTCCGAGCAGCATGAGACGCGCCGCGTCTTTGATTTTTATCTCAACGCCAACAATATCCTGCGCGAAGAAGAACGCTCTTGGTATGGCTACGAGATACGCGAGGTGATCGAACAGGGCGAGCACGTGCTGCACACGATGACGGACGCGCCGCCGCTCGTCTATTTCACACTCGGCGCACTGCACCATCGGGCAGGGATGCACGCCGAGGCCGTCGAGCATTTCGCCTACGTTGTCGAATCGGCAGCAGGCGATGAACGACAGCTAACCACGCCCACGCCCGAACTACGGCGCTACGTGAGCGTGCTGCGCCGGCTCGAACACGAACCCGCGGACGGGCCGCAAACCATCGCCGCGATCCGCAGCCTAGAGCGCGCCCGGCGCACACACGCGGCGGCGCTACTCGCAGATAGCCGCGCCCAACTCATCCACACGCAGGCCGCGCTGCCCCACGCCGGCCCGCAACCGGGCACGACGAGCGCGCAAGCACGCCACGACGCGACCGTGCGCCTCGCTTTCAACGCGAGCCAGCCGACGCCCGCGCCAACCATGCCCCCACCCATCGCCGATGTCCTGCGGGACGTCTACGAGGAAGAGAAGAAAACAGCTTGAAGCCGTATGCGCCGGCGACAAGCAAACTTAACCTCTACTAAGTTGTCCGTTATCCGCGCGGCCGTCAATATGCTACCTCCCGTCGCCTTTCTGTTATCATTCGCCGTAGCGACATATCGACAACCTCCTTGCATGTTCTCCTGACACTTGTGACGAAGTTGCATGGCGACTGAGACCATCATCGGCAGCTACCGCATCGAGGAGCGCATCGGGCGTGGCGGCATGGGCATTGTTTATCGCGGGCAGCATACTAAGCTGCCGCGCGAGGTGGCCATCAAATCGATCAGCCCGCGCACGGACGAGCACGACCTGCGCCGGCTGCGGCACCGCTTCGAGCGCGAGGCCTTTATTCAGTCGCAACTCGACCATCCAGGCATCGTCA
The DNA here is from genome assembly GCA_038322995.1 of Pyrinomonadales bacterium. Lineage (GTDB taxonomy): Bacteria > Acidobacteriota > Blastocatellia > Pyrinomonadales > Pyrinomonadaceae > QHXQ01. Next base: position 6,273 of record JBBQGM010000075.1, read on the forward strand.
AGATTTACGACTACATCGTCGCCGAGCAAACTTACTATATCGTGATGGAGTTGGTCGGAGGCCGCTCGCTCGCACAACTGCTCACGCAAGAGGCCCGCCCGCTGCCCGTCGAACGGGCGTTTTATCTGTGCGAGCAAATGCTCGCGGCCATCGCCTACGCGCACACCTTTCTTTATCGGGATGTGGACGGCACGGAGCGGCGCGGCATCGTCCACCGCGATCTCAAGCCGCCGAACATTCTCGTCACGTCGCAGGATCAGATCAAGATCACTGACTTTGGCATCGTCAAACTTATCGGCTCGATGCTGGCCGATACATCGGACGCGAACTATGGCACGCCGCAGTACGTCGCGCCCGAACAGGCCGCAGGCACGCAGGTTGATCAACGCGCGGACATCTATTCGCTCGGTGTCATCCTCTACGAACTGCTCACAGGACACGCGCCCTTTGGCAGTGATATAGAACCGTTGCCGCGCACGGAAATTCTTCGCGCCCACATCGAGCGCGCGCCGCGCCCGCCCACTGAATTGAACCCGCAAGTATCGCCCGAGATCGAAGCGTTGGTTTTGCGTGCGCTGGCTAAAGACCCAGCGCGGCGCTTTCAAACTGCGAGCGATTTCCTCCGCGCCCTGCGGCGGGCGCGCAACCGCGAGTCGGGCGAGTACGTCTCCGAAGCGCCGCAGACCTTTGGCTCTTATCACTACGTCGGTACACACGAATTGAGCGAGGCGCAGGTGACTGACACCGCGCGCCAGAGTTACGTTACACAGGCGCTCAAACAGGGACGTTGCGCCGCTTGCGGAGCGGAGACGGCGGCGGACGCCGCAGCGTGTCGTGCGTGTGGCGTTGAATTGCACCACGCCTCGGCGACGACGCGCATCATGCGTAAGGAGACGAGCGAACGCGGCTGGTTGTTGGTCGTTGCCGGTTTCATCGCGCTTACGCTCATCGGCCTCACGCTCGGCTCATGGCGCGCACGGCAGGCGCGCCAGACGCAACCGGCCGGCGCGCAAAGTCAGTCGGCGCAAGCGACCGGTGCGCTGCCGAATAATACGGTCACGCCCGCCAACGTTGGCGAACTCAAGCCGACGCACGTCGCGGTTGATTCGAGTTACAACGGCTACAATGAGAAACCGTTGACCGATGGCATTGACGATGTGCGCCGCATCGCGCTGTTGCGGTACAACGCGGGCAACTGGGCTTCAGCCGAGACGCCCACGCCGCACTGGATCGAACTCGCGCTCGCGCGCCCGGCGCAGTTGACCGCCGTCTATATTTACTGGGGCTTCGACCGCGATCACTTCATGCCTTCGCGCCTGGTCGAATTGCAAGCACCGGACGAGCAAGGCGCGTGGCAAACCCTCGCCACCATTGCGCCGGGCAATAATTTCGACCGCACGGCCTTCGAGTTCGCGCCGCGCACCGCCGCGCGCCTGCGCATTCTGCAACCCGCGCAACAGGGGCCGCCGAATCGACCCTTTGTGATGTGGGTACGTGAAATTAAATTGTTTGGAAGCACGGACACGCACTGAGCTTAGAGACGCAAAGATGCTGACTGCTGAAATCATCGCCATTGGTTCGGAATTGCTCACGCCCTTTCATTCGGACACCAACAGTCTGTGGCTGACCGAGAAATTGAACAGCGTCGGCATCGAGGTTAAACTAAAAACCATCGTCGGCGACGACGACGCGCGGCTTGAAGAGACGCTGCGCGATGCGTTGCGCCGCTCCGGTGTCGTTATCACAACCGGCGGTTTAGGCCCCACCGAAGACGACATTACGCGCAAGATCGCCGCCCGCGCGCTCGGTCGGCGGCTGTTACTAAACGAGAAAGTGTTGGCCGACATTCGCGCGAAGTTCATGCGCTTGGGGCGCACGATGCCGGAGATCAACACGCGACAGGCGATGGTGATCGAAGGCGCGGAGGTGTTGGATAATCCGCACGGCTCCGCGCCGGGTCTGTCTCTTGAGCATGAGGGCCGCGCGCTCGTCTTGCTGCCGGGGCCGCCGCGCGAGATGCGTCCGATGTACGAGACGCACATAGCGCCGCGTCTCGTCACGAAGGCGGGCGACCTGCGAGTTGTGCGCCGCATGTTGCGCGTCTCCGGTCTGGGCGAGTCGGCGGTGGACGAGCGCATCGCGCCGGTCTATACGCAGTACAAAAATCCGCAGACGACGATCCTCTTCAACCGCTCCGAGATCGAGATACATCTGACCGCGCAAGGGAAGAGCGAACAAGAGGCGGAACTTTTGCTCGACGGCTTGGCCGGCCAGATTGAAGAACGACTCGGCGATGCCGTCTTCGCTTTTCGCGGCGAGCAGATGGAAGAGGTCGTGGGCTTGCGTCTCGCCGTCAACGGCTTCACGCTCGCCGTCGCCGAAAGCTGCACGGGCGGACTGATCGCCCAACGCTTGACCGAGGTGCCCGGCTCGTCCAGCTACTTCAAAGAGGGCGTGGTGACTTACTCGAACGAGGCGAAGGTGCGTCTGCTCGGTGTGCCGGCTGATCTGATCGGCGAGTACGGTGCGGTTAGCGCGCAGGTGGCCGAGGCGATGGCCGAAGGCGTGCGCGAGCGGGCTGAGTGCGACTTCGGACTGGCCGTCACCGGCATCGCCGGCCCCGGCGGCGGCACGGACGATAAGCCCGTCGGGCTCGTCTACATCGCGCTCGCCGACGACGCGCACACAGAACATCGCAAACTTCTTCTGCCCGGCGACCGCCAACTCATCCGCTGGCGCGCCGCGCAAGCCGCGCTCGATCTACTGCGGCGGCGACTAATCTGAACATGCTGCCTGCCTGCGCTATCACCTTCGCTTATTTGCTCGGTTCGATCCCGTTTGGCTATTTGATTGTGAATCTGTCGGGCGGCGGCGACGTGCGCGCGAGCGGCTCGGGCGGAACGGGCGCGACCAATGTGACGCGGCGCGCGGGCAAAGGCGCGGGGGTGTTGACGCTTGCGCTCGATGCAATGAAGGGGGCGCTCGCGGTCTTGCTCGCACGTTGGTGGTTGACGGCCGATTTCGGCATTAACTGGTTGGTCGCGGGCGTTGCGCTGGCTGTCATCGTCGGGCATTGCTTTCCGATCTGGCTCAGGTTTCGCGGCGGCAAAGGCGTGGCCACGGGCCTCGGCGTTTTTCTCGTGCTCGTGCCGGCGGCAGTGGGGCTCGTCGCCATCGTCTTTCTGCTCGTCGTCTGGCGCACGCGCTACGTTTCGCTCGGTTCGATCACGGCGGCGGCATTGATGTCGCCGTGCGTGTGGTTGTTGCAGCGCATGAGCGGCCAGCCCGTGCCCCTTGCGCCGCATCTCACAGTCGCCTTAGGCGGCGGGGCTTTGATCATTTTCATGCACCGGGCCAACATCGCGCGGCTGTTGCGGGGCACTGAAAGCAAACTCAACCTTTAAGCATGCGACGCATCGCAATCATAGGCGCGGGCGGGTGGGGCACGGCGTTAGGAATCGTGGCCGGACGGGCGGGGCATGGGGTGCGCCTGTGGTCGCGCAACGCGGAGGTGGTTGCAAGGATTAACGACGAGCGTGTGAACCGTGTCTATCTCGCGCCCCATCGCATCGAAGGCGATGTACGCGCGACAGCAGACACGCGCGCGGCATTATGCGGTGCGGAGATCGTGATCTTGGCCGCGCCATCCCATGCGACGCGCGAGTTGTTGCTGCACATGGCGGCGGACGTGCGGCCGGAGATGATTCTGGTCAGCGCGACGAAGGGCATCGAGATCGAGACGGGCCAGCGCATCTCGGAGATCGTGCGCGCTGTGTTGGGTGTGAGGTTTGCGGCGCGGTTCGTCTGTCTGTCGGGGCCTTCGTTCGCGCAGGAAGTTGCGGCCGGGCAGCCGACCGCCGTTGTGGCGGCGAGCGCGGACGAGAGTCTGAGCCGAACTGTGCAGGCAGCGCTGAGTTTCGAGCACCTGCGTGTGTACACCAATGCGGACGTGGCTGGGACGGAGTTGGGCGGCGCAGTCAAGAACGTGGTCGCGTTAGCGGCGGGCATGGTTTCCGGGTTAGGATTGGGCGCAAACAGCGTGGCCGCTTTGATCACGCGCGGACTGGCGGAGATTGTCCGGCTGGCTGTGGCGCAAGGTGCGCGGGTGGAGACTTTGATGGGGCTTGCCGGTCTCGGCGACTTGGTGTTGACCTGCACGGGCGGGTTGTCGCGCAATCGCTTTGTCGGGCAAGAGTTGGGACGCGGCCGTGCGCTGGCGGATATTCTCACGGGTATGCACGAAGTCGCGGAAGGTGTGCGCACGACACGCGCGGTCAAACTGCTGGCCGCAAAACACGGCGTCGAGATGCCGATCACGGAACAGGTGCATGCCGTGTTGTATGAAGCGCAAAACGTGCGCGCAGTCGTCGCACAGTTGATGACGCGCCCGCTCAAAGGTGAATTGGAAATTTGAGTTAGGGCAGATTCGGGAACGTACATGATAGTGAAATGCGATGAAGGTAATGGCAATTAGCAGTCGTTCGTAATTCTTCGTGGGCGTTCGTGGATACTGACAGAAGAGCAAGATCATGGCTGCTGAAACTGAAGAGAAAGCCTTGCTGACGAACCGCGCGGCCTTTCATGAGTATCACATCGAGGCTAAGTATGAAGCGGGCATCGCGTTGACGGGCACAGAGGTCAAGAGCATCCGGGGCGGGCAAATCCAGTTGCGCGAATCTTATGTGGGCGTGCGCGATGGCGAAGCGTGGTTGTTCAACGCGCACATTTCACCGTATGCTTACGGCAACCGCGAGAACCACGACCCGACACGCACGCGCAAACTTTTGCTGCACCGCCGTGAGATAGAGAAATTGGCTGAGGCGGCGACGGTGAAGGGCATGACGCTCGTCGTGACGCGCATTTATCTCAAAGGCGGGCGGGTAAAGTTAGAGGTAGGCGTGGCGCGGGGCAAGAAGCTTTATGATAAGCGCGAGACGGAGATGCGGCGCACGGTTGAGCGTGAGACCCGCGCGCAGCTTAAAGAACGTAATCGTTAAATCAAAGATAAGCAGAGCAGGAGAAGGCGCAGATGGAAATTCAGACGAGTAACGGAAACTTCAAAGACGCGGATGTGCAGGCGCTGGTCGTGGCCGTGTTCAAAGATGAACAGACCGATGCAGGTTTGTTACAGGAACTCGACGCGGCGACGGGCGGATTGCTCAAGTCGGTTATCGAATCGGGCGAGTTGAAAGGGAAAGAGGGCGAGACGGCTTACGTGCATCTCGGTGCGGAGCGCGGCGGCTTGAAGGCGCAACGCCTGTTACTCGTCGGTGCGGGTGAGCGCGAGAGCTACACGCCGGCGCAGGCGGCGCAGACGGCCGGGACAGCCGTTCGTGTCCTGCGCGGGCGCAATGTGAAGTCGGCCGGTCTGTTGTTACGCACGTCAAAGAGCGGGCATGAAGCCGGGGCCGCGGCGGCCATCGAGGGCGCGCTGATGGGTTTGTTCGAGCCGGATAAATACCGGACGATTGACAAAGAGGAGCGGCAGATTGAGCGGTTGATTTTGCTTGCGCCCGGCGCGGACGACGCAGCGCTCAAACGTGGCGCGGAACGCGGCCGTATCATCGGCGAGGCCGTTAACTTCACGCGCGATCTGGCGAACGAGCCGGGCGCGTATATGACGCCGACGATCATGGCCGAGCGGGCGCGCGAGATCGCGGGCACGTTCGGGCTTGAGTGTGACGTGTTGGAGCGCGAGCAGATGGAGCGCGAAGGCATGGGCGCGCTCTTGAGTGTCGCGCGCGGTTCAGATGAGCCGCCCAAATTGATCATATTGAAGTACACGCCGGAAGGGCAACAACAGAACGGCGCAACGAATGGCGACGGCAAGGCCGAGTTGCTCGCGCTCGTCGGCAAGGGCATCACGTTCGACACGGGCGGCATTTCGCTAAAGCCGGGCGAGAACATGGAACTGATGAAGTATGACATGACGGGCGGCGCGACCGTATTGGGTGTGATGCGCGCCATTGCGCAGTTGAAGCCGGCGATCCCCGTGCTGGGCGTCGTGCCTTCGTCCGAGAATATGCCGTCAGGCAAAGCCACGAAGCCGGGCGATGTCGTGCGCGCGATGAACGGCAAGACGATTGAGGTCATCAATACAGACGCGGAGGGGCGACTGGTCTTAGCCGATGCAGTCTGTTATGCGAAAAAATTGGGCGCGACACGCATCGTTGATATGGCGACGCTGACGGGCGCAGTCTCCATCGCGCTCGGCGATGTCAACACGGGTATCCTCGGTACAGATCAGGCGTTGATCGATGAAGTGATCGAGGCCGGACAGGATGTAGGGGAGAAGTTCTGGCAATTACCACTCGATAAAGAATATACAAAGCAGATCAAGTCGGACATCGCCGATATTAAGAACGTCGGCGGGCGCAAGGCCGGCACGATCACGGCCGCCGCGTTCATCAAAGAATTTGCCGACGATATCTCGTGGGCGCACCTAGACATCGCCGGCACGGCTTGGGGCGACGAAGCCAAACCGTACCGCGCTAAGGGGCCGACGGGGGTGGCCGTGCGGACAATGCTGCGATTAATAGACCGCGCGGTTGAAGCAGCAGCCAAGTAGCGTCAAACGGGCTACGGCTCGCTTTGGATCATACGAAGGGCATCAAGTGTGTACTTGATGTCCTTCAGCGTTTTGGCGGAATCCCGTTTAAGTCTTTGAAGCAAATTATCCGTCTGGGTGTCAACAACTGTGAACGCAGTGTCTACAATTGTACACGTTGGCACTGGCAGGTTATTAATAAAGGTCACGATTGTTGCAAGATTTCTTGCAATTTTCCGCAGTCCTACGTTATTGTCTTTCTGGCACAAGCATTGCAAACTTCAGAGTGAGCCAAAGGGCGCGGTTACAAAAACAAGTGTCCTTGCCCCTGCCTCGGTGGCCGCCCGAGGTTGCAGCACCGCTCCCTTTGGCTCGCCTCACCGCCGACACTCGTAACATTCCCTATTGATTCCGCCACACAGCCAATTCCTGTCAAGACGAATTTAGCAAAAAATGTTATAGTGCGCGCACGGGTTGACCCTGTCTGCCGGGAGCGCACCGGGCTTGATGCGCCCCATCGCGGGTCTGTGGCGCGGCCGGGAAAATTACGCGAGTGCTCGACTACTACAAAGTTTTAGGCATCAAGCGACAGGCTACGGCCGCCGATGTCAAATCGGCCTATCGGCGCTTGGCCCGCCAGCGTCATCCAGACTTAAACGGTGGTTCGGAACAAGCCGCCCGCGAATTCGATCTGATTGCACAGGCTTATCGTACGCTCAGCGATCCGCAGGAGCGTGCTTATTATAACCAACAATTGACACGCCTTTCGAGCGGCTTTACAAGTAGCGGTTCGGTGCTTCAGTCGAATAACCCACACGCGCGGCGGGCGCGGCAGATCACGATTCAGAAACGGATGGATCGGATCGTGGACGATATGATGGCCAATGACCGGCGCGAGACCTATGCGTTGCAACAGGCCGTCTTCACAATCGTCTCACTCTTCCTTTCGACCTTCTTCGTGACTATGTTTAAGCCACGCCTGTGGGATAGTTTGGCCTTGCCCTGGCGCATCGTGATGGTCACGCTGTTTCTGCTCGGCCTATGGCAACTCTTCAGCCGTTTGCGCGCTTGCTTCGAGCGCTACACTTACCAGCCGAAGTCAATCCACGATTCGCTTATGCGCGAAGAAGAGAAGCCAGATAAGCCGTTCACGCGCTTTGCTGCCTCAAGCTTCCTCGTCGGCGGTTACATGCTCAGCCTCGCCGCCGGGCTATTCGTCGGCAGCCACATGTACAACCTGATCCTGAGCGAAGTGCCGTTCTTCTTCGCGCCGCAGGTGCGCCCCGAACTCTGTTTCTACCCGCCCATCGCCGTGCTCATCGTGGACACGCTGCACACGATTGCCGCGAAGATCGATTAATCGGTTCACGCGCTGAAACGGAAAACTGCGCGGTGTACTTTCATGCCGCCGCCGCCATGATCTTATTAGAGCGGGTAACCTGTATCTTGCCTATCATGTAGGTCTTGTGTATATTGCGCGACAGGCGATCTGCGAACAGTCGCAGATAAAAATTTAACAGGACAATCGGACAAATTGAGCGCGCGGCGGACGACCGAAACGATTGCCTTCGCGCAGACACCGGGTTCGCTTCTCATTGGGTCTGGTTGTATCAGTGCTGAAGCGCCAACATCGCAGTTGTCGCCCACCGTCCAAAAGTGAGGAACCCCATAACGCGCGCGCCTTTGCGCCGCAAACAAGCAGCCACCGGCCCCACGCACGCCGCCCCCGGACTCGCCCGCCGAGTTGACTAATGGATGCGCTTGGGTCGTCCCCTTCGCCGACACGGAGGTAACGAAAATGGCCAAGCGCATCACGGAACGCCAGCACCTCGCGTTCAAACTCGACTCACTGACCGACATCGATGTTAAAGAGGTGCTCGACTACATTGCGATCATGGAATCAATGCGCCGCGCCCACGCGCCCGCTGGTCTGTGGGAGGATGAATTGGTTGCACGACTAGCCGACGCGTAGGAGAATCAACGGGCGCGGCAGGCGTTCGAATGGGAGTCAGTGCGCCGCCGCGCCGAACGACGCGCGGCCGCCGTGACGCCGCCACGTGGATAAGTAATATGACTCGCGCCTCGCTTTCACATCTGCGCGTCGAAACGCAGCAACGCGCATTAACTGCCGGCCGTCTGCGCGCTATCGTCTGTTTGGCGTACGCCGTGCTCACTGCGGGCGCGCTCTCGCTATACGACTGTAAGCTTGTGCAAGGCGCACAGTCCGTGTTGACGGCGCAGCAGCGCGAGATCGAAAAAGAACGCACGCGCTTAACCTCTGCCGACATAGAAGAGCGGCGTGATGCGGTCACGCGCCTTGGCGCGATGCGCCGGCCCGATGCCTCGCGTGCGGCTGTGCCCGCGCTGCAAGATGCGGCCGTCAGCGTCCGCGCCACGGCCGCCCATGCCGTTCTATCATTGCCTGCGGAGGAAGCCGCCACCATGCTCCTCCCGCTCCTCGCCGACCGTCAGGAGTTTGTACGCCGTGAAGTCGCTTACGCGTTAGGTGAGACGCATAGTCATACCGCCGTTGCTGCACTTGAGACAGCACTGGCAGGCGACAAAGAGGCGGGCGTGCGCGGCGCGGCGGCGGTCGCGCTCGGCCGGATCGGTGATGAGCGCGCCGTTGACCCACTCGGTCAAACGCTTGGCCGGCGTATCTCCGGCACTGGTGTTTTCAGTCGCATCACGCGGAGCAAAATGGACGAGAACGAATTCGTCCGACGAGCCGCAGCCGAAGCGCTGGGCCGGATTGGCAGTCGCGCCGCCGTACCCGCACTCATCGCCACGCTCACAAACGAAAAGGCCGGCGACGATGTGCGCCGCGAAGCCGCCCGCGCGCTTGGCTTGATTGGCGATCAAGCGGCCGTGCCCGCCCTGCGGGCAGCCCTCACGGCACACGACCCTTTGCTCGCCCAAATTGCTTTCGAGGTTTTACGCAAACTCGATCCTGCAAACGCCCCGCGCCCGACCTGAAATTTGCACGCTGATTCGATCAATTTCAGTTGCGCGTTGGTCGCTATGCCCGCTGTGTTGAACTGATCCGGCGCTGACAAGTCCAATTCAACATAAATAAAAAGGCCGGAGTTGAATGATTTCAACTCCGGCCCCTAACATCTAACGCGAGCGCGCCCTTAGCTCTCAATCTTTTCGCCGCGCCCCTGCCCTCTACGCGCAACCTTCGTCTGCGTCGGGAGCGGCAGTCCGACGCCGCCTGACTTAGCTTCAATCTCTTCTCGCAACGGCTCAGGCTCGCCCACTTCGGAGATCAGCGCGCCACCCGAACGTTTCGAGAAAATGAGCCGCTTGTTCTGTTCGTTCAAATCGACGTAGACCAGATCGCCCAAGCCCACTTGTTCGGTCGCCACGAGGTTCGAGAGCGGATAGACAAGGAAACGCTCAATCGAACGCTTCAGGTGCCGTGCGCCGTACTTGAAGTCGATGCCCTCTTCCAGCAGCATCGCCTTCGCCGCGTCCGAGCATTGGAAGACGAACTTCGTGCCCGCCGAGCGCATGATGCGATCCTGCACGGACGCCAATTCCAGTTCGAGAATCTGGCGCAGGTGATGTTCCTTCAAACTGCGGAAGACAACCACTTTGTCAATGCGGTTCATAAACTCTGGCGAGAATTTGCGTCGCGCCGCTTCGACCGCCGTGCGGTAAATCTTTTGATCGACTTCGGTGTCGTTCGGATTCTTTGCGCCCTTCGCGGGGGCAAAGCCGATGCCGCCGGAGATCAGTTCGGACATCTCGCGTGCGCCGAGGTTCGAGGTCAACACGACCATAGTCTTCGAGAAGTCCACGCGCCGGTTGTCGCCTAAGGTCAACGTCGCTTTATCGAGGATGCCCAATAACAGTTGCCACAGAGAGTCGGATGCCTTCTCGATCTCATCGAAGAGAACGAGTGAGAGTTTGGTCTCGTCGTTGTGGTAACGGTCGAGGTTCTCCTGCGTCAGCATCGGGCTGGTCTCGCGGTGGCCAAGGTAGCCGGGCGGGCTGCCGATCAGCTTTGCGATCTCGTGGGAGTGTTGAAACTCCGCGCAGTCGATCTTGATGACCGCGTTTGGGTCGCCAAACAAAACTTCGGCCGCCGCCTCGACGACGCGCGTTTTGCCGGAGCCGGTCGGCCCCAAAAATAGCATCGTGCCGACCGGGCGGTTCGGCGGATTCATGCCCGCGAGGAAAATTTGATACAGCCCGCTCATGCGGCGCACTGCGCGTTCTTGCCCGACGATCCGCGCGCCCAGTTTCTCCTCGAACTCCTGTGCGCGCGGGCTTTTCTGATCGGGATCAAGAAAGACCGTCTCGGTGTTTTTTTTCTGTCTTTCCATCGTCGCAAGCATGTGACCGTCCTCCTTGCCTGAAGCGTCGTGGGCGCTTTCGTCCACCGCCGCATTCGTCATTGAATATACGAACCGGCGGCGTTCTGGGATGCAACTGACCCCTCAGTGTGTGCGCCGCAAAGAACGGCGACGACCTGGCAAGGTCGCCGCACCGCTGCTCCATGCAAAGAACGATCCGCAACTTTCATTAAGGCGAAACAGGCAAGCCGGTTGGCTAATAACGTTGCCCGCTAAGGGTGACGTGCATAAGCGGAAACACTATATAAACGACAACGAGCCGTTTGTCACCACAAAATATGCGATGTGGTGAAAAAAAACGCCCGCGCCCGCGCCATCACGCACCTGTCCGCGCTGACAATTCATGGCAGCGCCCGACTGACACAGATGGTCGTTCTGCGAGTTTTGGGACACCAGGCACACGCAAACGCACGGTCATCAAACCAAATCGTAGACTGTTATGGCCGTAGTGCCGGACGACGTAGCGCCGCCCCCGTTGGTTGAAAATATGCGAGCGCGCCGGGGCAGCGCGCTCGCATAAAGGGTTGCTTGTTGTCTCTTAGGTGCGCCTGCTCAGTCGTAATACTCAAGACCCAAATGTGTGATTAGGTCTTCGCCGCGCAGGTGGCGCAAGGTATTTTTGAGTTTCATCAGTTGGATGAAGAGATCATGCTCAGGATAGAGCTTAGGCGCGGTCATCGGCGATTTGAAGTAGAAGGAGAGCCACTCCTGTACGCCCTTCATGCCGGTGCGTTGGGCGAGATCGAGGAAAAGCGCGAGGTCGAGCACGAGGGGCGCAGCCAAGATCGAGTCGCGGCAGAGGAAGTCTATTTTGATCTGCATCGGATAGCCAAGCCAGCCGAAAATGTCTATGTTGTCCCAACCCTCTTTGTTGTCGCCGCGCGGCGGATAGTAGTTGATGCGGACGACATGCGAGAAGTCCTTGTAGAGTTCGGGGTAGACCTCCGGTTGCAGGATGTACTCAAGGACGGAGAGCTTTGATTCCTCTTTGGTCTTGAACGATTCGGGATCATCTAGCACTTCGCCGTCGCGGTTGCCGAGAATGTTGGTCGAGTACCAGCCATGCAACCCCAGCATGCGCGATTTCAAGCCGGGCGCGAGAATCGTCTTCATCATCGTCTGGCCGGTTTTGAAATCTTTCCCACAGACGGGCACGCGATTCTGGTCGGCCAGTTCGCGCAAGGCGGGGATGTCCACGGTCAGGTTTGGCGCGCCATTGGCGAACGGCACGCCGGATTTGAGCGCAGCGTAGGCGTAGAGCATCGAAGGGGCGATAGCCTTGTGATTGTCGCGCATGGCCTGTTCAAACGACTTGAGTGTCTTATGAACGGCATGCTCCTTGAGAAAAATCTCGGTCGAGGCGGCCCAGACCATGACGAGCCGGGCGCACTTGTTCTTGCGTTTGAACTCGGCGATGTCCGCGATCAACTGCTCGGCCAGTGCCAGTTTGTTCGCGCCTTCTTTAACGTTCGTGCCGCTCAACCGTTTCACATAAAACTGATCGAAGACGGCCTTCATGGGTTTGATTTTTTGCAAGGGCGTGCGCAATTGCGCGAGCAACTCTTTTTCGAGCACGCCTGCGTGCAGCGCCGCGTCGTAAGCGGAGTCGGGGAAGATGTCCCACGCGCCGAAGACAAGATCGTCCAAGTCCGTGAGCGGCACGAACTCTTTGATGGTCGGCACGCGCTCGTCCGTCCGCTTGCCGAGCCGGATCGTGCCCATTTGCGTCAGGCTGCCGATGGGCGCGGCCAAGTCCTTCTTGATCGCCTCCACGCCCGCGATGAAAGTTGTGCTAACTGCACCGAGACCGACGAGCAACACGCCCAACTTGCCTTTCGCCGGGGCGATCTCCGCGCCCTTTGTCATTGCCATTTGCTTCTACACCCTCCACAGATGATTTGCTGTTAGCATACATTTCAACTGTGGTGGCGTCGCTTCAATTCTTGCGCAAGATCATCGTTTAATTGCGCTTCGGCAATAATCGTGTAGGTGCGTTGTGCATAGCGCAGTACCTCTACGGTGATTGCGCTATTGTGAACGCACTTCTTTCCCTTCCAAACTTCGCCAATCCCCGACAGGAATAAAGCTCGCCCAGTAGAATGGATGACTACGATCCTCTGCTTGAGATTTATCTCCTGTGTCCCCGCCAAGCCCGCGCTTTGCGCCCCTGAGACCGCGCCGCGCAGTCGGTTGGGTTGGCTGACCGCCCTTGAGCATCTTTAATTGCACCTGCCTGAGCGCATCCGAGCGGCCTTCACCCGCTTGCAGGCGTTTGTAATACTCCACCATCAAGTCGCGTGTCGCCGCATCGCTCACTTGCCACAGGCTCATCAATTCGCTTTCCGCTCCGGCAAGAACCAGCGCACGCCGCAAGCCGTACATGCCTTCACCGTTCGTCGCTTCGCCTACGCCGGTTTCGCACGCCGAAAGCACCACCAATTTAGTTCCCCATAGATCAAGCCCGGCCGCCTCAAGCGCCGTTAGAATTCCGTCCTCGCCAACTCCGCTCTGACGCTTGTTCGCGCCCGCCAGCGCCAGCCCGGAGCGCAGCAACGGATTCTCGCCGCGCACCACCTGCGGCTGACTGTCCAAACTCAATCCGCGCGTGTTGCCGGTTGTCTCCTGCGGCTGGTCGGGCAGAAAGAAACCATGTGTCGCGATGTGGAGAATGCGCGGCCCGGCAACTTGCTTCAACGCCGCTTCGGTGGCTTGCGCCTCTGTTAGCACTTGCGCGTTGGTTAAGATGCTCTTGAACGCTCTGGCTTCTCCGGCTGTGCCGGCTAACGGGCTGAACTGCAACTGCGAGAAGTCAGCGGAGCGCCGCCCGCGCACACCGTCCGCCGGTTGGGCCGGTTGACTGTCAAGCGAGATAGCTTGATCGAAGGTCGGGTTAGCAACCACTACCGGCCCTTGCCTGCTCTGCGTCTGCGCTTGAAGGCGCAAGAGGTCGCGCCCGCTCGTCAGGTAGGTGAGCGCATAGCTCTCGACTAAATATCGTTGCTGCTCGTCGAGCCTAAATCAGTCCTTACGAGATTAGGACAGAAGCAAAAAGCTGATCCCACGAAACAAAACACGAAACTCTCTGACGTTTCTTCGTGTTGGTGTTGGAAATCTCTCGGCGCATCATGCCAGCCAGATCGAATCGGTGGCGCAAGGATGCGGCGCGCAAGTGCTGTGGCTCGCGCCATACTCGCCAGACTGCTCGCCCATTGAGTTGATGTGGTCAAAGATCAAAACTGCGGTGCGTGGGGCGAAGGCGAGAACCGCCGAAGAGTTGAATGATGCGCTGGTTGTAGCGTTGCGACTCGTGACCCGCGCCGACTGCTTCGGTTGGTTCACACATTGCGGATATCAGGTCACACTCAAACACAATTAGCTATAGAAGCAAGCGGCTCTTGCTGCATGGCATAACGGATGCGGTGTATCATAAACTACGCGCTCTTATACGTGATGCCAAGCATTAGATGAATCTGATGCGCGCTGTGCCCCCTCTTTGAACTAGAGAGCAACTGAATGGCGAGCAACCACTTGCTGATAGGCATGCGTGAGTCTTCAAGGATAGTGCCAACGGTCACGGTGAACTGCTTACGGCAAGCCTTACACTTCCACCGTCCCTTGCGCCCCGGCTTGGCTGAGTCTGCTTTCGCCGTGAGCTTATATGCGCCCGTGGCTCTGCAATGCGGACAGACCGCGCCGTGCGGCCAACGCTTTGCTTCTAACATCTCGCGGGCTGCATCTTCGTCGCTGAATTGCTTCGCCCGCGTGGAAAGGGTTAAGGCGTTGTCGTTCTTCATGTTGTGCGATTACAGGAAAAGTATGGGATTGTCAGGTATATAATTCCCCAGCCTGTTTAGCTCCTAAACTCACCCGCACCGGAAGGAAAACTAGCCGGCCTCTTATGTTGTTGCTGGAGATACAGCGACAACTGGCGTCGCCTCGCTACTTACCATCGCGCCGGACACATCGAGCGGACGCGCCTGTTTGGTAATGCGGAGATTTCAGCCGATGCACCGTGCGTTTACCTCGTCGCCCCCGTGTTCCGCTTTGCCCGCCACTTCGCCGCGCGCGCGCTTGATTGCACCGGAGAGCGAAACCTATTGCTTCGACCTCAACGAAGACTGGCGCGGGCGTGCGGGCAGCGAGGCGGGAGCGGGTCGTCTAAATTGAGCTTGTGAGCCTTGAGGCTGAGCGCCGAAACCGCCCCGAATCATATCCATTTACTGCAAGACGATTTTGGGCGCGGCGGCGGCAATACGAGTGATAGGCTTGCATGGTGAGGCGCGCTAGTCGTCACTGCCACGCGGGCTTCTGTAGAGTGATTTGGAGGCGCTCAAGGAATTTGCGGTCGACTTTGGAGAGCGCGTTGCGCGCTTCGAGTTGGTGCAGAATGTCCAGGGCCCGTTGGTAACTTTGTTTTGCCATCCGGTGGTGGGATTGTTTTTCCGCACCTGCCGCTTGAGTGGCGAGACCTTCGTGGGACACTGCCATCGAATCAATGGCGTTGGCCAGATTCCGCAGAGATGCATTGTCCGTCGCGTCCGCGCCAGCCAGATCGGTCAGCACCGCGACGGCTCCCTCGAAAGCGACGAGCGCGTTACGGAAGTCACGTTGCTTGTTGCGGGCGTCGCCAAGTCGGATGTAAGCGGTCGCTAGATCATATTTGAGGCGGCGGTTTTTCGTTTCGCTCCCGACTAGCGCCTGCAAAATCTGAAGGGCTTTCCCGAGATAGCGAATAGATTCACCACTCTGCCCGACGTTATCCAACGTTACGCCGAGCCGGGAATAAGTCTTCGCTAGTTGCTGTCTGGCGCGCACGTTGGCCGGGTCTTTTGCGACCGTCTCCTCGATAACTTTTAGGGCCTTGAGGGTGTACTCGTTTGCGCGCGGGTTGTTGACATCTTCATAAACGCTGCTTGTCATCATGTAGGTTTGGTGCAGACCTGTACGCAGCCTGATGTCGTGCGGGTTGGCGGCGACAAGCGCTTCGGACATCGCCACAGCCTGTGCCATCTCGGCTTCAGCCTCCTGTTGTTTCCCGTCCCATGAAAGCGAGTTGCCCATCCACTTGTGAGCTTCAGCGAGCAACATTAAAACGTCTGTCTCATCCCGCGACTGGGGTTGCAGCTCTTTCAAGAAGGCGACCGCCCTCTGAATGGATGAGATCGATTCGGGGTATTTCTCATTCGTCGCAAAAGCCTTCCCGATATCGAGGTTGGTTCTCGCCAGCGCAAGGCGCAAGTCCGTCGAGGCGGGTTGCGCCGTGAGCAATACAGCGTACAGACTCAAAGCCGTTTCCGAATTTTTCAGCGACTCCGTTGGCTCATTCGTCTGCCAACGAATGTCGCCGAGCGCGCGGTAATTGTTCGCCAGCAAGCGGCGCTGTTCGAGATCGCGTGAATTTTTTTCGAGCAACCCGCGCCGCATCGCGTTGGCCTTTTCGTAGCTGGCGAGTGCATCCGTCAAAGCGATCAGATTCGGGTTGGTCGGGTTACCCTGTAAGTCGCCGATTTTTTCGTAAGCTGAGGCGAGCTCGCTTTGCAGCGTGAGATCGCCGGCCGATTCGTGCGCCAGACTATCGAGATATTTGAGCGATTGAGTGAGCACCGCCTGACGGGCTTCGGTCGAACCCGGCAGCCGCTCGATCTTCGGCGCGATGTCTGCTAAGAGCGCGTTGGAAAGCTGGCGCACATCGTTAAAGCGATGCTCGGCGCGGTCGCGCTCGACACGCGCGACGTTCGCCTGCCACAAGGCGACAGCGAGACCGGCGACGAGCGAGAGCAGGACGAGGGCCGCCGCCGCCACACCGAGCTTGTTACGCCGGACGAATTTTTCGGCGCGATAGGTGAAAGAATCTTGCTGCGCCCGGACGGGCAGACCGTCCAGGTATCTTTGAATGTCTTCGGCGAATTGCGCCACCGATGCATAGCGCCGCGCAGGTTCTTCGCGCCGCGCCATCGCGATGATGTTCTTCAACTCGCCGTCAATGATGTTTTGTTTTCTGTTTCTTGCGCGGCTGTTTCCATTCTCCTGCTGAGTCGGCAGATTCGTCTCCGCCGTTTTCCGCCGCCCACTCTCCGACCGCCAGCCGTCATGCGCGGGCGGCAGGTTTGTCGCAGCGGGCGCGCCGTGCAACAACTCATTGAGCAGCACGCCTAAAGAGTACACGTCGCTCGCCGTCGTCACGTGCCCGCCCGTCACCTGTTCGGGTGCGGCGTACTCCGGGGTAAAGGCGCGAAAATGTGTCTGCGTGTGCTCGTCCGCGTGTTCTGCATCGAGCAACTTGGCGATGCCGAAATCGAGCAGCTTCGGCTCGCCTTCGTCGTTGACGATGATGTTGGAAGGCTTGATATCGCGGTGGACGATAAGGTGCTGGTGCGCATAGGCGACGCCCCGACAGACATCGAGGAAGAGGCGCAGCCGGCCCACGAGTGGGAGTTGCTGCGCGGCGCAATAGTCGTCGATCCGCAGGCCCGCGATGTATTCCATCGCCAGAAACGGTTCGCCGTCACTGCTCACGCCGCCGTCCAAGAGGCGTGCGATGTTGTCGTGGCTGAGCGAGGCGAGGATTTGCCGTTCGCGACGGAAGCGGCGCGCGAGTTCGGCGTCGGCGAAACTGCGGCGCACGATCTTGAGCGCGACCTGCTGTTGAAACTCACCGTCGGCGCGCTCGGCCAAAAAGACCGTCCCCATGCCGCCACGCCCGATCTCGCGGATGATGCGATAGCGCCCGACGGTCTGGCCGGCACGAGCGTCCGCTGCGTCCTCGGCGGCAAAAAAATCCGCCGCGAAAGCGAGTGCAGGCGTGGCGAGAAAGCCCTCCGCCGCTGCCTCGCAGCCGAGCAGCGATTCCACCTCGCGCCGTAATTCCGGCCTGCCCGCACAACGCGCGGCCAGAAACTCGCGCCGCGCCGCCGGCGCAAACTCCAACGCGGCGGCCAACAACGCTTCGACGTTTTGCCATTCTTCGCTTTGCATCGCTACACACAAACGCGGGATTCGGGGCGGGAAACTGACAGGTGAATTTTTCAGGCCGGGGGCTGCACGAGTTCGCGGTAGAGCCAAAGGCGGGCCGTTTTCCAGTCGCGCAGCACAGTTCTGGTCGAGATGCCTAAGACTGCGGCGATCTCTTCGTCGCTGAGGCCGCCGAAAAAACGTAGCTCGACGATCTTGCTTTTGCGCTCGTCCAGCGCGGCCAATCTGGCCAATGCTTCATCCAGATCGAGCAACCCCGCCGCGCGTTGTGCGAGTGGGAGTTGCACATCGTCAAGTGAGAGGCAGATCGCCGCGCCGCCGCGTTTCTCGGCGACGTGGGCGCGGGCGTGATCGATCAGCACGCGCCGCATCATGCTGGCCGCGATGCCATAGAAGTGTGCGCGGTTCTGCCAGTTGACTCTCGTCTGATCAACGAGGCGGACGTAAGCTTCGTTGACGAGCGCGGTGGGTTGGAGCGTGTGCCCGCCGCGCTCGCGGGCGAGAAAGACGCGCGCCTGTCGGCGCAACTCGTCATAGACGAACGGCATCAGTCGCGCCGGTGCGTCCGCATCGCCCTCACTCCAGTCGTGCAGAATCTGCGTGACTTCGTGTTGCCGCTCGTTGCTCATCTTGTCTTGTCCCGCATCTTGGCCGGAGAATTAGTACGGCTGGCTATGTCTGTCCGATAGACTGTGCTTGTCGGGGACGGGCACAATTTCAGGCGGAGAAGGTTAAGCCCTCGTAAATGTCGCGCAGCCCTAACACGCAGCCAATTGCCTCCAGCGTGAGCGCGGCGGCGGGGTCGGTCAGGTCGCGCCGCTCCCACACGCCTGCGGCCCGCCGCGCGTAGTACGTGACGCGCGGCTCGTCCTGCGCGATAAGCAGATAATCGCGGAAGGTCTCGATCTGTTGATAGGCCGCGAACTTCTCTTCGCTGTCGCGCGCGGCCGTGCTGGGCGACAGCACCTCGACGATGAGCGCGGGGTTGACGAGCGCATCAAGGCCGCGCACGTGCTTGAACTGCAACTCGCCGCACGCTGCGCTCACATCCGGGTAGCGATAGGGCGGCAGTGCGGGCGTCCAGATAGCCGTATCAGCGGTGAAAGCCGCACACGGCCCACCGCGCAGTCCGAGTCGGAGCGCGAAAAAGACGTTACCGGAGATCGTCCCGTGCGCGCGGCTGCCGCCGCTCATGCAATAAATATCACCGTCCCAGTATTCGTAGCGCGCGTCGCCCGCGTGCTCAAGGGCGAAGTATTCGGCAACCGAGTAGTAGTTTTGCCGCACGTCTGTAGGGTTCGTCGCCATCGCTGATTTAACTCCCGCCTGTTACGCACCGCTTCGGCAGTTTCTGCTCCCTGAGCGTCCGTCCGGTTGATTCTACGCGGAAACCCATCGCCCTTACAAAATTTTTCGTCTGTCGTGTCAGTTTCCACCGCCCAATCTCGCGTATGTGGGCGAAGGCCAAGTTGCGAAAGTTTGTTGCCGCAGCAAAACAGCGCGACAACTTGCGTTGGTCTGTCGCCGTTGCCGCCCCATATCAATTAAGGAGAATCGCTATGAACCGCCAGTTGAGAACCTCCCACACGCCCGCCGCCCGGCGTGGCTACCCGGCGCTTGGCCAAGCGCGCTACATCGTGGCCGTCGCTATGGTCGTTGTCGCCATCGCTGCCTGCTGCTTCATCGTGCGCCATGCCGCCGCGACGAACGGCGGACAGCCGTTGGGCACGGGTGGCCGTGGCAACACTAATATCAGCGCGGCAGAGGGAACGCCAGCGCAAGACGCCAGCGCCGTCGTTCCCGGTTGCGTCCCGCCGCCAGCGGGCATGGTCGCGTGGCTGCCGGGCGATGGCAACGCACAGGACATTCTCAATAACGCCCAAGACATAAATGTGAATGGCGGGGTGACGTTCCCGGCGGGCAAGGTGGCGCAAGCCTTCAACTTCGACGGCACGGGCGATGTCACTTACTCGACTATCAACGCCGGCTCAACCTACACCGTTGACTTCTGGCTGCGCCCGGCGCACTCGGCGAACGATGGCGCTAGACAGGAAGTCG
>JBBQGM010000076.1:0-26101 GCA_038322995.1 Pyrinomonadales bacterium
CATTCTCTGGTGCTTCGGCAAACACGACCGCGCGTGGGGGCCGCAGCGCGCTGTCTTCGGCAAACTGCGCTTTATGTCTTCGCCCGCGATGGCGCGCAAATTCGACGCGCGCCGCTACGTTGCATGGACAAAAAGTTTGCCCCCTTCATCCACCACGGCGGCGCAAACCAAGACGCATTTAGAGCGAAACACTGCTCCCTAGTTGAAGTTGAGGTTGCCACGAACTTAAAACCGGAGGGCTTGTGCATGCGTGAGGCGTTCACGCAAAAGGATAAGCTCACGAAGTTGGGTGTTGGGGCGTAACGGAACAAGAAACTAGCTTAAGGATACTCAAACTTGTAAGAACTTCCGTGCTCCGGTCGTTGTTCTCGGCGGATGAGGCCATGTTCAAGCTGCTGTACTTGGCTTTACGCAACATCAGCCAGCGGTGGACGATGCTGGTGCGCCACTGGCGCGCGGCGCTGAACCGGTTCTACCATCTTTTTTGAGAGCAGATTACCGAAACGATTAAAATTCTCTTTGCGGAAAAAGAAAATCCCCGGCGCAATGAGCCGGGGATTTTCGCTATTAAGTTGTCGCCAGTTTCGGCATAGCGCGGTACCTCTGCGCTTACGTGTAGAAGTGGTAAATGGATGAGACTGAAATCGCCCACCGCCTTGCGAACTGGGCGGGCGATATGTAAAGACTTTCGTCTTCAATTTGCCTTCACTGTCCTTCTCAATGAGCTTGCCCCAGGTGCGTCCGGCGCAACCGGGATATTCTCAGAAAGAAGGGAGTCTGGTCAAGGATTTGGCGAGAGGAAATACCACAAAACAGCCACAAATTTATAAAAGGTAGGACTTACGCAGTTGGACGAAGAATCAATAACTTACGGGAATAAGCGTTTTCGCTAAGTCCTTTGTTTTCAACCAGGCTCTATTTCAACTGCGTAAGTCCTAAAAGGTTCAAAAATCTTAGATAAAACAGCATATTGGATGCCCGCTGTAGGACTCGAACCTACGACCCCACGCGTGTGAAGCGTGTGCTCTACCAACTGAGCTAAGCGGGCAGTGAATCGAGCGGCGATGCTAACAAGCAGGCGGCGCGGCGTCAAGCACGCCGCGCCGTTGGGTTGTTAAGGTT
This sequence comes from Pyrinomonadales bacterium, assembly GCA_038322995.1. Lineage (GTDB taxonomy): Bacteria > Acidobacteriota > Blastocatellia > Pyrinomonadales > Pyrinomonadaceae > QHXQ01. Next base: position 1,123 of record JBBQGM010000076.1, read on the forward strand.
AAGCAGCACGTTTACATGCCGGGCGGCGAGTCTTGCGCGGTGGCCGGTTGCGACTCGTTGGTGCGCACCGTGTTCACGTCCGAGCCGACGTAGAAGTGGCGTTTGCCAGTGGCTTGCAAGCCTTCGCCGACCTGCGGATCGGCGTTGATGCTGAAGGATGGCGGTTGATTGCTCGCCTTCGCCGTCACCTTGATCGTGTAGGTATAGCCATCAACAGTCGGCGTTTCACTGCCGAATCGTGGGTCGAGCGCGCCGCCTTCGATCAGTTGCGCGAACGTGCCGTAGTTGCTGTGGCGGATGTAATAGGTGCGCTCTTCGGCGTTGATGGTGTTGAGCGTTTTAATGGCCGACGTTTCATTGGTCGCCATCACCGAGTTGCGCCACGCCGGGATGGCGATACCGATCAGGATGCCGATGATGGCGATCACGATCATCAACTCGATCAGCGAAAAGCCGCGCACGCCGCGCCGCATTCTATTCGGTTGCTGCATAATCAAATAACCTTCTCCTCACAAACTGCTTACACGAGCCAGCGCCGGATGCAGTTCCACAATCTCGCAACCCACAGCGGCCAACGGCGTGCAATCCGGCAACGCGGATTCTACTACACCGCCGCGCGGGACAAAAATGCAGTCGTCAGAGGGCAAGAGAGCGAAAAACCTTTAGCCACGAAACCACACGAAGCAACACGAAGTAAAATGGGCGCATGTTCGGGTCGGTTCGTGTGGTTTCGTGCGTAAAGGTTTTCCATGTTGCCCCCATCTTTCATGATTGATTTAGCAACTAGCCTCTGATCTCTGACCTCTAACCGCTGCTTTATTGTAGAATGACGAGCGTTTACGAGGAGAGCATGAGGCGTTTACAGCCAGCGCAGGGTGAGGGCGAGGGGATGATTGCATCGGCTACGGCCGCACAATTGACGGAGTTGCGCGCCCGGATCGAGAGCGTCATCAAGGGCAAGCCCGAAGCCGTGCGGCTGGCCGTGGTGTCGTTGCTCGCCGGCGGCCACCTGCTGATCGAGGACGTGCCCGGCGTCGGCAAGACCACGCTCGCGCAGGCCCTCGCCCGCGCGCTCGATTGCAACTTCCAGCGCATCCAGTTCACCTCCGACCTGCTGCCCTCGGACGTGACCGGCCTCTCCGTCTTCAACGAGCGCACCGGCGCATTCGAGTTTCGGCCCGGCCCGATCTTCGCCAACGTCGTGCTGGCCGACGAGATCAATCGCACCACACCCAAGACACAGTCGGCCTTGCTGGAAGCAATGGGCGAGCGACAGGTGACGGTCGAGGGCACGACGTATCAATTGCCCGCGCCGTTCATCGTCGTCGCCACGCAAAATCCCATTGAGCATCACGGCACGTATCCGCTGCCCGAATCGCAACTCGACCGCTTCATGCTGCGCATCGGCATCGGCTACCCCGATGCCGAGAGCGAAAAGCAAATCCTGCGCGCGCGCGAACAGGGCGACCCGCTATCAGCCTTGCGCCCCGCGCTGACCGCCGCCGACGTGGCCGAATTACAACAGGCAGTGATGAACGTGACCGTGGACGACGCACTCGTAGACTACCTGATGCGCATCGTCGCCGCGACGCGCGACTCGGAGATGCTCGACCTCGGCGTTAGCCCACGCGGCACGCTTGCGCTCTGTCGCGCCGCGCAGGCGCTTGCGCTCACAGAAGAGCGCGACTACTGCGTGCCCGACGACATCAAGCGGCTCGTGCTGCCCGTCTTCGCGCACCGCCTCGTCGTCAACTCGCGCTTCTCCTCCAGCTTGCGCCGCAGTGAAGAAGCCGAAGCCGTCCTGCGCGAGTTGTTGAAGACGGTCAGCGTGCCGTTATAAGCAAACAGGAGCCAACTTGATGAAACGCTGCTTCGTCATCAGTCCGATTGGCGCGGAAGGCTCGGAGATTAGAGCGCACGCCGACGATGTGTTCGACTACATCATCAAGCCGGCGATGGAGGAGTGCGGCATCGAGGCTTGGCGCTCCGACCACCTGCACGAGCCGGGCAAAATCTCCGACCAGATGTTCCGCGCCATCCTCAACGAAGACCTCTGCATCGCCCTGTTGACCGGCTACAACCCGAACGTCTTTTATGAACTCGCCATCGCGCAATGCGCCGCGCGCCCGGTCGTCATCCTCGCGGAGAAGGGACAGGAGTTGCCTTTTGACATACGCGACATGCGCTGCGTCTATTACGATCTGAGTCCGCGTCCGTTATTCGACCGTGTCTATGTCAAGCAGATCGTCTCGCACGTTAAGAGTCTGGACGCTTCCGGCTGGCAGGCGGTGTGCCCGTTTGAAGGTTTTGCGGCGCGCATGCAGGACGACGGAGCGGACAAACAACTTAAGATCATTGAGAAAAATCAGAACTATCGCACCTACGAGCAATGGGGCGATCTCTTGCGCGAAACCGAAAGCGTGTTCGAGATCATGGGCGTTACGTCCGCCATGTGGCGCAGAGTCAAAGGGCTGCGCGAACTCGTCGCGCAGAAGGCGGCCGCCGGTTGCAAGGTTAGGGTCTTGCTCATGCACGAGGAGAATCCGGCCCTGCCGCAGTTGATCAATCAAACGCTGCTGCAAAAAAGTTATGAGAACTTTCTGGTTGCGCATCGTGAGATGTTGAAATTCTTTGCCGGCCTCGCAGAGCAAACGCCCGGCATGGAAGTCCGGCAGATGCGTAATGGCTGTCCGCATTGTCGCCTGACCCGGACGGATCGACTCGCCATCCTGCTCCCTTATTTCTATGGCGAGAAGGGGGATTATTTACCCGTCTGGGAAGCCCAGGCCGGTTCATCCCTCTACACGCTCGCACAGCAAGAGTTCGAGACGCTGTGGCAAGCGAACGCGGCCGGCGCGCTCGCAAGCTGAACCGGGGACGCCGGACTTTATGGCGAGAGTCAAGTTCTGGCACAGTTGGTGGCGCGCGATTGTCGGCGCGTTGTTGGTCGCGTGCGGGGCGGCGACGGCGGGCGTGACTTGGTGGGCGCGGCGGGCGGAGGACTGGGAGACGGCGCGTTGGGGCGCGATTTTGTCGCTCGTCTTCGTCGCGCTGATCACGATCTTCGTTGTGCCGCCGCTGTTGCGCTCGGCCCGCGCGGAGGTCGGGCGCTACGATCCGGCCTTCCAGGTCACGACCGGCGGCAGTATCTTCGTTGGCATCTTTCTTGTCGTCGGCTTCGCCGCTTACAACACGGGCAACAATCTGCTCTTCCTGCTCTTCTCGGTCTTGGCCTCGACGCTCTTCGTCGCGTGGGCGGCGGCGCGGGCGGCTTTGCGCGATCTCGTCGTCTCGGCCCGTTTCCCGGATCACATCTTTGCGGGTGAGCCTGCGCCCGTCCTCGTGCAGTTGCACAACAAGAAGCGTGTGCTGCCGTCGTTCTCAATCCTCGTTGAAGCACGTTGCCGGGCTGACGTATCCGCGCCAACACCGGCCCGGCGCGGACTGCGTCGCCGTGTCCGCACACGTTTCTCCAAACGTACGCTCGCATACTTTCTGCACGTGCCGCATCGCACGCGCGGGCAGCAGCGCGTCGAGCAGACCTTCGCGCGGCGCGGGCACGTTGTCGTCACGGGCTTCGAGTTGGCCACGCGCTTTCCCTTCGGTCTCTTCCGTTTGCGCCGTCGCCTGCATGCGCCGCGCGACGTGGACATGATCATCTATCCGAAGCCCGAACCGCTCGGCGACGAACTGCACCTGCTGCCGATGAACGCCGGCCGCATGGTCTCGACGCGTCGGGGCGTGGGCCACGACCTGCATTCTTTACGCCACTACCAGACGCAGGACGACGTGCGCCACATTGACTGGAAAGCCACGGCGCGGGCCCGGCGGTTGATGGTGCGCGAGTTTACGGCCGAAGATTTGTGGCGCGTCCACATCGTCTTTGACACACGCTTAAGCGCAGAGACGGACAGGGCGCAGTGCGCCACACGCTTCGAGCGCGGGGTGACGCAGGCCGCATCGCTCGTCGCGCACTTCATCGAGGAGCGGGCTGAAGTGCGGCTCACGCTCGGCGACGAGCCGGGCACTTATGGCGCGGGCCGCGAGCATCTGTACGCGGCACTCCGCCGCCTCGCGCTCGTCCGCACAATGCCGATCATTGCGGCCGAAGCGTCGCCGCCGCCCGCCGATTACCTGCACACCGTCGCCGCCGCGGCCGCCGGGCACGACCCGCATTACGTCATCTTGCTGACCATGACCGAACCGGGCACGATCCCCGGCAACCTCTGGCGACGCGCGCACGTGATCTACCTGTAGCGGCTACGCGCACGCAGCTCGCTTCAATTTTTATCGCTATTGTATGAGTCGTGCGGCCGCCGCGCGCCCGCTGCGGATGCAGTCAGGCAAGCCTGCGCCCGCGTAGGCGTTGCCGGCGAGTTGTAAGGTGGGAAAGTTTTGTAAGCGGTCGTTGATGCGCGCGACGCGGTTGAGATGGCCGAGGTGATACTGCGCCATCGAGCGCGGCCACTTTTCGACGTGCGCGAAGAGCGGCGCGGCCTCAATGCCGAGCAGCGTGCGCAAGTCCGCGCGCACGGCGGCGAGCAACTCGTCCTCAGGGAGCGCGAACATCTCCGGTTGTAGCGCGCCGCCGACGAAGGCGCGCAAGAGCGCGTGACCAATAGGCGCGCGGCCCGCGAACTTCACGCTGCTGAAGGTGCAGGCGAGCGTGGCGCGGCGTTCGACGAAGGGCACGACGAAGCCGAAGCCGTCGAGTGGGTGCGGAATGTCGGCGCGACGATAAGCGAGATTGACAGTGGCGGTCGAAGCGTAAGGGATAGCCGCGAGTTCGGCGGCGAGTTGCGCATCGGTGGTGCGGAGCAGGTCGGCCGCGGCGTAAGCGGGCAGCGCGAGACAGACGGCGTCGGCCGTGATCGGCTCGCCTGCGTTAATTGTTAATTGCCATTGCTGTGTTATCTGATCGAAGTTGATTGCGTTGACGCGCGTGTTGAGTTTGATTGTGTCCGGCGGGAGCAGCGCGGCGAGTTTGTCCGTGAGCGTTTGCAGGCCCGCGTCGAACGAGAGGAACAAACTGTAGCGTGCGCCGCTCGTGCCGCGCGTCTGCGCCTGGCTCGTGCGTTTACGCGCCCGCCACAGGGCGCGGATGACGCTGCGGTGCTGGCGCTCCATGTCGAGAAAGCGCGGCATCGTCGCGCGCAGGGAGAGTTGTTCGGGGTCGGCCGTATAGATACCGCCGACCATCGGTTGCGCCATCCGCGCCAACGCTTCGCGCCCGAAGCGACGACGAACGAACGCTGCGAGGCTCTCATCATCAGCACCGTTCGCGGCCGTCGTTGCGCGACGCGGCAACACCAGATCGAGCGCCATCCGCGCCTTGCCCGGCCAACTAAAAATGTCGGTCGTGACGAACGACCAGAAGCGCGTGGGCGCGAGCAACTGAAACCCTTCGGGCACGGGCCGCAGACGGCCGCCGCGCACGATGAAACTGCGCCGGTGCGCCTCGTTCGTCTCGATCAAACGCGACGCTAACCCGATCTCTTTGGCGAGTTGGACAGCTTCCGGTTTCTCCGAGATAAACGAGTCGGGGCCGCCTTCGAGCAGAAAACCCTCGCGCTCATAAGTCCGCACCGTGCCGCCCACGCGGTCGCTCGCCTCCAGCAGCAGCACTTCGAGCGGGCGATCTAACGACGCGCTCTCTTGGGTGAGTTGATACGCCGCCGCGAGACCGCTGACGCCGCCGCCGATGACGACGATGCGCCGCGCCGTGTTAGTTGGCTGCGGATTGTTCATGCGGGATAGGGGACGGCGGGGTTTGTGTTGGCCGCCCGGCGGGCCGCGTCGCGCCCAGCAGACAGCAATCGGTGGGGCATACGTCGTGGCTCACGCCGCGCGGGCCGAGTGCGCGCCGCTCCGCGTTTGGCGCGATGCGTTCAAGGATCAACTCGCGGATCATTTTGATGAACGTCGGGTGTGTGCCGACGGTCGCGGCGCGAATCATGTTGAGACCGATCTCGTCGGCGAGTTGGCGCGCTTCGGTGTCGAGGTCGTATAGCACCTCCATGTGATCGGAGATGAAGCCGACGGGCGCGATGACCACATCAGTCGTACCACTCGCTTTAAGCTCGCGCAAGTAATCGCAGATGTCCGGCGCAAGCCACGGCTGCGCGGCCGGCCCCGAACGACTCTGAAAGACGAGCCGCCATTGTTCATGGCCCGCGCCCTCAGCGACGAGCCGGCAGGTCTCAAGCAACTGCGCTTCATAGGCGCAACCCTGCGCCATCGAGAGCGGAATGCTGTGCGCTGTGAACGCGATCTGTGTGGCTGCGCGCCGGGCCGCGGGAATCTGCGCGAGCGCATTGCGCACATTCTCAATGTTCGGCTCGATGAAGCCCGGATGATTGTAGAAGACGCGCAGCTTCTCAACCTGCGGCGCGTCCGTACCAACTTCGGCCCGCGCCGCCTCGATGTTCTCACGATACTGCCGGCAGCCAGAATAAGAACTGTAAGCCGACGTGACGAACGCGAGCGCGCGTTTGATGCCGTCGGCGCGCATCTGCCGGAGCGTGTCGGCGAGCAGCGGTTGCCAGTTGCGATTGCCCCAGTAGATCGGGAGTTGCGGCCCATGCTCGGCAAGTTCTATTTGCAACGCCGTGATCAGTTTGCGGTTTTGTTCGTTGATCGGGCTGACACCGCCGAACAGTTCGTAGTGGTGCGCGACCGCCTGCATGCGCTCCGGCGGCACGTTGCGCCCGCGCAGTACGTTCGCCAGAAACGGCATGACTTCAGTCATCGCTTCGGGGCCACCGAAGGAGACGAGCAGAATTGCGTCGTAAGTTTGTTCCATGCTGAATGATTACAGAGTATGACTAACGTTGGCTCAGTTCATGCACCGCTTCGACGAGCGCGACAACATTGTCCACTGGCGTCTGCGGCAGGATGCCATGACCGAGGTTGAAGATGTGACCGTTGCGCCCGGCGGCGCGGTCGAGGATGCGGCGCGCTTCGGAGCGAATATGTTCGACGCCCGCGAAGAGTGCGACCGGATCGAAGTTGCCCATGATGGCGCGGTCGTGGCCGACGCGCCGCCAGCCATCGGCCAGATCGGTGCGCCAGTCGAGACCGAGCACGTCGCCGCCGGCTTCGCGCTGGAGTTCGAGCAAGGTGGCCGTGCCCGTGCCGAAGTGTATGACGGGCGTGCCGGGCGTGACGTGCGCGATAACGCTCTGCGTGTGCGGCAGTACGTATGTGCGGTAGTCGTCGGGACTGAGAGAGCCGACCCACGAGTCGAAGAGTTGGACGACCTGTGCGCCCGCCGCGATCTGCGCGTTCAGATATTTGGCCAGCGCGCGGGCGATCAAGGCCATCATGGCGTGCCACGCGCCGGGGTCGGTGTACATGAGCGTCTTGGTGTGAATGTAGTTCTTCGACGCGCCGCCTTCGACGATGTACGAAGCGAGCGTAAAGGGCGCGCCGCAGAAACCGATCAGCGGCAGATCGGGCTTCAACTCGCGCCGCGTCGTGCGGATCGCTTGCATGACGTAATCGAGCGACTCGACTGTTTCAACTTCGCGCAGCCGCGCCACGTCTTGCGCGCCGCGCACGGGGTTGTGAATGACGGGGCCTTCGCCTTGCGCGAATTCGAGTTGCAGACCCATCGGCTCAATGATCAAGAGGATGTCGGCGAAGATGATGGCAGCGTCCACGTTCAGCCGGTGCGCGGCGTAGACCGTGACCTCGGCCGCGACCTCTGGCTGTTTGCACAACTCCAAGAACGTGTGGCGGGCGCGCACCTCGCGGTATTCGCGCATGTAGCGGCCTGCTTGCCGCATCAACCAGACGGGCGTGTACGGCACAGGCTCGCGCCGGCACGCGCGCATGAAAGGGCTGTTGTAAAGCGCAGCGGACATGGGCGCGGGTGCGTTAGTTGCGCCGTCCGTTGGCCTGCTCGACTCGTGTGTGGCCGCTTGCACGGCTTCGTTATTCATTGCGTTTGCGATCTCGTCTCGACTATTTGCGCGCACATCTTCGTGGAAACCTGCGCCCGCGCACTACCGTACAGATTTCCGACCCGGTTAAAGAAACTTGCCCGCCAGGGCGGCGCGCAGGGGCGCAGGCAGCAGACTACAATACGCATGCACGGAAGCGTTAGTGGCCGCGCCCGTTCTGTCTGGCCCTGAAACATTTTCGCGGGCAAAATCATCATAACCCCGTAGTTATCACTCCGCGAGCGTGGCCGGTTGAAATTATTTGCCACAAAACTCGTGCGCGCGGTGTTTACGTCATGAGAGCAGGGAAGATGAGCAGACCGGCGACCGCCTTAGCCAATCAAATGCTTGAACAGGTTCAGCCGGAGACCTCTGCGCTCGGGTTCGACGAGGCGTTTATGCTGCATCACCGCGCGGTTTATCACACTGCTTACGCGCTTGTGCGCGACCGTGGGTTGGCGGAGGACGTGACGCAGGAGACCTTCTTGCGCCTCTATCGCTATCAGCCGGCCGTGCCGGCGGACGACGCTTTGCGCCCGTGGTTGTTGCGCGTTGCCATCAACGTCGCGCACAACACGATGCGCACGCGCACGCGCGTCGGCGCACGCGAAAGCGAGTTTTTCAAACAGGGCGGCGGCGCAGACGCGCTGACCAACGCGCTCGACGTGGACTACGAGCGGCAGGCGGAAATCGAAGCGGCGCGCGAAGCGTTGGCGAAACTGGACGAACCGATGCGCAGTTGTCTGCTGCTCAAGCAGCAGGGTTTGTCTTACCGCGAGATCGCCGGGGCGTTGGGCGTGCAGGAGAATTACGTCGGCAGTCTGGTCGCGCGCGGGCGAAAAGAGTTTGTCCGGGTGTACGGCAAGATCGGGGGGCAGCGATGAATATGTGTCTCGACGATGGTCTGTTGCAGACCTACATGGACGGCGAGCTTGCGCCCGCGCAGATGGAGACATGCGCCGCGCATCTCGCGGCGTGTGCGACGTGCGCGGAACTGGCGCACGAAGCGGAGCATGAGTACGCGCTCTGCGCGACGGCATTCGCGCCCGTCTTGCGCGTGCCCGCGCCAACCGCGCGCCTGCGCCTGCGCCTCGAAGACGCGATTGCCGGAGCGCAAGCGCCGCCGCGCCGCATCGTTGAATCGCCTGTTGCACGTCTGCGCGCATGGGCGGCTACGTTCGCTGCCTCGTTCGCCTTCAAGCCGCGTTACGTCGGCGCGTTCGCCAGTTTCCTGTTCGCCGTTGCGCTAACGATCACGCTAACGATGTTGCGGCCGAAGCCGCAGTTGCAAACTGGAGATCAGCTTGCACAGCTAGAGCCTGCGATCTCAGCCGTCCCGTCTAACCTGAAGCCAGATACTAACGGCCTACAATCTTCGACTATTAAGCCGCCGGGAAGCGTTTCGCCGGTGAACAAAGCTGCCGGTATAACCCTGCGGCGCAGCACAGCGCCGCAATTCATAAACACGAAATATACGCCGCGAGTTAGCGGCGGCCGGAACACAGACATTGCAGCGGGCTATCAATTACCGCAGACCGCGCCGTTGCTGCCGGACGAGAAGAAATATATGACTACGATTGCCACGCTTGACGCGGCAATTAAGACGCAAGGACAAGGAGCCTTGCCGCCGTCGCTACGTGCTGAATACGAGCGCAACCTCGCCGTGGTTGATCAAGCGATCATCGCCACGCGCGTCGCCGCACGGCGCAATCCGCAGGACACGGACGCGAAGGATTTCTTGCGCGCCGCTTATCAGAACAAAGTCGATCTCTTAACGACCGTGGCGGATCAGACGCAGTTCATCGCCGCGCGCGATTAACTGGGTTTGAGTGCGGGGCGCAAAAGAGTTGAGTTCGGACAATCATCAAGTATGAGGTTCAGGCATTCATTTATCACGCTGGGCGCGTTGCTCGCAGCGTTCATTTGCGCGCCACAGGCGTTTGCTGGCAGCGGCGCGGCGCGCGCGTCATTGACGGAGCAGACGGTGGCGGCCGACCCGGCGGTCACGATCTTGTTGTGTGTAGAGTCGGGCGGCATCACCGTGCGCGGGTGGGAGCGCAAAGAGGTGCATGCGCGCAACCGCAGCGGCGGGCAGATCGAGTTGCGCCGCGCCGACGCGACCAATGAGTCTGCGCCCGCGACGCGCGTCGAAGTGTTGCTGTCCGAGTCGCCAGAACTGCGCCCGCGCCCCGGTGAATGCGGCCGTTCGGGCGACATCGAATTAGATGTGCCGCGCGGCAGCACCGTGCAACTCAAAGGCCGCAGCGGCGACATAGACGTGACCGGCGTCGCCTCTCTCCGCGCCGACACATTCAGCGGCAGCATTGACGTGCGCGACATCGCGCACTACGTCGAAGTGACGACCGCCAATGGCAACATTGCGCTCACGCACGCGCAGGGCCGCGCCCGCCTGCGGGCTATCAGCGGGTTGATCGACGTGCGCGACGCCGGGCCGGCCGCGGCCGGCGATGATCTGTGGGCGAAGACCACGAGCGGCGACATCACGCTCACGCAGGTCAGGCACACGCACGTCGAAGCGGCAACTTCGTCAGGCAGCGTCAACCTCATTGGCGCACTTGCGCACGGCGGTTTCTACGATCTCAAGACGAGCAACGGCGACGTGATCGCGACCTTGCCGGCGGACTCATCCTTCTTCGTCAACGCAAAAGTCTATTACGGCGGCGACATCGTGACGGACTTTCCCATCCGCTTAATGCCCGGCCCGAATAGCAGTGATGGCCAAAGCGCAGCGCACAAGCCGCCGCACAGCCAGCCGCCGGGCCACGTCGAACTGACCGGCGGCAATCTAACTGGCGTCTACGGGCAGAATGAAAGAGGCGATGCCACGCTCAACCTTGCATCATTCAGTGGCTCGGTGCGCCTGCACAAGAAGAGTGACAAATGACGGGTTGAAGACTTGCCCTTAGCCCTTACCTCTCAGCACTGATTTTTAGTGGCATGAAGCGTGCTAAATAGAGTCGTAGCTGGCACGCAGTTAGGGCAAGGCATATTTGGCCGCTCGTCACCGAACGACGGCCACTCGTCACAAGGCAAAAATATTTCTGCCACAAAACCAACGAGTGCGGTGTTTTTAGGGTAGACAAAGACAGTGGGATTGAAAAGACGCGCGGGAAACATTTTCCGCAGTCGGCGCGTCTATCTGCATGAAACCTCGCCGTGGCAATGCGGATGCGGGAAAAGTTTTTCCCGCAAGTGGGACAAACCCTGTGGCCGCCGCCAGCTTGACGAACACATGCAGTTTGGTCTGGAGGGATGTGAGATGAAACGCAAACTCGGTGTCACACTTCTAATCATCGCCACGACGCTGGCAGGCACACCGGAAGCGGTCAAGCAGTTTCATGACCTCAACATGGCGGTGCGCCATTGGGCGAGCAACAGCCTCGGCGGCAGCTTCCTCGTCTATGCCGAAAGCGCAAACGAGCGCGCGCTGCCGGATCGTTACGATTATCATCAAGTGGCACCGCGCGCGGCCGCGCCTAAGATCGGGAGTTACGGGCTGACGGCCGACCTGTCGCCCGTCGCCGCGCTCCGCGCGCATGACGATGCTGCTTGTCCGTTGTCGCCACGCCGCAGCGTGAAGCAACCCGACCGTGTGGCCCGCGAGCGCGGGCCCGTTGGCGCGCAACTGGCGCGGCGCACGCGCGAGACGAGCGCGCCCGCGCGTGTGCGTCTGCCCGACGAGCAACTTGCGCGCGAGTTGGAGCGCGCGGCCGTTATCGTCGGCCGGGCGCTCGGCGCGAAACTGCATGGACAATCGTTGACCGACGATGCGCGCGGACAGGAAGCGGAAGCGAAATTGAAAGGCTTGCGGCTCAAGACGGCGGAAACGTGGAAGGTGCGGCGCATCATGCCGGTTAGAATTGCGCGGCTTGATGATGCGACCGTACCGCTCAGCAATCGCTTCGCTGAATTGAACGTGTTGCCGGCACCGGTCATCTTCAGAAGCGATAACGAGCCGCTCGCGCCGCCCGTTGCCGCCGCGCACGCGCAACAGAATTGTCTTAATAGGGTGGACAAAGCGCCGCGCCCCGCACCGGCCGCGGCCTGCGCGAACGCAGAGCGCGCGGCGGAGGTCTCGCCCTTCGTCGTCACAATCGCGATCAGCGCCGGCTCAGACGGCTTCAACGCAGACAACTACTAAAACCAACCCAGCGCACAACCCGGACGGCCGCACCGCGCGCCCGTGCTAGCCACGAGCGGGCAAGGGCAGAGAGTTTTGCGCCAACAAACGACAGGAAGCCAATAAATGAAAACGAAACTGACCGCCACCTTCAGCGCGCTCGCTCTAACCGGCGCAATGTTTTGCGCTTACGCCTACACCGCCGACACGTACCTGCGCGCCGCCGTGGCCCACAGCATCAGCGCGCATGATGACGACGACATGCGCGAGCGCGACGAGCAGGACGGACGATTTCAACTCGCGCCCGGCGCGGAGGTCGCGGTGAATTCGTTGAGCGGTTCGGTCAAGATCGAGACTGCCGACACCGATACGGCTGAAGTCCATGTCGTCCGCACGGCGCGCACGCGCGCAGAGTTTGAATGTCGGCCCGTGCGCCTGGAACAAACCGGTGCGGGCTTGCGCATTGACGGACAGGACAACCGGCGGCAATGTCGCAACGCGCACGTCAATCAGTCCGTAACGTTGCGCCTGCCGCGGCGCGTGCGGCTCGATGTTAATTCCATCAGTGGGCACGTGACTGCGGGCGACATAGACGGCCCCGTCTCGTTCAACAGCATCAGCGGCCACGTGACGGTCGGCAACGTGCGCGGCGCTGTGAGTTGTCACAGCATTAGTGGGCACGTGGAGATCGCCTCCGCGCTGGATGCCGCCTCGTTCACGTCGATCAGCGGGCACGTCACGATCAACATCTCGCGCCTCGGCACGCGGGGGCTGAAAGCGCAGAGCATCAGCGGCAGCGTGGACGTTGGGCTAGGCGACGACGTGAATGCGGATTTGCGTGTCGAGAGTATCAGCGGCTCTGTGACTGCTGATGGCACGCGCATCACGGTGAACAAGATGAGCGCGAGCGAGTTCACGGGCCGCGTGGGCACGGGCGGCGCGCCGCTTGAGTTCTTCAGCATCAGCGGCGACGTGCGCCTGCATCGCGCGGGCGTGTAAGCAAGTTTGCAAGCGCAAGATTGAGGAGACGGCAGATGAAACTGAGAGCAACTTATATCGGACTATGCGCGCTCGTCGCGTTGCTGGCCGCGCCGCTCGCGGCCGACCGCATGCAATTCTACGCAGGTGGCGACGGCGTCAGACCCAATAGCTTCGTCGCCGGTGCGCAGGAGAAGCAACGCGACAGTGACGAATGGCCCGAACGGGATGCGTTCGATCAGAATTATCAACTCGCGGCGGGCGCGCTCGTCAAAGTGTCGGGCATCAACGGCACGGTCAGCATCGAGACGACGAACTCAGCGATGGCTGAAGTCCACATTGTTCGCTCGGCACGCACGCGCGCAGACCTTGAGCACCATCGCGTTATCGTCGAGCAAACCGCACTGGGTCTCTACGTGCATGGTGAGAGCGACAAGAACAACAGTTGGGAAGACCGGCGCGGCGGTGATGTGCGCCAGCGCGTGACGCTCCGCTTGCCCCGCCAGATCGAACTCAACGCGAGCGGCATCAACGGGCGCACGACCGTGGGCGAAGTGGATGGCCCTGTCCGCCTCTCCGGCATCAACGGGCGCGTCGAAGTGGCGCAGGCGCGCGGCTATTCGGACATCTCCGGCATCAACGGCGCGGTCACGATTATGGTCACGCAGTTGGGCGAGCGCGGCATTCGTGTGAGCGGCGTCAACGGCGGCGTCGAACTGCGCTTCGCCGACGCGCTGAACGCTGACCTGCACGTGACCGGCATTAACGGCTCGGTGGATGCCGACGTGCCGAACGTCGTGGTGCAGGGGCGCGTCAATCGCTCGAACTTCAGCGCGCAGATCGGCACGGGCGGCGCGCCGATCAACGTCTCCGGCGTCAACGGGCATGTGCGGCTTGGGCCGCGCGGTTAAGTGTCCGCCAGGCTCAGGCGGCGGGCGGGCGTCGGGGTGAGAATATCGGGCTCCCTTCTCGCCGTGAGCGTGTCCGCCGCCTGTCTGAAGCTGAAGGAAACGGATGAACGTAACAATGAATAAACGAATTATTAATTTCGCCCTCGTCGGTCTGTTCGCGCTATTTACCACAGCCGGCAGCGCGCTCTCGCAACGCGATGCCCGCGAGTTGTTGCGCGAAGAGTTTCATCAGACATATCAACTCGCGTCGGCCGGGCGCGTGACGCTTAACAACATCAACGGCTCCGTCCACATTCAAGGTTGGGAGCGCAACGAGGTGCGCCTCGACGCGGTCAAGAGCGCCTACAAGCAGACGCGCCTGACGGAAGCGAACATCGAAGTGCGGGCCACGGCCGACAGTATCGACATACGCACGCGCTACCCGCACGAGTCGCAGACGTTCACGGATGAAGCGCCGCGCCGGTACGACAACCCGGCGAGCGTCGAGTACACGTTGAGTGTCCCGCGTGATGCGCGGCTCGAAAATATCGAATTGATCAACGGTGCGCTCGATCTTGCAGGGCTGAGCGGCGAGACCCGCGCCTCGTGCATCAACGGCAAACTCACGGCGCGCGATCTCTCCGGCGCGGCCAATCTCTCCACGATCAACGGCCCGCTCGAGGCCACGTTCGGCCAACTCGACCCGACCAAGCTGCTTGCGCTCAACTCGATCAACGGTCTCGTCTCGCTGACCCTCCCGTCCGACGCCAACGCGAACGTCAAGGCCAGCACCATCCACGGCACGATCACGAACGACTTCGGTCTGCCCGTGCATCAAGGGCGCTATGTCGGCACAGACCTCGCCGGCCAACTCGGACAGGGCGGCCCGCGCATCAAACTCAACAACGTCAACGGCCCGATCAAGTTACGGCACGCGGGCGACGGGCGCAGTTTGAGTCCGGTCACAAACCAACTCACGGGCCCGGATGGCGATGGCGACGGCCCCTCGGCGGGCGAAATACAACGGCAAGTTGAGCGCGAAGTTGCACAGGCACAGCGCGAGGTCGAACGCGAAGTTGCACAGGCGCAACGTGAGGCCACGCGGGCGGGCGAGGACGCACGCCGCGGGGGCGAAGAGGCCCGGCGCGAGGTCGAACAAGCACAGCGCGAAGTTGCACAGTCGCAGCGCGAAGTCGAACAAGCACAACGCGAAGCACAGCGTGAAGCGGAACGTGATCGGCTTGACGCGCAACGCGAAACGCAGCAGGCCCGCGCGGAAGCACAACGCGAGGCGCAAGACGCACAGCGCGAAGCCGGGCGCGAGCGCGCTCAAGCTTTGCGCGAAGCGGAGCGTGAGCGGGCAACGGCGCAACGCGAGCAGGAACAAGCACGCCGCGAGGTCGAGCAAGCGCAGCGCGAGGCCGAGCGGGAGCGGCGCGAGGCGGAGCGCGAGGCTGAACAAGCGCGACGCGAGGCCGAACGCGCCAGCGCGGAGGTCAGAGGCGCGGGCTTTAACCGGAACGATGACGACAACAGCTATCACGTGGTCGAGCGCGAGACGAAATCATTCGCCGTGGCGGGCATGCCGCGTGTGCGCGTCGAGACGTTTGACGGCGTGATCTCGGTTGAAGCGTGGGACAAAGCGGAAGTGCAGTTCACGGCCATTAAGCGCGCACGTGATGCGCAGGCGATGCGCGCCGTGCATCTACGTGCCGAGCAGAGCGGTTCTGCGGTCAACATCATCGCCGAGGCCGACAAGCCGCAAGGGCGTGCGTGGCACAATGCGGGCGCAACCGTCGCGCTCGAAGTCCGCGTACCGCGTAACGCCAATCTCGACATCCACACGGGCGACGGGCGCGTGCGCCTCGCGGGCGTGCAGGGCGAAGTGACTTTGCGCACGGGCGACGGCGCGGTGGACGTGAGCGACGGGCGCGGGCGCTTGCACATCGAGACGGGCGACGGCCGCGTCAACGTCGCGGGCTTCAACGGCGAGGCCGACGCGCAGACAGGCGATGGGCGCATCACGCTCGACGGGCGGTTCAGCCGACTGACGGCGCGCACGAACGACGGCGGCATCTCGCTAACCATGCCGGCGGACGTTGATGCGACGATTGAAACGCATGCCGGGTTGGTGGTAAACGACGGGCTGGCCGTTGCGGCCGATGACAGCAACGACACGCAGCAGGTGCGGCGCTGGCGCGTCGGGCGTGGCGGTGGCTTGCTCAGTCTGCGCACGAGCGCCGGCTCGATCTATCTCCGTCGTGCGGACAACACGGCCGTCGTGCGTTAAGTGCAACGCTAATCGCGTGCTGGCGCAAACGGCCTGCATTAAAGACGAAACATTTCCGCGCGTCCTTCCGTCTAATGGCCCAACGCCGTCCGCGCTTGGTTGGCCGGTTCGTAGCATTGCCGCCACATACATGCAACTTAGAAGCGTTCGCGTGCTAAGAAGACGGGCACATAACGTTTGAGAGGTTAAGCTTTTGATCACAACAGGCCAACACACTTGCGCCCGCGAGTTGCTGTCCGGCGGCGCAGGCCTGCGCGCTGCGCTGCTCATGCTGACGACTTTGCTTTGCCTCTGGCCTGTGCGGGCGCAGCAGTTGGCAGGTTTGGCTGACAACGGGAACACGCCACCGGCTCCGTCCGGCTCCGCCGCCGCGCCGCGCCAGAAACGACTCGCGCCCTTACGCACGAACGACCTGCCCGGCGGAACACGCATCACGATCACGGCCGACGCCGCGCTCGACGACTACTCGACTTATCGTGACGGTCCACACTTCTTCGTCCGCCTGCCGCGCGCCGACGCCGACGCAACCGGGCGCGAGCTTGCGGCCGCAGCCGGACTGACCGCCGCGCACGTCGAACAACAAGGCGCGGATGTGCTCGTCGCTTTCACTCTGTCGCCGGGCACGACCGCGCGCGTCCGCCAGCAGTTCAACCGGCTCGAAGTGTTCATCAGCGCGCAAGCTGCGCAGCAGCAACCACAAAGCGTTAGTACGACCGCCGGCGATAAGAAAGAGAACGACACTCCATCCGCCTTACCGTCCGCTTCACCCGCGCCGCTCACCGTTGAGACCAACAAGCCCGCGAGCGCGCCGCCCGTCGGGCCGGCGAATGATAAGGAGAAGGTCGCCAAAGGGCGCTCGATCCCTGTGCCGCCGGAGAAGGCCCAGCCCGTGCGCATCCCACGCTTCGCGTCCGCGCCGGTGATCGACGGCAAACTCGATGATGCGATCTGGCAAGAGGCGGCCGTCTTCAAAGACTTCTATCAGGTCAACCCCGGCGACAACATCGCGCCCTCGCGCCCGACCGAGATGCTGATGGGCTATGACGCGCACACGCTCTACATCGCCTTTCATTGTCACGACGAGCCGGACAAGGTGCGCGCCACCGTGCCCAAGCGCGACAACATTTTCGATGACGATTACGTCGGCATGTTCCTCGACACCTTCAACGATCAACGCAAAGCCTACGCCTTCTTCTTCAGTCCGCTCGGCGTGCAGGGCGATGGCATCAAGACGGGGGACGGCAATGAAGATTACAGTCCCGACATCGTGATGGACTCGAAAGGTACGCTCACGGCCGACGGCTACACGGTTGAGATCGCGATCCCGTTCAAGTCTCTGCGCTACGAAGCGGGCAAGGATAAACTCTGGGGCGCGCAGTTCTTCCGCCGCATCAAGCGCTTCAACAACGAACTCGATTCGTGGCGACCTATCTCGCGCGACATCGCGGGCAGTCTCGTGCAGGAAGGCCACATCACCGGCCTCGAAGGCATCTCGACCGAGCGCACGCTCGAACTCATTCCGAGCTTCACCGTATCCGAGACCGGCAAGCGTGTGCGCGCTTTTCCGCCGCAACCGTCGCCGTCGCTGCCGGGCAGTACGCCCCTCGTGGACACCGGCCGCTTCGTCAATCAACCGCTCGCGGCCGACATCGGGCTAACCGCGAAGTACAGTCTGACGCCGACCGTCACGCTCGACTTCGCCTACAACCCCGACTTCGCGCAGGTCGAAGCGGACGCCACCGTTGTCACCGCGAATCAACGCTTCCCCATCTTCTTTGAAGAGAAGCGGCCCTTCTTTCTCGAAGGCAAGGAAATCTTCGATACAAACAACTCGGTGGTGCATACGCGCGCCATCATCGATCCCGACTTCGCCGCGAAGATCACGGGCAAGCGCGGGCGCAACACCTTCGGTCTGATCCTCGCGTCGGACGCCGCGCCGGGCAACTTCAGCGAGGACGAGCGGACGGAGGCGTTGCAAGATTTGACCCGCCAGCAATTGCGCGGCGGCCCCGTGCATCCGGCCACCAAACTGCGCCTGTTCGACAAGAACGCTTACATCGGCGTGCTGCGCTTGAAACACGACGTGGGCCGCGAATCGAATGTCGGCCTCTTCGCCACGAGCTACAACTTCGTGGATCATCATAATCAACTCGTGGGCTTTGACGGGCGCTTCAAAACCGATCCGATCACGGTCGTCAGCTTCGAGGTGATTGGCACCACCTTGCGCGACTGCGCGGGCCCATCGGCCGACCAACTCAGTTGCTTCCAGCACAAGGGGTTCGCTTACTCAGGCAGTTACGACGTAACCGGGCGGCACACGGGCTGGGTCTTCGAGGTCGGCGGGCGCACCCGCGACTATCGCGCCGACGTGGGCTTCACCCGCCGCACCAACACCAACAAAGCCTTCTACGCTTATCGCTGGAACACCGAGCCGAATCCGAAGGCCAAACTCATCTCGTTCCGCGTCCAGAACTTCACCGGCGTTGATTATGACTGGCAGGGACGCAGTCAGGATTGGTTCGACGGCACAAACTACAACTTCACCTTCCAACATCAGACCTTTGTCCAGATCGGCACCAACTTCGGCTACGACCGCATCTTCGCCGAGGAGTTCGGCGGGCAGTTCGCCGGCCACGATCAAGAGCGGCAGGCGCGGCACAAGACAATCTTCGTTTTTGGGGAGACGACGCTCAGCAAGAAATATTCCGGCTTCGCCTTCATGGGCACGAAGCGCGGCGAACTTGATTTCGACTTCGGCGCGGGCGAGCTATTCCCGCGCATCAGTCCCGGCGCGATTGCCGCGCGCGATGCCCGCGCCGCCGGCCTCTGCGCCGTGCCGGAGGGCCAAGACGCGCCGGCCGTATGTGCCGATCCGCAAGACCCCGGCCCCGGTCATACTTTCGACGTGGAAGCCGGCTTCACCTATCAGCCGACGAACGCGCTGCGCACCTCGCTCAGCTACACCAAGAATCGCTTGACGCGCTACGACACGAACCGCGTGGCTTTCGACGAGAACATCTACGTCATGCGCGCAACCTATCAGTTCACCCGCTTCACCTTCGCCCGCGCCCGCGTGGACTACGACACGCTCGGCTCGCGTGTGCGCGGCCAGTTCCTCGTCGGCTGGGCCCCGAATCCCGGCACGTCCTTTTACGTCGGCTATAACGACGATCTCAATCGCAACGGCTTCAACCCCTTCAACGGCAATATCGAACCAGGCCTGCGCCGCAACGGTCGCACCTTTTTTATCAAAGCTTCGTACCTGTTCCGGCGCAGCTTCCAGTAGCGGTTAACGCGCCCGTGGCGTCGATAGCGGTATGGGATGGCATGCGACAACTCCTGAGCCGCACGCAATTGTCATAGTCCTATACAACTTGATACCGATGATTATCTACTCCTCGCACACTGCCCGCACCATCCGTCATCGCGCGCACAGCACTACCTTATTCATGCTCCTGCTCCTGGCGGTCAGCGCGAGCGCACAGCAAACCACCGGCCCCGCGCCCGCCGTTGCGCCGCCCGCGCCGACGAACACAAACGCAACGCAGTCCGGCACGGTGGACGCGAACGGCAACTTGCAGCCGGCGGGCAGTGTCGTGCCGACCACGGCCGGCTTGGCCGGGCGCGGCGAGTCGGGCGCGCTACCGCCGACGGCCGTGCGCCCGCCCTTTCCGCTCGCGGCCGAAAAGGCGCAAGCGTTGCGCGTGCCGCGCTTCGAGACGCCGCCCGTCATTGATGGCAAACTCGACGATGCCGCGTGGCTCACGGCAGCCGCCTTCCGCGAGTTCTATCAGACCAACCCCGGCGACAACATCGCGCCCTCGATGCCGACCGAAGCGTTCATCGGCTACGACGCACGCTTCCTCTATCTCGCGTTTCATTGCTATGACGATCCGACGAAGGTGCGCGCCTCCGTCGCGCGCCGCGACAACGTCTTTGGCGAAGACAACGTGCGCGTCTTCCTCGACACGTTCAACGATCAGCGCAAGGCTTACATCCTCGGCTGGAATCCGTTCGGTGTGCAGCAGGACGGCATCACGACCGAAGGCGGCGGCACGGATTACAGCGTGGACATCGTGATGACGTCGAAGGGCCTGCTCACCGCCGACGGCTACACGATTGAAGTGGCGATCCCGTTCAAGTCGTTGCGCTATGAAGCGGGCAAAGACAAGCTGTGGGGCATACACGTCTGGCGCAACATTGATCGCTTCAACGACGAGATCGATTCGTGGATGCCGCTCTCGCGCGACAAGTCGGGCACGCTTAATCAGGAAGGGCACATCACGGGTCTCGAAGGCGTCTCAACCGAACGCACACTTGAGTTGATTCCGAGTCTCACCGTGTCCGAGACGGGCCGGCTCGTGCGCTCGCTCCCGCCCGCCGTGCTGCGCGCCACGCCGGGCTTAGTCGATCAAGGTCGCTTTGTGAATGAGCCGATCAAACTCGATCCCGGTCTCACCGCCAAGTTCGGCATCTCGCCGACGATGACGCTCGACTTTGCTTTGAATCCCGACTTCGCGCAGGTCGAAGCGGATCAACTCGTCGTCACCACGAATCAGCGTTTTCCCATTTTCTTTCCCGAACGCCGCCCCTTCTTCCTCGAAGGCGTGGAGATTTTTCGCACGCCCTTGCAAGCCGTCAACACGCGCGCCATCGTCGATCCAGACTTGGCCGTCAAACTCACGGGCCGGCGCGGGCGCAACACCTACGGTGTGCTGCTCGCCTCCGACAACGGCCCCGGCTCGTTCATCGGCGACGAGCGACTGTCCGCCGCTAATCAACCGTTCCTCGACAAGAACGCTTACATCGGCGTGTTGCGTTTGAAGCGCGACGTGGGCCGCGAGAACAGCATCGGCGTGCTGGCGACCACGTACAACTTTATTCAGAAGCACAATCAGTTGCTCGGCATCGACGGCCGTTTCCGGCTCGATCCCAAAACAACGCTCACCTTTGCCGTGCTCGGCTCGACCGCGCGCAACTTCTTCTTCGACGCAGACCTCGGCGACGACCTCTACCGCACCGGCAACGGCCTCGCCTACTCATTCGACGCGACCCGGCAGGGGCGCAACTTCACGGCCGAGTTTTACGGTGAGGGCTACAGCAAAGACTATCGCGCCGACGTGGGCTTCGTCGGGCGCACGAACACGAATTTCAGTTCGACCTTTCTCGGCTGGAACTCGACGCCCAAGCCCAAAGCAAAACTGATCTCGTGGAACGCGCACAACTTCACGCACATCGATTACGACTTCCAGCGGCGCATGCAAATCTGGGAGAGCGAGTTCGCGGGGCAGTTGGCGTTTCAGGGCAACAAGTTTTTCGGCGGCGGTTACGAGTATGCGTATGAGCGGCTGTTCGAGGAAGAGTTCGGGCCGCACCGCGAGGCGGCGCACGACGGCGAGCCGTTCCGCCCCGGCGCATTTGCCGGCGACGACGACGAGCGTTCGTCTTCAAAAAATCACTACTTCCTCAACGGCAGTTGGCGGCCCAGCAAGAAGTATTCGCTCGCGTCGAACTTCGTCTATCGCGACGGTCATTTCGATCTGGACTTTGGCGCAGGTCGTCGCTTCCCGCGCGTCAGCCCCGGCGCAATCGCGCAGCGCGCCGCGCAGGCTGCGGGCTTGTGCAGCGGGCCGTCTGCCCTGCGGCCTGCCGTCTGCTCCGCGCCGCTCGATCCCGGCCCCGGCGGGCTCGTCCAACTCGGCGTCTCGGCCGCCTTTCAGCCGACGAACGCGCTCAGCACCACGCTCAACTACACGAAGAATCGCCTGCGCCGCTACGACTCTAATCTGGTCGCCTTCGATGTGAACCTGCTCTCGTGGCGCACGACCTATCAGTTCACGCGCTTCGCCTTCGCGCGCGTGCGCCTCGATTACGAATCGCTGCCGCGCCGCCTGCGCGGGCAGTTCCTCTTCGGCTACACGCCCAACCCCGGCACGGCCCTCTACATCGGCTACAACGACGACGCCAACCTCAACGGCTTCTCGCCCGTCAACAGTCAACTGCAACCCGGCTTCCGCCGCAACGGCCGCACCTTCTTCATCAAGATGTCTTACCTGTTCCGCCGCAGCTTTGGCGGGTAAAGAATTGTGCGATGCAAGTTGAGCCACGAGCGGCGCATGAGGTTGAATACCGCGTGTGCCGCTTAATGCTTTGCCGGCCGAAAACTTATCAATGCAACGGCCTCTGGCGGACGACCACGTGCGTGTTGCCGGGAGCGCAGGCATCTTGCCCGCCGGGCGTGCTTTAGCACGCTAATAAGGCCGCGCTTACCTGCCAGCTTGAGTAACCTGTGAATTTGTTCGCGCGGGCGCGCTCAGGGCAGGCAAGATGCCTGCGCTCCCGGCACAATGGCCTTGACTGGCTCGGTTACACTTGGCCGCAAACGCCTATCAGCGCGCCCGCCGTGTCGTTGCCGGGGTGGCACGCTTGCCTGTCTCCGCCGGTCACATCTGCGCGCTGGCTCGTGCTAAACTACCCGCTCAAATTGGCGGCAGTCTTCTACGTTTAATGACAGACAGGATGTGTGCAGAGAAGCGCAGCAGCATACGGCGCGGCCGTTTGATGTTTGCGGGCGCGCTTGTTTTGGTCGGCGTGCTAACCGGCGGCGCATGCAAGAGTGACTATCCGGCGGGCGCAAATCAGGCGCAGACAGGTGGGCCGACAGGCACGACGCGCGCGGTGCATACGGCGCGCGTCGCGGAGATGCCGGTGGGCAACTCGCTCAGCGTGACGGGCACGCTCGCCGCGCAGGATCAAGCGACGCTGAGTGTGAAAGCGCCGGGGCGCATACACACGATCACGATTGATCTGGGCAGCGTTGTCAGGAGGGGCCAGACCGTCGCGCAGATCGAGCAACAGGATTACCAGTTGCGCATACAACAAACAGAGGCTGCGTTAGGACAGGCGCGTGCGCGTTTGGGTCTCACGCCCGACGGCACGGACGACCGTGTCGAAGCCGAGCAGACCGGCACGGTGCGGCAAGCCCGCGCGTTGATGGACGAAGCGCGCACCACACGCGAGCGCACCGAATCACTCGTCAAGCAAGGCGTCGTCTCGCGCGCAGAATTTGATTCGGCGGATGCGGCTTACAAGGTTGCGGTCAGCCGCTTTCAGGATGCGGTCGAGGAGATACGCAACCGGCAGGCGTTGCTCTCGCAACGGCGCGCCGAAGTTGCATTAGCCCGGCAACAACTCGCAGACACGACCGTCGTCGCGCCTTTCGACGGCGTTGTGCAGGAGAAGCGCGCGAGCGTCGGCGAATACTTGGCGGCGGGCGCGCCCGTCGTGACGATTGTGCGCGTCAACCCCTTGCGCTTCCGCGCCGAAGTGCCGGAGCGCGACGCGGCGAGCGTGAAGATGGGGCAGCGCGTTAACGTGACGGTCGAAGGCGCGAACACAGTTTTCGCGGGCCGCGTCGTGCGCCTCAGTCCGAGCATCACCGAGCAGAACCGCATGCTCGTCGTCGAAGCCGAAGTGGCCAACAACGGCACGCTCCGCCCCGGCTCGTTCGCCCGCGCCGACATCGTGACGAGCGACACGGCGCAGGCCGTCACCGTGCCCTCAAACGCCATCATCACCTTCGCCGGCATCGAGAAGGTCATCGTCGTGCAGAACGGCAAGGCCCTGGAGAAGCCCGTCACCACCGGCCGCCGCGTGGCCGACTGGACGGAGATCGTCTCCGGCGTAAACGTCGGCGATACAGTCGTGCTCGATCCCGGCAACCTGCAATCGGGACAAGCGGTCAGTGTTGTTGAGTAATCAAGCGAGAAGTTGAAGATGATCCATGAACTTTGGGAAGATGCAGATGGCTTAGACCTCTTTTGTCTAGCTGGCCCGAAAGGCGATGGAGCACGCAAACTTTTGGCCGCTGGCGCGAAGTTAATTTGGACTGTTGATGCTAATAGCCACTATGAAGCAATGACGGCTTATTACAAGTTCAAAGGCTGGGGTAAATACACAACCGATCAAGAATGGGATATGCAGCCTTATCCTGAAGAATGGGTAAAAGAACAGCAAGCGGGGCTTGAGCAAGAACATCAAGAGTAGTTAAGCGGTATGCAAAAGCTCGCAGAAATTTGTATTAAGCGGCCGGTCTTCGCGGTGATGATCATCATGGCGTTGGTGGTGGTCGGCACGTCGAGTTTTATGAGTCTCGGCGTGGATCGATTTCCGTCGGTTGACTTGCCGACGATTAGCATCCGCACGAATTTGCCGGGCGCGTCCACGGAAGAGATCGAGTCGGTCGTCTCGCAGCGCATCGAGGAAGTGGTCAACACGGTGGAGGGCATCGAGCAGTTGCGCTCGGTGTCCGCGCCCGGCACGTCGATCATCATCGCCACGTTCAGCCTGAACCGCGACATAGACTCCGCCGCGCAGGACGTGCGCGACCGCGTCAGCACCATCGTGCGCGATTTGCCCGACGACGCCACGCCGCCCATCGTGCAGAAGTTCGACAACGATACGACGCCGGTCTTGACCGTCGCGCTCTCCGGCGAACGCTCCTTGCGCGAGTTGACAGAACTCGGCGACAAGGTTGTGAAGGTGCAGCTTGAGCGCGCGGGCGGCGTCGGCGAGGTGGCGGTTGTCGGCGGCTCGCAGCGCGCGGTCAACGTGTGGGTTGATGCGGAGCGGCTGGCGGCTTATCACATCCCGATCACAGAGGTGCGGCAAGCCCTACAACGGCAGAACGCGGACGTACCCGGCGGTAACGTCGAGACGGGCCGGCGCGAGTTGAGCA
>JBBQGM010000077.1:0-25438 GCA_038322995.1 Pyrinomonadales bacterium
ATCTGCTCTTGTTCGGCGACGGGGATGTCAAGTATCGTGTGTCCCGGCACAGGCAGTTCACCTCTGATAGTCGGTTGGGTAGCACTTACCGATGTATCAGAAAAAACTTGTCTGTGCCAATCTCATAAGGACTGATTTAGCAGGCGCATCAGCCGGGCAGGAATCGGCCAACATCTCCCATCCAACTCCCGCCGCACCTGCGCGTGCGTGGCGTTTGCGCTATACACAGACACTTTAGACACGCCGTCGAAATAGTAACGTCCGATCAGATCGGCGTTTACCGCTGGCTGAACATTGTCCCAAAATTTCAATTGCTGCACGGTCAACTGTGCGCTCATACTTGGACACCTCAGCTTGATTTGTAATTTAACGGGCCGACAAAGGCGGCGCGGTCTCCGGTCGAAGCGGGCTTTGCGCCACGTCAGGCCGCTGTCAACCGTATTATTAAGGAGTGGTATTAACTTGCGGTGAAGGAATTGCGTAGCGGCGCTTAACTGTCTATTACAGCAGGGGCACAAAGTTCGAGCCGGGTGGCGCGTCTTTGTCGCGGTGAGGCGGCAATGTTCCTCTGAGACAAATCGTCTGCATCAGCGGTAACACTAAGGCTTAGGTGGGCGAAGGGTGCGCGGCAGCATAATAAGTTGCGCCTGCGCTTGTAAGCGTGGATGCGGGAGAAGGGAGGTCTTTAACCCGATGCCTATTGCCCGGCCGCGGCGCTATTGCCTTCGGCAGGCGGTTCGGCGCGCTTTCGCTTATGCCGGGGCAGGCGGCGGGCCTTGGCGGTCAGATGCCTGAGCGTCGAATGGACTTGCGCGACCATATCGATCTTTTCGCTGGCGCTCATCCGCGGGGCTTCTGCTTCGCTCGTAAGTACGGCGAGCGCAACATCGCTGCTTAACTCATTGGCAATAGACATTGGTTTAAGAACGAAACTCCCTCAACAGAGTCGGCACGAACATTAGTCTCCAATGGTAGGGGCGGGGATTATAGCGATGGGATGTTATCGCAGTGTTACAAATAGAAAATATCGTCCGCTCATTATTCGCGTACTACAGAAATTGCCAACCGCGTTCCGCCATTCACTAGCGTCAGCTTACGCCCGCCAGTGATAACGAGATTGTCTGGGCTACCATTCGTCCCAAGCGGGTTCTTAATCGCTCCGTTAATATTTTGCACACATCGCATTAACAATTTGGTAACATAGCTGCCCTGTCCCCTGTCATTTGGCTTGGGGCGGGTGGATTGTTGTCGACCGGTGGCTCAAGGGAGGTGCTGGCATGCGAAAAATATTTAGCTGGCACGGCTTGGCCGGACTGGGCAAACTTGCTGCTTTGCTAAGCCTGATGTTCTGCTGGGCCTCGGCTGCACAGGCTACGCCAACTACTCCGTATGTTCTCTGCCAGCCCGAACTTTCATTAGCCCGGCGAGAGGAATTGGCGGCCAAGTTACGCGCTATTACGGGCTGGCCCGAACTGCGTTTTGCCGATGACGGCGGATTGTTATTCGGCAAGACGCAAGGGCCGGGCGGTTCGCCGACAGCGCGGACGCTGCTCACCGAGGCCAGCGACGGGCAAAATGTGATCGTGCTGGAAGACGCCAGCCGCCGCCCGGATGTTGTCTTTAGCCGCGTCGTGGCGGGTAAATGGATGAGAGACGCGGCGGGCAAACCGCCGGTTTATGTCGTGCTGATCGACTTCGATGACTTTCAACACGTCATGGGCGATGCGGCGGCGTTGGCGGCTTTCAACGTCGGCTGGGGCGTGCTCCATGAGATCGCGCACGTGGTGCATGATTCAGTTGATGCGGCTCGACAAGGCGAAGTGGGCGAGTGCGAGGCGGCGATCAATCTGATGCGCCGCGAGTGCGGCTTGGCGGAGCGCGCCGATTACTTTTTCTCTTACCTACCCGGCGCAGACAGCGGCGATTTCAAGACTCGATTCGTGCGCCTCGCTTTCGAGCAGCGCACGCCACAGGCGAAAGGGAAGAAGCGTTACTGGGTCTTCTGGGATGCCGCGCTGACGGGTGGCTTGAGCGATACGGAAGTGGCAGCTAGATGAAAGTAGAGCGAGCTTGAGCTAACTCAAATCCGCGAATAACAAGCGACACAAACGGCGCACGTGCGAGACCGGATAGGTGCTTACCTGTCCGGTCTTTCTGTCTTCAGCGATAGTGTGGTTAACAACGAAGCGCGCAAACAACGACCACTCGACTCAAATTAACAAACAATTAAGGCGTCATTCACCTCGATTTAACCCGCGTGCTTTAGTCTCACCTTCTTGAATCACCAGATTATGAATGCATTGACCGTCGGGGCGGAGCGCAACGCTTAACGGCGCACTCGTGGCTGCACGGTCTCAACGCCATAACCAATTCACCCATCACCGGTAAAACTTTTGCTACTCCGTAGGAGGCTTTGCATGTTGCGATCCACTGCTCAACAGTTCCCCCGCGCTGTGTCTTGCACACTAGCTTTGGCGACGCTTTTGCTGTTCCCGCTACTCTCATTCGCGCAGACCGATCAAGGCCGCATCGTCGGCACGGTGCGCGATCCCAATAACGCCGTCGTGCCCGGCGCGACCGTCACCGTGCATAACGACCGCACGGGCGAAGAGCGCACCGTCACGACGAACGAAGAAGGTGTCTATACCGTAACGGCGCTCAAGCCCGCGCCCTACACCGTGACCGTCGCCGCGCAGAATTTCAAGACCACGAAGACGACCGACGTGCAGGTGAACGTCGGGCAAGAGTTAACGCTTGACCTCGCGGTGCAACCCGGTCTCGCGGAGACGGTTGAAGTCGTTGCGGCTGATGAGACGGCGCTCAACACGAGTTCCGCGAGCATGAGCGCCAACGTCAACCCGCGCGAGGTTGAGGCGTTGCCCCTGAACGGGCGGCAACTATCGCAGCTTTACCTGCAAGCGCCCGGCGCGGTCAACAGCGGCTCCGGCACGTTCGGTGACATACGCTTCAACGGTCGCGCCGTCGAGCAAAACATCGTGCGCTACGATGGCGTCGAAGGGACAGCCATCATTGATGCGTCGCCCGGCAACTTGAACGGCGAAGTGCCGTCGCCTTTCCGCCTGCAATCCTCTTTGGAGAACGTGCAGGAGTTTCGCGTCGAGTCGTCGAACTATGCGGCCGAGTACGGCACGGGCACGGGCGGGCAGATTAACGTCGTCACCAAGTCGGGCGGCAACAGCTTCCACGGCTCGCTCTTCGAGTACCTGCGCAACGATGCGCTCGATGCGCCCAACTTCTTCGACAACATTGTCGGGAGGAAGTCGCCGTTGCGCCTGAACCAGTTCGGCGGCTCGGTCGGCGGCCCGATCATCAAAGGTAGGACTTTCTTCTTCGCCTCTTACGAGGGCTACCGGCTGCGCGCGGGCGTCAACTCGACCGAGGCCGTGCCGGGCGACCCGGCGCGCATCTGCGCGCCCGCGCCGAACGGCGTGCCGTGCATCGAAGCAAACGGCAGCGCGTCGCGCACGCTCGCGCTCCTGCCGGCGTTCCGCGATCCGAGCGCGGTCATCGTCTCGACGGGCACGGGCACGAACCTCTTCGACGTGGCGCAGCTTCAAGCAAGCGTAGCCGTCAACGAGAACGCCTATGCCTTCCGCCTCGATCACAAGTTCAACGACAAGCACTCGGCCTACTTTCGCTTCTTCCGCGACAACGGCAATAACCTTCAGCCTGAAGGTGTCTCAGGCCGGCGCGTGAACTTCGTCGCTAACCCGCAAAACGGCGTCGTCGGCTTTCAGTTGATCCTCTCGCCGACGCTCTTAAATGAGATCAAAGTCGGCTACAACGGCGCGTTCACGCGCACGAACGGCATCGCGCGCTCGATCCCCGGCATCGATCTTTCGGCCGCCGCGATCAACATCTCCGGCAACACGGCGAACTTCGCCATCGCCGGGCAGGGCACATCCGCCGGCACGTCGAACCCCGGCGGGCTGATCCGCGCCAACAGCGCGACGAACGGGCGCGGGCAGCCGTACACCGTGTACTCGCTTTCGTTCATTGATAATCTGAACTGGACGCGCGGTAATCACAACTACAAGTTCGGCGTCGAGTTTAGACCGAACCGCATCTACACCGACCGGCAGGGCGGCACGACCTTCGTCTTCAACAGCTTATCGGACTTCCTGGCCAACCGCGCCGCGTCCATTCAATATCAGGGCGATCTCTCCGACCCCAGCCCCTTCAACAACGGCATCATGGGCAAGCGTTTGGCCAAGAGCGAGTATTACATCGGCTACGCGCAGGACGAGTGGAAAGTACGTCCGAACGTGACATTCAATCTCGGCTTGCGTTACGAGTATTACACGCCGCTGCGCGAGGATCGGGACGGACAGGTGAACTTCGACACAACCAGCGGCACGATCCTGCCGTCCGATGTTGTTCGGTTGCGCGCAAGCAAGAAGAATTTTGCCCCGCGGCTCGGTTTGTCGTGGTCGCCTAATCCAGCGGGCACGGGCTTCTTCGGCGGCGGGCACACTATCCTGCGTGGCGGCTTCGGCATCTTCTACGGCCCCGGTCAGGTCGAGGATCAGATTCAGCCGATTGAGAGCGACCGCATCTCCTCAACCATCTCCAACACCTCGTTCGATCCAAACATCGCGGGCACAGTTGCGACCATCCGGCAGAGCTTCATCAGTAATCCGAGCAACCGCGTCTATCAGCCGCGCGCCTATGCGCCGGAGTACATCATCCCGGAGAAGGTCTATCAGTACACCGTCTCCATGCAGCAGGAGTTGCCCTACAAACTCGTCAGCACGGTCGCTTACGTGGGCAGTCAGGGCCGCAACCTGTTCCTGCGCGGGCTGTCGAACACATTGCGCAGCGGCAACGCTTCAGTCGTCAACGGTCAACCGCTGCCGGCCAATGCCGGCGTCGTCAACCGCACCGACCCGACGACCGGGCGCGTCATCGGCGTCACCTCGATCCGCCAGTTCGACATCATCAACAACGCCGCGCTCTGCGGCGCGTCCGCGTCGAACCCGATCTGCAAACCCTTCGCCGAAATCGACACGAAGACGAGCGGCGGTTCGGACGGCTACAACGCTTTGCAGGTGGCGCTCGCGCGCCGTCTCTCGACAGGACTGACGCTTAACGGGCAATACAGCTTCTCGCGCTCATTCGGCACGACCTCCGGCTCGAACGAAGCGCGCACGGCGGCGCAACCCTTCGGCGGCACGTTGCGCCCGTCCGGCGACCAGAACAACTACGAAGCGGATCGCGGCTATAACACCTTCGACGTGCGCCACACCTTCAACCTCTCCGCCGTGTACGATCTGCCGGTCGGCAAGGGCAAGCGGCATGACTTCGGCGTCGTCGGCAACGCCATCCTCGGCAACTGGGAGGTCGGCACGATCATGAACGTGCGCTCAGGACTGCCGATTGACGTAACTATCACGCGCCCCGAAGTTGTCGCCGTCTGCGCACAGGCGGGCGGCTGCACGCTCAATACCAGCGCCACCGCAACGACAAGCGTCGCGCAGGGCTTTACCGTCCAACTGCCAACCGTCAGCGGCACACAGCCGCTCCCGGCCGGTTTCTTGGCGGCGGGCAATGCGCCCGGCGGCGGTGCGTCGCGCCAGACGCGCCGGCCTGATCTGATCGCGGGCGTCAGTCCATATCTGAATAATGATCGCAACTTCCTGAACCCGGCCGCCTTCGCCGTCCCTGCGGCGGGCGCGTTTGGCAATCTGTCGCGCAATGCGCTGAAGGGGCCGAACTTCCAGCAGTTCGATCTCATCTTCAACAAGCGTTTTCCCATTCGTGAGAAGATGAACGTCGAGTTCCGCACGGAGGTCTTCAACGTCTTCAATCACGCGAATTTCGCCAACCCTCCTTCGACGCTCAACGTCAGCCTGCCAACCCTGACCTTCAACACGACGGCCAACGCCTTCGTGGTTAGTTCGACAAGTTTGCAACCGGGTCAGCCCCTGACGCAATCAACGGCCGGCGCGACCTTCGGGCTGCTGCGTCAGACCGTCGAGCGCACGGTCGGTCTCGGCACGAACCGGCAGATACAGTTCGCCCTGCGGTTCAACTTCTAACCGTCCACTGCCGGCAGGGGCGCGTAGCCGATCACGCTTACGCGCCCCTGCTTTATGTCGTGCTGCCGACATGAATGGATCAGATATGTCCGCCGGAATACCACCTCGCGCAGATGCAGACCACCCGGCACAAGCATCAGCGGCTAATGTCTATGACGACGGCCGGCTGCGGATCGAGCACGATAATTTTTACGTCGCTTGCGGCGGGCAGGCGCTCCGCTTACCACGCGCCGAGTTCCTGCTGCTCTCGCGCCTCGCGCGCAACCCGGCGCGCTTAGTCCAGGCGGAAGAACTCTGGCGCTACACCTGGGGTGCAAGCAAGCCATATAACTCGGACAGTCTGCGCGTGCATATACACCGGCTGCGCCAGCGGCTCGCGCCTTTCAACATACAGATCGAGACTATGGTGAGTGTCGGCTACCAGCTATTGCTCGCCGCCTGCGATCAGACAGACGCACACGGGGACAGCCGCGCCGACCTGTCGCATCAGCCTATTAAGTCGCCATAGTATCTCTCATGAGAGAGTGCAGGGCGGCCTCTTCCGCCTTGACGACGGGCGCGACGCGGTGCGGGGTTGCGTATCTGCAAATTAAATATTCGGCCGTTTATTGCCGGCCCGCTCTTGCCTGTCTCTGGAGTTTAACTTGAAGGAGAATCCACCTATGTCTCTCTCGCGCATCAATCGGCGCGTGTCCTGCGCGCTCCTCTGCGCCGCGTTGCTCGGCCTACAGTTTGGATGCAGCCCTGGCGGGGCGGGCGGCCCGAACGGCGCGGGCGGCGCAATGATGCTGCGCGGCTCAGGGGCGACCTTCCCAAATCCGCTCTACCAGAAATGGGTGAGCGAGTATGGCAAGCTCAACCCAAACGTCAAGATCGATTATCAATCTATCGGCTCGGGCGGCGGCATCCAGCAAATTCAAGCGCAGCTTGTGGACTTCGGCGCGTCCGATGCCCCGATGAGCGACGACGATCTGAAGAAAGCATCCGGCCCTATCCTGCATATCCCAACGGTGCTAGGCGCGGTCATTGTCACTTACAATCTGGCCGGCGTGACGCAACCACTTCGCTTCGCGCCCGACGTACTCGCCGACATCTTCCTCGGCAAAATCAAGAAGTGGAACGACCCGCGCATCAAGGCCGACAACGCGAATGTAGCCCTGCCCGCCGCTGACATCTCCGTCGTGCATCGCTCGGACGGGAGCGGCACGACCGCCGTGTTCACGGATTATCTGGCGAAGGTCAGCCCCGCGTGGAAAGAGAAACCGGGCGCGGGCAAGTCGGTGGACTGGCCCGTCGGGCAGGGCGGCAAAGGCAACGAGGGCGTCGCCGGGCAAGTTAAACAGCAGCCCAGTACGATAGGCTATGTCGAGTTGGTCTATGCGGTGCAGAACAAACTGCCCGTCGCGCTAATCAAAAACAAGTCCGGCAATTTTGTTGAGCCTTCACTCGATGCCATCTCAGCCGCCGCCGCCGAAACAGTTGCGGCAACCCCGGCCGACTTACGCGTCTCGCTCACCGACGCCGCAGGCGCAGGCGCTTACCCGATTGCGAGCTACACCTACGTCCTCGTTTATCAAGAGCAAAAGGACGCGGCCAAAGGCAAAGCGCTGGTAGACTTTCTCTGGTGGGGGCTGCACGACGGCGAGCAGTTTGCCAGAGAGCTACAGTACGCGCCGCTGCCCGCCGAGATCGTCAAGCGCGCCGAAGCTAAGCTCAATGCGATCACGGCCGGCGGTAAGCCATTACGCCAAGGATGAACTTTAAAATCCGTAGTTGGTTATTCAAGCTGCACAATTGTTGACGGACAACTGACAAGTCTCTTATGTCGAACCCGCAGCCAGCCTTGCCGAGTCCTGCCGCAGAGTACGGTGCATCGGCGCGTGCGTGGAGTTTGAAGCGCACGCTCGCGCCGACGGGCAATGCGGGCGATGCGGTCTTTCGCGCGCTGTTGTTTGCGAGCGCGTTGCTGCTCGTGCTGCTGGTCGTAGCGATGATCGCGGCGATGGCGTTGCGGTCGCGCAGCTCGCTCGGCGAGTTCGGGTTCGGCTTCCTGACTAGCCGCACGTGGAATCCGGTCGAGAACCACTTCGGCGCGCTCCCCTTCATCTACGGCACGGTCGTTTCGTCCTTGCTCGCGCTCGTCATCAGCGTGCCGCTCGCGCTGGGTGTCGCGGTCTTTCTGGTGGAGCAAGCACCGCGCCGGCTCGCGCGCCCCATCACCTTTCTGGTCGAGATGCTGGCGGCGATCCCCTCGGTCGTCTACGGACTGTGGGGCATCTTCGTGCTTGCGCCGCTCCTGCGCGTCAATGTCGAGCCGTTGCTGGCGCGCCTGTTCGGTTGGCTGCCGCTCTTTCAAGGCCCTATCACGGGCATCGGCTTGCTGACGGGCGGCGTCATCCTCGCCATCATGATCACGCCGATCATCTCGGCGGTCGTGCGCGACGTGCTGGCGGCCGTGCCCAACACGCAACGCGAAGCGGCGTTAGCTTTGGGCGCGACCAAATGGGAGACGACGCGCGTCGTCCTAGCCAACGGCGGCCCCGGCATCGCGGGCGCGATCATTCTGGGTTTGGGGCGCGCCCTCGGCGAGACGATGGCCGTGACGATGGTCATCGGCAACCGCCCGCAGATCAGCGCATCGCTATTCGAGCCGTCTTACACTATCGCTTCGGTCATCGCCAACGAGTTCACCGAAGCGACCGGCGCGATCTATTTGAGTGCGCTGGTGGAGCTGGGGCTAATTCTATTCTTCGTCACCTTCGTCGTGAACGCGCTCGCGCGCCTGCTCGTCTGGAGCGTCACGCGCTCGACGAGCGGCACGGCGCACGCTTGATGACATGATGGCTATCGCCGCACGACAACTCGGCCGCAGACAATTGACCAGCGCCGTCATGACGACGCTGACGGCCGCTTGCGCCTTTGTCGCAGTGGGTTTGCTCGTGCTTATCCTCGGCTATATCGCGTGGCGCGGCGTCGGCGCGATCAGTTGGCAATTTCTCGTCAGTACGCCGAAGCCGGTTGGTGAAGGCGGCGGGATCGGCAACGCGATTGTCGGCACGCTTTTGCTGCTCGCGCTCGCGTCTGTTGTGGGCTTGCCGCTCGGCATCGCGGCGGGCATCTACCTCGCGGAGTTCGGCAGCACACGCTTCGGGGGCGTGGTGCGTTTTCTCGCCGACACGCTGACGGGCGTGCCGTCCATCGTCGTCGGCGTCTTCGTCTATACGATCATCGTCGTGCCCTTAAAGCAATTCTCCGCGCTCGCGGGCGGCGTCGCGCTCGCATGCATTATGCTGCCGATTGTCGCGCGCACGACCGAAGAGATGATCCGGCTCGTGCCGCACAGTTTGCGCGAGGGCGCGCTCGCGCTCGGCGCACCACAGTGGCGCGTGACGCTCGGCGTCGTCTTGCCGGCCGCCGCGTCCGGCATCGCCACCGGCGCGATGCTCGCGGTCGCGCGCGTCTCCGGCGAAACCGCGCCGCTTTTATTCACGGCCTTCGGTAGCCGCTTCTTCAACGTCTATCTCGATCAACCGACCGCGAGTTTGACCGTGCAGATTTACAACTACGCCATCTCGCCCTACGACGAATGGCACGCGCAGGCTTGGGCCGCGACGCTCGTGCTGATGGCCCTGATCCTCGCCATTAACATCGTGGTGCGGTTTTTCACGCGCCAGAAATTTTGATAGTGAGCAGTCCCGAAACTAAGATCGGCTTTTTCTGACTACTTGGAACTGCTGTTCATTGCGCATCGAATGATTATGTCCACACCGCTTTCAGCCGCACCAGCAGATGCTTCCGTGCCTGCTATGGCGCACGCCGAGCAAGCGTGCGGGCTGACGCCCCCCTTGGCACAGAGCCAGGCTGCGATGATCAGTGCGCGTGATCTGAATTTCTTCTATGGACGCGCACAGGCGCTATATCACGTTACCCTCGCTATGCCGGAGCGGAATGTGACGGCGTTGATTGGCCCCTCGGGCTGCGGCAAGTCCACGTTCCTGCGGACGCTCAACCGGATGAACGACACGATTCCGGGGACGCGCGTCGAGGGCCAAGTGGAGATTGAAGGCCAAGACATCTACGCGCCAGAGTCGAACGTGGTGGCGCTGCGGCGCAAGGTCGGGATGGTCTTTCAGAAGTCGAACCCGTTCCCCAAGTCGATCTTCGACAATGTCGCTTACGGGTTGCGGATTAATAGAATGACGCAGGGTAAAGCCGAGTTGGATGATCGGGTTGAAGAGGCTTTGCGCGACGCGGCGCTCTGGGATGAGGTGAAGGAGCGACTGAAATCGTCCGCGTTGGGATTATCGGGCGGACAGCAGCAGCGGCTATGCATCGCGCGGGCACTGGCGGTACGCCCCGAAGTCTTATTGATGGATGAACCGGCCTCCGCGCTCGACCCAATTGCCACGCAGAAGATCGAAGAGTTGATCGCGGAGTTGAAAGAGCGTTACACCATCGTCATCGTAACGCACAACATGCAACAGGCAGCGCGCGTCTCCGACCGCACCGCCTTCTTCTGGTTGGGCAAACTCGTCGAAGTCAACCCGACCGAGAAGATGTTCACAAATCCCAACGAGAAACTGACTGAGGATTACATCACAGGCCGGTTCGGCTAAGAGAAGTTTTGATTTTAGATTTTTGCTTTGCGATTGATAAAACCTGAATCTGTAACCGATACTCAAATCGCAAAGCAAAAATCTAAAATCGCAAATCATCATCATGGAATCACACCGCACGCTTGACCGCGATCTGGAAGGCTTGCGCAACCGCGTGTTGCTTTTGGGGGGGGAGACCGAGACGGCGCTCGCACGCTCCATGTACGCGCTCATCGGGCGGGACAGCACGACGGCGCGAGAAGTATTACAAAACGACGACGCGATTGATCAACTCGAAGTAGAGATCGACCGGCTCTGCATTGACGTGCTGGCGCTCCGGCAACCGGCGGCGCGTGATCTGCGCTTCGTCATCTCGGTGGCGAAGATCACGCCGATCCTTGAGCGCATCGCCGACCATGCCTGCAACATCGCCCGCGCTGCTATTGACTTGAACGACGAGCCGCAACTGAAGCCTTACATCGATCTGCCGCGTATGGCTGAGCACGCGGGCGGCATGCTGCGGGCCGCGCTGGACGCTTTCACGGCCGGCGATGCGCTGGCGGCGCGCGCTGTGATCGAGCGCGATGACGCCATTGACGAACTATATGATCGCGTCTTCCACGAGTTAATTAACATGATGGCGACCGATCCTGCATTGACCACACGCGCCGCGCGCCTGCTCTTCGTCGCCAAACACATCGAGCGCATCGGCGACTACGTCACCGACATCTGCGAGCTAACCGTATACATGGCCGAAGCCGAGTTCATTAAACACAGCAACTAAAGCAGTGCCGAGGCACAAGTGACGAGTGACAAGTTTAAGGCTTGCTCCCACTCGGCACTCGGCACTCGGCACTCGTCACTGTTCTTATGAAACAAGTGCTTATCGTCGAAGACGACCCTGACATCGCGGAGAGCCTCCGTTACAATCTGGCGCGCGAAGGTTTTGAAACGCACGTCGCGGGGACAGGCGAACAGGGGTTGATCGCTGCCCTCAACAAGCAGCACCCGCCCGTGTTGATTCTCCTCGACTTGATGCTACCGGGCATGAGCGGCACGGAGTTGTGCCGCCGCCTGCGGCGCGAGCCGGCCACGCGGCGCACGCCGATCATCATGCTGACGGCGCGCACCGGTGAAGCAGAGCGCGTCGCCGGTCTCGACCTCGGCGCGGACGACTACATTACGAAGCCGTTCTCGGTGCGCGAATTGCTGGCGCGCGTGCGCGCTGTCTTGCGCCGCGCCGAGAGTCCCGCGGGTGATGTCTATGAGGACGCCCGGCTGCAAATTCATTTCGACGACATGCGAGTTCTATGCGCAGGCGCGTCCGTGCGCCTGACGCGGAAGGAGTTTGCCTTGCTGGCCGCGCTGGCACGTCGCGCGGGGCGCGTCTCCGCGCGCCAACAGCTACTCGACGACGTGTGGGGCCAGCAGTATTACGGCGACACGCGCACGCTCGACGTACACATCCGCCGCCTGCGGCACAAACTGGGGCCGTGCGCGGAAAGCATCGAAACGCTGGTCGGCGTAGGCTACCGCTTCATCGGCTGCTCCGGCGAGGCGACGGTCAGTCACATTGATCCCAAAGCCTAACGCTGCGCCCGTGCTTCCTCGTCACGCTGTATTGCTCGCGCTGTGCTGTGTCGCCCTCAGCAGTTTGGCGCTCGCCACTGTTTGGAACTGGCGTGCGGGCTTGCTCACACTCCTCGCCACCTGCACGGGCCTGTTCCTCGGCCGGCTCATTTTTGGCGCGGGCCGTCGTTCTCGCGAAGCTATACCGCCCACCCTGCTGACGCGCCCGCAGACCATGCTTGCGCCGCTAACAGACGACAACTCGGCCGCCGGCCCGCTGCTCGAAGCCGCGCTGAACGGCATGCGCGAAGGTGTGCTCGTCATTGATAGGGCAGCGCGTGTGGTGAATTGGAACGACGCGGCGCGGGCGATCTTCGGGGGCGAAGCGGGCGGCGCACCAGCAGCGCGCTCCTTGAGCGTGGTGACGCGCAACCCGGCCGTGCATGCCGCTTATCGGCGGGCGCTGGAGCGCGGTGAGGGTAACGAGGTCAAGGTTGAACTAATCGGCGCGGAGCGGCGCGTTTTCGATCTGCGCGTCGTGCCATTCGACTTGCACGACGCGCACAACACGCGCTGCGCCATCGGCGTCTTCTTCGACATCACACAACTCGAACGCCTTGAGCGCGTGCGGCAGGAATTCCTCTCCAACGTCTCGCATGAACTGCGCACGCCACTAACTTCTATCCTCGCCTTCGTCGAGACGCTCGAAGAGGGCGCGCTCGACGACCCGCAGCACAGCCGTCAATTCCTGTCCGTGATCCGCAAGAACGCCGTCCGCATGCACAGCCTGATCGAAGATATCCTGCAACTGTCAGCTATCGAGTCGGGCACGATGAGCGTGGACGCCGCGAGCGTGCGGCTCCGCCCGCTGGTGCAAGAGGTGTGTGTGGCGCTAGCCGCCAAGGCCGCGGAGCGGCCTGTCACCCTGTGCAATCAAATCGCCGCCGGCACGCTGGTTTGGGCCGATCCGCGCCGGCTCGAACAGATGCTCATCAACCTGATCGACAACGCGATCAAGTTCAGCCGCGCAGGCGACGCGATCACAATCACGCACAAGCCTGGCGCGCGTGACTGCATCAGCGTCACTGACACCGGCGAGGGCATCCCCGCCGAGCATCTGCCGCGCATCTTCGAGCGCTTCTACCGTGTTGACCGCGCTCGCGCACGCGAACTGGGCGGCACAGGGCTGGGCCTCGCTATCGTCAAACATCTCGCTCGCGCGCACGGCGGCGAAGTGACTGTTGAGTCTAGGCCGAACGCCGGCTCAACCTTCACGATTGAACTCCCGCCTGTCAGCCCGCCCCCGGTAGTCTGAAGCTCAAGGCGGGCAGCAGTAAAAATCTTTACGGCCGAATGACAGAAAGGGCCGCGTGGTCTTCCGGTGT
Organism: Pyrinomonadales bacterium; assembly: GCA_038322995.1. Lineage (GTDB taxonomy): Bacteria > Acidobacteriota > Blastocatellia > Pyrinomonadales > Pyrinomonadaceae > QHXQ01. The sequence goes on from JBBQGM010000077.1 coordinate 13,609, forward strand.
CCCTCACGCCGCCCTTCCTCGACCCCTTGTCCATTCTTGTCTCGCCCGGGCGAGACCAACGGGCCGACGATAACTTGTCCGTGCTAAGCGATGGTTAAGGAAGGATTAAATATCAATGAAGACAGATCGCCTAAATTACCGCCTGCGCGCTCACGGAGAAGTTTGGCCGCCGTTAACAAGTCGCATGCGCAGGGTTAACACTCACGGCATAAGCTGAGTCGTCACCCGCGTCCGCGCCGAATATACCAATGAGTGATTCAGAAAAGCGTAGTGTTACGACCGCGTTAGCCCGCCAGTGCGTGCCGGTCGGGGTCATTATGCTGCTACTGTCGCACTTTATCGTCGCACAGGTGGACGACGCAGGTATGGCGCTCTTTTTGGTCGGCGGTGCTGTCCTAGTCATCAGGTGCTTCTTTCACGTCTGGGAAATTTTTTTAATAGATGGCGCATCACCGATTACATGGGCGGGAGGGTAGGGTTTTGTCAGAGGCGGAGATCAGTGAGGTGGTCGAATACTTGACGATCATAGCAGCGATACGGAATCAGCCCGCCAGACCCGCCATGTCAGAAGGCATCCAAACAAATTTCTTGATTGATTGGGCGGAGGGCCGGTTGATCAGGAAGGATAAGACTGCGGGCTGTCTCAGTAAACACACCGGCTCGCATGGCGCGGCGGCATGAACCTTAGCCCGTCGTGCCGCCTATCATTGCCCCTGCTCCGCACGCACTCGTCCTTGTGCTTCCGGGCCAACGGACACACGCCGCCAGAGTTTACGACGCCAGCGCATCTCGCCACTTACGCTCGCCCGCATCAAGCCGCCGAGACGATGACATACGGGCTGGTTCAATAAGCAGGTTGTGATAGCACGCCAGGCAGAGCGCCTCAATGTCCTTACGCTCGTTATAGCGGATGACATCGCCACATGACGCGCAGGTCACTTTGAAGGGTAACCCATTTTGCGGGGATTCATCAGGCCACACAAGGCCAGATGATAAGACCCTGATGGCAACTTAATGTTAAGGACGTGCTACCGCACTGTTAAATCTGATGTCGCAAGAGGCGGGGTTACCCGCAAGGATATTCAGCACGAAGCCTGCCTCTGCATAGTTCATTTCCTCAACCGGTATTCGTAAAGCTGTTTCCCGTCGGCGTTGATGAATCTAACCCTGAATTGCGTCTGCTCCGCCTCCAGCATGGCGAAACCATAATCCTGCACGGCGAAAAAAGCGCGCGGGTCGGCGGTTAATCTGTCCAACTTTTGCCCGCCGCCGCCGACGATGAAGAAATGCACACCGCCTTCGGGCTTAAGGTGTTGCAGATTGTGTTCGTGGCCCGTCAGGTAGATGTCCGCGCGCCCGCTCAAGATGGGCTGAAGTTGTTGCAATAACTTCTGATTGTTGCCGCGCGCCGCAACCGAATAGATCGGGTGATGTCCGTAGACCACCTTCCAGCGCGCTAGACTCTTAGTCAGCTCGTCATGCAACCATACGAGTTGCGCCTCAGACATCTCGTTGGTGTCGAGCGCGAAGAACTGTACGGGGCCTGCCGTAAAGGTGTAATAGGGCGCGGGCATGCGCCACGTCCGGCTCTGCCTGGTGTAGAGAATTTCCGCTGCGGGGCTGTCGGACCCGTACCAGTCGTGATTGCCGAGCGTCGCGTAAAACTTGATGTGGAGCGCCCCGTACAAATCTTCCCACCAACTCTGCCAGCGCGGATCGTCGGGGCTTGTCATCCCGTTCGCGTAAAAGTTGTCGCCGAGCGTGAGGGCGAAGTCGAAAGGCGTTTGTTGATTGAACTGGCGCATGACTCCGGCCAGCCTCTTCTGCTCTGCCGACCCCGTGCCGAAATCCCCGAAGGCGAGGAAGCACACCGGCTGGTCGCCGGCCTTGACCGAAAAGACCGGCGGCACGGCGCGCAGGAATGATGGCAGCATCACGCCGTTGACGAGCGCGATCCAGCGCTCCTGCTCCTGCCGAAGCTCGCGCAATCCGACAGCGTCGCTGCTCCGCCGCGCCAACTCCATCCGATTCAACAACAATTGTTCAGTGTCTCTTAAAATTAAGGCCCGCAAACGGTCGAGCGACAACTCGGCGACGCCCACGTCACTGTCCGAGGCAGCGTGTCGCTCCAGCGCCTGCCTCATCTGCGGAGTGGAAACTCTGCCCAGACGGCTGACGATGGCGCGCCGCACGAGCGCCGAAGAGTCCGCGTCGAGCAGAGCCAGCAAAAACTCCATCACGTCGGCAGGTTCTTCTCTGGCGAGTTCGTCCGCGAGATCGGCGCGCCTCCGCCCGTCGCCCTCGCCCAGCAGCAATCGTCCCCGTTCTCGCAGCCGAACGGGTAACTTGTCTAGCCGCTCGTCGGAAACACCTGCGGCATTAATCTGGGCGGAAGGTGTTGGGGACGTCTGTGCCTGTTGGCCTGCTGCGGCGACGAGCGAAAGCGAGAAAAAGCATGTGACCAGTACGGTCAGCACCCTTTGACGTGTTGGTTGATATGCCATCCGGGCGAAGAGAAATGTAGCGGACGGGGCTGCGCTCTGTGACGAGAGCGCAGCCCCGTCTTTGTCAGAAGATGAAGCGTGCGCCGAGTTGCACCTGACGGGGGCCGCCGAAGCGAGCCGTTGAAGGCGCGAAGAGCGGTTGACCTGCCGTCGCGACAGAGGGCGAGCCGTCGGCGAGCGGCGTGCCGTAGAGGCTGATCGAGTCGTTGCCGAAACCCTTGTTGGTGTTGCGCGTCACGTTGAAGGCTTCGACCGAGAGGTCGAGCCTGCGCCGTTCGCTGACGTGAAATGATTTGAGCAAGCGCAAATCGAGGTTGAAGAAAGACGGCTGGCGCAGAGAGTCGCGGCCGGCGGCGCGCCCGTTGATGATGGCGCGGTCGTTGTCGTCGTTCAGATCGTTCTGCTGATCCGCGCCGATGACCGGCGTGAAGGGAAAACCGGAGCGCGTGATGATGATGCCGGAGGCGGTGAACCCGCGCCCCAGATCAACCAGCCCGCTTAGGTTCAAGCGATGGCGCACGTCCTGTTTCGAGGGCGCGTCTTCAAGCGAAAGATCGAATGGGTTGAGCGCCGTCTCGCGCGAGAAGTTGCGCTCGTTGGAGTCGTCGTCGCGGTTGCGCGCAAGCGTGTAGTTGGTCTCGAACTGGTAGCGGCGGGCGAAGCGGCGCGTGAAGCTCAGCGTCAGCGCGTCGTAGGTTGAGTGCGCCGTTGACTCATTGATCTCAAGTTGCGCGATGGTCGGGTTGGGTCGGGTTGTCGGGAAAATCGGCGTGCCTTGCGCGTTTGTAGTCGGCGCGAAGAGGTTGCGATCAAGACGACGTTGCAGCGCCCACGTCGAGTTGTGTATGTAGCCGGCGGTGAAGACCATGTTCGGCCCGATGCTCTGTTCGATTGTGCCGGAGGTCTGGAACGAGCGCGGGTTGCGGAAGGTCGGGTCAAAGCCGAAGACGCGCGGCTTCGCGATGAAGTTGGCCGCCGGGGCCTCAGTGAAGACGGTCGGGAAAGTGATGACGGCGTTCGGGCCGCGCAAGAGACAGCCGGCGCGATTCGGGTCGGTGGAGTTGCGGCACGCTGAAGTCTCGCTGATGTCAACGGCCTGCGTCGTCAGTCCGTTGTCGGTGAAGACGCGTTGAAAAAGATTGGCCGGCGTGCGCGCGTCGTAGAGGCCGGCTGACAGGCGGACGACCGTGCGATTTGTGCCGCCGACATTCCATGCGAGACCGAGCCGCGGCTGCCACATCTTGAGATCATTCGGGATGCGCGCCGTCTGTGGAATCGCCGGGTTGGGGCGCGGCGGTTGCGGATTCCACTGTCCTTCCCAACGCAGGCCAGCGTTCACAGTTAGATTGTGCGTTAGTTGAAAACGATCCTGCGCGAAGATGGCGAGTTCCTTCTGCGTGCCGCGATAGATCAAATCCGCCGGGTCGAAGCCGGGGATGGTTTGGCGGAAACGACGCGGGCGACGATTGATATAGTTCGAGAGACTGTCGGCGACAAGCGCGCCGCCGTTCACGCGCGTCTCGAAATCGTAGCGCCCTTGAATGTTGGATTCGCGTTGTTGGCGGGCGCGATTGATGTTCGTGTCGAAGCCGAAGCGCAGATTGTGCGCGCCGGTGTTGACGCTCAAGTTGTCGCTCAACTCGTAGCGCGTCGTCTCGAAGAGGCGCGGGCGCGAGTTGTCGCCGCCAAGCGTGCCGAAACCTGCGATGCTGATCTGCGGCAGATTAGAGTTCGGGGCTTCGAGGCGGTTGTCGGTCGCCACTTGGCCGCGCACCTCGTTGACCACTGTCGGATTGATGACCGAGACGAGCGCGGACTTGAAGCCATTGCTCGAGGCCATGCGGTCGTAGTTGCCTGTGGCGGCGGTGTCAATGACGGTCGTGTTGTTGTCGAAGTTGAAATTACGCCCGCGCAGACGCGAGTAAGTGTATTGCAGGTTGAGCGAATTTGCTTTCGAGAGATTCCAGTCCACGCGCCCGAACAGGGCGGTCGGGTTGTTCTCCGTGCGTTGCTCGCCCGCGAGCGCGGCCACGTCCGCCGGGACGGTGACGCCCGCCGCCGGCGCGGCGAAGCGCACGAGGAAGGGGATGCGCAGGAAGTTCTGCTCGATGCCGAAGAAGAAGAAGGCGCGGTCGCGCACAAGCGGGCCGCCGATGGAGCCGCCGAACTGATTCTGCTTGTTGTTCAGCTTGTTGCCGAAGGCATCCGGCGAGGTCAACGCGCGGTTGCGATTGAAATAGAAGACTTCGCCGCGCACGTCGTTCGTGCCCGATTTGGTGACGACGTTGACGAAGCCCGCGCTCGTGCGCCCGACTTCTGAGGTCGCGCCCGCGCGCACGACTTGAAACTCGCGCACCGCCGTCTGCGGGAAGAAGAAAACCGCCTCGTTGCCGCCGCGCTGGTTGCCTTGCAGCGAGTCGTTGAAGTCCGTGCCGTCAATTGAGACGTTCGAGTTGATCGAGCGTTGCCCGGCGATCACCAGTCCGTTGCGATCCGCTTCCTGCTGGATGGCGGGCGTGAGTTGCACATACTCCGTGAAGTTGCGTCCGCGCGCGGGCAAGTCCTCGACGGCGCGGGGCGTGATGATCGACGCGCTCGCCGCCGCCTCTGAGTCCAACGCCTCCGGGTCGTCAGTCACTTCAACTTTTTCATTCACCGCAGCCGGTTGCAGCGTGAAGTCAACGGCCGTGGTCTCGCCAACGCGCAAGGTGACGCCCGTGCGTTCGGCGGCCCCGAAGCCCGCAGCATCGGCTTTAACCACGTAGCGCCCGACGGGCAGTGCGGGCGCGCTAAAGCGCCCATCGTCGCCGGTCATGGTCGTGCGCTCAAGGCCGGTTTCGTCGTTGCGAATCGTGATCGTCGCGCCGGCAACCGCGCCGCCGTTAGCGTCCTGCACTAACCCGGCGGCGGCGGCGTTACCCGACCCGGCCTGACCCAGCGCGGGCGCGGCGGTTGCGCACATGAATAGTAGCAGCGCACATAGCAGTTGCACACGTGTCCAAATATGCCGCCGATTCACCGTATAATCATTGCTTCTCATATCTATCTGATTCTCCTCATTGATGACCTGCAAAAGCGCCTACCACGCGGCGGCCTGCCGCGCGCAAAACTCCGGCCGATAACGCTTGCGCGCGAACATTGGCGCACGCGACTTCACCCGTGCGATTGATCTGTAATAGCTCAAGTGGCAGAGACGCCTTAGCCGTAAGGCCGTTCGATGCTGTTGGCTTGCTGCTGCGAATAGAACGTTGGCGACCCGGCAGTTTAGTCGCAGGCCGTTAAGGGAAGGTTACGTGCGCGTGAACAGTTGGTTAAGTTCCGACTGGTGCGCGCACTGCGCTTCGCGCACACCGTTCATTCGTGTGCCCGCGCCACCGCATTCCGAATTTTTAAACTCCAATTAACTTGTTGCTAACCGCGTTGTCAGTTCGATGAATAAGAATGCCGGCACACATTCGCACCGGGCAGCGACTGGATGCATAGAGGCAAGTTTGATTAGCGATGCAAGGCAACTCGCCCTCAATTGCCAGATTTGTCATAGGGCGATTGCTGTTGGCTGAAGCATTCACGTTGCTGCTCTGTAGCGTTGATTGGTGCGCCGACTGAATTGCCGAGAAACTGTTTGAAGCGCGGGTGTCTCCGTTGCTTTTCGCCAACGTTTAACTTAACTCGACCAGCTTCTTTTTCTAACTGTCACAGCCAAAGAATCGGGAGGATTACATGACCCTCAACATTCGTCACCTGCATTCGCTCTTTACGTCCCTGCTACTCGTCGCAGCGTTCCTGCTATCCGGCGCTCGCGTGCAAGCTCAGGTTGAGACCGCGACCGTGCTGGGCACGGTGCATGACATTAACGGCTCCGTGGTGGCGGGCGCGACCGTGACTTTAAGAAACTTGGCCACCGAGATCACGACGACAGCGACAACTGACGACGCCGGCGATTATCAATTCCTTAACGTCAAAATCGGCGCTTACCAAGTCATCACCGAGGCGCAAGGATTTGGCCGCACCATCGCCGATCAAGTCAGCGTGACGATTAACGCCCGGCAGCGCGTGGACGTGACGCTTCAGGTCGCAAACGCAAATGAGACCGTGACCGTCACCGACGCCGCCAACCTGCTTGAGACCGATTCGAGCGAGCGCGGGCAAGTCATCCAGCGCAAGCAGATCATCACGCTGCCGCTCAACGGTCGTTCTTACGCCAACCTCGTGTTGCTCGCGCCGGGCGTGCGCGAGTCTTCGTTCAACGGCATCGGCAGCCCCGGCCGCGAAGCCTCGTTCAACGTCAACGGGCTGCGTAGCACAGTCAATAACTTTCTCCTCGACGGCATAGACAATAACGCTTATGGCACGAGCAACCAGAGTTTTTCCAATCAAGTGGTGCAGGTTTCGCCCGACGCCATCGCCGAGTTCAAAGTGCAGACCAATACCTACAGCGCGGAGTTCGGGCGTTCGGGCGGCGCGGTCATCAACGCTTCCTATCGCAGCGGCACGAATGAGTTTCATGGCTCGTTGTGGGAGTTTCATCGCAACACGGTCTTGAACGCGGTCGGCTTCTTCAAACCGAACGGCGGCGTCAAACCGCCGCTCATTCGCAATCAGTTCGGCTTCACCTTCGGCGGCCCCATCGTCAAAGACCGCACCTTCTTCTTCGGCGACTACGAAGGCTTCCGGCAAATCCAGAAGAATCTCGTCTACACAAACATCCCGACGCTGGCGCAGCGCAGCGGCGTGCTGGCGGTCGCCGTGCGCAACCCTTTCACCGGCGACCTCTTTCCGGCGGGGACGCCGATCCCTCTGACCGCGTTCGCCCAAACAGTTCTGAACGAATTGCCGACTCCGAATCTGACCGGCGTGCCCGGCAACAACTATCAAGAGTTGGTCTTGAATCGAAACTTCAACAACAAGTACAACGTCCGCGTCGATCACAAATTCAACGGCCGGTTCAGCATCTTTGGCCGCTTCAGCAATCGCAAGTCGAATGCCTTCGAGGCCCCGAACATTCCCGGCCCTTCGGGCAGCAATCAGAACGGCTTCGTGGACATCCTCAATCGCCAACTCGTTGTCAGCGGAACTTATGCTTTCGAGAATGCGTCGGTGCTGGACGTGCGCCTCGGTCTCTCGAAAATTGATGCGGGCAAGCGACCGCCACTCACGGGCGGCCCGAGCGTGCGCGATCTCTACGGCATCACGGGCCTGTCCGACGACAAGTCCGTGACCGGCGGGTTGACGACGCAAACCATCACCGGCTTTTCACAGCTTGGGCGGCAAGCCACCAACCCGCAGTTTCAAAATCCGCGCGACGCTGACACGCGGCTCAGTTATGCTCTGACGCGCGGTCGCCACAGTTTGAAAACCGGCTACGAATATCTCGCCGTCAACACGGATGTGCAGGACACCAATCCGCTGTACGGGCTGGATACTTATAGTGGGCAGTTCAGCCGCCCGACGGGCGTGAGTGCCAACAATCTCTACAACCTCGCCGACTTCTATTTCGGCGCGCGTAATCAGTATGAACTGGCGAACCTGCTCGTTGTGAATCTACGCCAGCGCCTACACTTCGCTTATGTCCAAGATGATTGGAAGATCAACCCGAAGCTGACGCTCAATCTGGGCCTGCGCTACGAGTTCGCCACGCCCTTCTATGAGAAAAACAATCGCCTCTCGAATTACGACCCGGCGACCAACTCGATCATACAGGCGCACGACGGCTCGCTTTACGACCGCAGTCTGGTTGACCCCGACCGCAACAACTTCGCGCCGCGCCTCGGCTTCGCTTACAACCTTTTCAATAAGACCGTGCTGCGCGGCGGCTTCGGCATGGGCTACGTCTATTTCAATCGCCTCGGCAGCGCGAACTTGCTGGCGACCAACTACCCGCAGATCACCCGTGCCGCCATCGCGCAAACCGCGCCCTCCGTAACCAACCCGCTCTGCACGGGTAACAATTTCAACGGCTGTTTCCGCGCGACGCAGCAGGGCTACCCAAGCGGCTTGCCGAACAACGTCACGCTCTACATCCCGCGCGACACGCCGACCAGCTACATTCAAAACTGGCAGTTCTCCGTCCAGCACGAACTCTTCGCCAACACGATTCTCGATGTCGCCTACGTCGGCAACCGCGCGCGAAATCTCGCGCTCATCGCCGACTACAATCAAGCGCGGCCGTTGACCACGGCGGAGTTCGCATTGCCCACCGCGCAGCAGCCAACGCTGCAAGCGCGTCGCCCCATTCAAGGCTTCGGCACGATCTCCGCCGTGCTGCCCGCAGGTTTCTCAAGCTACAATGCTTTGCAGGTCAAGCTAGAGCATCGCTTCACGCGCGGGCTTTACGTGCTCAACTCGTTCACCTACTCGAAGGCGCTCGACAACGTGACGCAAGTGTTGGAAGAGCCGAACGGCAACACGGGCCAGCCGCAGAATGTCTATGACCTTGCCGCCGACAAAGGCCGCTCGGCCTACGACCAGCCGTTCAACAACACGACGAGCTTTGTCTGGGATGTGCCCATCGGCCGCGGACGCTGGCTCGGCGGCGACATGAACCGCGTGCTCGACTCCGTCATCGGCGGGTGGACGCTCTCCGGCATCAACACGATGGCGAGCGGGCAGACCATCAACTTTCGCTACGGCCCGTCGCCCGTGACGAACAACCTCGCCTCATTCTTGGGCGGCGTCGCGCTGCGCCCGAACCTCCTGTGCGATCCGGTAAATCACAGCGCGCGGTCGAACCCAACGCGCGATTATTTCAACGCAGCCTGTTTGCAGCGGCCGCCGGTCACCGCGCCCTTCGGCAACGTCGGGCGCAACATCGCGCGCAGCGACCGCTTCTTCCAGTTCGATCTGGGCGTGCAGAAACAGTTCGCGCTGCCCATCACCGAGGCCACGCGCATGGAGTTCCGCGCCGAGTTTTTCAACCTGTTCAATAAGACTAATTTTCAGGCGGCGAACTCGGACATCACCAGCGCCAGCTTCGGCACGATCACCAGCACGTTCCCGGCGCGGCAGGTGCAACTGGCTGTGAAGTTGTATTTCTAGGAAGTAGCATCTGCGACAAAACTCCGCCAGGGAACGCAGCCGGCAACGATCATGCGTGCGCCGTTGCCGGCTGCGTTCGCTTGCACGCCGAGGCAAAACACGACTTATACCATCATGAAAAAAATACTGGCATTGGTTCTTTGCCTGCTCATCGCTGCTGACGCGGTAGCGCAAACAGCGCGCCCCTTTGACATCGAAGGACATCGCGGGTGTCGCGGGCTGATGCCGGAGAATACGATCCCCGCGTTTCTCAAAGCCATCGACCTCGGCGTCAACACGTTGGAACTTGATGTGGTCGTCAGTCAGGACGGACAGCTAGTCGTCTCGCACGATCCGTATTTCTCCGCCGAGATCACGCTTGACCCGGCGGGCCAGCCCATCCCCGCCGACAAAGAGAAGCAGTACAACCTGTTCAGGATGAGCTATGCCGAAATCAAACGATACGATGTCGGGAGTCTGGGCAACAGGCGCTTTCCCGAACAGCAGAAAATCAAAGTGCACAAACCACTGCTCGGCGCGGTTTTTAACGAGACGCGAAAATACATTCACGCGCATAAACTGCCGGCCGTCAGGTATAACATCGAAACTAAATCAACGCCGGCCGGTGATGACCTTTACCACCCTGCTCCTGCCGTGTTCGCGCGCCTGCTTTATGCTGAGATCATGAAGCACGACATGCAGAAATACGCGATGATTCAGTCGTTCGACGTGCGGACGCTACAGGAGTTCAAGAAATTTCCTGTCCATTTGCCTTTGGTGCTGTTAGTCGAAAATAAAGACGGCATCCAACAAAACATCGCGCGGCTGGGTTTTCAGCCGGATGTTTACAGCCCTAATTTCGCGCTGCTTGACGAGCCGACCTTGGACTATTGCCGCGCCAAGGGAATCAAGCTTATCCCCTGGACGGTCAATGACGTGGCGGACATGCAGTCTTTGCGCAAGCTGAATTTAGACGGCATCATTACCGACTATCCGGATCGGGCGGCTAAGGTGTTCGCAAAATAATTCAAGTGTTAACCGGAGGTCGGCTCAGGCGATCTCCAAACTTACAGGCACGTGCCCTTCAATTTAAGGCGAGGTGTTCGATGAGGCAGTTACGTGAGCGTGGGATCTACAAGACGCCGGACGGCAGGCAGTTCGTCGCGTGCGCGGGCATTCTCGGCAACTATCTGCTCTACAGTCTGCACGGCGGCACGAGCGTCTTACCCGCGTTTGCAGTTGACATGACCGGGCGCGTAGTCGCGGCAACGCAGCCAACACGATGGCTTGCCGACGAACTCATGGATACGGGCCGGACGCTCCAAGCAGTCTTCGCGACGACGCCTTGTCTTTGAGGTAGAGCGCGGACGCGCGCAACCGCGTTGTCGCCCGGATCGAACAGAGAAATTTGGCAAACATGGTCACTTATTACTCCGTAATTTAAGTTGATTGATAAGAATGCTCTCTTGCCGTATCTTTTGAGCATGGCAAGAACAGCACAACCGATCAAACTACGCAAAAACGAACTTCGCTCTTTGACAACCATCAGCAAACGCGGGGCGACGACTGCCAGGACACAGACACGTGCCCGCATTCTCGACCTCCTGCATCGCGGCCAGCACCCGGACGAGATTGCCTCCGTGTTGCAGGTCTCCCTCCAGACCGAAGTCGGGCGACGGAAAGTGTCGGGCCGCTCGGATCGTCTGCCCTCGTTGAGGCCGAGGCGCTTGCAGTGCAACTCGAAGACCTGCTCGACCACCTTCCATTGCTCGCTCTCCCCGCGCATCCGCTTGCCGAACTCACTTGAGTTGAGTTTTCCGCCCCGCGCCTCCCTGATGCGATTGATGATCCGGTCAGCCTTCGTCGGCATATCCTCCTTTAGCCGCTCGCCAAAATAGTCTTTAACGCTTCTGGGGAGGCGGAGCATCGTCATGAAGGCGCGCGTGGCACCGGCCTCTTTCGACCGTTTCAGGAACTCCGGGATGTGCGAGTCGTTGTAGCTCATGATGACGGGCGCGATCCCGACTCCGACCCGAACGCGGTTGCTTGTATCACGACCTGTTAGGCAAAAGCCATGCAGCACGGGAGGTTGCGTTGCGAAAATTATTTTCGGGCGTGATAGTTCTCCGAGAATCTTTCGCTAAGCAGCGATCCCGAACAGCGAAGCGACAAACTTCGCCTGCCCTCGCGCATCGTCGCCTGCTAACCTTTTGACCTGCCCTTTCCTCATCATGTTAATCGATTCAATGCCTTCGAGTGTTCGCTCCGCAGTGTGAAAGCTCTTGAAGCATTGTGAGGCGCGCACCTTCTTC
>JBBQGM010000078.1:0-25027 GCA_038322995.1 Pyrinomonadales bacterium
TGCGCCAGACGCTTGCTTCATGGACGCCCCAACTCTTGGCGCTGTGGAAAAAGGTGTGATACTCGCGCCAGTATTCAAGGGTCATCAAGACATGGTCTTCGACGGTCAGCTTTGGCGGTCTTCCGGTCTTGATTCGCGTCTGTGTCAGATGGTCAGAAACGACTCTGACCATCTTGTGAAAAGTTTCTGGTTTGACGCCGCAATATCGTTTGAAGAGTGCGGGTCGTAAGTCTTTAATTTGTTCGTAGCTCATCGGATTTGTTCCTGAAAGCTACTTGTCGCATCATCTACCCGACTTTTGCAAGAGGTCTATTAAATTGCGTTGCGGCAAGTCCGGCTGTGAAGCTTTGAACAGGACAGATTCTCTATGACGACCGGCGCGAGCAAACAGACGACAACCGAAGGGCCGCGCGACCCGGTGCGGGTCGAGTTGCCGCCGAGCCTACTGCACCACAAGCACCTGCTTTTTAACCGCGAGTTGAGTTGGCTTGAATTCAACCGCCGCGTGCTGGCCGAGGCGCTTGACGAAACGCACCCGCTCCTGGAACGACTCAAGTTCCTCGCCATCTTCTCGACTAATCTGGATGAGTTCTTCATGATTCGCGTGTCGGGTTTGAAGGAGGAGTTGGAGGAGGACATCGTCGAGCCTTCGCCCGACGGGTTGACGCCGGCCGAGCAACTGCATGAGATCGGGCGGGGGTTGCGCCCGTTGCTCGCCGAGCAGATGCGCTGCCTGCGCGCGGACATTTTGCCCGGCCTCGCCGCGCACGGCATTTTGATCTCGCCCTACAAAGAACTAACCAAGCACGAGCAACAGACGGTCAACGCCTACTTCCTCGAACACGTGTTCCCGGTGTTGACGCCGCAGGCGGTCGATCCCGCTCATCCTTTCCCCTACATCTCAAACCGCAGTCTCAACCTCGGCTTGTGGGTCGAGCCGGAAGCGGCGGACAGCGAGTTGGCGGCCGCGCACGAGCGCCGCTTCGCACGCATCAAGCTGCCGCCCACTGTGCCGCGCCTCGTGCCGGTTGATGAGGCGCAGACGCGCTACACTTTTTTGGGCGAACTGATCGCGGCCAACGTCGGCGCGCTCTTCCCCGGTATGCGCGCGGGCCGCTGTCAACTGTTCCGCGTCACGCGCGACGCGGACATCGAAATCCGTGAGGATGAAGCGGGCGATCTCTTGCGGTTGATGGAGCAACAGGTGCGTCGCCGTCGGTTTGGCGACGCCGTCCGGCTCGAAGTCACGGCCAGCATGCCGGCGGAGATGGTCGGCTATCTGACCCAATCGCTGGAGCTAACGCCCGACGATGTGTACGTCAGCGACGGGCCGTTGAACATCGCCGATCTGATGTCGCTCTACGACCTGCCGCGGCCGGAACTAAAGGACAAACCGATTCAAACGACCGCGCCCGCCGCGTTCGCGCAACCCGACGCGATCTTCGCGGCCATCCGGCAACAGGACATCCTGCTGCATCATCCTTACACCGCTTATTCGGCGGTCGTCGATTTCATCAACACGGCGGCGCGCGACCCCGAAGTGCTGGCTATCAAAATTTGCTTGTACCGCGCGGGGCAACGCTCGCCCGTCGTCCGCGCGCTCATCGAGGCGAGCGAACAGGGCAAGCAGGTGGCGGTACTCGTTGAGTTGAAGGCGCGGTTCGATGAGGAGAGCAACATCGAGTGGGCGCGGCAATTGGAGCGCGCGGGCGTGCATGTCGTCTATGGTATGGTGGGTTTGAAGACGCACTGCAAGGTCGCGCTCGTCGTGCGCCGCGAAGCGGGCCGGCTGCGGCGCTACGTCCACATCGCCACCGGCAACTACAATCCGACGACCTCGCGCATCTATACGGACTTCGGTCTCTTCACCGCCGACGCTGAGATCGGCGCGGACGTGGCCGACCTGTTCAACTTCCTGACCGGCTACTCGCGCCACAAGAGCTACCGCCAGCTGCTCATCGCGCCCTTCAATCTCAAGGAGCGCATGCTCGCGCTCATCACGCGCGAGACCGGACACGCGCAGGCGGGCCGGCCCGCGCGCATCGTCGTCAAGATCAACAGTCTCACTGACCTCGTAATTATTCGCGCGCTCTACGAAGCGGCGCAGGCCGGCGTGCAGGTCGAATTGATCGTCCGGGGCGTTTGCATCCTGCGCCCCGGCGTTGCCGGACTCTCCGAGAACATCACAGTCAGAAGCGTCGTCGGTCGCTTTCTTGAGCATAGCCGCATCTTTTATTTCCAGAACGGCGGCGCGGATGAGGTCTATATCGGCAGCGCCGACTGGATGCACCGTAATCTGGAACGGCGCATCGAGGTCGTCGCGCCCGTGCGTGACGAGCGGCTCCGGCAGCAGTTGCAGGACGTGCTGGCCGTCTATCTGCGCGACAACGTGAAGGCCCGCCGCCTTCTGCCCGATGGCACTTACGAGCACGTGCGGCCGACAGGCGACGAGAAGCAGGCGGTCAACAGCCAGTTGTTCTTTAGTCAACCCACCCAGGGAAATTTTCCGGCCGGCGAAACGAATTAACCGCTCATAAATAATCAGCCCGAATAGCAGCACCGGCTGATGAGACTGGTGTTATGCCGCCTCAATTGGCTGCGGTAGCAAATCCGCGCGGCTGTCCCCGTGTGCGTCTGACTGCGCGCGGGTGGCGAGCAATAGCTGATAACCGACGTTCACCATAGTCTCGATCTGTATGCCGAACGGCGCGAGCCGCTGGCGCAGCCGGTGAATATGCACATGCAGACTGTCTGGGTTATATGGCTTGCTTGCGCCCCAGGTGTAGCGCCAGAGTTCTTCCGCCTGAACCAGGCGCGCCGGGTTGCGCGCGAGCCGCGCGAGCAACAGGAACTCGGCGCGCGGTAAGCGGAGCGCCTGCCCGCTGCAAGCGACGTAAAAATTGTCGTACTCGATTCGCAGCCGGCCGTCGTCATAGACATCAGCCGTGGACGCTTGCGCCGGGTGGTCTGCGTCGGCGCGAGGTGGTGTTCCGGCGGACATATCTGATCCATTCATATTGGCGGGACGACCTAACAGCAAGGGCGCGCAAGCATGAACGGCTGCGCCCTTGCTGTTAGGTTGGGCGGTTAGAAGTTAAACCGTAGGGCGAACTGTATCTGCCGGTTCGTGCCCAGACCGACCGTGCGCTCGACGGTCTGGCGCAGCAATCCGAAAGTCTGACCGGCAGCCGACTGTGTGTAAGCCTGACCGGGCTGCGTGCCCGCACCGATGGTATAGACGCCGCTGGCCAAACTGACGCTCGGCAGCGCGAGGTTTAGGCGCGAGCCGGGAATGTCGAAGTTTGCACGGTTGAAGACGTTGAAAATCTCCGTGCGAAACTCAACATTCATCTTCTCGCGCAGGGGGAAGCGTTTGAGGAAGACGAGATCGAACTGCTTGAAGTTAGGCCCACGCAAAGCGTTGCGCGGGACGTTGCCGAACGCGCCGGGCGCGGGTGCGGCGAAGGCGGCCGGGTTCAACAGATTCCGGTCGTTGTTCAAATAAGGACTAACGCCGGGCACGAAGTCGGGCCGGCGCACGTTGCGCGACGCGCCGCCGCGCGGTGTGTTGACGACGGCGATGAAGCCGGGCGGGAGCGGATTCGCCGCGTTGATTGTGCCGGGCAGTTGCGCCGTGAAGCCGCTGGCGAATGTGGTCGTCGCGCCGCCTGCGCCGGTCGGGACGACGCAGCCGTTGGCGTTGCGACACTGGATGACTACGTCAGGGCGTACGATGCCGACTTCAAGCGGCAGCCCCGAACGCGCGTTAATAATTGTGCCGATCTCCCAGTTGCCGAGGAGGGCGTTGCCGACGCCGCCGAAGTCGTGGCTCGTGCCTTTGCCGAACGGCAGATCGTAGAGCGCGCTCAGATTGAAGGTGTGGCGCACGTCGAAATTGTTGAAGCTGCGGTCGTAGTCATACTCTTGCAATCCCCGCGCGTTGTTGGCGGCGGTGCGCGCTTCGTTCGAGCCGGAGGTGTTGCCGAAACTGCGCGCCAAGGTGTACTGCGCGTTCAAGGTCAGCCCCGTGTTGAAGCGGCGACCGAGTGATGTTTGCAGCGCGTTGTAAGTGTCGCGCCCGCCGCTCGTCTTGAAGTCAACTTCAGCGAACGGATTCTGCACCGACGACGTGCCGGAGACGAGCGAGAACTCGCGCACGGTGTTGACGGCGACGACTTGCCCGGCCGCGTTCGTGCGGTTGATGACGCCGACGCCCGCGGGCAATGTTGTGCCGTCGGCGATGGTGGTCTGACCGGGCCGGATGTTATTGGCGACGCTGCGCAAGAAGAGATTGCGCCCTTGCGAGCCGACATAAGCGGCCGTCAGCGTCAGCTGGTAAGGCAACTGTTGTTGCATGGAGACGGTGTATTGAAAGACGCGCTCCGGAATCCTGTAGTCCGATGAATAGGCGCGCGGTTGATAGGCGCGATTGTTTGGGTTACTTACGAAGGCCGCCGCGATTACCGCCGGGTCTTGGGGGAACGCATTGTTGACGTTGCTGATCGTCGAACTGATGCGGTCGGATTCAATCGGCTGAATCTGATCCTCGGTCTGACCGGGGCCGTAGAAGATGCCGAAGCCGCCGCGCACAACCGTGCGCCCGCCGCCGAAGAAGCCCTCACCATTGGGGTTCGGCGACCACGTTAAAGCGAGGCGCGGGCCGAAGTTGGACTTCGACGATTTGAACGCCGACTCTTTCGGATCGCGCAACGTGCCCGTGTTGATGTCGAAGAGGACTTGCAAGTTGCGGTCTTCGCGCAGCGGCGTGTAGTACTCGTAGCGCAAGCCGTAGTTCAAAGTTACATTTGGTTTGAGCTTCCACTCGTCCTGCGCGTAGGCAATGTAATACTCCTGTTTGGCCTTGCGCTGCCCGGTCGCGCCGCCGTTAAACGGCGAGGGCGCGCTCACGTCGCCGAGAAACTGGACGGACTGCGCTGTGTTGGCCAGAAAGTTGTTGATGTTCGCGTAGGTGTAAGTGATGCCGCCCTGTCTATCTGTGTACAGGCGGATGGGCCGCACCTCGCCGCCGAACTTGAAGCTGTGGTTGCCGCGCGTCCAGTTCAGATTATCCACGAACGAGACAGTGTAGGGCGTGTATGGCTGCCCGCGCCCGTTTGTCGCGCTGTTGGCGCGCACAAGGCCGCCGGGCGTCGCCACGCCCGCGTTCGCGCCCTGACCGGGCAGCGCGAAACCGGCGACGCTGCCGGAGATGT
Organism: Pyrinomonadales bacterium; assembly: GCA_038322995.1. Lineage (GTDB taxonomy): Bacteria > Acidobacteriota > Blastocatellia > Pyrinomonadales > Pyrinomonadaceae > QHXQ01. Next base: position 5,214 of record JBBQGM010000078.1, read on the forward strand.
TGAGCGAGACGTTTGAGAAGTCGATGCCGTTAAAAGTTGGCGCGATGCCGTTGACGCGCGAGAGCGCGCTGTTGTAGCCGACCTTGAACTCGTTCAACAGCGTCGGACTGATGATCGACTGCAAGGCCGCGACGGCGTTCTGCGGCACGCTGCGGATAGCGATGCGGCGGCCCGTCACGCCTTCCGGCTGATTGTTCGTGCCCTGATCGCGGAAGGCCCGGAAGTAGGCCGAGTGTTGCTGATTGAGCTTGTAGTCGAAGCGAAACGCAAAAGAATTTTCGTTGACGCGATTCGTGGACTGCAACTGCAAAGTGTCGAAGAGATCAGGCCCGACGCGGAGGACGACCGCCGCCGGGTCGCGGAACGCGGGCAGCAAGGCGGCCGTCTGCGCATTGCAATTGATCGCGCCTGTGCCGAGCGGCGGAGCGCAGATGCGCGACGCTTGACCGGGCACAGCCTCGATGGAATTAACGCCCGCGCGCAGACGATAGCCTTCGTAGGAGAAGAAGAAGAACGCTTTGTCAGACTTGATGGGGCCGCCGATGGAGCCGCCGAACTGGTTCAGCCGGAGCGGGCTTTTTTGCCCGACGATGTTGTCGAAGAAGTTCGCGGCATCAAGCGCGTCGTTCCTGAGATACTCGAAGAGCGAGCCGTGAAACTGGTTGCCGCCGGATTTCGTCACGACGTTAATCTGCCCGCCCGTGCCCGTGCCCTGCTCCGCCGGATAGTTGTTCGAGTCCACGCGAAACTCCTGCACGTTCTCCAAACTTGATTGCAGGCGGAACGGTGTCGGCACTTCACCGTTCAAGTTGCCGGGTGAAGAGTCAATGATGGCTGTGCCTTCGATGCCATCGTAGCGGACGGTGTTCTGTTCGACGGCGCGGCCGGAGAAGCGTATGTCGCCGAACGTGCCCGAGCCGCTGTTGACTGCGCCGGGCGCTTGCAGATAAAGCTGCGACAATTGCCGCCCGTTCAACGGCAGCGCCTCAACCTCGCGCTGGTTGACGTTCGCGCCCAGTTTGGCCGAACTCGTGTCGAGCGCGACCTCATCCGAGGCCACGACCTCAACCGTCTCCGCGAGACCGGGTTGCACCGCGAGGTCGAGCGTTAGCTCTTGCCCGACGCTCAACTGCACATCGGTCGCTTTCGTGGTCTTGAAATTCTGCACGGCAACGGTCACGGTGTAGGGTGCGGGCTTGAGCGCCGTGACAGTGTAAACACCGTCTTCGTTCGTCGTGACGGTGCGCTCTTCGCCTGTGCGGTCGTTATGCACGGTGACGGTCGCGCCGGGTATGACGGCATTATTGGCATCACGAATAGTGCCGACGATGCGGCCCTGATCGGTCTGCGCAAAGGAGAATAGCGGGCAGAGCAACAGTGTCGCCAAAGCTAGTGTGAAAGACACAGCGCGGGATAGACCTTGAGCACGGGATCGCAACATGAAAAGCCTCCTACGGACGAGCAAAAGTTTTACCGGTGATGGGTGAATGCGTTATGGCGTTGAAATCGTGCGGCCGCACGGTGCGCTGTTAAGCGCTGCGCTCCGCCTCGATAGCGTCTGTATTCATAGTCTGGTGATTCAAGAGGGTGAGCCTAAAGCCCACGGATTAAATCAAGATGAATGACGCCTTAATTGTTTGTTAATTTGAGCTGAGTGGGCGCTGTTTGCACACCTCGTTGTTAATTATAGTGCGACCTAAGACAGAAAGACCGGACAGGTAAGTACCTATCCGGTCTCGTCCGCGCGCCGTTCGGAGCGCTGATTATTCGTGGGCTTGCGCTGTCTCAGGCCCACGATACTTTCATCTGGCGGCCACTTCCGCCTCGCTTAAGCCACCCGTCAACGCGGCATCCCAGAATACCCAGTAACGCTTTTTCCCCTTCGCCTGCGGAGCGCGCTGGTCAAAGGCGAGGCGCACAAATCGGGCCTTGAAATCGCCACTGTTTGTGCCGGGCAGATAAGAGAAGTAGTAATCGGCGCGTTCCGCCAAGCCACATTCACGGCGCATGAGATTGATCACCGCTTCGCACGCGCCGACCTCGCCTGGCCTTGGCGCATCGCCGGAGTCATGCACCACATGCGCGATCTCGTGCAGCACAGCCCAGCCGACGTTGAAGGCCGCCAAAGCAGCCGCATCACCCATGACGCGCTGAAAGTCAGCGAAGTCGATCAGCAGGACATAAACCGGCGGTTGACCCGCCGCGGCTCTCGTCCATCTACCGGCCACGACGCGGCTAAAGACAACATCCGGGCGGTGGCTGGCATCTTCCAGCACGATCACATTTTGCCCGTTGCTGGCCTCGGTGAGCAACGTCCGCGCTGTCGGTGAACCACCGGCCGAGTAAGTCTTACCGAGTCGCAACTCGCCGTCATTGGCAAAACTCAGTTCGGGCCAGTTCGTAATTGAGCGTAACTTAGCCGCCAATTCCTCCCGCCGGGCTAATGAGAAATCGGGCTGGCAGAGAACATGCGGCCGAGTTGGCGTAGCCCGGGCAGGCGAGGCCCAGCAGAAAATCAGGCCAAGCAAAGCAACAAGCTGACCCAGGCAGGCACAGTCGCGCCAGCTAAATACTTTTTCCATGCCCGCACCTCCCTGGCACTGATGAACAGCAATAGTCCAACTATCCCAGGCCTATAGCGAGTTGCGCTTGCGTGCCGCCGGGAGCGCGGTCTCATCCAATCGCAACCGGCTAAAGCGCCAAGCGACAGTGAACTCATGTTACCAAACTGTTAATGCGCGGTGTGCAAAATATTATCGGAGTGAGGACACGATAACGACTGATGGGTGGCACAAACAAATTCGCTAATAGCGGTGGGTGTTACAGTGCTACAGCGCGTAGCAACTAGGGTTGGGGCTTAAGCGCACAGAGCCGTGCTAAGGGGTGGGGCCAAGTTGCAGCGCGCGGATACAGATAGCGGTTCGCACTCGAGCAAGTTAATTGTCGTTGTGGCGGCAGCGCGCCGATGCACGTCCGATGGTCATGCCCGTCTGAGTTGCCGGTAATAAACGACGGGAAGGGGCCGTCAGTATGTCGTGGTAGCAGGCGAGGCAGATCGCTTCGTAATTTTTATACGCATTAAGACAAATGACCTCGCCGCATAACTCGCAGGTCAGCTTGAACGGCAGGTTCTTCTCTTGCAGTGCAGCGGTTCGCATAAAGCCGGATACTACACAGCGCCGGCTAATCTATTGTTAAGGGCGTGCTACCACATTATTAAATCTCACGCCGCACCCTAGCCGGCCACTGGCTGGCAGCAAGGCTGAACGTGCCCGCGACAGCAATGGCCGCCACATAGCATGAAAAGTGCGTTATCAGCGCTTCCCAGTTCAACAACAACTCTTGCAAATCGGAATAAGAAGGTAATCGAGGCTTGGCCCTGCTTGCACTTGCGGCGCGCGGAACGGGCCAGGACAGTCGCGCGCGCACGGTCAGCTCCCCTCGTTGGGCAAGTCGGTATCACGCACCACGGGGGACGATGCGCATGGAGGGTTGTAGCTACTCGTCGCTTTTTAGCCGCGCGACTATAATGGCGGCCTATGACTTCTGAACTGTCTACCGCGCGAGCGCCGACGCAGCACCTCGCCACTAACAAGTTAACCGTCCGGGCGAGCAATATCTACGGGCGTGGCTGTTTCGCGCTCGCTCATTTCCCCGCCCGCAAGAAGATCGCACTCTACGCCGGCCAACTCGTCCGTGGGCACCGGCGCATCGAGGCCCGCCTGCGCCGGCAGGACGCCATCAAGATCATTCGCCTCGCTACCGACCTCGCCATTGACGGCGCGGTGGGCGGCGACGCCACCGCTTACATCAATCACTCGTGCGCGCCCAACGCCTACATGCGCATCGTGCCCGGCCACAAGGTCGGCTTCTTTGCGCTCCGAGACATCCAGCCGGGCGAGGAACTTACTATCAACTATCGCGATCCAGAGCACCCGGCGGTTTGCCACTGCGGGGCGGCGCAGTGCCGCTCAACATGACTACAACCGTGCATTGGCTCTCTCCTGCGATTGAGCCATTACCCTTTGTTGAACTCCAGCGTCCGGTAGTTGACCCGTGGCTGGAAGAGATATGCCTCGACTCCGTCCGAATACGAAACCGCTCGGCGCTGGCGGTTGAGACTGGGGTAATGGTCAAGTGTACCTCTACAGATCGTTCACTGAAGAATTATCAGATCGTTTACCGAACAACGCTTCTCAAACCAATTTTTGCGCCTTCCGCGCTCGTGCGGCACGCCTCCCAATAACGCGGGCGCGGCGCTAGATGTGCATTGTACCTGCGCTTGTTAGGGCTACCGTCTGCTCACGAACCGAGAAACACGTCTAGTCCGCGCTTGGAGGCTTGGGTGTAGACCGGCTCGAGGGCTTCAAGGAAGTGCTCCGTGCCGCGCCAGAAGGGGAAGCTGCTGAGACGCTTCGGCAAGGCGGCGGAGACGGGCGGGAGATTGATTTCGCCGAACAGATCGGCGGGCAAGTCGCCGCCGTGCCAGAAGCTTTCAGCGTTTGCCGCGATTGGTTCGCGCGGCATATCTGGTGCCGCCGTTTGTGCTTGCGGAGCCGACATCCGGGGCACCGCTCCCGCGCCAGTCGCGCCTAGCAGTTCGATCAACTCTACGCGGCTCAACCCGCGCAGGCGGAAGATGAGGAACGGGTCGCGGTCAAACTCTTCGCCCAGCAAATAGTAGACCGCCGCGATGTGTTTGCAGGGATTAGACCAGTCGGGGCAAGAGCAGTTGGTTTCCAGGTCGCGCAGCTTCGCGGGAAAGAGCGACAGACCGGCCTGCGTGAAGACCTGCTCGATCTCCTGCGGCATCTCGCCCGCCAGCAGCTTGGCCGCGAACAGGGCTTCGCGCGCGAGCGCCTGTGCGAGTTTCTTCCAGTCAGCCGGCGGCAAAGCTCTGATCTTGATAGTGATGCTGTATGGCCTTGAGGACGAGCCTTGCACCTTCGCTTTAACCGCGCCTTTACTGATCTCAACATTCAGCACCTGCCCTTTGCGGGCGTAGGAGCGCCCGCGGCCCAAGCGTGCGCCGATGTCGAAACTTTCGAGCACCGCGATCCAACGCTTAGCCCACCAGCTTGCGCCGAACGCGCCACGTTTCGATTGCGCTTTGATGCCGCCTTTGACGGCCCGCGGCTTGGTCGGCTCAAAGTAATCCCAGTATCCCCAACGGCTCATAGCGTCTGTCTCCTCTTCTAACCCACGCCCTCGCGCCACACGAAGTAGGCTTCGATCCATTCATAGCCTTCGGGCCGTGGTCTGACGAATTCCAGCGAGTTGCTGTCCACCTTATATTCGCGCCCGTTTCTTTCACAGACGGCGAACAGGCCGTAGCCCGCCTTCGGCCACTCGAAGCCGGTGACGACGACTTTCTCGCCGATAACTTTCGCATAAAACGGGCATACCACATTGTCCTCGATCATCGTCAGTAGGCCCGTGTGCTGCTCCTCTTCGCCGTAGCAATCAATCGTCGCCTCATCAATCAGCGTCCGCAGGCGTGCATGGTCTTTGTCCGATTTACGTTTCGCCATTGCTACGCTCAAGAGTTCAATCGGGCTACTCGGCGACCGCGTCCGCGCGCAACGCAAACAACTCCTTCAGCGCGGCGGTCGAGAGTTCCGTGAGCCAACCTTCGCCCGCGCCGACGATGCTGGCGGCCAGTTCCTGCTTGCGCTCGATCATCTCGTCAATCTTCTCTTCGAGCGTGCCGGCGCAGAGGAACTTATGCACCTGCACGTTCTTCTTCTGGCCGATGCGGAAGGCGCGGTCGGTCGCCTGATTCTCGACCGCCGGATTCCACCAGCGGTCGAAGTGGAAGACATGATTCGCGGCTGTCAGGTTCAGGCCCGTGCCTCCGGCTTTGAGCGAGAGCAGAAAGACGCGCGGGCCGCCATTCTCACCTTGAAAGCGTGACACCATTTGGTCGCGCCGTTTCTTCGGCACTGCGCCGTGCAGGAAGAGCACTTCATGGCCGAACGTCTCCTGCAAGTGGCGCTGGATGAGCGCGCCCATCTCGGCGAACTGTGTGAAGACGAGTGCGCGCTCACCCGTGGTTAACACTTCCTCCAGCATCTCTGTCAGGCGGGCCAGTTTGCCCGAACGACCCGGGATCGCTGAGTTGTCGCCCAGGAATTGCGCCGGGTGATTGCAGACCTGCTTCAATTTCGAGAGTGTCGCCAGCACGAGGCCCTTGCGCTGAATGCCTTCGCTCGCGTCCAGCGCCTCACTTGCATCTTCGACCACCGCCGCGTAGAGCGAAGCCTGCTCTTTCGTCAGCGTGCAGAAAACTTTCATCTCCATCTTCTCCGGCAGGTCGGAGATGATCGTCTTATCCGTCTTCAGCCGGCGCAGGATGAAAGGGCCCGTCAGTCGTTTCAACTTTCGCGTGGCCTCTTCGTCGCGGTTGGCCTGAATAGGCAGGAAGAAGTTACGCTTGAACTGCGCGAGCGTGCCGAGCAAGCCGGGGTTCAAGAATTCCATGATAGACCAGAGGTCGCCGACGTTGTTCTCGACGGGCGTGCCCGTCAGCGCGGCGCGGTGATCCGCAGCAAGCGCGCGCGCTGCCTGCGCCTGTTTGGTCTGCGGATTCTTGATGTTCTGCGCCTCGTCGAGGACGACACCCAACCACTCCACCTCTTTGAGGAACTCGAAATCGCGGTGCAGGAGCGCGTAGCTGGACAGCACCAGGGCATGCCTTTCTGCCTCCCGCTTGAAAGCCTTGCCCTTGGTGCGTGTCAACCCGTGATGCACCATCACAGGCAGGTCAGGTGTGAAGCGCGCCGCCTCCTTTTGCCAGTTGCCGACCACAGACATCGGGCAGACCACCAGCGTCGGGCGGCGACCGCTGTTCTCCCAATCGTGTTGAATGAGGGCCAGGGTCTGCGGCGTCTTGCCAAGGCCCATGTCGTCCGCCAGGCACGCGCCTAAGCCCCACTGGCGCAGGAAGCCAAGCCATGAGTAGCCGCGCACTTGATAAGGTCTGAGCGTTCCGGCGAAGCTATCGGGCACTGGCGTTTCTGCGAACCCCTCGCGCCCCTCCAACTGCGCGAGCAGGTCGCCGATCCAGCCCGTCGCCGTGACGCCCGCGAAAGCGATGCCGCCCGGTGCATCGGTATGCGCGCCCAGAGCCATCTGCACAATGTCGCGCACGCGGGCCTTGCCCTTCGCCCCTTTCTTCCAGAAGTCGAGCGCCGCCTGAATCTCTTCGGCGTTCAGTTCAACCCACTGCCCGCGCACTTTGACGAGCGGAGACTTGAGCCGCGCGAGCATCTCCAACTCTGCAAGCGTCAGACGCTCGTCGCCGAGCGCAATTTCCCAGTCGAACTTGACGATCTCTTCGAGCGACATCCCACTGCCGCCTTGAAATTTCGGACTTTCGACGACGGCGCGCGCCGTGAGTTTCAGCTTCGTGCCCTTGCGCGTCCACCATGCGGGCAACATCACGCCGAACCCGGACTGCTCCAACATCCATGCCTGCTCTTGCAGAAACTCGTGCGCGCCCGCCGCGTCCAACTCGTAGCCGCCGGGCGCGGCGACTTTGAGGCTGCGCTCGACGCACGCCACGATCTTCGCCGCCTGTCCCAGCGCCGACAGCAGGTACTCGCGCGGCTTGAAAGCTCCACGCTTAAGAAGCGCCGCCTGCCGGCCTTTGGCGTTCCAGACCTGCGCTGCCGGGACGATCAGGCTGGGGTCGTCCGCAGCTTGCAACAGGTAACGGACGTGCCACGCACTGCCGTCAGTCACGGGAGAAGAAGCATTCGCCGCGTCCTTTCGTCGCCTTATCTCTTCGCCCCCTGCTTCAGGTTCTTCCAGCCGGAAGCAGAGGCGGAAGGGAGTCGCCGCTTGGGCGGTGACGGGGCGCTGCCACTCACGCACCTGTTCGGCCAGCCGCATGAGTTCGGCCGCGTCGCCCGTCATCGCTCCCTCGCCCGCGCGCAGAGCATAGAGCCACTGGTCATGCACGCTCTCAAACGTCTCGGCCCTCTTTTTCTGTGGCCGTGCGCCGGTGGAATATCTAACTTGCGGACGGGCTGAACGGATCAGCCCGTCCACGGCCTCTGCAAGGAAATCGGAGAGCATGGTATTGGCTGGCGTGTCGGGCGGGGCTGCGGCTTCAGGGCCGGTCAACGCGCGGCAGGCGTGTGGCATCGCCGCCGCGAGTCGTGCGCACCTCTGCACGTCCAATCCGGCGAAGACCGGCTCCCAGCGCGCGCGCGGGGCTGCGTCGTTCAGATCTATGCCGGGAAGGAACGCCTGACGCGCGACGATACTGCCTGCGAACCGCACAGCCTGCGACCAGAATGCGAGGTCCGCGCCGATGATGATGCCCTGAGCTAAAGTCTCCCGGCCCATGCAAGAACAGAGCAGATCAATCGCTTGTGCGGTCGGCAAGGCGAGCGTCGTCACCTGCCAAGTGGCCAACTGCGCCCGCTCGCTTGCCTCCGGCGGTTCCGCAATGAGAGGGCTGGAGACAATCGGGTGACCTGCAACCGTCGGCAGCCAGATGCCAAGCGTCTCGGACGATGCCTGGCGCACGGGCACGCCTGGCAGCGCTTCGGCAAGCGCTGCCGACAGGGACTCGATACCGGCGTCGAACGTCAGCTTTGAGGCCCGCCGCGCCGATGCGGCAGATCGTCCGCGCCGTTTAGCAGGTACGGCCTCTGGCTCTGCGGGCTTTTCTCCCCAGAGCATGAGGCAGCTATTTCGGATTCCAGCGTGCAGGATAATCATGCGGGTGAATATGAGCTTGCTCAGATGCTCACGAAGCCGAAGGGAGTCACTTTCATCTGAAGGGAGTCTCTCTCATCTCCGGCAGCGGGACTCAGGCCACAGCGTCCACATCTTCGAACTGGTTGATGCGCACCGCGCCCGCTGGAAAGCGCGCCGTGATCTCAAACTCCCCACCCATTGCGCGCACGAACTCCCGCAAGGTGCTGACGTACATATCCGCACGCCGCGCAAGCTTTGAGACCGCCGCCTGGTTGACATTGAGCGTTTTGGCTAACTCTTCCTGCGTCAGCTTGCGAGCCGCGCGCAGTTCTTGAAGCGGCATCTCCGCGATCAACCGCTTCGCTTTCTCTTCAGAACGTGCGCACAGACGCGAATCAAAGCTTCGCCTCGGTGATTGTGCCGGTATTCAATTCCTTTCAAGTACATCGGGAAGTGCTAGTTCGACTTTCCGCATATCGAATTCCTCCCATTGCGGCATGCGTACTCAACCGCTATCGTCATGCGGCCTGGCAGCGCGCTCAGCTAGCCTGTGTTGGCACGCTTGCCACTTTTATCCGCGCTTGCCACTACTGAATTGGACTGCCGAAGCGGAGCCTGTACTCCGCCGAGTTCATAAAGCCGTTGACCATCGTGCGTTGGTCGCCCGCTTGCAACACGCGCAACCACGCTTGATAGCCGGCCGCCTCTGGCTTGCGTCTTAGGTACCCATAATACTGCATGCCCACGAACGCATTGTTGAACTCCGCACGCCCTACTTCGTCCGAGTCCGCCACGGCGCGGAATACTTGTGCTCTGGTCAGCACCCGGCTGGCCAGCTTGCCGACGAGATCATTATGCGTCAGCCTCAGCTTTTGGGCCCCATCCGGGTTTCAACAGTAATTGCACGCCGGGCACGCCCGCACCGTTGCTTTCGCTCACCCGGCCGCTGAGCTTATGCGTCGGGCTTGTACCACTGAAATCCACGACCTGATCCGTCGCCGGTTGGCTGACGGTCTTAGTGGAAAAACTGTAGGGCGGGTAAGCGACCGTCAGCGTGTAGTCGTCATCGCGGGCCAGATTGCGGAACACATAACGCCCGTTGGTATCCGTCTGCGCGACTATCTGGCCGAGCCGCACGCTGCGCAGATACACATACACGAAACTACCTAAGCCTAAGCCGGTGCTTTGATCCGTCACCTGCCCGCTGGTGCTCACGCCCGGATCAGCCTGACAGTCATTGAGCCAGAGGTTGACAGTGGGTGCGTCGTAGTTCGCACCCGCGAGGTCAAGCCGGCCATCGCCGTCGAAATCGCTGACCACAGAACCGGGCACCGAGTCGAGACTGACGGCGCGGGCCGGGTCGTAGCGCCCTGTGCCGTCGCCCAGATAGGCCATCGTTGTGCTGCCATAGTCGAACACCAGTAGGTCGGGCTTGGCATCGTTGTTGAAGTCGGCAATAGCGAGTCGATAAGATCGCTGTAAGTCGAGTGCGAGCGAGGCGGGCGGGTTGAAACTTCCGTCGCCCCGACCTAAGAAGATAGCCCCCGGTGCGACTAGATCAAGTTTGCCGTCGCCGTTCAGGTCTTTAGCCAGCAGCAAGCTGAACGGATTACCCATGTCGGTATTGATGGGTGGGGCAAAGTTTCCTGCCCCATCGCCGCGCAGGAGGGCAAAGGTATTAGTGCCGTTGAGCAAGACCAGATCAAGATTGCCGTCGTTATTAAAGTCGGCAATTTCGGCGACGCGGCCCGGGTAGGCAAATTGCGGCGGGGCGAAATTGCCTGCCCCACTACCGAATAGGATCGAGGTGATCGCCTGAAGGCTGGTCGCGCTCTGATAGGTGACCGCTAAATCAGCTTTACCGTCGTGGTTAAAGTCTGCGACGGCAGCGGCGTAGTGGAAATGTGTCTCGACAGTGAAATTATTTGGAACAAGGCTCTGTTTCAACTGCGTAAGTCCTAAACTTTTTCAAGATACACTCCATTGAAGATGCTCCGGGGAAACGTCGCCAGCTTAGGTCATACAAGTTAGCGCCCTAACTAGAATTGGCCTAAGTCTGGCTGTGCTTGATAGCGGCAAAGAACAGCGGCAAGTCGCCTAAGCCCGCCGCTATGGGATTACTACCGTTTGGTAAAACGCACGTCGCGCCCGCTACCCGGCTCTTACCTCCTAAGACCCTGCGCGCCTTAGCTCGGCTAGGTAGCATTCTCACTTAATTGGAAACAGGATGGGATTCGCAGTCTCTTATGCATACCGAGTGCGGCGGTTTCGGTTAGTGGTTGAACGATGGCGACGGGCCCCGCACGGCTGGTCTCCTTTGGTCTCAACCCCGACGACACCGCCGCACCTGGATTCACTTCGGCTCTCTTGGCACCCAAGGCTTGCGCGTCCGCTTTCCGACCTCCAGCCGGGCGCATCTGGCGCGGCGCGTGTTACTTCTGTACACACGCCGCGTCCTTTGTCTAACGTATGCGCCCACGCACGCCGCTGCCCCGGTTGAACCTCAGCCCGTCCGCGCTCCACTGCGCCGAGACCGCCCTGTTCATAAACTTTACACAGGACAGCGCTCAGGTCTGTAATTAGATCGCGCACCTTGGCGTGCGCGTGTTTGCGGCCGCGCGCACCGACGTACCTGAGATGCCGGCAACGGCGTGGAGAATTATCGGAATTGGCAGACGCTATTAAAAAGGGCGCGTATTTGCCCCGTGCTGCATGGACAACCCTTCCCAGGCCATAGGGTAAAGTGTAAAAGTCTGAATTTGCCCGTGCAGCCAGCGCCCTTGCGATACGCCTCAAGCGAAAAGTTGGCATAACAACTCGTGCAACCCGCCGCCGCGCTAGCGGCAAAGAAAAGAGGCTAAGAAGCGGTTTGAAAATCCAGGTGCCAGCAGAAAATTATCCATAAATCGGCGAGGTCAGATAGATTAAACCTGCTGCGTGATAAGGCTGGAGGGCGGTCTACAAAAGGGCTGTCAGACCCGCTCTCTTGCCGGTTACAGCCCCGCTGACGCATCTGTTTCGCCTCGGCCGATGGCTGGGTACTGGTACGGGTTTTCCTTATCACGCAACAGGTTTATTTAAGCTCTGGGCCAGTCAATGCAAAAACATTCGGTGAAGTTCCGCGATCCGTTCTGGGGCCACCTTCGGCAAACGGTCATAGGTCAACAGCCCGTTGATCTCCTGTTCGATGTCGGTCAGTTGCGTGTAACAAAAGCCGGCCAGAAAGTGCAGCGCCGCCAGGCCCTGCATTAAATCACCGTACTTCGCCAGCAACTCATCGGGCGTGCTGAAAGAGCCGTAAAACTTATACAGGATGTCGCGCTGCTCTGCGGGCAGTTCCGGCGGGATCAGCAGGAAGCCGCCGACCTCACTCATGATGATGGGTTGCTTGCGGTAACTCGAGCCGAGGACAAAGAGCGGCTTGTGTTGCAGCCATAAAGTGTCCGGCAGCGGCCCGCCATTCAACGTCTCGCGGTAACGTGCCAGCAACCCTTCGGCCGTAGTCGTGTAGTCGTGGATGGCACAGATGTCAGTTACGTCAGTATGTTCCCAGCCGTCGTTATCTATCACGGGCCGCCGGGGGTCGAGCCGCCGGGTAATGGCCACCATCCGTTCGAGGAAGGCGTACTGGCCCGGATGACTCGCTTCCAGTCCGGGGAAGCCCCAACTCTCATTGACCGGCACCCACGTGATGATGCACGGATGGTTATAGTCGCGCCGGATAATGCGTCGCCATTCCGCGGCCAAGCGCTCTTCCGCCCGCGCCGACCACGCCCGCGCGTTCGCCATTTCACCCCAGACCAGCAACCCGAGGCGGTCGCACCAATAGAGCCAGCGCGGGTCTTCCACCTTCTGATGTTTGCGGGCCCCATTGAACCCGAACCGTTTCGCCCATTCCACATCGGCGCGTAAAGCTTCGTCCGACGGGGCCGCCAGATAGCTTTCGGGCCAGTAGCCCTGATCGAGCACCATGAGCAGATAAACCGGCTCCCCGTTTAGATGCACGCGCCCGTCCCGCAACTCGACACTGCGCAGACCGGCATACGACTCGATCTCATCAAGCAGTTGCTCACCGTCGAATAAGCGCACGCGCAGGTCGTATAAAAATGGAGACTCGGGCGACCAATGTTTCGCGTACGGAATGTCGAGCGTGAGTCGGCCGGCCGCGGCCATAATGTTCTCTTCCGCTTGCGCCACGACCTCTGTGCCGGCCAGAATTTCGGCCTCGATGCGCCAGGGGGCGGACGGTGCGTGCAGGTAGATGCTCAATTCAAATGCATCTTGCTCCGCGAACGGGGTGATCTTCAACTCTTGAATCCGCAGCGGTGGGGCCGGCTCCAGCCAGACGGTCTGCCAGATGCCTGTCGTGCAGTAGTAAAAAATCTCATTCGGCAGACCGGACACGGACTGCTTGCCCCGCGGCTGCTCCGGGTCTTGCCGATCTTCGACGCGCAGGGTAAGGCGGTTCTCGCCGGCCTGTATGTAGGGCGCGATATCGAACCAGAAGGGGGTGTGCCCGCCGTGGTTGTGGCCGACTTCCTTGCCGTTCACCCAGACGGTGGTGCGGTAATCGACCGCCCCGAAGTGCAGCAGCAAATCCTGCCCGCGCCAGGCCGGTGGCAGTTCAAAGCTGCGCGCGTACCAGACTACTTCGTGAATCCCCTTATCGTTTATGCCGGACAATTCACACTGATAGGGAAAGGGTACGAGGATGCGCCGGTCGAGCACGCGCCCGTCCTGCCAGCCGTCCGGTAGCCCCTGCTCGGCGTCGTCAAAAGCGAACTCCCATTCCCCATTCAGGTTCAACCATTCGCGCCGGACGAATTGCGGGCGGGGGTATTCAGGGCGCGGGACGCCTGTCTGTGCAGTCTCACCATGGCGGCTCATCCGGTGACTTCCTTTTTATAGAATTAGACGATCTAGCGCAGACGAAGTACGGCAGGCAGTTGCGCCCTCTAGCATGGTCGGGTTTGCTGCTAAGCGGCGGAAGGTTATAGTTGATTTAATGATCTGTCAATAACCCTTGCCAAGCTTACTGGCCTGCCAACTCAAGGTGGGGCCGCTCGCGCGCAACTCGCCGCGCTCGCGCTCGTGCATCTTGGCGATGAAGCGCGGGGAGGCGCGCCCGTCGGCGTTGCGGGCAACCGTTACGAAGAGTTTGTTGCTGGCCTCTGCGCGCCTGTTAACCTATCGTGCGTCGCGCCCGCCGCTGGCAGTCAACCGCACCTGTTACGTGCTGAGGAAATCTATTTGCCGCTCCCGCTCTTCGTCGCTCAAGCTTGTTCATGTTTCCGCTCATTCAGCCATATCGCGCTCGACAGCCTGCTTAAACGATTCATTCAGTTTGCGGGTAGTCTGTGCCTGCCGGCACTCTTTGCACTGCTTCGGCTCTTGGTGGCCCATCGCCGCGAAGTAGAGTTGATCCTCCGGGCTGAGCATGAACTCTCGCCCGCAGGTGACGCACTGAAAGGTCAACTCCGCTAAGTCGCCCTGTTCGCTCATCGCACACCGCCTCCGGTTGGTCAGATTCAATCCTTTGCCGCTCGCGCCGCACGCGAGCGGGCCGGTTCATATCCTTGCGCAGGGCACGCAACTTCCGGGTCGGGTACGGCCTGTGGCCGAGCATCTGTACGCGGCACAGGGCGCAACCTGGTTATGGCGTACACGGGGCGCTGGCCTTGCCTAGCTGGTTGGTGCTTAGCGCCGGTTGCCTTGTTGCTCGCCGCCTTCGCGCTGTGCCTTCTTCGCCTGCCGGCAAGGTTTGCATCGTTTGGGCGGCTCAAAGCCTTTCTCTCTGAAGAAGGCTTGATCCTCCGCGCTCCATGTAAAGTTGTCGCCGCAGTCGGCGCAGCGTAGTTCCCGATCTCCTGCTTGTGTGCTCACTCTGCTTGTTACCTTTCTGTTTACGAAGAAGCCTGAGAATGCCCCACTGCTTGCGGTGGGGATGAATCAGGCAACGCGCTTGGGTTTCCAAAGGGGCGCAGCCTCCCTTTGGTCAAGGGTGGGGTGAATGCCCCACCTGCGAAGACGAGACGTGCGGCGCGTTCTTTAGCCGCCGTTGAGTTTACTAGTTGACCGCCCCTTGCTGGCTTGCCCTATGGCGCGTTTTGGCCCTCAGTCTGGCAGTTTGGTTATTACCGCTGCCCGCCCCACAGAGAACTCCGGCGCTTCCAGCACAGCGTCGGGTGGCGACAACCTCCGGCTCCACAAGTGTTAGCTTGGCGGGCGCGGGCCGGCGCTGTCACATGCTGCCGCTGCTGTGGTGTTTTCTTGCTCGTTCAACTCACGTCGTCTGTCTGCCTGTTAGAGCGATTTTTCATCTGTGGCTATCCCGGCCATTTCATACTCAGCACGCACGAAGGTGTTGGCAGCGCTCGCCAGATTAAGCAGCCGCACTAGCGCCGGCGCATGCAACAGGCCACAAGCATGACAGACGAGGGCAAATGCATCTGCGCGGAAGAGGTCAAGGCCTGTGGGGTCAGTCGGGGCCGCGCACAGCGCACAGGGGTCATTCGTCAAAATGTTATTGACCCGAATAACCAAATCAGTCGGTTTGAGTGTGCTCGCCGTTGTCGTAGCTTCCGCGCTCATCTCAAGTCGCCTTTCTCACCGCTTGGGCCAACTCGTGGTTAGCCACTTTCCGCGCTCGCACAGCACGCCGCGGGTCTTCACCGCAGCACTTCACTGGGGGCCGGCAACTCACCGCTCAGGCGATTGGCATACGTGACGGCCACTTCCCAGCCGCCCCCGCGCTGCACGTAGGTCGCGCGGAACTGATAGTACCCGCTCACGTCTTGTCCTTGATAGCTGCCCCGCACCTGGTCGCGCCCCGTCGCCGAGGCGGTGTTCCGATATACGCTGACGTTATCGTAATGGCGGTCGATGCGCTCAAAGATCAACGCCCCCTGCTCAATGGCCGCCAGCAGTTGCACTTTTGTGAGCACCAGGCCGCCCGGTCGGCTGAACATGAAGTAATCGGGTAACAAACGGCTCAGCGTCGCGACATCACGGTTGATGTAGGCGGCGCAGCGCTGCCGCTCCAATTCGATGATCGTCTGCACCGCCGGGTCTTGACTCTGCTCAGATGTGCTCACGCTTTATGCCGCCTTTCTGCCGCGCCCCTTCGCTGGCTTGCGCCCTGCCTCAGTCACTTGCTTAAACGCAGCATTCAAGTCGCGCGTCGTGTCGGCTGGCTGCTTTGGCAGCGGGCCGGGCTTTGGCGGCACGAAGGCTTTAACTTCGCGCTCTGGCGCAACCCAATAAGACACGCCAATCTCAGGCTGGATCAGCTTCGCGCCAGCAAAGCGACCACGCAACAACCAACCCCGCGCCGTCGAATTACTTACGCCATGAAACTCCGCGATTGCTTTTGCGCTTAACATCTTCTCAGCCATAGGCGGAGAAGATAGCACACCCAGCAAAAAATCCACAAGCGCATTCTCAGCAGATATGCAATAAACTTAAACAAGTTCTCAACCTATATGGAAGCTGCACCAAGAAGTGGATCAGAAACGAGTGTAAAATGCCGATAACGGAGAAACTGTGAGGGCGGAGTTCAAGTGTGCTGAGTGAAGAAGATTATCTGCAAGCGTGTCGGCGCTATAAAGACAAACGAACGAAGTTGCCGGAACGCCAGCGTTACCATGCCTTGATTCTCGTGACGCAAGGCTATCAGTACCGCGAGGTCGGACGCCTTCTCCTTGTGGCTGAAGAATCGGTCAGCGGATGGGTGACTCTGTACCAGGCGCAGGGACTCGATGGTTTGCAGAATCATCCGGGTTGGGGCGGCGAACAGCAGCAGCGGTTCTTAAAGACGGAACAACTTTGCAGGTCTCAAGCAGAGACTCGCTTTGGAAGCGATGCCGGGGACGAAGTTGGGCAGTGGATGGACGGCCAAAGCCATCAGGAAGTTGATTCGCGATGATTACTCTGCCAGCTACAGCAAAAGCGGAAGCAGGAAACTGCTGGCTGAGATAGGATGGAGTTACCAGCGTGGACGCAAGCTCTATATTCGCCGCAGTGCACAAGAACAAGCGCGCTTTGTGTTGGAAACAGAAGAAGTCTTAGCCAAATATGCTGACAGCGGTGAGAAGGTGGTGCCGTTGGCGGGCGATCAAAGCAAAGTTTATTTGGAAGCGACCCTCTCCCGGCGCTGGAATCCAGTGGGCCAGCAACCCTTAGTTGCCGATGGCGCACGCCAGAAACAAGCCGAGAACATCTACGGTGCGATTCATTTGGGGACGGGAGTAGAGACGGCGACCTTCTGTATTGACTGGCAGGACTCGGACGCCACCATTGCGTGGTTGGAGTTGATGTTGGCAGAGCACGCGGAGGGGCAGATTCTGCTCTGGGTAGACGCGCCGGATACAGCAACAACTTCCTCGATAAACAAGTCAAAAGATCAAGTACGGCCCGGTCGGGTAAGTGAACAATGACCCTGACAGCTTGAGCGTGGGCGGTGAAACCACCCGCACCAGTCGAGCGTAGGTAGATTTGGGTTTCTGCGAATCCAGTAAGGGAGAAAATCATGTCACATAAACTAGCTGGCAAAATCGCGCTCGTCACCGGCGGCAGCAGCGGGCTTGGACTCGCGACCGCGACGCGGTTCATTGCCGAGGGCGCTTTCGTTTTCATCACCGGCCGCCGGCAAACCGAACTCGACGCAGCCGTGAAAGAGCTTGGCCCCAACGCGACCTTAATTCGCGGCGATGTTTCCAGCCTGTCTGATCTCGACCATCTGTTCGCTTTCGTCAAAGAACAGAAAGGCCGTCTCGACATCCTCTTCGCCAATGCCGGACGGGGCGCATTTGCTCCGCTGGGGCAGATCACCGAGGAGCACTTTGATCAGACGTTCGACATCAACGTCAAGGGCACGCTGTTCACGGTGCAGAAGGCGTTGCCGCTGATGCCCGACGGCGCGGCGATTATCATTAATGGGTCGATGGTCTCAATCAAAGGCTTGCCGGCTTTCAGTGTCTATGCGGCCACCAAAGCAGCGTTGCGCTCGTTCGCGCGGACGTGGTCGGTTGACCTGAAAGACCGACGGATCCGCGTCAATGTCATCAGCCCGGGAACCGTCGTGACGCCGGCTTACAAGAGCGAACTCGGGTTGAGCGACGAACAGATCAAGGAGTTCACGGCGCAAGCCGCCGCCACGACCCCGCTGGGCCGCGCGGGCACGCCCGACGAGATCGCCAAGGCGGTGGTCTTCCTCGCTTCGGACGACAGTAGCTACGTCAACGGCATCGAGCTGTTCGTAGATGGGGGCGCGGCCCAGGTCTGAGTTGCCGACGAGATTAAAGGAGTGACCATGAATGCAATAAAGCTCATTTCCATCCAGGTCGGGTTGCCGCGTGAAGTGACATGGCGGGGCCGAAACGTCACGACCGGAATTTTTAAGGAACCGGTCGAGGGCGCGGTCATGATGCGCACGCTCGACCTTGATGGCGACCGTCAGGCTGATCTCTCTGTGCATGGCGGCCCGGACAAAGCTGTCTACGCATACCCGGCAGAGCACTACGGGTACTGGCGAAACGAATTGCCGGATATGACGTTGCCTTACGGGATGTTCGGCGAAAACTTGACGACCGAAGGGCTGCTGGAGAGTGACATTAATATCGGCGACCGCTTTCTTATCGGCGGAGCAGCGGTCGTGGTCACGCAGCCGCGCGTGCCCTGCTCCAAACTCGCAGTCAAGTTCGGACGCGCTGACATACTGAAGCGGTTCCTTCAGAGTCGGCGGAGCGGATTCTATTTCAGGGTCTTACGCGAAGGCGAGGTGCAAGCCGGAGACAAGATTGAGCGGCTCGGTCGTGACGGCCATGGCGTCAGTGTGGACGACATCAATCGGTTGTATGCGTTTGAACAGGGCGATCTGGAAACGCTGCGGCGCGCGGTACGGGTCGAGACGTTGCCCGAAAGCTGGCGTGGCTATTTCCAACATCAACTCCAAAGACATGGTGGCTGATTAGCAAAGCGAAAAGCTCAACATTGCCGCGAGGCACAGCACAAAAAGGAGAGACTTCAATGACGACGATGATCACGGCCAAAGATGGTGCGCAGATTTATTACAAGGACTGGGGCACGGGACAGCCCGTCGTCTTCAACCACGGCTGGCCGCTGACGGCGGATGCCTTTGAAGACCAGATGTACTTTCTGGCCGAGCGTGGCTACCGCTGCATCGCCAGCGACCGCCGCGGCCATGGTCGCTCTGAGCAAACATGGGGCGGCAACGATCTCGATACCTACGCCGACGACCTCGCGGCGCTCGTCGAAACGCTTGACCTGAAGGATGCGATCCAGGTCGGACACTCCACCGGGGGCGGTGTGGTCGCACGCTACATCGGTCGCCACGGCACGGAGCGCGTCGCCAAGGCCGTGCTCATCAGCGCGATCCCGCCCTTGATGCTCAAGACGCCTGCCAATCCGGGCGGCTTGCCGGTAGAAGTCTTTGACAGCCTCAGGAAGAACGTCCAAGCCGACCGTTCGCAGTTCTGGAAAGACCTGAGCCTCTCCTTCTATAGCTTCAACCGTCCGGGCGCGAAAATCTCCGAAGGCTTGCGCGAATCATTCTGGCTGCAATCGAGCATGGCCGGTTTCCCCGCCTCCTACTTCGGCATCAAGGCGTTTTCGGAGACCGACCTGACGGAAGACTTAAAGAAGTTCGACGTGCCGACGCTCATCCTGCACGGCGACGACGACCAGATAGTGCCCATCGCAGCCTCGGCGTTGCTCTCGTCAAAGATCGTCAAAGGGGCCATCCTGAAGGTCTATCCGGGCTTGCCGCATGGCATGTGTCAGACGCATAAGGACGTGATTAATGCGGACTTGCTTGAGTTTCTTGGGCAAGCTTGAGCAAGGCTCTCAAGCGGCCTCAAGGTTCACCCCGTAGCGGGACGCGGACGGTTCGGTAGTCGTTCCGCCATGACGCCAATTTAGCAGCAATGGAAATTCGGTAGTGGCTCACAATAGGGTGAGCGCGCAATCATTATTGTAACGATGAATGAAGAGACGTAAACATGCCTCATGCATCTGTGCTGACTTTGAGAATGACAAAGTCCGTCGCACAAAGCGCGCCAGGCTTTGACGTAAGGTCAGATTCCAGC
>JBBQGM010000079.1:0-24274 GCA_038322995.1 Pyrinomonadales bacterium
TGATTCGGAGTTTGAAAATCTTTCGCATCCTGTTGGAACGCTACCGCAACCGAAGGAAGCGCTTCTCGTTGCGATTCAATCTAATCGCTGGACTGTACAACTTTGAACTCAGCCCTTAGCTACTTTTGCAAGAGGTCTAATGACTTCCCGGTCTTTTTCTAGCGTCTCAAGAAGCAATTCTACACGCTCAGGAATGGCTTCAACAACTCGACCCGTTGCAGGGTCAAGCGGTGGTCGCTTCAACGTTGGATGAAGCACTAAGGTGAGGAATGAGTTATCGAAAAGAACCATTGATTAACCATCCGTGCCGTGTCGAATCTTATCTAACTCGCCAAGAGGGTCTTCAATTTCCTTCCACTTGCCCGGCAACGCGCGCAACCGGCGAACGCTATCGCGTAGCGGTTCATCCTTCAACAGTCTGACGCTGTGAATGGTAAAATGCTTCATCTCCCACTCGCCTGTCGGCAGTCTCATCCATCTGCCTTGCCCGTCAGCCCTGACAACACTCTCGAATAGGTACGGGGCGATTTCGCGCGCCACGCCGCGCCGCGCTTGGCACACGTAAGGTACGCCCTGTTGGTCTTCAATGTGGACGGGCACCATGTCATTCTTGCCGCCGACCATAATCGGAGTTCCGATTATGAATCCCGGTTGATTGAACGGCCCATATGTCGGCGGCAGCACAAGTTCCCGGCCGGGAAAGGCAATTACATTGTCGCCGGTTGGGCCGATAATCTCCCCTTTCCCGTTATCTTTTCTCAGCCTTTCATCAAGGCTTTCAGCCGCGCGCATACGCTCTGGCGGGGCATCCCTCCGCACAACGGCATCAAGATTCTCTCGGACTTTCGGCTCAGCCTCCGCATCTACACGCACAGCCGCGACAGTGCTGCCTTTCTCGATTTTTATCAAATGAACGCTATTAGGCTCGCCAAACAACAGAGACAAGTCAGCCAAGTATTCAGCCAGCCGGCCGAGCGGCATGGTCTCAGGGGAATACGCTTCTATCCTAAAACGGTATTCGCGTATTTTACCTTGCTGTTTCTTAGCCATAATGTGACCCTCGCCTGTCTTTAGAGAGCCTTTTCCGACGAGTCACGATACATTAGCCGCTTGCCCTCAAAACCTTTAATCGCTTCTACGGTGCGCTCACCGTCTTCAATCTTGCGGTTGTTGAATCTGAAATCGAACTCGGAAAGATAGCGGTGCAAGTGCAACTTACTAACGGGATGGTACGTGCCGATGATACCACGCTTCAAGAGCGCATGGACAGACTCAGACGTGTTGATATGTGCATCGCCGCGCACGTATTCGCCCGCGCCGTGATTCACGCTTTCATGGTCTGCAAACTCAGACTTAGCGAAAGAGTAGGACGGGCTTTCGTCGGTCATAATCTGCGCGATAACGACCCGCAAGATGTCCGCGAGCGGCTGGCCGGTCGCGGCGAGAAGGCCGGAAGAGTTGGTCATCAAGGCGTTCGCTAAAGCGGTTAACGGCGGCGGGGTTGACTGCGGGACGATCAGCCAGATCGATCAGGGTAGCCAGTACGTCTCGACCAAGTTCCGCGCACTGCTGCACACGCAGGCATGTCGCCAAAACATGTCGCGGCGCGATGCCTGTTATAACAATGCACAGGCCGAGAGCTTCTTCTCACGCTACAAAGCCGAGTTGTTGGAGGGCGGCGCGTTCGCTGATGTGAGTCGAGCCAGAAGCGAGACCGTCAGCTACATCGAGGGTTATTACAACCGGGCGCGACGGCACTCGGCATTGGGCTACAAAATGCTGGAAGAGTTTGAGCGAGAAATCAATCTCAAACAGAAAGAGTCAAGTAGCGAGAGCGTCGTGGCAGGAAAAACTTGACCAACTCAGTTCGACAGTTCGGCCTATGCTTCGTCGAGCCGGTCGGCGTGGGGGATGGTGCGGCCGGACTTAGTAAATGCGCGCACGTCGGCCGCGAACGCTTCGAGCTTATCAACGTGCTCTATCGGGCTGCTCTCCCGTCACCGCTCTTGCGCGCCGGCTTAGGCCCTGGCGGCACTTTCTCGGGCGGGCCGAGCAATCTGGTCTTGGACTTAGGCTTGCGCGCCTTGGCGGGCTTGATCAGTTTGTGCGTGTTCATCTCTAGGCCGCCTTTCTGCTCAACGATAGAACGCTATCGCTTCGCTGTAACCTCTATCACCGGCTGTAGCTGCCTTGGGGCGTGTTTTCACCTTGCGCTGTTACTGCGGGACTGTCCTGTCCGTGGCTGCGCTGCCATTCGCTATCGAAACCAGTGCGCGCCACGAATTCGGTGTGCAATTGTTCGATCTCCTGCCAGATCGACTTACGTTCCAAGGCGGCGACTTGTGCAGCCAACCGTGCTTGCCGAGCGCGCTCTCTGTTGCGCGTCTCGCGCTGCTGTAGCCAATTCGTGGCCGTGTGGTTGCGCCAGGCCAGCACAAGCAGCCCCACAACGGCCGGTAGGGGCGCGGCGATAACCAAATAGTCAAGCCAAGAGTCCATGCCTGCGTCCTGCTACTGTCCGCCGGTTCATGCCGCCGCTTTGCCCGCTGTTGTAGGAGTCGTTGGCACTCTTATGGCTACTCCCATCATTGGTAATCATTCAGGGCCGTCAGTTCGTCATCGTAGATGTCGAACACAGTATGCAACCCGGTGATCCGCAGCAGTTCTCTGAGTTTATCCCTGACTTTCAGCAGCTTAATCTGACCGCCTTCGCGCGTCACCGCGACCAACGCGGCAACTAATTCGCCAATGCCTTCCGAGTCCACCCAGCGCACCCGCGCCAAGTTTAGGAAAATCTTCCGATGCCCAGCCGCAAGCAGGCGGCGGATGGTGGCCCGCAAGACGGCCGCACTTACGCCGGTGAGGATGTTCCCCTCCACGTCGAGGATCATCACGTCCCCAACCTGCCGCTCGATGATCTTGACCTTAGAGGCTGTCGCGGCGGCTCCGAGTACCCAATCTTTGAAATTAGCCAATGGCGGCGTGTTCCTTTCAAGCTGCCTTCCGCCCGCGCCGTTTTGCTGGCTGTGCTGGCTGCGCGTTCGGCGGGCGGCCCATTGGCCGGTCTGCGACCAGCTTCAAATCGACCGCTTTAATCATTAGGTCGCGCCCGAACTTCTCAGCCGGTAACTCGCCGGACAGCACAAGCTGGCGCACCCGTGCCGGCGACACGCCGAGCCGAGCCGCCACTTCTTTTGTGGTTAGTGTTTCAGCCATGCGCGGAAGTCTAACGCTTAAATAAATTTTACGCAAGAGTTAGCTAGTGCTTGTGGTCGTGTCTCAGAAATGATGCTGACCTAATTTTAAGCCTTATAAATATTGGCTTCTGCGTGAGCTAGCATCACATTTGAGACACGACCGTGCTTGTTAGCCCTGTGCGCTTGGGTTCTGCTTACGCACGGGTTAGACATTCACAGCGCAGGGAACCGAATAGCATGATCGAACTAAAAGACAGCACGCCACTAGAGCAGGCAAGCGCGCGAAGGCGCGCAACTTACTCGTGCAGGCAACGGGCTTGTTCCGCCAGGGCCACGTGCCGAACCGCGACACCGGCGTGCGCTATCCGGTTGATTTTCTGAACTGAGGTGGGTCGTCAATAATGGACGCCATGTGCGGTTCATGCCGCAGTTCTTTGCCACTTGAACAGTTGCGTGTAAGCGACGGGCGACAGTAGCCGAGCCGTGCTTGCCGACATTGCCGGTTGTCGAACAGGTTGATGTCCTCCGCGATTGATGGCGTCCACTTTTCTTAGCCTACCTCACTTGTGTGAGGATCCCAGTCCGACAGCGACAAACAATCACGCAGCAATGGCAACAAGCATGTCAAATGACCCACTAGCTGCGGCACGAAAAATTAACCCGCGACGGGTTACGTGAGGTAAAATACCAATGCGGATTTATGGTACGCCAGGTATTTTATTACCCTAAATAGCCTGCTGCCCGACAGCTTTGCACATGCATCTGCGGCAGTAACTAATAGACGCAAAGAGACGCGAAAAGGAACGATTATGATGACGAAGAGACCGACAAAGGCGGAGACTTTTTCGCCCGCCGAGCAACGCGCGGCGCGCTCCGAACGCATACAGGTGCGCGCCGCTGAGCCTTATGGCTGGATCGCTTTCTCCGAAGCGGACACCGCGCATAATTATCACCTGTTCCGTAATCCTGAGACGCGGCATTTGATCTGCACTTGCGCCGACTTCATCTATCGCGGCGACGCCACGCCCGACTATGAATGCAAGCACGTCTCGGCCACGCTCAAGTACATCGCGCGACAGTATCTCGCGCACGAGTATGATCCGCGCCACCAGTCCGCGCACAAAGCGGCGTAATGGGTATCAATTAACCAGCCAGCTACGAAGGGCCCGAAGCAGCTAACCGCATTTTCGGACCCTTCGTAGCTTGCTGCTTCAACTTAATGCTTCAAGATAAATCGCTTCGGTCTCCGCGATCATGCGTTCGAGACTGAAGCGTGCGTGTGCGGCGGCGCGGGCCTGCGCGCCCAACTTGGTTCGTAGGTCTGCATCGTTGAGCAGTTCGATTAGCGCCGCCGCTAAGGCTTCATGCGCGCCGACGGGCACGAGGCGGCCCGTCAAGCCATCCGTCACAATCTCGCGCGAGCCATCGGTCGTCGTGGCGACGACGGGCACGCCGCAGGCCATTGCTTCCACCGTCGCCAACCCAAAAGCCTCCGCACGCGAGGCGGAGACGTAAGCATCCAGTGCGGGCAAGAGCCGTGCAAGGTCGGCCACGCGGCCGAGCATGTGTACCTGTTGTTCGAGTTTGTGCGCCGCGCTCAATGCTTCAAGCTGCTTGCGCGTTCCGCCGGCCGGCGCGTTGTCTGTGCCGACGACGATGAACGCGATGTTCGTCAGTCCGCGCTCGATGACGCTGGCCGCCGCGCGGATGAACACGTCCTGACCTTTGACCGGACTTAGCTCGCCGACTGTACCGACGAACAGCGTGGCCTGCGTCTGTAAACGTTGCTGAAGTTCCGCGCGGGCGGTTGCGCGATCAATATCAGCGTAGCGTGCAAGGTTGATACCGTTCGGGACGACGCGAATTTTAGCGGCGGGGAAAATCTTACGGGCGCGCATCTGCTCTGCAACCGGCCCCGACACGGCGATCACGCGCGCGACGTTGGCGAGCGCGAAGCGGTGTAGCCGGTTCAACGCGAACGGCACATGCCGCGTGATGATGAGCCGCGCGTTGCTGCGCCGGACGGCGTAGGCGGCGAGCGGATAGTCGCGCGCCACGTGCGCGTGAACGATCTCGATCTGTTGCGCGCGCACGAAACGCGCGAGCGCCGTTGCACTATACACGTCGAGCGCATTGCGTAACGGCAGCGTGATGCGTTGGGCTGTGGGGGCAAGTTTCAGTTCGTCATGCAGAGCCGAAGCCGGCACGAGCGCGACGTGAACTTCGTGCCCGCGCGCGGTGAGCGCATTAGAGAGATCAGCGAAGTGGCGCTCACCGCCGCCAAACGTGCGCGCTGAACTGATCTGAAGGATTCGCACAAACGAGAACTCTAAGCGCGGCCGGGCGCAGCGGGCGCAGGCGCGGCCAGCGGTGATTCGGCGTAACGCGCAAGCAGGTCGGCCGGATCGTGATAGACGCGAATGCAGCCGGCAGCGCGCAGTTGCGCTTCGGGGAAGCCGCCGCAGAGTACGCCGATGGTGCGTAGAGAAGCTTTGCCCGCCGCCTCCGCGTCGTAAGGTGTGTCGCCGACGACAAGCACTTCGGCGAGCGTGACATCCTTCATGCGTGCGAGCGCCGCCTCGAAGATGTCCGGATGCGGTTTAGATTTTTCAGCATCGTCCGCCGAAATCTCTGTTTCGACGAGGTCGTCGATGCGCGCGATCTCTTTATAAATTTTCAACTCGTCCTCTTTCGCCGACGAGCCGAGCGCGATGCGTGTGCCGTCTTGCTTGATGCGCTCAAACAACGCGCGCACCTTTGGGAAGGCGCGCACGCGCGGCAAGTATGCGCGCTTGAAGAGAGTGCCGCGATACTCTTCCATCTCTTCACCGAATTTAGCAAGCTCGGCTTGCGTGAAGAAGACGGGTAGCAGTTGATCGCCGCCCTTGCCGATCTGTTGGCGCACGTCGGCGAAAGGAATCTCGCGCCCGAAGTGTTTGAACGACTCTTGCCAGGCCTGCGCGTGCAGGTCAACCGAATCCACCAGCGTCCCATCAATGTCGAAGATCACGGCCTTGAGCATGTGCAGTTATCCCTTTGTCTGGTGCTGAAATGTTAACCGGCAGATGTACGGAAATGTCTGCGCGCCTTTGTGGCGCTGGCAGCAAGTGCTGCTGTGCATGCTAAGGGCGCGCATGAAATTGAGCAAGACAACAGCGCGCGATTCGTTTCGCTTCGGTACGCGAACGTCCTTGCGGCTGTTACCCGCCACGCAGCTTTAGCTAGCATAAACGTGATTTCGGTCCAATCCGGCACGCGTTTACACGTCGGCACAATGTTTGCCATTAAACCGGCAGAACGGGTGCGTTTCCACTTAATGCCCTCGCAGGCGAATGTAAAGCGAAGGAGAACGATCATGGCGAAACTTGTCACAGGACTTTTTAAGACGCGGACGGCGGCCGAAGCAGCCGTGGACGCGATCATCAAGCGCGGGTACACGCGCGACGACATCAGCGTGTTGATGTCTGATACAACCAAGAGCAAAGAGTTTGCAATTGAGTCGGGCACACGCGCCGGCGACGGCGCGGCCGTAGGCGGCGCGCTCGGCGGCGTGGCGGGCGCGACGCTCGCGGCGATTGCGGCCGTGGGCACGAGCCTCGCCTTGCCGGGCCTTGGTTTAGTCATCGCCGGCCCTATCGTGGCGGCACTGGCGGGGCTTGGCGCAGGCGGCGCGACGGGCGGCTTGATCGGCGCGCTCGTCGGCGCAGGCATCCCGGAACATCGCGCTAAAGTTTACGATGCGGGGCTGCGCGGCGGCGGCATTCTGATCGGCATCGAAGCCAAGGTAGAGGAGGACGCCGACAAACTCGAACAACTGCTGAATGAACTCGGCGCGGATAACGTACGGCAGGAGTAACTATAGAGTGCGGATGGCGGATTAGCAGACGAACTTAGCCCTAAATCAAACCACGAAAGATTAGGACAACAGGAAAAAGCTATCCACGAAACGACACGAAGCAGCACGAAGCAGTTCGTGTGGATTCGTGGATAAATGTTTTTCGCTCTCTGTGCCATTCCGGTATGCTTCGATTTAGTCCGCGTTCCAGAGTTGAGATGAGGCACAAGGAGCGTGCGCTCAATTTGAGCGCACGCTCCTTGTGCTTTCATGCCGGTCTTACCTTTCGGCCTCAGCGGCCGATTTTGTCACCGATGTCGTTGATCGCTTCGCCGACTTTGCGCCGCGCGGTGCCAAAGCCTTCTTGCACGTTGCCGCCGGCCCGGTCGGCTTCGCCTTCCGCTTCGAGGTCGCGGTCGCCCGTCACCTCGCCCACCTTATCCTTGATCGCGCCTTTGACCTGATCGAATTTGCCTTCGACCTCATCTTTGTTTGGAATGCCCATGTTCATTGCCTCCTATGCAACTAGCTAGTACGCGCCACAAGTTATCAACCTAGTACGCGCCACAAGTTATCAACGCGCGCCCGCGTTGGTTTCGCTAGACAAAAGCAGGGCAACGTTCATGCCAGCCTGTTGAGGCCCGCAACGGCCGGCGCTCTTGGCCGGAGAAGTGGTTGTGAAAGAAAGCGATGCACGCGGATTGCCCTCATTATTGCCGGGCCCACGGCCGGCGCACTCAAGTCAGTTTCCGTACAAACGATGACGTGTCTTCGCTCTGTCTTAGAACACGCGATGGATAAAAGAAAACGGGCGCGCTTGCCTTAGCCAAGCGCGCCCGTCTGTTGTGCGGTCACAGTTAGCGACCAGATAGGTTAAAACTTCAAGCGCAGTCCGAGTTGAATCTGCAACGGCGCAGCCGCGCTGTTGGTGGTGCGGAGATTGCCGGCGGCATCGCGCAACTGCAAGAAGGACGGGTTCGACGGCCCGAGCACTGCGCCCGTCCGTTCGTTGATACCGGGGTTGCCGTAGTTAGTCGCTGTGGTCGAGGCAAACTGAATGTTCTGGAAGTCGAGCACGTTGAATACCTCGAACGAGGGCGACAACTCGAAGCGCTCTCTGACGCGGAAGTTACGTTGCACGCGTATGTCCGCGACCCTGATCGACCGGTTGCGATAAGAGTTGCGCTTGCTGCTAACGCCCGGCGCGATGAACGGCCGGTCGGGGAAGGTCGTGTCCTGATTGAGATCGCCGGTCGTGCTGCTTTGAATCGTGACCAGTGCCGCATATTGCGCGTTGGTCATGAGTGTGCCGTCAGCATTGCGCGCACCCAGCGGCGCGACGATGCCGCTGACGCTTACGTCAATCGGCGAGCCGGTCAGAAAGCGGCTATTCAGGGCAAACTCGAAGCCGAACGGCGCATGCAGCACCGTGTTGAAGGCGACTACGTGCCGCCGGTCGAGCGAACTGAAGTTGTACTCCGGTTGCAAGTTGAAGGCGTTCTCATAGGTCGCGAAGGTGGCGTTGCGCTCGGTCGAGTCGGTGTCGTAGTTCTTCGCATATGTGTAGAAGGCATCGAACTGGCCGAACTTGCGCCGCAACTGACCGCGGAATGTCAGCGAGCGATAGAGCGAGCGCGCGGCCGAGTCGCGCACCTGCACGTAGCCGGTGTTGCCGAGCGCGGCGATGGGTCTGTTTTGCGCGCCGATCACGCTGGACGAAACGACGCCGAAGAACGGCCGCTGGCTCATGTCGCCGGGGCGAATGATCGGTGCGGGCAGATCGTAGTCGCGGTTGAAGTCCAGATGGACGGTGTTGACGTAAGCGAAGTTCGCGCCGACGGTTAAGCCGCGTGCGACTTCACGCTCAACCCCTAAGCCGAACTGTGTCGAGCGTGGGTTCTTCAAGCCGTCATTGCCCGAAACGACCTGCAAGCCGGTCAGCGGATTGGCGAGCGTGCCGCCCGCGGCCGCGACGTTCGCGTTGATCTGATTGAATTGAGCAAGCGTCAGGATCGGCAGCGCATTGAGCGGGAAGTTGTTCAGGTTGATGCCGATGGATAGGAACTGCTTATAGACCGTGTTCAGGCTCGCGGGCAGATTGGTCGAGGGCAACTGCGCACTGAGGTCGCCCGGCGGCGTGCGGAAGTTATTGAACGGCGCAGCCAACGTGATGAGCGGCGTGAAGGCGTAGTAGATACCGCCAAAGCCGCGAATCACGCCCTTGCCATCCTTCCACGGATCCCACGCAAAGCCTGCGCGCGGGGCCCACTGGTTCTTTTGATCGGGCAGCGAACGTGGATTGACGCGCCCGAGCGGCAGATTCGTGTTGGTCACAGCGTTGACTAACGCTGTGTTAGTTGTCTGCGGCGTGGGAAAGAGTTGGGCCTCGTAACGCAGTCCGTAGTTGAACGTGAAATTCGGCCGGATGCGCCATGCATCCTGCGCGTAGAAGGCGTATGACGGCGAGGTAAAGGCGGCTTGCCCGTTGCCGGTCTGGCGGGTGTAGCGCACGCTCGTATCGTCGAAGCGGTTGATCGGATCGAGGATGGTGCCCGTGACGTTGCCGTTTGACGTGCCCCCGCTGGTGTTACCGCCGACCGAGAGAATTCTGAGCGTGCGGATGTTGGCTGTTGCGTCAGTAGCCGCATTGATAAAGGTGAAGCTGCCGAACTGCCGGAAGGCGAACACCTGACTCGCCTTCGCCAAGTTAAGTTCACCGCCGAACTTGATCGTGTGCGACCCCCGAATATTGGTCAGATTGTCGGCGAACTGTTTGCGCGAGTCCGATTCGGTCGTGGGCAGGAAATTAACCGTGCCGAAAAGGCCGAAGTTGGCCCGCAGTTCCGGCGACTGTTCATTCGGCAACCGGGGGCGGTTCTCGACGGAATACTGCGCGCGAAATTCGTTGACGACCTTGGGGCTAAAGAACGTGGTCAACTGCCCGACGACCGTGTTCGACTTGTCGCCTTCAGTACCGTTATTGGAGACGGCGCTGTTGGTCGTCGGCGAGAGCGATGTGCCCGCCGTCACCGAGTTCAGCGCCGTGTTGGTGCTGTAGTTGTAGCGGACGCTGGCTTGATTCTTCTGGTTGATGTTGAAGTCGAAGCGCGTCAGAAAAACTTTGGCGTTGTTGGTCTGCTGGTACGGGCCTTCCAGCCCGAGCGCGAAGTTGAACGCCTCGTTGATGCCGCTCGCAATCGTGCCGGTGGTCAGGCCCGTGCCCCGCAAGGTATTAAAAAGGACGGCGCGCGTCTGTTGCAGTTTCTGCTGCTCGTAGGCGACGAAGAAGAAAGCCTTGTCCTTGCCGTCAGTGAAACCCGGGCCGCCCTCGCCAAAATGCGGCACGAAGAGCGGGCCGCCGAAGGAGCCGCCAAACTGTTGTTGTGTCGGCGACGCGACCTGACCGAAGGCGTTCTTGTGCGCCATGTTGCGCGGCCGGTCAACGTAGAAAGCATCGCCGTGGAAGTCGTTCGTGCCCGACTTCGTCACGACGCTGATGATGCCGCCGGTCGAGCGACCGAATTCTGCGTTATAGCCTGAAGCCACAACCTGAAACTCCTTCACCGCGCCCTGCGGAATGGTGAAGGCTTGGTTGGAGCGCTCGCCGCCGCGCAGACCGCCGAAGAACGGGTTGTTGTAATCTCCGCCATCGATCTGCACGTTGCCATTGATGCCGCGTTGGCCGACGAGCGAGATTTGTCCGCGTTGCGGATCGATTAGGGCCGTGGGCGTCGCCTGGACGAAGTCCTGAAAGCGGCGACCGTTGATCGGCAGCTTGCTGATCGATACGTCATTGAGGTTGGTGGTTGACTGCACCTGCGTCGTGTCCACGCTGGCGGCCGTCACGGTCACTACTTCGGTCACGGCCTGCACGCTCAGCACGACATTGGCCGTGAGGGCCGACCCCACCTCCACCTTATAGCCGGTCTGCGTGGACTTACCGAAGCCGGCGGCCGTCACCTCGACGGTGTAGTCGCCCGACTGGATGTTGGTGGCGGTGAACTCGCCGGTATCGTTCGTCGTGAACGTTTGCGAAAAGCCATTCGCCGGGTTAGTGACGGTCACCGTTGCATTGGCAACGGCCGCGCCTTGTGGGTCTTTGACCGTACCGGCGATCTGACCGCCAGCGGCCTGTGCTTGGGCCTTGGCATTAACGAAGCCAAAGCCCAGACAAAACACCACAAGCATCAGCGCGCAGGCTGATCGGAGTAGGGGTGTATTCGACATAGTTCGTCCTTTTCTACTTTCTATTGTTGTTGCTGATTCGGGCCGCTGCCGACCGGAGCGGTTAACCCTGCCCGAAGATGTTTTGTGATTTTACCTTGCGGGTAATAATAAAGACTGCTTACGCGCCTGCAAACTTATACCATAACAACCGTGGCTTACGCGAGTCTTACGGCCCAATTACGGCGCAGTTAAATACTACATACAGACCCCGTAAGCAAGCCCCGCCGCCCAATCTTGACTGCCCCGGCCGCTGCTCCGGCCCCGCGCCCAACGCGCACGCCTTTGGCGGCTTTGCCTAACGGAAGGCTTTTGCCCAACAGAAGATTGCTTGCGCAACAGAACACTATCTCCCGCCCAAAGCAAAAGCGGCGGGGTGACTCATCAATCCCACCGCTCAGTTACGCAGCCCTAGTTTCCCCCTTCGAACTGCGCAATCCCCTTTGTTTCATCACCAATATCGTAATTCTAGCCCTGTTTGCTACCGCTCGTCAGTCCGCCACCGAACATAATTTTCAGCAAAAAACTTGCCCAACAGAACAGCATCTTGCCCAACGGCACGTCCTCTAAACCGTTCTGTTAGGCAAAGCCGCCTTTGGCGCTACTTCCTACACACACGTTACTTCCTACACACACGCGCTTGAACGCTCGCGTTTGTGTGCGGCGCGGGCGGGTGGAGCGCGTTTACAACAACGCTGACTGCGAAGCAGGTATCAAGCGCAGGCGTAGGTGTGCGAACGGAGGGCAAACATGTAGGCCACCGCAGATCACCTTTGTTTTAACGGGAAATGTGCGTTGTTTAGTGTTCTGCATAGATGTGGCACGAAGCTTGAAATGTAAATGCGTGTCGCAAACGGCGCGGCCGGGTCGGATGTTTGAAGTTTACTCGCAGTGCCGCGCGCGCACCGGAACAGGTTCAGATTTGCGCCAAGAGGGGGGAAACAATCGTGGCGCAAACGTCGACCGCCCCGGCGGTCTCCTGAGAGGAGGGAGGCTGTCCGGGGTGGTCGCATGAGTAGCCCTTGATAGTGCGACCACATTGACGACGCGAGCGTGAACCAAACGTTAGCCCCCTGCTCATGTCCATAACTTGCACCCCATCAGCCTACTAGCCGGAGAAACATCATGACGTATACGTCTGCACGAAGCTTTGCCCGCACAACTCTGTTCACCCTGCTCATCATTCTATGTACTGCGCTGTGCGACACGCGCGCGACGGCGCAGACCGTCACGTTCAGCGGCCGGCAAGAGGCGACGAACGGGGTGTATCAGACCGCCGCTGATTTCAATAACGACGGTAAGCTTGATCTCGCCGTCGTCGGGCTAGACCTTGAGGTGTTGCTGGGCACGGGTGACGGCACGTTTCAATCGGCCGGCAAATATCCGCTGGCCGTTGGGTTCACAGGCACCCCGCAAAGCATCGTCAAGGGCGACTTCAACAACGACGCGAAACTCGACCTCGCCGTTTCCCTGAACGCGCCGAATCAAATCGCGGTGCTATTGAGCAACGGCGATGGCACGTTTGCGCAGGCCACAAAATTCTCGACCAACTCTGGCGGCACACCGACCGCGCTCGTCACCGCCGATTTTAACCGCGATGGCCGGCTCGATTTGATGACCACGGATGAAGTTGATTGCAGTTCGGGGTGTGTCGTCACGCGCACCGTGAGGCTCTTTACCGGCAACGGCGACGGCACATTCGCCCCGCCGCAGCCGATTGAGGTCGGGCCTGGCCCGACCAAACTCGCGGTCGGCGACTTCAACCGCGACGGTTTCGTGGATGTGTCCGTCACTGCTATGGCCGGCAAAGTTTTCACCTTGCTCGGGCTCGGCGACGGCACTTTTCGCCAACTGCCGCCCATCGTGATTCACCAGTTCACCGTCAATACAGATGTCGCCGTCGGCGATTTCAACGGCGACACGATTCAGGATTTAGCGGTGGCAGTTGATGCCGATAGCTCAACCGCGATCTTGCTCGGCATCGGCGACGGCACGTTCGGCGCGCCCGCGCTCATCGTGGACGCGCGGCAGCAAAGACAATCGACGCTCACGCTCGGCGATATCAACCGCGACGGCCGACAGGACATCGTCTTGGGCCACAGTTTCTGCTGCGAAGGCGGCCTTGACTTGAGCGTGTTCGGCATTTTATACGGCAACGGCGACGGCACATTTCAACCGGTCGCACGCTACATCGTGCCCGCCAACGGCCGGGTCGGGCTGTCGGGGCGCAATCCCCTCGTCGCGGATCTGAACGGCGACAGCAAACCGGATGTCGTCGTGGGTTACACCAGCAACATGGGCGGTTCAACGAATGGCACGCTCGTAGCGATGAACACCACCGGCGTCGCCCCGGCACGGCTCGCGCTCGGCACAATGAGCCTGACGCCGACGAGTGTCGTCGGCGGCACAAGCACGCAAGCTAACATCACGCTCGCGCCGGGCGCGGTTGCGCCCACAGGTTTGACGACGTTCACCGTGACGAGCAGCAACCCGGCCGTTGTCTTCGTCCCCTCGAATAGCACTACTTTGCCATTAGGCATCGTGGGCGGCATGACGAACTTGCGCTTCATCATAAATACGACGCAAGTGACCACGCCGCAGACCGTCACCATCACCGCCAATAATAAAAGTCTCGGTCGCCGCAGTGTAACGTTGCAGGTCACGCCGCCCACCGAACCCAGCGCCGTCGGTGCGCTGGCGCTGCAACCTGCGAGTATATTCGGCGGCGACGACACGACCGGCGTAGTGACACTGGCGACCGGCTACGTCGCGCCTGCGGGCGGCGCGTTCGTCACCCTATTCAACGACAATTCGGCGCTCGTCTCAATGCCGCCGAGCGTCACGATTCCGGCCGGGCAGACGAACGCGAGTTTCCCGATGCAAACCACGACGACGGGCACGACCACGCCCGTCAACGTCAGCGCGAGTTACGGCGGCGTGACGAAGAGTGCGGTGCTGACTATCAACGCGCCATCGCAGCCCGTGCCGATTGCATCGGTCACATTAACGCCGCAGACGATTGTCGGCGGCAACAATCAAGCGGTGCAGGCGCTCATCACGCTAGCCGCCAATGCGCCGGCCGAAGGCGCGACGATCATGCTCACGAGCAGCCGCCCTGATGTCGTCACCCTGCCGCGTTCCACGCGCATCTTCTCTTCGACGCAGAACAGCGTGCTTGTCAACTTCATCGCCGCGCCCGTTTCCGCGCCGACGCAAGTCACCATCACTGCGACGTTCGGCAACTCGACGCAAAGCGCGCTCTTAACTGTCACGCCCCCGGCGACGACCGCGCCCGTGCTGTCTGCCTTAACGTTGAACCCGGCAAGCGTCGCGGGCGGCAGCACGGCGCAAGGCACGGTCACGCTGAGCGCCGCCGCCTCGTTGTCCACGACCGTCACGCTGGCCAGCAGCAGCGCGCCCATCGTGACCGTGCCGACCAGCGTCACCGTCCCGGCGGGCGCGACCAGTGCGACCTTCACGGTCAATACCACCTCGGTTTCTTCAACATTCAACGCGACGATCAGCGCGACCTTGAACGGTATTTCGCGCTCGGCGACGCTCACCGTCACGCCCGCCGGCGACACGGTCAACATTCAACGCGCCGAATACACCGCCTCAAATCGCACCTTGCGCGTCGAAGCGACCAGCACGCGCACCAACGCGACGCTGCAAGCCTTCGTCACCGCAAGCGGACAACTCATCGGCACGCTGACTAACAACGGCGGCGGGAAATATAGCGGGCAACTAAACTCGGCAACGAATCCGCAGAACATCACCGTCCGCAGCAGCTTCGGCGGCGCGGCCACCAGCGCGGTCACCTTGAAATAACTTGGCCGGCAAAGCGTTAACGCGGCGAATAATACGCACCACGAAGGCCCGAAGGCCACAAAGAAGAGCTTATGCTTCTTTGTGGCCTTCGGGCCTTCGTGGTGCTGTGAAGCTCTTACAGCCGTCACACACGCTCGACGATCATGGCGATGCCTTGGCCGCCGCCGATGCAGGCGGTGGCGAGACCGTAGCGTGCCTTGCGCCGCTTCAGTTCCATTAACAACGTGAGCACGATGCGCGTGCCCGTCGCGCCGAGCGGATGACCGAGCGCGATTGCGCCGCCGTTGACGTTCGTGCGAGTGCGATCAAGGCCGAGTTCTTTCTCAACCGCGAGATATTGGCCGGCAAAGGCTTCGTTGACTTCGACGAGATCAATTTGATCGAGCGTCAGTCCGGCCTTCTCCAACGCCTTGCGTGTCGCGGGCACAGGCCCGATGCCCATCACGTCCGGCTCGACGCCCGCGTAGGCCCAACTGACAATGCGGCCGAGCGGTTGCGCGTTATGTTCACGCACGTATTCCTCGCCCGCGATGACGAGCGCGGCCGCGCCGTCCACGATGCCCGATGCGTTACCGGCCGTGACGAAGCCGTCCTTGCTGAACGCGGTCGGCAGTTTCGCCAACACTTCAAGCGTCGTCTCCGGGCGCAAGTGATCGTCCGCCTCCACGACCTTCACGCCCTTGCGCGTCTTGACTTCAACCGGCGTGATCTCTTCAGCAAAGACACCGGCGGCTTGCGCGCGTTTCGCCTCTTGTTGCGAGCGTAGCGCGTACTCGTCCTGCGCCACGCGCGAGATTTCGTAGCGTCGCGCAAGATTCTCGGCCGTGCCGGCCATCGTCGTGTTGCAGTAAGTATCCAAGAGCGCGACCATCAGACTGTCTTCGAGTTTGCCCTGTCCAAGCGCGAAGCCCGCGCGTGCGCCGTAAATAACGTGCGGGGCCATCGACATTGATTCCATGCCGCCGACAAGCGCGGTGCGCGCTTCATCCAACTGAATCAGTTGCGCGCCCGACACGATGGACTGAATGCCGCTGCCGCACAACCGGTTGACCGTGAGCGCCGGCCTGTCCGCCGGCACGCCTGCTTTCAATGCGACATGCCGCGCGCCATAGATCGCATCACCAGAAGTTTGCAAAGCGTTGCCGATAATCGTGTGATCGATCTCTTCGGCCGCCATGCCTGTTGCTGTCAGTGCGCCGCGCGCAGCCGTCGCCGCCAGGTCAATCGCCTTCACATCCTTCAACGCGCCGACATACTGCGTCATCGGCGTACGCTTGCCGCCTAAAATAAACACGTCACGAGCCATGATTGTTAACTTAACCTCACAGATAAGATTCTGACCGCAGGGAGAACAGGCGAGAGTAGCAGACGATAAATTGAGCGTCAATTTAAGAGCGGAGCACGACATGCGCGCTCAAGCCGGGCAGTTCTTTGGCCTGCGTTACGTGCGCGCAAGCCCCTGGCGTGGCGGCTATAAAAATAGGCGGCCGGATTCAGGCTCGGGCCGCCTCTCAAGCTATGGACAGTGGTAGCCCGTGGGCCACTTAAGCCAAGCCCGGCGGTCGGTGTGCGTGCTGCCCCTGTCGTATGGGCAGCTTACGCCAGCCGCCGGCTGGGCTGGCAGTTAACAGGGTACGCCGTAGCAACAAACATCAAGCACTTCCTCGGTATGGTACGACGTGATGGTGCCCGTCAGCGTACTCCGCCCATTACAGTAGGTCGTTAGGGTGCCCACGTAGTTGGTGTGGCCCGGATCACTGTAGTAGGTGATTTCCTCGGAGTACCTGACATACGCCGCTGTGGCATTAACTCGACTGGCACGCGACGGTAGGAACGCGCTGGCGAGCAGTAGGGCCACCGTTAAGGCGGCAAAGACAAACGGTTTCTTGAGGCTGGAAAATAGATGCATGGGTTCCTCCTACGTGTGTGGTTTCGCAGCGACGTGGATTAGCGCCCTGCAAAAGTTCGGGAACTGCGAGATGAGGGTTGGCGGGTGGGTGCAGCCCGGCAACGAACATCGGTTAAGGGAAACACCGGCAGCTTACGCTTGTAACTTCATGGCGGTCAAGAAAATTATTTATACGGAAGTTGGCCGCAATTAGCCGTTAGCTTGTAGCCTTTTGCTTTAAACGGAAGTTGATGGTTAGTCGCTGAACTTGTGCAGCGCGCGATAGCGGTGGAGCAGTTCTTCGAGGAAGGCTTCGTAGGTGAATTGCGCGGGATCGAATTCGGGTTGCAGCTTGTAAAGGAGCGGCGTGGCGATGCGCCAGGCCATCCATTGGCGCGGGCCGTCGGTTAAGTCCCACCGGCGGCGCAGGAAGGCTTCGATCACTTCGATCTCCGGCGCGGCCAGGCGGTGTACGTCGGCGAAAAACGGCATGGGCTTGAACGAACGACGCAGGGCCGCATCGCTCGTCGGCGCGTTGAAGACTTCGGCGAAGGTTGGCGCTTGATCCGCGCGCTCGCGCACGACGACCGTGCCCGCGACGAAATCGCCGACGCGCTGATCGCGTGGGCTGGCAAAGACCGCGACCAACCCGACCGAGTAGAACGGGGCCGGCATCATATCGAAGAGGCGCAAGAGATTCCGCGCGCCCGCTTCCCAAAATGTAATGGGGCGGCCGTCCTCGCGGATAACGCGCAGTTTCAACCAGAGCTTGCCCGGCGTCTGCCCGTTCCACAACCACTCGAACAAAGCGAAGTAGCCCGACCAGATCAGAAAGACCGCGATGATCAACAGCGCCGTTACCCACTTCGGCGCTTCCGCTAAGTGGTCGCCGAAGTGCGCGAGCAGCCCCGACCATTGCAGCACGATGACGAGCAAGAGCATGGCCAACAGTTGCAGCCCGTGATCAAGCGCGCACGCGAGAAAGCGATTGCCGATGGACGCCAGCGCGAAGTGCAGCGGCACACGCTCCGGCGTCTCGATGATCAACGTCTCGTCTGTAGGAATCGCTGCCGACATGAACACTCAAACCTAACGATGCGTTAACAAACCTTGCGCACCTCACTGGCCAATCGCCCGCCCTGCACATCAATGATCACTTCGGCGTTCGTTGTGCGCGCGAACGTGTCGAACGCGGCGCGCTCGACCGCCCCCACCAATTCAGTCTGTAGTCCGCGTGCGCCCGTGCCGCGTCGTTCGCTGCGCGTGATAATGTGCTCGATGGCAGCGTCGGTGACGGTCAGTTGCAACCCCTCGCCGCGAAACTCGTGTTGGAATTGCGGTAGTACGTTCGCGCAGAGGATGAGGCGCAAGGTCGCGCGCGGCAGCGGCGGGAAGGTGACGACGCGCGCGAAGCGGCCGATCAGTTCAGGCAGGAAGCCGAACTTCTGAAAGATGCCGACCTCGTCGAGCGTGAGCGCGTCCCGTTCCGCATCAGACGCGGTGCGGAAGCCGATGTCGGCACGCCGTTCGCGCAGCAGTTCGTCAAGCCCGGAGAATGCGCCGCAGGCGATGAAGGGAATGTCGCGCGTCGCCACTTCGGCGCGTTGGCCGAACGCGGAAAAGCCATAATCCATCGGCACAGACACGACGGAGTTCTCCAACATCGCCAGCAACTCGCGCTGCACGCCATAGCCCGACACGTCTTTCGTCGTGCCCTGTCCGGCGAAGCGCGCACTGCTGCCGGCGGAGGCGAGTTTGTCGAACTCGTCGAGACAGATGATGCCGCACTCGGCGATGTACGGGTCGTCGTCGGCCGCCGCGATCAGGCGCGTTAGGATCGTGCGCACGTCGTCGCCGACATAGCCCGCTTCAGTGAAACTCGTGATGTCCACGACGACCGTCGGGAGTTTGAAGAAGCTGCGGAACAGCAACTCGACGAGGAATGTTTTGCCGCAGCCAGTCGGCCCGATGAGCAACATGTTCTGCTTCGGCGGCAGAGCGCGCGCGTCTACACCCTCGACGTGAATCCGCTTCAGCCGGCGCACGTGCCGGTACGCCATGAGCGCGAGCGCCCGGCGCTGTTCGTCCTGTCCCTTGTAACCGAGCCGCTCCAACTCCGCCGCGATCTCCGTCGGCGGCGGTAACGGCAAGCCGGCAACAAACGCGCGCCGCGCTTCGTTAAACTGATCGCGCAACTCTTGCGCGGCGGCCGCTTCGTCCTCATGTTTTTCCGGCGTGAATTCCATAGCAGCCTACCAGCGCGCTCTACTGTCTAAAGTAAGAACCCGCAAACTATAATAACCGTACTACGGGGAAACGCTAAAAGAGGAGTCCGGCAAA
Organism: Pyrinomonadales bacterium; assembly: GCA_038322995.1. GTDB lineage: Bacteria > Acidobacteriota > Blastocatellia > Pyrinomonadales > Pyrinomonadaceae > QHXQ01. Next base: position 19,313 of record JBBQGM010000079.1, read on the forward strand.
TGTTCTGTCCGCAATGCGGCACTAACCAAAACGATGATCTGCGCTTCTGCAAAGTCTGTGGCGCGAACTTGCACGCGGTGCGGCAGGCCGTCGCGACGCGCGAGCCGGGCGGCAAGATTGATTGGAGCAAGACGTGGGTTGCCGAGATGTTTCTCTCCGAGAGCGAGCGCAGCCGGCGCGAGCGGGAACTTGAAGCGCAGCGCGGCATCACGCCGGAGGTAAAACGCTATAACGAGATCAAAGCCGGCGTCATCGTCAGCGCCATCGGCATCGCGTTGATGATCTTCCTCGCTGTCTTTATGGAAGGCATCGTGCTGGGCGGCAAAGTGCCGCACGATACGGCGGAGATTCTCAGCCGTATCTGGATCGCCGGTGTGATCCCTTTTATGATCGGACTTGCCCTATTGATTAACGGGATCGTGGTCAGCAAAAAACTCGTCGCCGCACGCGAGCGTGAACTACGCGCTAATAACAATGCCGACGCGCTAAGGCAAAACGCCGCGTCGCCGCTCCTGCCCGCCGCCGACACCGCCGAATTTGTGCCCGCTAACTTCAGCGTCACCGAAGACACGACGAAGCACTTGCACAGTCCCAGCCAGAAACCGTAAGTAGCCTGTTGAGCAAAGCGCGCCGCGCTACGTTGCGTAAGCAAGTACCTCCGGCGCGACGAATCATTCTTCGTCAGGTTGTTTCGGTATAAGCTCCACCCTTACCTGCCCGCTTGTTTAAGCCTTAGCCGTCTGTCGGTTCTTCCCGCCGCCGCTCTTCTATTTGGACGTAGTTATATGCGCCCTGCTTGATGTTGTCGTTAAAATATGTGCCGTAAGACTCAGCCTTGCTCAGTGCTTCAAACTCGTAACTAGGCACATTGTAGTAACGATAAACGCCGCCGTGCTTAAACTCGACTTCGAGCGTGCGCGTGGCTGAACAATAACCCACGGAGGCGAGCATGTCTGAATCTACCGGGCTGCGCTCGATTATTTCCTCGACCGGGGTAACACGCATGAAGTGGCGCTTGCCGACTTGCAACAAGATCGACTCACCGGGCGACAATGCAACGTCCGTATCTTTGCTCTGGCGTTGTTGGCCATTAACGCGCACGCCGCCCTGCTGGAGCAGTCGCCGCCCTTCCGCGATGGATGAAGCCAGTCCGCCGGCGACAAGCAGGCGCGGCAACTTCCAAGCGCCACACGCAACGGGGCGCTCTTCTACATCAACCGGCACTTCTTTCCATTTGAAGCGGCGCTCAAATTCGGCTGCTGCCGCGCGGGCTGCTTCCGCCGAATGGAAATCCGTGATGATGTGTTGCGCCAACTCCGCTTTAAGATCGCGTGGATTGCGCGTGCCGGTTTCCGTCGCCGCGCGTAGCGTTGCTATCTCCGGCGGCGTCGCATTGGTGCAGAGTTCATAGTAACGCCACATCAGTTCGTCCGAGATGGACATGACCTTGCCGAACATCTCGTCGGGCGACTCGTTGATGCCGATGTAGTTGTCCAAGCTTTTCGACATCTTGTGGACGCCGTCCGTGCCTTCGAGCAAGGGCATGATGACGCAGACCTGCGCGGCTTGCGCGTACTCGCGTTGCAGGTTACGCGCCATGAGCAGGTTGAATTTTTGATCATTGCCGCCCAGTTCGACATCGGCGTTGAGCGCGACCGAGTCGTAAGCCTGCACGAGCGGGTAGAGCAGTTCGTGGAGCGCGATGGGCTTTTCCTCCGCGAGCCGTTTCTGAAAGTCGTCGCGCTCCAAAATTTGTTTGACCGTGACGCGCGCGGCCAAGTGGATGAAGCCTTCCGCGCCGAGTTTGTCCATCCATTCGGAGTTGAACCGGATTTCGGTCTGGGCGGGATCGAGCAGCTTGAAAATTTGCGTCTTGTAAGTTTCAGCGTTCGCGTTGATCTCCGCGCGCGTGAGTTGCGGGCGCGTCGCGGACTTGCCCGACGGATCGCCGATGAGGCCCGTGAAGTCGCCGATCAAGAAGATGACTGTGTGTCCGAGTTCTTGAAACGCGCGCAGCTTGCGCAGCACGACCGTGTGGCCGAGGTGTATGTCGGGCGCGGTCGGATCAGCGCCGAGTTTTACGCGCAAGGGCCGGCCCGTCCGCGCGCTCTGCTCTAGTTTCGCGCGCAAATCGTCTTCGCGGATGATCTCCGTCGCGCCTTTGCGCAGGTAAACAAGTTGTTCGTCAATCGTCATCGTGTATCCCTAAATCAAAACTTATGAGCTTGGCACGCGGGAAAAGCGATCCACGAAATCACACGAACCGACACGAAGCTAGGCACTGGTTGGTGCTTGTCTTTGTTTCGTGTGGGTTCGTGGATCATGCCTTTTTGTCTGTCCCGATCTTGTGCGTTTCGATTTAGAACCCTTCCGCGCGTTAGGGTAGCGCATCTGCCGACGGCTGCGCTATGCTCGCGGCATCGTGCAACAACTTGCCACAAATGAATTGAAGCAGCGCGCGAATCCGCTCGCGGATGTGCCGGTGTCTTTTGTCGGCGTGGGTGTGATGGCCGAGGCGATGATCGCGGGGCTGCTCAAGCAGCAGTTGGTGCCGCCCGCGCAGGTGACGGGCAGCCATCCGCGCTCCGGCCGGCGGGCAGAGTTGGCGGCGCGTTACGGCATCAGTGTGGTCGAGAGCAACCGCGCGGCGGCGCAAGGCGCAATCGTGGTGTTGGCAGTCAAGCCGCAGAAGTTGCTTGGCGTGTTGCAAGAGTTGAAAGAGTCGGTGCGGGCGGAACAACTCGTCGTTTCGATCATCGCGGGCGCGCGGTTGGAGACCATCGCGGGCGAGTTGCTGCATCCGGCGGTGGTGCGCGCGATGCCGAACACTCCCGCGCAGATCGGCGCGGGCATGACTGTCTGGACGACGACCGCGCAGGTGAGCGACACGCAAGCTGAGCAGGTGCGCGCGATGCTCGGCGCGTTGGGGCGCGAGATGCGCGTCGCGGAGGAGCGGCAGATCGACATGGCGACCGCCTTGAGCGCGACCGGGCCGACTTACATCTTCCTCGTCATGGAGGCGCTCGTGGACGCGGGCGTCCACATGGGCTTCTCGCGCGAAGTCGCACGCGAGCTTGTCATCCAGACGATGCTCGGCGCGACGCTCTTCGCGCAGGAGTCGCACAAGCACCCGGCCGAATTGCGCAATATGGTCACATCGCCCGGCGGCACGTCGGCCGAAGCGATCTACCAGATGGAGAAAGGCAGCTTGCGCACAGTCCTCTCGAAAGCCGTCTATGCTGCATATCAGCGCGCCGTCGCGCTTGGCCAGCGGAAGGGTTGAACAGGCAGATACGCCGAATGAGATGGTCAATTCTCTAAGAGATAGATAAGGACGCGGGCTATGCAGAAGATCAATGCGAAGGTAAGCAACCCGCCGAGTACGGCTGCAAGGGTCACCGGCCCGATCCCCAAATCTCCGTAAACGGTTACCAAAATGATGCTGGCAGATATACCGAGAGTTATTGAGATCGGTAACACCAGACCGCGCCTCTCGGTTGTTTGAATGCCTTGCGGGGAGCGGGCAGTCGCAGCGTACGCCTCCTCTTTCTCAATTTCGTCCTCTACGTCTTTGCGCTTCGGCGATGCCGCTTCTACTGCGCGCTGTTTATCTGCCTTTTCCTTGGCATAAGGGCGTGCGGGCGCTTGGCGTTGAGCGTCTTTTTCTACGCGCGGTCGGCGTTCGGCTTCTGCCGGATTAACCTCGGCGAACGGCGGCACGGGGGGCGGAGTGGGATGGGCCGGCGCGTGTGATTGCTCTTGCTCTGACACGCTGGCGAAATAATTTTCCAGATGCTTGATGAGACGATCTACGTCCGTGTGAAAATGTGGATCACGGCCGATGGTCATCCCGTTGCGATATGCCAACTCTTGCAGCGTCTCCGGCAGTTTCGTGTCCTCCGGCATCGCTGCGCTTTGCACGAGCAGCGGGATCACCGGGATGCTGCGCCGTAAGGCGGACTCGATCTCGATACGCACAAAGTCGCGTGCATCATCCAGTCGCCGCTTGCCCGACTCGCCGGTCGCTTCCAGCCAATACTTGCCGATCACGACCAGCACCACGGCGCATTCTTTCACCACCGAATCAAGATGCTGCTTGAAGTTGATGCCGAGCGGGATCGAGTCAACGTCTTTGAAGATGGCCGCTTTGCCGAAACGCTGGACGAGGCGGTCGTAGATGCGCCCGGTTGCGTCGGGACTATCTTCGCGGCGATAGGAGATGAAAATCTGGTTCACGCTTTTAGTTGGCTCAGGCATGCTGATTTGTCCTCCCGCAAGTCGGAGGCTAAACAGAGAAGAGCTTATGTCGGTGCAACTCTAAATCCGACCTTGCGAGATTGGGACATGAAAAAAGCTATCCACGAAGACACACGAACCCACACGAAGTCAAATACACAGCGTTTCGTGTTTTTTGTTTAGTGTCGGTTCGTGTGTCTTCGTGGATCATGTTTTCATCTGTCCCAAAGTTGTAAGTGTCGATTTAGCACGGCACGTTGCCCGCGTGTTTAGCGCAGAAGCCCGCATCCGGTCAACCCCAAGTCGGCATCGGCCCACGGCGCGCACAGTCGGGCGCGGCCGTCACGTGTCAGGTGGCTGATAGCGCGAGCGCCTTCCTTGACCGGCTGTAAAATCGCGTGCTAGATTAACTTTCTTTTAAGGCACACAGTTTTAGTCACCTGTAGTAAGCAAGCCCGATTCCACCGAGAAGCTGACGCGTTATGATCTGTCTGGCCCTGGCCGAAGGCTCAATTCAACTCGTGCCCGATGGGACGGTGTTCCTGCATATCGCCATCATCATCTTGATGGTCTATGTGCTGAACAAGACGCTGTTCCGCCCGATCAATCGCATTCGGGCCGAGCGCGAGGCGCGGGCCCGCGCGGGGACGGGCGCGGCGGCGGGGACGTTGAAAGAAGTCGAGGCGAACCTGACGCGCTACGAGGAATCTCTACGCGCGGCGCGGG
>JBBQGM010000080.1:0-24272 GCA_038322995.1 Pyrinomonadales bacterium
GCTGCCGGTACGCCGTGCCCACATTCCCCTGAAAAATCGAATACGCCAACGTCAGCATCGTCGTGAACAACAAGATCGGCAAGGCCTGCCGCAGCCGGTATTTCAACGTGAACCACAAGCCCAGCACCAAGAGCGGAAACATGCTCCACCAGAGCAACATCTCCGGCAACGTGATGGCTTGCCGCAGGTTCGTCAATTGCCAGGGAAACGGCGCGAACAACAGATAGACCAGCCCCAGCGGGATGGCGCTCAAGGCTCCGCCCGTCGTCGACACATCCACGTCTTTGCCGAAGCCTGACTCCGCGCTCCGCGCTTGATCTAACCGGGAGCGTTGTACCGCATCGAGACTGCCGTAGGTCTGGAACTGCTCGCCGGCGCGCGACAAGACGCCGAATTGCGTGAGGGCCAGCCCGACGCACACGATGATGACGAACTGCCGCGCGAGATTCTGCGCCGACACGGGCCGCATCCCGATGAGGAACGCGCCGGCGGCGGCGGCGGCGACCATGTAAAAGATATAGAAGCGCAGACTCAACAAACCCAGCAGCGCCGCCAGCAGCACGGCAAAATACTTCACGCTCAAGCGCTCGCCCAGTTTGAGCGTAGCCAACATCACCACCGCCAACAAAAAGATGATCGGCGCGTCCTTCAACCCTTGCGATGACCACAAGATCAACGACGGGAAGAAAGCCACCAGCAGTGCCGTCAGCCGCGCCGTCCGCACGTTCTGGAAGATATGCTGCGTACAAAGGTAGATAGGCAGGATGGTGGCTGCGCCGGCCACGGCATTCACGAACTGCACCGCCAGCAGATTGCGCCCGACCAGCGCATAGATGGCGGCCACCAGATACGGCATCCCCCAGAATATACCGCCCCCGTCCACACTCGCCGCGCTAAGCGGCCCATACCCTTGCCAGGCACGCAAGATGGCGTAGCCCTCCGTATCGTAAGTGAACGCATCGCCCCCAAAAAACGCTTGCTGTTTGAAGACGAACGTGCCCGCGCCAACTAACAACCGCACCAATAGCCCGGCACTATATAGGGCCCATAAGAATTTACGATCCACGTTGAACAGATGGACGGCCAGATAGAACAGACCACTGAGCGCCAAACACAGCAGCACCGCCGACAGCCCGTAGCCTCCCACCCAGACGGCGATCACCAAACAGCCCAGCCCCAGGAAAATTCCCAGGATCCAGTTCATAGCTCGGGCCCGCTCTGACACTCTTCAGCCTCCATGCCGAACGCTTTCCCTTGACGTTCGCCGCTTAAGCCTAACAACGCGGCCTCAACTTAACTTGTCGCCTGTCTGCGCCCCGGTGCGCGCGGCGGCGAAATAAGCAATCGTGCGCTTCAGCCCCACCCGGAGCGGGATGGTCGGTGCCCAGTCGAGCAACGTTTGCGCCCGGGTGATATCGGGTTTGCGCTGCCGGGGGTCATCCTGCGGCAACGGTAAGAATTTGAGCGTTACCGCCATGTCGCACAGTTGCCCGATCTCCTCGGCCAGTTGGCGCATCGTGAACTCGCCGGGATTGCCCAGATTGACCGGCTCATGCACGTCCCCGCTGGCCTCGGCTACATTCATCAAGCGAATCAAGCCGGTCACGAGATCGTCCACGTAACAGAAGGAGCGGGTCTGCTCGCCCGTGCCGTAGATGGTCAGCGGCTCGCCCTTGAGCGCCTGCACGACGAAATTCGAGACTACCCGCCCGTCGTTCTCCAACATTCGCTGCCCGTAGGTGTTGAAGATACGCGCGATGCGCGTGTCCACTCGATTCTGCCGATGATAGTCCATCATCAACGTTTCGGCCAGCCGCTTGCCTTCGTCATAACATGATCTGATCCCGATTGGATTGACGTGGCCCCAATAGCTCTCTGGTTGCGGATGCACTTCCGGGTCGCCGTACACTTCCGAGGTGGAAGCTTGCAGAATGCGCGCCTGCACGCGCTTGGCCAAGCCGAGCATGTTGATCATGCCCATCACGTTCGTCTTCACTGTCTTGACCGGATTGTACTGGTAATGCACGGGCGAGGCGGGACACGCCAAGTTATAGATTTGATCGACTTCCAACAGGATCGGCTCGGTGACATCATGGCGGATCAATTCGAAGCGATGTTCGTCGAGCAGGTGCGCGATATTCGCGCGCCGCCCCGTGAAGAAATTGTCGAGGCAGATCACTTCATGCCCGTCGCCGAGCAACCGCTCGCACAGATGCGAGCCGATGAAGCCGGCCCCGCCCGTTACAAGTATGCGCACTTAGTCTCTCTCCTGTTCGTCGTACTACGAGCTATACGCGCTGACCGCGTCGTGTAGCGCGCCGGCCAGTTTCTCCACCTGCGGCAGTAGCGCATAGTGCGCCAGCGCGTGTCGCCGGCCGGCAGCGCCCATCTGCCGGCGTAGGCTGGCCGAAGCTAACAGTCGCGCCAGCGCATCGTACCACTCGGCAGGCGTCGCGGCCGTAAGATGCGTCACGTTCGGCTCACCCATCTCAGCGCAGATGCCGACCGGCGTTACCACGAACGGCACGCCGACCGACATGTACTGCACAGCCTTAAAGCCCGACTTACCCGCCGCCCACTCATCCATAATGAGTGGGTAGAGGCCGATGTCCAGCGATTGAAAGTCCGCTGCCTCGCGCGGCAGACTCCAAGCATCTGTTTCGACCTCCACGCCGGGTATAGTGATCTGCGCACGGCCCGCCCCAATCACTTTGAGCCGGAAGCGATAGGTACGCGACAGGTCGGCGAGTACCGGGAAGAGTGTCTCCAGATACGGATATGTTGAATGCGTCCCGATCCACCCGACAACCGGCACGGCGCGCGCTGCCTCGTCCTTACGTGGGCGAAACTGCGTCGTATCGCACACGGTCGGGATGATGATTGCGCGCTTGCCCTTGGCTGTTACATATTGCGCGATAGCCGGGTTGCCACAGGTCACCACCGTCGCCCAACGGATCAAGTCGTCGGTCTTGCCAAACCACTTGAGTAGATTGACGAGCCGCCCGTAAGTCGGGCTGACATACGAAAGATAGGTCGCGTCGTCCAGATCGAGCACCAGCGGGCCGCATATCTGTTGCATCGCCAACCACTCAACCAACGGCGGCCCGAACAGCATCGCCTCACGTTGGATAAAGACGGCGTCGAACCGGCCGGCGCGCCAGACATCTGCAACCCGACTCAATGCTCCGCGCACGAGTGCCAGCGCCGTGCGGGGCCAATCCTCACGGCGGTAAAGCCGGTTGAACTCTTGCGCGTTGAGGAGCGGGCGGAGCGTCACCTCGATGCCGCGCTCCCTGAGCGGCGCGACGAACTGCGCCACGCGGTAGCGCGTGGCCGCCGCTTCGACCGGGTAAGTGCAAAGAGCTAGAACTTTCATCCTCTGTCCGGCTGCCGCACACATCGGTGCTCCCGGTTATGCACGCCGGCCTCTACGCTCGTCACGGTAAGCGTTGCGCCGCCCGCGCAGGGGTATGTTGATTGCGGATGCGCCGGTACACGTTGCCGTAGCCGACGCCGCCGACGTTGACGAGATCAAATTGCTGCTGCGCGACCTGAATGCAGCGTGCGCGCAACGTGGGATCGGCCACTAAGTCGAGCGCCTGCGCAGCCGCAGCCGCCAGCGCGTGCTCGTCGAAACTGCGGAGCACTACGCCGACCCGTTCCCGTTCAAGTAGCTCGTCGGTGTCTCCCACGCCTGCGTTGCTGACGACCGGCAGTCCGGCGAGCAGGTACTCTGGAATCTTCGTCGGCGACGAGGCGATCTGCGCGAAGGTTGGCTTGCGCAGCGACAGGCCCAACCGGGCGCGACGCAGGTACTGCGGCACCTCGGCGGGCGACACCGGCCCGATCCAGAAGTCTTCGTCCTGCAAGCCCACCCGGCGGAGCGTCGCCGCCGCCGCCGCGACATCGCTCTTGGTCAGGATACGTAGAAAGGCGTCCGCGCGGCGCGCACGCACCGCCAGAAAAAACCGGCCGATCTCTTCCAGCAGATACAGCCCCGTCACCGCGCCCGCGTAAACCAACTCGAACCGTTCAGGCGCTGTCGGAGGCGTGACGTCCGCAGCTCCGTTCCGCGCCGCGAACCGGGCGGAATCAACGCAACATGGTATGACCTCGATCTTCTCCGCGCCCGCATACCCTTGCGCGACGACCCAATCGCGCATCCGGCGCGTGAGCACCACGAGTTCATCCGCGCGCCTGAGACCTACGCCTTCCAGCCATTTCACCGCGCGGTAGACGGCCGAGTCTAGCCGCCACCGCCCCGCATCCGCATACTCTTCGGCCATCAGGCCGCGCACATCAAAGATGACGCGACTGCCAGTCAGCGGCCGCGCCAGCAACGCCATCGCCAGCGCCATGTGTGCGCGTGCGTGCAGGACGTGGATGCGATGCCGGCGTGCGAGCCAGATGGCCGTCGCCGCGCCGACCAGAATGTCATAGAGAGTGGCCGGCGCGGACGGACGCTTGTGGTACGCGCGGGCGACCCAGTGTATGCCGTCCGTTGCGAGGCGTGCGTGCGTCTCGGCTAGTTGCGCTGCCGGCCACGCGCGGCTTAACTGCGGCTCGAAGGTGAGGAGATAGACCTCCATCCCTTGCGCCGACAGTTGGCGCAGGTAGGGCAACACCTGCGTCTGCACCAGCGGCTCGCGGAGGCCGAAGTAGCACAGATAGAGTGTGCGGGCTGAAGCTAAAGATGACATGCTGCGTTGACTGCGACCGAACACACGTGCGCGAACACACACGGCACGGGTGAAGGTTGACATTAAGTTTCCCACGCGGCTTTCGTCAACCGGCCGCAACGCCCGTTTGCCGCCCACGCGCAAGCTTTGTTAAGCTGCCCGCGCGCGCCAGTAAACCTTTTGGCTGACTTTCACCGCGCAGAATGAACAAAGGAACGTGGCACATGGCCGCAGACGCCCCGCAACAAACGACCGAGCCGTTGAACTACGACCCGCGCACAGTCGAAGGGTTCGGGCGTGAGTGGAGCCGCTTCGATCAGGCCGCGATGGCTGAGAGCGAACGGCAGGAGTTGTTCGCGGCCTACTTCAAAATCTTCCCGTGGAGCGCGTTGCCCGCCCACGCCGTCGGCTTCGATCTGGGCTGCGGCACCGGCCGCTGGGCCAAACTCGTCGCGCCGCACGTCGGGCGGCTTTACTGCGTGGACGCAAGCACAGAGGCACTCACCGTCGCCCAACGCAACCTTGCCGACTGCCCCAACTGTGAGTTTGTCGCCGCCTCGGTCGATCAGTTGCCGTTCGCGGACGATGCGATGGACTTCGGCTACTCGCTCGGCGTGCTGCATCACGTCCCGGACACGGCCGGCGGCATCAAAGCTTGCGTGCAAAAGTTAAAACCCGGCGCACCCTTGCTGGTTTATCTTTATTACGCCTTCGATAATCGCCCGCTCTGGTTTCGCCTGCTCTGGCAACTCAGCGACACAGGCCGGCGGTTGATTTCAAAACTGCCATTTAAGCTCAGACATGCTCTAGCCGAACTGATCGCGCTGTTTGTCTACTGGCCATTGGCCCGCACGGCGCGGCTGCTCGAAGGTTTTGGGCTTAACGTCGCCGCGTTCCCGCTCTCGTTCTATCGCCGCCGCAGTTTCTACACGATGCGGACGGACGCGCTCGACCGCTTCGGCACGAACCTCGAACAACGCTTCACCGCGCAGCAGATCAGACAGATGATGACGGCGGCCGGACTGGAACGAATCGAGTTCAGCGAGGCGATGCCCTATTGGTGCGCGTTAGGCTACAAGCGGAGATAGGCCATGCATGCGCCGCCGGTTGCACTGACACAGACATTTGCCTTTAGCGATGAGTACGCTTCGGCAAACGTAGCTTACGACTCTGTTTGTCCCGCATCGGTGCGTGCGGTCGAGTTTGGCGCGGGTGTGCGCCACGCGGCTTGCATCCAGCCGATGAATGTCGCAGCGTCAATGGTCAAGGTGATGAGCAGCACGTAACCGAACTGCACGGGAGTGCAAGCCCACCACCAGCCCCGCCCCTCGCGCCGTTGCCAGATGCTTTTGGCCACACGCGCCAGCAAACCAAGTGGCAACACAAGCAGCCACCAGCGCGTGTGCCAAAGCGCCAGCCCCACAAAGAGCGCGGCGATGAGATACTGTCGCGCCAGCCCGTAGTGCCAGTAACGTTGCTGTCCGGCCCAGACATTGTGCCGCGAGTAGTTGAGGAATTTGCGAAACGTGCTGCCGAAGGTTGGTTGCAGTTGCCACCACACGGTCGCCTGCGCGGCCCATGCGATCTTGCAGCCGGCCTGCACGATGCGCTTCATGAAGAGCAAATCTTCAGCCGCGCGCAGATCGGGAAAGCCACCCACGCGCTGCCAGACGGCGCGGCGCATGAGCGATGAAGCGATGGACGGCCCGCGCATCAACCCACCGGGGCGCATCTGCTTCGGCGGCGGATAAGTCAGCGCGGCAGCGCGCTCGAAGCGCGTCCGCGTGACCGGCTCAAAGTTGCCATAGACGACCTCTACCGTCCCGTCCCGCACGACTTCGTGCGTCAAGCGTGCGAGCCATGTGGGTTCGACGCGAATGCCCGCGTCCGTGTAAGCGAGCCACGCGCAACGCGCCGCAGCCGAGCCGACGTTGCGCCCGCGACCGGGCGTGGCCGCGCCGGCCTCGATCACGCGGAAGCGTGCGTCGTCCGCCGTCAGTTGCCGCGCCAGCGCAGCCGTCTCATCAGTTGAGCCGCCATCAACGATCACGATCTCTGTGGGTGAGAAAGTCTGTTGCCGCAGCGAGGCGATGAGCGCGGGCAGAGAGGCCGCTTCATTACGCACGGGCACGATCACCGACACGTTGAGCGGTTGCGCGCCGCGCTCCGTGTGCGGCTGTTCGGTCGCCGTTTCTGGGGACGCGATACTCATCCTTTATCCTTGCAAGTTACGGGAGCGTACCTGTCTCGTTTGTCACCGTCGCGGCGTGCGGCCAGACCTTCGCGCGCTTTAACCGTTACGCAGTTCCCGCTTCAGGTCGGCGGCATATAACTGCAACATCAGGCTTACCTCAGGAGCGGGTTGCCGCCGCAGTTTGCGCCACACACTCTGCCCACTCATGACCAGACAGCCGGCCAGCAGATTTGCGATCACGTGTGGCCGCGATAGGCTGTAGCGTTGAAATTGGAAGAACGACTCGAACTGCACGCGCAATTTGCCGAGGTTACCCCAGCGTAGCAGCGAGAACTGACTGCCGTGATGCGTCACGACGGCGCATGGCTCGAAGAGCAGTTGCCAGCCCGCACGGTTGATGCGCAGACACCACTCCGTATCTTCGGCATACATGTGGAAGCGCTCGTCGAGGCCGCCCACCTGCTCGATCACTTCGCGCTTGACCATCATGGCCGCGCCAAAGAGCATTGGCGCGACCCGGCGGCGGGCATGATCCCAATGACCGCCCAGCAACAACTCGCCGCGCAATTTCTTCGGGATGAGTCGCCACAGCCCAAGCCCCGACACAATGATCTCCCACGGCGTCGGCGGATTGCGCCAGACGCTCGGTTGCAGCGTGCCGTCCGTGTTGAGCAGACGGGGGCCGCACGCGCCGACATGCGGGCCGGATCGTAGCGTCGCCAGCAACGTGTCAATCGCGCCTGACAGCACTTCCGTATCCGGATTGAGCAGAAAGAGCATCGCGGCCTGGCTCGCCGCGATGGCCTGATTGTTCGCGCGACTAAAACCGACGTTCTCCGTGTTCTCGATAATGTGCAGTTGAACGCTGCCAAGCAGCGCAGCGACCTCGGCGGAGCGCAGCCAGTTGACACTCTCGTCGCGCGATGCGTTGTCCACGACTATGATGTCGTAGGGGACGCCGGGCGGATACTGCGCGATACTCTTGAGGCAACTCCGCAGCAACTCGCCGCCGTTCCAGTTAACCATGATGATGGACAACTCTACGAACACGATAATCAATCCCGTTCCTGCGCGACCGCAGCACGACCAACACTTGGCATTGCCGGCTGCTTGAACAGCTCAACAGAGGCCAATTTGCGCGTGCATATCAAACATCGCTTTGCGCGTAAAGCGCCGCCTGCAGGTTCTTCAAGCGCGGCGCACGATGCCAGGTACTACATAGTCTAATGAGAGCAGGTACTCCGCAAGGCAAATACCATCTTAGCGCGTGATTAGGGCTTTCTTACCCAAGAGTTACTCTCCGTTAAGTTGATTATGCTGGCGGCGCTGCGCCGTATTTATGACGGCTATTAAATGTTGCTCCAGCCGATCCGTGGCAGCCGCGACAGACCAGTGCTTGGCCACCAGCCGCGCACCTTCGCGCCCCATGCGGGCCGCTTCGGCCGGGTGCGCGCGTAAATAATCAATCGCGGCAGCGACAGCTTGCGGGTCGTGCTCTACGAGCAATCCGTTGACCCCGTCGCGGATCGTCTCTCTGACCCCGCCCTCGGCAGTCGCCACGACGGGCAGCCCACAGGCGTTCGCTTCTAACGGCGCATAGCCGAACGGCTCTAGCCGCGGCGTGTAGACCATCATCAACGCGCGGTTGAGTAGCTCGATCAACTCATCATCGGCGATACGCACCAGCGGCGCGAAATCAACGCCGGTCGCGTGCGCGAGTTGCTTGAGTTCTGCGAGATGCTCCTGTCTGACCACATCGCCGATCCAAACCAGCCGGGGCCGCGGCGCAGACACATGTGCCAGCGCTTCGATCACGAGCCGCACGTTTTTGCGTGGCGCAATTGCCCCGACGCCGACGACGTAGTTCTCTTTCGGCACGTCCCGCTGGACAAACTTTTGCGTGTCCACGCCCAAATAACAGACCTTGGCATCAACGCCGTAAGTACGGAGCACAGTCTCGCGGCTGAAGTATGAATTAACCAAAATCAGATCGAGCGTGCGCGCGTTGAGCCACTCCTCGCGCGCTTGCACGCGATACCCATAGACCTTGATCGCTTCGCGCAGAGAACTATTGAGCGCTGTAGGCGTCCACCAGTGCCGACCCGCCGCCGGCCGGCGGGCCCAGATTAATTCCGGCTGCGCTTCGTAAAGCCAGCGCGAAGGCTCTTGCAAATAGAGTACGCGGGGGATGTTGACATAACGCCCGATGGAACTGATGGCCGTCTCCAACGAAGTGTTGGCAAACAGCACGTCGAAGTCGCCGCGATTGATCTCCGCCGCACATTGGCGCGCATATTCGTCAATCTCTCTAACCTTGAGTAGATTGTAGGTGCGCAGGGCCAAGAGGTTCGACCACCCATAACGCGCCCCGCCATTGAGCGGCGTGGCGGGGACGACGTGTTCAGGCACGACCTCGCTCAGCGGTAAGTACGTCGGATCGGCGGTCGGCGGACACCAGGCTTCCACCGAGTGGCCACGCGCGACCAGACCACGCACGTGATCGTTGAGCGCACGCTTCGCCCCACCGCTCGGCAGATTGTACCAGACCGCAACTTTCATTGATCGCCTCTGCACCTCATTCTTTTATGTGTTCTCCACGTTCGCGATCAGCCGCGCCCGATCGCCTAAGCTGGCGAGCCACTCCCGGCTGCCATCGGTCGAAGCGTTATCCACCACAACGATCTCATAAGGCAATTGCGGCGGAAACTGCGCCACGCTCGCGAGACAACGACGCAGCAGTTCGCCGCCGTTCCAGTTCACAATGATGATAGATAATACCGCCGGCATGCTTCTGTGCCTTCGCCTGATTCAATCGTGCCTACCACCCAGGCGCTAAAGTCCCTTAACAGGCCAGTACGAACGCGTTCGCAAAACTATCTAACACCTGACGGCCCAGCGGACTTGCTTTGCAACTACGTCGGCTTGCGCCGTTGGGTGCTACTCCCTGTTTGCGCGTGCCGCGGCCTCTAAATCGGTGGCGACCATCTCTTTCACCAGCGCCTCGAACGTGTACTCCGGTTGCCAGCCGAGTGCGCGTTGCGCCTTCGAGGCATCGCCGATGAGCAAGTCAACTTCCGCCGGCCGGACGAAACGTTCATCCTGTTGCACGTAAGCGCGATAATCCAAGCCGACTTCGGCAAAGGCCAACGCGCAAAACTCACGCACGCTATGCGTCGCGCCCGTCGCAATCACGTAATCGTCCGCCGCCGGTTGTTGCAACATTAACTGCATCGCGCGCACGTAATCTTTGGCGTGCCCCCAATCGCGTTGCGCGTCCAGATTGCCGAGCCGCAACTCTGTGGCGCGACCAAGCTTGATGCGCGCCACCGTCGAAGTGATCTTGCGCGTGACGAACTCGTGCCCGCGCCGCGGCCCTTCGTGGTTGAAGAGGATGCCGCTGACGGCGTACATGTCGTACGCCTCGCGATAGTTGCGCGTCAGATCGAAGCCGGCCACTTTGCTGATGCCATAAGGCGAGCGCGGGTGGAAGCGTGTCGTCTCCGTCTGCGGCGTCTCCGCCACCTTGCCGAACATCTCGGAGGAACCGGCGAAATAGAAGCGGCACGCGGGCCGCAATTCGCGCAGGGCGGCGAGCAGATAATGCGTGCCGTTGATGTTCGTGTTCATCGTCGAGAAGCCGTCGCGGAACGATTCGGCCACGAACGACTGCGCGGCCAGGTGATAGCACTCGGCGAAGTCGTGTTGGCTGACGATGTGAAAGATCGAAGCGTAAGATTCCAGACTCGCGGGATGGAGCGTCACGCGCTCCAGCAGATGATTGATGCGCGTGAACCGGCGTTGCGGGTCTTCGAGCGCGACGCGGCGCACGATGCCGTGAACTTCATAGCCTTGCGCGAGCAGTAACTCTGCCAGATAACTACCGTCCTGACCGGTGATGCCGGTGATGAGAGCTTTCTTCGTCAAACATTCTCCTCCGTTAGGCAAATATGCGGCCAGCGCATGAAACTCTGGCCTGCTGCGCTAAGTACAGCGCCCGGCGCACAATACGTGCCGCAGTTGACACTCAAGCCGGTCAGCCGCCGCCGCGACAGTCCAACGTTCGGCCACCAACTGACAACCCTGTTGGCCAAAGCGGTGGGCCTCATCCTGATTATTCATCAAATACTTGATCGCGTCCGCCATCGCTTGCGGTTCCGGTTCGACCAGCAACCCGTTGACGCCATCAATGACCGTCTCTCTGACCCCGCCCTCGGCAACCGCGACGACCGGTAAGCCGCAGGCGTTGGCCTCTAACGGGGCAAGGCCAAAGGGTTCGAGCCTGGGCGCGTAAACCATCAACCGCGCGGTTAAGTAAATCTATCAGCGCGTCGTCGGCAATCATCGCTTGCGGTGTAAAATCAACCTGGCTGCTGCGGGCCGCCTGTTCAAGCTCCGCGAGGTATGCGTCCGCCACTGTATTGCCGATCCAGATCAGCTTGGGGCGCGGTTCGGGCACGCGGGCGAGGGCCTCAATGACGAAGCCGATGTTCTTGCGCGGGCCGATACTGCCGAGGCCGACGATGAAATCTTCTCGTGGCAGGTGGCGATTGACGAACTTGTTATTGTCAATGCCTAGATAGCAAACCCGGGCATTCAAACCATAAGCCCGCAGCACGCTCTCCCGGCTGTATAAAGAATTGACCAGGATCGTGTCGTAGGCACGCGCGTTCAGCCATTCCTCTCGGAGTTGAATCCGCCAGCCCCGCACGCGCACCGAGTTATGCAATACGTCGGCGAGGTGACGCGGCGTCCAACGGCGCGGCGCGGGCAGCGCCATCCAGGGTAGGTGCGGCTCGGCCTCGTAGAGGTAGCGAAACGGCTCTTGCAGATAGAGCAGCTTGGGCAGCTTCACGTACCGACCGATGGAACTGGTCGCGATATCCGCTGAAGAGTTTGCGAAGAGCAGGTCGCAGCCGCTGCGATTGATCTCTTCAGCACATTGCCGGGCATACTCGTCAAACTCGCTGAGGATGCTCTGTGCATAGGTGCGCAGCGTCAACAGATGGGCGAGCGAGTAGGCAGAGGAGCGCGGCCGTCGCAGCGCGGGGACGACATGCTCCGGGATCAGATCGCCGAGCGGCAAATAACTTTGATCGGCCGTGGGCGGGCACCACGATTCGACCGTATGCCCACGTGCGCGCAACCCGCGCACATGATCGTAGAGTGCGCGCTTCCCGCCCCCGCTCGGCAAGTTATGCCAAACTGCAATCTTCATCGGTATGAATCCCAGCCCTAATTTAGCTGCTCAATCAATGATCCTGCGCGGCCCCGGCCTGAATTAGAGTCCCGAGTTTCCAGCTTGATCGCAGTTGATTGGCCTTTCTCTCCCCTGATGCCTTGCTTCATCATACGGCAGCCGCGCGGACCGGGGCTTGAAATTGTTAATGGCATATGCAAGCGCTTGGTCAGGTGTCTCAAAGATAGGACTTTTCGGCCAACCAATTACTGCTTTAAATTTATTAAAGACTCTTTGCGGCGAGAGAAGCTTACGAACCAGAGAAGGATTATCTATTTTGGTCGGTTTCCAACCGCGCGCTAAAAGCTTCTGCGCCATCTCTCGCCTAACTTCCGGGTCTTCAATCCATGTCACCCCAACGGCTAAGGCTTGGACGTATTTCTCCATATTCAACTCGGGGAATTTGGCGCTTTGCGTCTCCTGTTTGGTGAAACAGTACTCATTGATAATCGCGTTCCACACCGTAATGATTTCAGGAAATGGAGCGTCAGCATTCTGGGGTTTAGGCAAAGCCTTGAGGAAGTCTTCAAAGGCGCTATTCTTAATGCCGCGCTCCACGCTCTGCCCATTGCTTCGACTAAGTGCGTAATGGACGAGCGCCGCCTTACTAAAAAAGAGAATGGAATCTACGACCGCAAGCGCGCGATAACAAAAATTCCAGTCGGGCGAGATTGAGGCGAAGATGGTGCCGAACTGCTCTTTAATCGTAGCGAGGACGCTGCGCGGGACAAGACAGTTGAGCATTCGTGGCGTGCTGGCATCATAGATCACGGACTCGGCTGATAAAGTCAGCAAGCGCGCGGACGTAACCTCATACAGCTTGCCCGTCCAGGCATACTGATGCACGGTATACGGCGCTGCAAAGTCAAGCACCTTATCATGCATGTAGCAAAGTATCTTATCCGGATATTGGCGGGCGATATTGACCACCGTTTTTAATTGCCCCGGCTTGAACACCATTCGATCAGACAGGATGGTGAAGTGACTACTGTCGCTGTCGAGCGCCTGCTGCACCGCCCAGTCCCAATGCTCCGACATGCCGAGGGGCGTGGGCGGCCTGACATATTGCAGGCGCGCGTCTTTAAGCTCTGCGCAGAACGCGGCCAAACTCGCAACCTGGGCAGGCTCCGTCGAGTTGTCTGAGACTAAAACCCTGCGCGCACAATTAGGCTGGTCGAGCACGGAGCGGATCGCACGACGTGCCAAGTCCGACCGATTCCGGGTCGGGATCACAACTGACACTCCTTTATAACCTGCACCCATCTGTGTTCTTCCCGCTCGTCTAATCAGGCTGGCGACTGCTATTTGCGGCGCAGCCAAGCACCCGGCCAATGCGTGATATTTCCGGTCAACTCACTTTCGTTGAACGGCCATGCGGGCTGCTCCAACGCAAACTCCTTGTGCCGTGCGGCAAACTCGGCGGCGGCGGCTGTAGGGTTATCCCACTTCCACTCCGGGTTGCCGCGCGGCACATCATACAGGTCTTTCATACTCCCATCAGTCGCCACGATATACGAGTTTGGCGTGACGAGATCATGATACATCTCAAGCTCAGACGCGACGTGCTGTTTCGTATGATTTGAATCGAGGACGACAAGCACTGCTTCGCCCGGCTTCACTAATGCGTGCGCCTGTTTGGCGACCTCCGGTGCAGTCGAACTGCCTTCGATCAAAGTAATCAGGTGGCTCAGTTCGTGAGCTTCGATAGCCTGCCGGTTCTGCGGTCGAATTTCGATGTCAATGCCGATGACGCGCCCGCGCTCCAACGCTTTGCACAAGCTGGCGTAATAAACGAGCGAACCGCCATGCGCGACGCCGGTTTCAACGATCACATCCGGGCGCACACGATAGATCACCTCCTGCATGCGAATCATGTCTTCGGGCAACTGCACGATGGGGCGACCGAACCAGCTAAACGTGTAAGAGTATTTTTGCTCCCAGCCCACCTTGACCCATTGCTCGGAGATCAACTCGAAGGCCTCTTTAGTGTACAGGTCAAGCACACGTTCCGCCGTTTCAGTTTCACAGGTCAGCGTTCTTTCGTTCGTGTCAATAGTTAATTTCATAGTTTGTCGAGCAAACGGACATCGGCTTGAGCGGCTTGCAACAAAGCCAAGTTCTCCTGTCGATAATTGGGATTCATCAAAATGGCCGTCGTTGCGCCGCGCGCAGTCAAGTCTTGATAACTCACAATCGGATGGCCTGTGCCCGGCACATAATGGCCTTGCTTCAAGGGATTCAGATCAACGATACAATCCAACCAACGCCGCTCTGGATCGATCAGATTCGCAAACGTGACGCCTTTAGCTCCCGCTCCCCAGAGCGCGATCTTTTCTCTCGCCGCGAGCGTCTGAATTTTACGACTCCACTCTCGTATCAACTTCGCTTCGGAACGTGCGAACGCTTGCGCCAACGCGGGAATCAAGCCGGGCTGCTTGCCGGCGCGCGGCTTCGTCGCAGGCAGCGTAGCCTCCAGCCAGAGATACTGACCGCCGAACACGTGACGCACGCTCTCAACCTCGAAGCCTGTGGATTGAAAGGCAGTCGTCAGCGACTCAGACGTGAAGTATGAGCAATGCTCGTAAAAGAAATCCCAGATCACTTCGTTACGGAGTATCCATTCCACGCATGGTGTCTCAAAGAAGAGGCGAGCCTGCGGCGCGTGCGCGAGAGCTTTCTTAATATCAGTTAGCAGACGCAGAGGCTGCGGCACGTGCTCGATGACGTGACGACAAACAACAACATCGGCAGGGACGTTAGCGCACTCCGAGTCGTAATACCGCGGGGCAAATTTTACACGCCCGTCGAGTTCGCTCGCGGCTCCCGTATAGCTTGGGTCAAACCCGTAGCCACGATTGCCTACGCTCTCGTTAGACACCAGCTTTCGCAAGAACAAGCCGTTGCCGCAGCCGACTTCCACGACATGACAATCGCGCACGTTTCGTTCCGAGATCATGAGCCGGACGAGTCCATTCAGATACTCATTGAAAGACGGCGAGCAGGCTTGCGTGTTCTCATAGTCTGCGCCATACATGATCTTCTGCGGATCGAAGGCGCGATTGAAAATGAAGCCGCAGCTTTCGCAAACGACGAGCGCCAGGTCTCCACGCGGGATTTTGACGGCAGCCTCTTCATCGGGCATCAACAGGTTCTGATGAACCGGCACTTGTGCGCGAAGCAGAAACTCATTCAGCGATTTCGCCTCACAGATGGGGCAGACCCTTTGCTCATTCATTACTTTTGCAGTTTCAGCTTCCACCAACCGATGGTCTCCGCTAATCCTCTCGCAAGATCGTACTGTGGCATCCAGCCCACCTCATCACGCAAGCGCGCAACGTCTGCCAGCAACAGTCGTGGCTCATTCTCTGGAGCGGGCAACGCGCCGAGTTGAATCAACTCAGGCCGCTTCAATTGCGCACCGATCTCCTCAACCACCTGCTGCAACGTGACGGGGAGGCCCGATGCAATATTGAACGCGCCTGTCGCCTCTGAATCGAGCAACGCGACCAGAGCATCTGCCGCGTCCTGCACGTAGAGGAAGTCTCTGATCTGCTGGCCGTGCGCGCAACGCGCGGGCTGCCCCTGCAAGATGGATCGGATCACTGAAGCAACGAGCCGCTCCGCGTATTCGTGCTGGCCGTAAAGAAAAAAGAGCCGCCCCCATGCTGCGCTCAAGCCCATCTGTTTGCACAGAGCACCGAGCATGAGTTGGAGTGCGTGCTTGCAAGTGCCGTAAGTTGTCGTCGGATAAAGCGGCGTGACCTTCTCCGAACAATATCCGTAACGCCAGTCGTACTCGGCGCACGAGCCTGTAGCAACGACACGCTGCCCACCGCATGCCGCAAACGTTTGCAATAAGCGGAGACTCGCTTCGACCCAACGGAAATTTTCTGGCGCTGTCCAGTATTTGCCCGGCGTAGCATACCACGCGCTATGCAGCAGGTGCGTCGGCTCAATCTGCGCCAGCAACACCGAGACTTGCGCCGTGTCCAACAAGTCTGCCTGATGCCAGCGCACGCCGTCCGGCGTCCGTATCGCCGCATGCTCTTTCGCCGAGACGGCATGGATTTCATAGCCGCGCGCGGCGAGCGCAGGCAGACAGTGGCGGCCAATGAAGCCGCTTGCGCCGGTGAGCAGAACTTTCTTCATGCGTTGAAATCTGGATACTGCCGGTCGCGCTCGATGATCGCGCGCTCGCCTTCGACAAATTCCGGCCACTCGATGGCGAACGCCGGATCGTCCCAGCGCAGGCCGCCCGCATAGTCGGGCGCGAACACGTCCGTCATCTGATAAAAGACTTCCGTATCATCGCTCAGCGTTTGAAACCCGTGCGCGAAGCCCGCCGGCACGTAAAGCATGCGGCGATTCTCAGCCGTCAACTCAACCGCGATCCACTGCTTGAACGCGGGCGACTCCGCGCGCAGATCGATGATCACGTCGTAGATCGCGCCCGCCGTGCAGCGGACAAGTTTTCCTTGCGCGTGCGGCGCGCGTTGGAAGTGCATCCCGCGCAGTGTGCCCTTCTTCCGATTGAAAGAGATGTTGCACTCAACAAGACGCGGATTCAACCCGTGCGCCGCAAACTCCCGCTCCGACCACGTGAGCGCGAAGAAGCCGCGCACGTCCTCGAAGCGTTCCGGGTTGATGATGAACGCGCCCGGCAGTTTCGTTTCCGTGAAAATCATATTTTGAGACTCAAGCAGTCACACTCTCTTCCGCCTGCGTCTCGTCGGGTTCAACAACGCGCACCTGCGGAATCGGAATGATGAAACGGCCGCCCCGCCGCCGGTACTCCGCCTGCTGCGCTAAAATCTCATCGGCGAAGTTCCACGTCAGCAACAGGACGTACTCGGGCATCTCTTCGAGCAACTTCTCCGGCGCATAGATGCGCAGATGCGTGCCCGGCGTGTAGTAGCCCTGCTTGACGGTGCTGCGATCAACAACGAAGTCGAACGTCTCGCGTCCGAGGCCGAAATAGTTCAAGAGTGTGCTGCCTTTGGCCGACGCGCCGTAGATGGCGATGCGTTTGCCTTGCGCTTTCAAGTCGCCGAGCAACGTGAGCAAGTCGCCGCGCAATCCTTCAACCTGCGCGCCGAAGCCACGATAGAACGCTGGATCGCCGACGCCCCATGCGGACTCTTCTTCGAGCAGACGATTGACCGCCGCCGACTGACGATTAACAATCTCTCCATCATCCTTCATCGCGTAGATGCGCAGCGTCCCGCCGTGGATGGAGAGGCGCGCGACATCTTGAATGATGAGACTGTGCCGCCGGAAGAGATTGTCGAGCGCGGTCAGCGAGAAGTAGCAGAGGTGTTCATGATAGATCGTGTCAAACTCCGAGCGGTCGATCATCTCCTTGACGTAAGGCGCTTCGATGACGGCCACGCCGTCGTCCTTCAGCAACAACTGAAGGCCGCGCACGAACCCGTTGAGATCGGCGACATGCGCGAGCACGTTGTTGGCATGGATCACGTCTGCGCGCCGCCCTTCGGCTTTGAGGCGCGCGGCCAACTCCGCACCGAAGAAATCGCAGACAGTCGGAATGCCGCGCTCATCCACCGCGATGCGCGCGATGTTCGTCGCCGGTTCGATGCCGAGCACCGGGATGCCCGCCTGTTTGTAGTATTGGAGCAGGTAGCCGTCGTTGCTCGCCACTTCCATCACGAAACTGTCGGCGTTGAGTCCGCGCGTCGGGATGAGTTCGTTGACCATAGCTTCGGCGTGGCGCAGCATCGTGTCGGAGAAGGACGAGAGATAGAAATATTCGCGGAACAATTTTTCGGGCGGCACAGTCTCCGTGATCTGTACGAGCGTGCAAGCCGGGCAGAACGCGAGTTCGAGCGGATAGACTTCTTCTGGCGCGGTGAGTTGCGCGGCGGTGAGCAGAGCGTTGGCGAGCGGCGTGCGGCCTAGATCGAGAATGGAGCTGAGTCCGGTCGCACTGCAAGACCGGCACGCGGGCGACTGTTGCTGGCTCATGCGGGATTCCCTAGAAAGGCTTTGTACCAAGCAATCGTGCGGCGCAATCCCTCATCCAAGGTGAAGAGCGGCTGCCAGTTGAGGATTCGCCGAGCCTTGTCCGCGCTCAGGTATTGATGGCGAATTTCGTTTGTCGCTTCATTGCGTACGTCCGGCTTGAGGTCTGAATTCATCAGCGCGAGCAGACGCTCGACCAACTCCAAGACCGTCACCTGAATCTCGTTCGAGAAGTTGAACGCCGCGCCGCGCAAGTCCGACTGCCGCGCCAACGCTTCGGCCAGCACCATGTTCACCGTCGCCCCGTCTTCAGCGTAAAAATAGTCGCGCACAAACTGTCCGTCGGAACGAACCACAGGCCGCTGCCCGCGCAAGACGGAACGGATCGTGCCCGGCACGATGCGATTCCAGTTGAGATCGCCGCCGCCGTAGAAGTTGCCGCAACGCGTGATGGCGACCGGCAAGTTGTAAGTCGCCGCGTACGATTGCGCGAGCAGATCGGCGCACGACTTACTTACGTCATACGGGTGGCGGCCTTGCAGCGGCGCATCCTCGCGATACGGCAGTGTTTCGTGTTCGCCGTAGGCTTTGTCCGATGAAGCGATGACGATTTGCTTGACCGTCGGGCTACGGCGGCAAGCTTCGAGCAATGCCCACGTGCCCGCGATGTTGGTCTCAAACGTCGAAATGGGATTGCGATTCGCGATCCCGACAATCGTCTGCGCGGCGAGATGAATCACGGTGTCAACTTCATATTCGCCGAGCGTGCGTTCCAACAGCGCTTGCTCGCGCACGTCGCCGCGCACGACCTTGACCTGTTCGATCAGACGGCTGCGCACAAACTCGCTCTGCGGAACCCAATCGCGCACTAGGCAGACGACATCCGCGCCCGCCTCAAGCAAGCGGCGCACGAGCCAGCCGCCGACGAGGCCGGTCGCGCCCGTCACCAGCGTTGAACGGTCTAACCAGAATTTGTTTTGCTCTCCGCTCATTCCCAAACTTTCCAAGGCGCGCGTCGCTCCTGCCACAAACTCTCTAGTAACCGCTTATCGCGCAGCGTGTCCATGCACTGCCAGAAACCTTCGTGACGGTACGCGGCAAGTTGCTTGTCGGCGGCGAGTCGTTCGAGCGCGTCGGCTTCGAGACTACTCTGGTCTCCTTCTAGATAGTCGAAAATTCCCGGCTCCAAAACTAAAAAGCCACCATTAATCCAACCCTCGCCGATCTGCGGCTTCTCCGTGAAGTCAACCACCATGTCGCCATCGAAGACAAGGCCGCCGAAGCGTGCAGGCGGGCGCACCGCCGTCACAGTGGCGAGACGCCCATGCGACTTATGAAACTTGAGCAAGTCTTGCACGTTGACATCGCAGAGGCCGTCGCCATATGTGAGCATGAATGTGCCGTCGTTGAGGCACTGTTTAAGTCGCTTCAAACGTCCGCCGGTGTTGGTCTCTTGCCCTGTGTTCTTCAGATGGATGATCCAGTCTTCACACTCACAATCTTGCTTGTCCACCTGACCGCTCGCGAGATCAATGCTGAGACTCCCGTCGAGACTGTAGTAGTCCATGAAGAAGCGTTTGATGATTTCGCCGCGATAGCCGAGCGCGATGAAGAACTCTTTGAAGCCGTGATGCGCGTAGTGCTTCATGATATGCCAGAGGATGGGGCGACCACCAATCTCGACCATCGGCTTCGGCTTGATCTCGGTCTCTTCGGACAGACGAGTACCCAAGCCACCGGCAAGGATGACAACTTTCATGCGCTGTCTTTCTCTCGTAGTGTCTTACTGCTTTGCGTCTATTTGTTGGCCGGCACTAGGCCCGCCGAGGTATGCGCTTATCTTATGCGCGCCGATGCGCCCAAAAGCTTGCCAGTTTGGCGCGCCCATAAAGATATAACGCAAGATACATTGCGCCTTCTTCAACGGGGACGCTTCATACCAAAACCCTTTCAGCATGTCGCCGGCCGCTTTACCGATCACCGGATCAATATAATCCTGAAGATCAGGGATCGGGCACTTCTGGCAAATCAACTTGTCCTCCGCTAAGGAGTCAGCCGCGCCAGCATTCATGCCGTCGAGCCGTTTTCTAATCGTTAGCTGCTGCTTAACGGTCAGTTCCTTCTTGGCGCTCTTACTCGTCTTAGTAAACAGTTGTCGCGCTTGTCTGAACTTACTACTGTTCCACGCTTCAAAAACCCCGCCCGCCTGTGAATACTCACTGAAATCGTGCTTCTCCGCCGGGACGGCGCAACAGGGCGAGACTTTCCCATTTGGATTTAAAACGAAAACGCCATAAAGCCAGGAACAGGCCCGGCCGCTTTTCATAAACGCCTTGTTGGCCTCCAAGCCGGGATGATCAGGATGATAGAGATTGTATTGCGGTAGGGTTGATGGTTCAAATCCATCCCCAAACTCTTCTGACGGCATTTGCGCGCCTTTAATCAAGATGCTATCTGCGCCCCAGAGTTTGTACTCGGCGCGGGCTGTATCTATCTCATGCTCATTGTGTCGAAACACAAGAAATTGCCAGATCACCTCCGGCGTCTTCGAGCCTAAGCGCTCCTTAGTTTTATGGATGCGCATGACATTCTCACGCACAAGCGCCAAGCTACCATTGCGCCGGTATTTCTTATACGTCTCCTCCGTCACACCGTCGAGCGAGACGATTAAAGTATCTAACCCGCTCAGCACCAAGCGCTCGATATAATCATCCGTTAGCTTGATACTTAAATTGGTGCTCAGACTAATAGCAATGTCCTTCTCTTTTGCATAACTGATTAGTTCTGGGGTTTGCTTGTGGAGCAATGGCTCGCCCCAGTTATACATATTTAGCTGGAAAACGTAGTCGCCGATCTCGTCAATCGCCGCCTTGAATAAATCCTCTTTGATCGAGACAGAAGGGCGCAGGTCTAAGCGCAGCCCGGTGGGACAAGCAGGGCAATGGAGATTACAAAACAAGGTCGGTTCTATGAAGGCCATCACCGGATAATTATGAATAGCTTCGCGCTTCAGGGCCATATTCACCCGCAATTTGAGTACGTTCGTATAGGCCCTTATTTTTTTCATCCTGCCCTTCCTCGACTCAAACAAGCTCAACTGAGCGTGGGTTGATCAACCTTGTCGTCCAAGGCAGCAGCGGGCGCATCACGCCGGCAACTTGCCCTGCATACAGCCCACGTGCAGAATCGCCCTCGATAGAATCAGCGACTAAGAACCTAACGGCATCGTGCTCGATAGCGTGGGTATGGACACCATCTAGGATCGCATAAATTGCGGCCGTGACGGTTAACGCACCTTCAGCCAGCATATTACCAGGAATCGTACAGCTAGACCAAAAGCGACCTATCTTGTTTGGGTCTTGGCTATAGACTGCTTGGTGCGACATATCGGCTGAGGAGAATAAGCAAAGCCCCTCTTCATTCTTACATACAATCCCCGGTGAGAGCCGCTTCCCCGGCTGCAAAACTTCATATTCAATTTCAATGTTAACAGGCTGCCGAATGTCTATGGTCTCGGTTATTTGACCATTGCCGGCCCGCACCCGCACGGCACATAAGCGGACGAAGTCGTCTCCGGGCGCTTTACCTAATTCCGGCCACTCACGCACGGCCGCCATCCCTATACCTGAAGACAGATACATATCAACGACCTTAGGCGATGGCCCGTCGGTCAACACCTGTCCTTGATCCAACATGATCGTGCGCGGGCACAGCCGGACGATAGCCGGCATGCTATGCGAAACAAAGAGCACCGTGCGCCCCTGTTGGCCAACATCCTGCATCTTATTCAGGCACTTGCGTTGAAAGGCCATATCGCCGACCGCAAGCACTTCATCCACTAACAGGATTTCCGGTTCAAGATGCGCGGCGACAGCGAAGGCGAGGCGTAGATACATGCCGCTGGAAAAGTGCTTGACCGGCGTGTCAATAAACTTCTCGACCTCGGCGAAGGCGACGATCTCATCAAACTTACGCGCGATCTCCGTGCGCGCCATGCCGAGAATTGCGCCGTTCAGATAAATGTTCTCGCGGCCCGTAAGTTCGGGATGGAAGCCTGTGCCCACTTCGAGCAGGGAGCCGATGCGGCCGTAAAGTTCGATGCGGCCGGTCGTCGGCTCCGTAATGCGCGAAAGCATCTTGAGCAGCGTTGACTTGCCCGCGCCGTTTCTGCCGATGATGCCGACTACCTCACCGGGCGCGACCTCGAAACTGACATCCTGCACGGCCCAGATGAACGGCCGGGCCGCTTGCCCGCCGCGCCGCAAGAGCCGCAGCGGCGCACGCGCCATCCCGGCGAGCGTGTCGCGCAGACTCCCATAAGGAGCTTGACTCGCGCCCAGCCGATACCGCTTCCCCAACTTCTCGACCTTGATAATCGGCTTCATCGCAATCATTAAATCACGTCGGCGAAATTCTTCTCCATACGGTTGAAGGCGAAGGCCGAACCCACTAGAACCAGCAAGGTGATTATGGCGGAGAGGCCGAGCATGTACCAATCAAACGGTCGCCCGAAGAGCGCGGAACGAAAACCTTGAATGATGCCCGTCATCGGATTAAGCGCGAGTAGCCAACGCCAGCGCTCCGGCACGGGATAGATAATCGGCGAAGCGAAGAACCAGATTTGAATCAGAAACGGCAACGCATAGCGCACGTCGCGGTACTTGACGTTTAAGGCGGACATCCACATCCCGACACCGGCGGCTAATAGCGTCGTTAAAAAGATCAATAACGGCAGCATCAATACTTCTGCATGTAGACCCACGCGGTAATAAAACATCAAAGCGACGAGCAGCACAAACGCGATGCCGAGATCGACAAGTCCGGCGACGACGGCTGCCGCCGGAATGATCATGCGCGGGAAGTAAATTTTCGTAATGAGATTCGTGCTGCCGACGAGACTGTTACCGCTGGTGGTCACCGCATTGGCGAAGAATGTCCAGGGTAAGAGTCCGGCGTAAGCGAAGATCGGATAGGGCACACCTTCAGACTTAATACCCGCCAGCCGCGCGAAGAAAAAGGTAAAGATGAACATCAAGATGAGCGGCTGCAAGAGCGCCCACGCCGCGCCGAGCGCCGTCTGCTTGTAGCGCACTTTCACATCGCGCCACGTCAGAAAGTAGAGCAACTCACGATACGCCCACAAATCCTTGAGATTGATATTGACCCAAGACTTGCGCGCCCCGACGACGAAGAGCGGCGCGTCCGGCAACTGCGGTGGGCGCAGCGCCGGCAACTTCTCGGCCCTTGCGGTCATAGGTAGCGGAGTCGCAGCGGGTTCGAGTAAAGTGGTGCTTTTATCAGTAGGCAAAGCCATCAATTTCGCGTTGGATAATGCATTGGTAACCTAATGTGTGACTCTTTTTCAGATTAGGCAGATAACCCCTTTGTTTTCAACAGCGGCATTTTCCGTTTGTGCTCAATTTGTCAAAATCGCATCTATAAGTCGTTTATAAGTCGTTGAAAACAGGCTGCGAAAAAAGAGTCACACATTAGGTATTGGTATTGTCTTCCTATTTGGCCGCCTCACCCACAAAGTTCGCCGGCGAAGGGCACGTATGGAATTGGTAATTGAATGATGCAGCAGTTTAGTCAAGCGTGGCCGGGCCGTCAAGCGCAGGTAACTTTGCGCTTCAGTAGCGTGCTTGCCGCTCGGAGTAGCTGGAGGTGCAGGAACGCTCGGCGCGGTCGTCGCCTGCCAGAGCGATGATCGGGCCCGGGCCGTATGCGGCAGCCAAGCATATACCTGATAGCGTTTAGCACAAGGATCAAGCTTCCCTACATTTCCCTATCAGGAGCGCGTTGTGGTGGTCGCTTTCGTGGACGATGCGTTAACGTTCGGCGACAAGCAGTGGGGTAGCCGCAAGGGCCGCGCCGGGCCATCCTTTCGGTGCGGAGTCGCGCAGTATTCAACTGAAGTCGGGATACTGTTCATCGCGCGGCAGCAGGATCGGCGCGCGGAGGGGCCAGACTAGGCCGAAAGCCGGATCGTTCCAGCGCACCCCGGTGGCGAGCTCGGGCGCGTACACGTCCGACACTTGATAGACTACTTCCGTCTTATCCACGAGCGTCTGAAACCCGTGGGCGAAGTCGGCGGGCACATAGAGCATGCATCGGTTCTCCGCCGTCAACTCGACGCCGCACCATTGCTTGAAGGTCGGCGACGCCGGTCTGAGATCGATGATCA
>JBBQGM010000081.1:0-24264 GCA_038322995.1 Pyrinomonadales bacterium
GAGTTTGTTCAACTGGATAGAAGAGAAAACACAGATTCAAAGAGCGAGCAAAGTGCGTTCAACTGACGCGCTGATGATTCATTGCTGGGGAAAGCTTGCTGTCGCTTTCTTTCTCCTCGTTTTCAACTACTGATTCACATAATTTATATTCGCGGCCCACGGGAAGCTATTTTCACATTGGCGCAAGATTATAGCCAACGCCTGAAATGGGACCCGTTCTTGAAAGAAGCGCGGCTCCTCAACGCTGAGCAAGCGGGCGTCGGGGTTCGAGCCTGGTGTGTATCTAAATCCGGCTGGGGGATGGAAACAGAGTACGTATCTTTCAAGCCGCCGGAAGTCACGGCAGTGAAAATGACTAAAGGGCCAAGCCTATTGAATTCTTTTGCCGGTTCATGGTGCTTTGAACAAGCCGCAGCGGGGAACACAAAGGTCGTGTTTCGCTATCGCTTCGAGATCAAACCTAAATGGTTGGGGCTCGCGCTCGACCCGGTCTTAGCGTTGATCTTCGCGCGGGACATGACGAAGCGGCTGGAAGCTTTGAAGCGAGCGGTTGAAGGAGCCAGACATTAAAGTTTCATAGCGAGACTACGAACAACGCTGCGGCTCAAGCGGCCGCGCCCGGCATGCTTGTTATCCTCAGAGTTGAATGCGCGTCGTCCCTGCCGCGCGCCACCGCTTCACAACGTTAAAGTCGGAGACAATTGCACAGATGTCATACCACCGACAATGGCAAGATTACCGGAAACGTAGCTGCCTCTTGTGGTTTGCCTTTCTCACTTGTCTTCCGGGCCTCATCTTGATAAGTATCCCGCTGCTCCATCCCTTGCATACAAACAAGGTAATAATTGTAGGCACACTATTGTGGACAGCGGCAGCGGTGCTCACAGGAATTTATAAAACTCGGTGCCAGTGTCCGCACTGCCAGCAGCCATTTGAAACGTGGTAGTATGCCCATCCGGTTGCGATTGGCCTTCAAGTGTTTACATTGCGGATTGCCGAAAGGGGCGAAAGCAGCCGAGCAGCGCGAATGACAGGTAGTGCTGTTGGTTCAATTCTATCCCTCCGGCCTGCGCCTCATGCCGCCCGCCGCTCCTCAACCCGCTGAAATGTTTTCCTCATAAGTCTTATTGAGACGAGAGAGACCATCAACGTTCGGTTTTCCGCCAGCGGGCGCTTGGTGCCGGAGACCGCCCCGCTAACGGGAAGGCGCAGACAGCTCAAACCATTTCACAGGAGGCAGGTTGATTATGTGGACAACGATGCTCAAAGCAAGATTTCTTGCCGCGCTCGCGCTCACGCTCGCACTCGCCGGTTGCGGCGGCAGTAGTGGCGACAACAACGCGGCCGGCGGCAACACGGGAACACCCGCAAACGCGGGCGGCAGCACGGCCACGTCGGCGACATCTTATCCCGGCACGGAGGACGGCGCGAAAGCTTTGCTCGCGGAGTTTGCAAAGCCGGGAGCCGACCTCCCGACGCTCAGCAAGACGCTGCGCCCGACGAAGGCCGATTACGACGCCGTCTTCATGCCCGATCTGGCGGCCAAGGCCGACGCCGTTTACAGCCCGGCTTGGGACGGCGGGCAGTTGGTAGTCGCTCCAAAAGCCGGGCAGACGCAGTTGCTGCTCAAGCACGCGACCAGCGACGAGTTGAAGAGTGGGACGGGCGGCGCGACGGGCTTCGCCGGCGGCTGGAAGGATGTTGGCGCGCAACTCAAACCCGGTGTGACGTTCTATCGCTTCGATTTCGTCGAGCCGGGCCACGACCTCGGTATGGCCTACGACGGCCTCGCTTACGTCAACGGCAACTGGCGCATCTTCCCCAAACCATGGAAAGTGATGCGCTAAAACCGGATTGGCGCATCCGGTCAAGAGTTCTGCCCTGCTCGCCCCGTGCTGCGACCGGCAACCCGAGTGGTTGAGCTATTGGTGAGTTAACCGGCTGCTAAAGCGATTTAGAGAAGCAAAGGAGACATTGAAGATGAAACGGAGTTCACTGCCCATCCTGGCGTTTTTAATCGCCGCATCTTTAACCTGGCAAACGGCATCGGCGCAATTTTCGAGAATGCCGAAAATCCCGAAGCCGAAGCCGCAGCCGACGCCGACCGTTACCGCACAGCCGGGTTCAGCGGATGATACGCAGCCCGCGCCGGCAGAAAATCGTAATGAGGCGAAACCGGCGACGACGGCGGCCGGCGGCGGGGCCGACCAGCCGACCATCGCCAAAGATTCTGTTCAGGTCACTGCGTTCAGCGATGGCTTCAATACGAAGAAGAACGGGGACACGTGGACTTGGTTGCCGAGTATGGAGTTTCGCGTCAACGGGCCTATCGGCAGCGGCAGCCAAATCTACGTCGAATACACCATCCCCGGTAGCGCGCCCGTGAAGTTCGACTGCCGCACTGATGAGACGCCGCCCGGTCGCCGGATGCACACAAATTGCGGCGGGCGCGACGGCATCCCCGAAGAAAAGAGCAGCGCCTACACCGGCACAGTCCCCTTCGCCATCAAAATGCGCAACGAACTCGCCGGCGGTGACTCCACGCTTTTCACCGGCAAGATGAAAGTTAAGAAAGCGCATTCCAACGAAGCGCAGGTCGGGAAGTTCGTCAACCACTGGGTCTATTACGTGGATCACGATTGGAACCTACCCATCGGCTACGTCTTCTATGAAGAGGACACGCAGAAAGGGATGGATAAACCGATCCTGAACGTCGCGTTCTGGATTCGCGGCGACCCTTATAATTTCCAGCCGCACCTGTTCTATCAGGGCAAAGAAGTGGGCAAGATGTATTACGACGGTCAAGAGGTCGGCAAATCCGGTTGCGATGCAGAGGTGGACAATAACACCACGCATTACGTGGAGGACGCGCTGCCGCAAAAAGCGAAGTGGTCGCGGATGGCCTGTACCTTCGGGAACGTGCGCGGCTGGGACAAGACGGGAGAGCAGCCCGGCATGTTCGGGCCGCTCTATAACCTCAGTGCGAATCCGGGCGAATACGAGTTCAAGCTGCTCTGGAATAATCATCTGGCGCGGTCGATCAAGTTCAAGGTCGGCCCCGACGGAAGGCTAGATAACGGCATTGCCGCCGCCAATCAACTCGGCAGCGACCGCACCATCGTGCCGGTGCAGATCATCGGTGATCAGGACGGCCAGTGGGATCGCATGGCATGGAAGCTCGATGCGTTCTACGGTAATCCACTGACCGGCTTCACACCTGTGCCGTAGGCCGGCGCGGAGCGGCTTGTGTGCGAACCTGATAATTATCTGCGCCCTGGTTTTGCAGATCAGGCACGTACCGAATTGCGCTGAGGGGCTGGGACTGGCCGCTGCGGTTCGCTAACAGCGCAGGCACGATATTTCGGCGGCCAGCCCCAGCGTCACGGGCCACAGACGGCGCGCGTCATGGCCCGGCACCGCGTAGAGTTCAGAACGCATATAACTCGTCCCGGCAACGTGCCGCTCATGCCGAGAGACTACCGGCGCGCCTCCCTCTCTATGCACCAAAAGTATGTAACACCCACTTTATCGCGCTTGGTGCCACCAGCGCCGGTCGCATCTTGCTGCTTGACTGAAGGCCCGTTCGTACAGCGCGGAGAAACCTGCACATCAAAGCACTGAAGGTTCCTGCCAACTCGAACCAAGCATCAATCGCCGTAAGGAGACGTAGCGCAGACGCTGTTGCGGGCTGCTACGCGCCGCCAGCGGACAACCCTTCGGGCCGAACCGGCCATCTTCCTCAATGATTGCATAGACCAGCATAGCGCCGCCCGCAAGAAACATTCAGGCTGCCCGTTCACCCATCGTCATCTGGCTTCGGCCGCACCGCGCGCAACGCGCGCGCATGCTCGGCTATGTGCCCGCCGGTACTGGCGGAGTGCGATTGGCTTAATGCGCTTTGCGCAACAGGAGATGCTGGCTATGAAACTTCTATCCCCAAACCGCCGGCCGTTGCGTGGCGCATTGGCCTTGATTGTCGCCGCCCTCGCTGCCCTCAGTTATACCGTGCCGCGCGCTGGTGTCTTGGCCGCCGGGACGGAACTCGCGGCTGTGTACCGCGATGGCACGCTCTACATCAATGTCCCCTACGACGAGCGGAACGCGCGCCCGCATACGCTGCGGGTTGAACTGCTGGACGCGGCCGACAAGCCCATTGCGCAGCAGGCAATCACAGGCGCACCTGCGCGCGGCGCAAACGGGTGGCATGTCGCGCTGCCCATCGACAAGAATATCGCGCTCGCAGATTTGGTGTGGCACCGGCTGCGGGTCGGTAGCGGCGACGAGGCCAGCATAGTCTCGCTATCGGAGATACTGCGCCTGCCCGTCGTGCGTGTCTTCGCACAACGCACTTACGCTGCCGGTTCGCGGGCCTCCGTGCGCGTGATCGCCATCGAGGCAAAGACCGGTGCGCCGCTCGCTGACAGCCACATTAAGCTTGAACTGGTTAACGCCGATGCCGCCACCACCACGCTCTTCGCCGGCCGCACGGACGCGCTCGGCACGGCACAAGTTGAATTCATGCTGCCGGCAGCGAGCTACGGCGCACGGCAGTTGCGCGTGACAGCGGACACATCGCTCGGCACAGTCACGGCCGAGCAACCGATTCAGATCGAGCGGCGCAACAAGATTCTGTTGACCACGGACAAGCCGCTCTATCAACCTGGCCAGACCATGCATGTCCGCGCGCTCGCGCTCGACGGCCCGACGCGCGCCGCCGCAGCCGGACAGGCGCTTACCATCGAGGTCGAGGACGCGAAGGGTAATAAGGTCTTCAAGCAGCACGAGCGCACCGATAACTTCGGGATCGCTGCCGCCGACTTCGAGTTGGCCGACGAGGTCAACTTCGGCCCCTATCACGTGCGCGCCATCCTCGGCGCGGGCGCGGCGCTCTACACGCAGGAGAAGACCGTCACGGTTGATCGCTACGTGCTGCCGAAGTTCAAGGTCGAGATCGAGTTGAGCCGCGACGCGGGCCGGCAACAACAGAGCTACTACGCGCCGGGCGAGACGGTCGCGGGCAAGGTGACGGCGCGCTATCTCTTCGGCAAGCCGCTCACGAATGCAGCGGTGACCGTGGTACTCAAGTCCTTCGATGTCGCGGCGGCCGAGATCGGCCGCGTGTCCGGTCAGACCGACGCCGAAGGTCGCTTCTCGTTCACATCAAAGCTGCCCGACTTTCTGGCCGGGCGCTCAACCGAACAAGGGAGCGCGCCGGTCGCAATCGGCGTCGAAGTCAAAGACACGGCGGAACACACCGAGACGAAGACGCGCGACATCCTCGTCTCGAATACGCCCATCCTGATCATGGCCGTGCCTGAGAGCGGGCAACTGCTGCCGGGTCTCGACAACCGCGTCTTCGTCCTCACTTCTTACCCGGACGGCACGCCGGCCGCGACGACCATTAGCGGTGATGGAGTGCCTGCGCCGCTCAAGACCGACGAGAGCGGCGTCGCGACCGTCTCGGTTCGCCCCGGCAGCGCGCCCGTCGTGCTTAACCTCAAGGCCGTTGATGCGCAAGGGCACACGGCGCAGGCGAGTCTTAAACTTGAGAGCCGCGCGCAGACGCAGAGCTTGATGCTGCGCACCGAACGGGCCGTCTATAAGGTCGGCGACAAACTCCGCCTCGAAACCATCTCGACGCGCCCGCGCGGGGCCGCCTACATCGACGTGGTCAAAGACGGACAGACGCTTTTGACGCGCGCTATTGACACAGACGACGGGCGCGGGCATCTCGACATCGACCTGACGCCTGAGATGTTCGGCGCAATCGAGGTGCGTGTTTATCAGTTCACGGCGGAGGCCGAGCCGATCTCTGATCGCCGGCTTGTCTATGTCGATCCGGCGGACGATCTGCACGTCGCAGTGTCGGCTGCGCGTGCGAGCTATAAGCCGGGCGAGGACGCACGCATCGAGTTTCGCGCGACCGACAGCGCAGGGCGGCCTGTGTCGGCGGCGCTCGGCGTCGAGATCGTGGACGAGGCGGTCTTCGCGCTCTCGGACAAGCAGCCGGGGTTTGAGAAGGTTTTTATGCAGTTGCAAAAGGAACTGCTGACGCCGCGTTATGAAGTGCATCAGTTCTCGTTTGAGCAAGTGGTGTTGGACGACTTTCAAGGCGAAACGGCCGCGCGCACGGGCCGCCGCGAGCGGGCCGCACAGGTGCTACTGGCCGCTGCCGGGGCCGTCGCTGATCGCGACGTGCGCGCCGTCTACGGCCGCGAGCAGTTCGAGGCGAAGCGTTATCAGTATGCCGCGCTCTACACGCAGCGCATCGGCACGCAAGCGCAAGCAATTGCCGCGGCCGTAACGAAATACTACGAGGAGCACAAGCCAGCGAAGGAGGGCTTCGATCAAGACTTAAAGCTGTTTGCCGCCGACGGTGAACATGGCGACATGCTTAAAGACCCCTGGGGGCACGCGCTCGTCGGCGTGGGGACAATCGGCACTGATGATTTCACTTCTTTACAACTCAATTCGCCGGGGCCGGACGGGCAACACGCGACGGCTGACGACATCAACGTGCCCGTCTATGCGCAACGCCAACGCCCGTTAGCGCAACTTCGCCAGACCGTTTTCAACGGGCAGGTCGCAGTGCAGGAAGCGGCGGTTGCGGGCGGGCGCGCAGGCATCGCAGGCGTCGTTAAGGATGAGCGCGGCAGACCGGTCGCGGGCGTCAAAGTATCGGCGCGGCGCGGCGCGGACGGTAAGACCGTGTGGGTCTATACGGATGCGCTGGGGCATTACACCGCGAGCGATCTCGCGCCCGGTCGTTATCGCGTAACGTTTGCGAGCGACACATATCACACCATGACCTACAAGAAGCTAACGCTCAATGCGGGTGCGCGCGGCAGCGTCGATCCCCGGCTCGCAGCGCGCGGCCCCACGGGTCTCGTCCTCAGTGTCTATGCAAATTACATTGACGGATTTACGGAGGCCGTGGCCGGCACGATGGGCAGAGGCGGCGGAAGGGCAGAATTACAACGATTGCGGCCGATGAAGGACGGGGTTCTGCCGGTGAACGGGCGGCTGATGAACATGGCTATGGCGGCCACAGACGCACCGGCACCGATGGCGTCGCCACAGGCCGGCGCGTTCGTCGATGCCGATGAAGTCATGAAAACAAAGCCTGCGCAGAGCGAGCCGGGTGGCGGTGGGGCCGCGCCGCGCGTGCGCAGTTTCTTCCCCGAAACGCTCTACACCAACCCGGCGCTCATCACGGACGGCGACGGCCGCGCCGCGATCAACGTCCCACTTGCCGACTCGATCACGACATGGCGCATCACCTCGCTCGCTTCGACCACGCGCGGCGCACTGGGGTCAGCAACCGCGCCCTTGCGCGTCTTTCAAGACTTCTTCATCGATCTTGATCTGCCCGTCTCGCTCACCGAGGGCGACGTGGTCGCAGTGCCCGTCGCCGTCTATAACTATCTGCCCACCGCGCGGCGCGTCGCGCTTGAACTGCGTGCCGATTCGTGGTTCGCGTTGCAAGACGGCGACACAGCCACCAAGCAAGTCGAAGTCGGCGCGGGCGAGGTGACGGTCGCTTACTTCCGGCTTAAAGCCATGAA
Source organism: Pyrinomonadales bacterium (assembly GCA_038322995.1). Classification (GTDB taxonomy): domain Bacteria; phylum Acidobacteriota; class Blastocatellia; order Pyrinomonadales; family Pyrinomonadaceae; genus QHXQ01. The sequence goes on from JBBQGM010000081.1 coordinate 7,566, forward strand.
GATCGGCGCGCAGGGGCTACAAGTGACCGCGCGTCTCGACGGCGGCGCGGGCGACGCCATCGCGCGCACGGTCAACGTGCTACCGAACGGCGAGGAACACGTGATCGTCGTCAACGAACGGCTCGAAGGCGCGGCCACGAAGGACGTGGTAATCCCGCCGGAAGCCATCGCCGATGCCTCGAAGCTGTTCGTCAAGCTCTATCCCGGCGCGCTCGCGCAAGCGGTCGAAGGGCTCGACTCGATCTTGCAAATGCCCGGCGGCTGCTTCGAGCAGACCTCGTCTGCAACTTATCCGAACGTGCTGGTGCTGGACTATCTCAAGGCGAGCAAGAAACTGACGCCGGAGATTCAAGCGAAGGCCGAAGGCTATATCTCGCTCGGCTATCAGCGGCTCGTCACCTTCGAGGTGCCGGGCGGCGGCTTCTCGTGGTTCGGCCAAGCCCCGGCCAACAAAATCCTGACCGCTTACGGCTTGATGGAATTCGCCGACATGGCGCGCGTCCACGAAGTTGATCCGCGCCTGATCGAGCGGACGCAAAACTGGCTCGCCGCGCAGCAACAACCGGACGGCAGTTTCAAACCCGACACATCTTTTATCAACGAGGGCGCAACCACCCGTTACAACACAGACGTGCTGCGCATCACCGCTTACATCGGTTGGGCACTCGCTACGACCGGCTATAAGGGCGAAGCGGTCGAGCGCGCACACCGTTATGTGGCCGCCCACGCGACGGGCAAAGAGGACGCTTATACGCTCGCCGTCATCGCCAACTTCGCCACCGACAGCGGCCTCGATAAGAGTTGGACGGAAGGGGCCGTGGGCGCGCTCGCGGCGCAGGCCAACGAAGATGCGAAGACTGCTTTTTGGAATCAGGCGAGCGAGACGCCGACCTCCGCGCGCGCGGATTCGGCCGATCTAGAGACGACGGCGCTGGCCGTGCAGGCGTTGTTGAAGTCGGGCCAGCGCAGTGGGCTGGCGAAGAAGGGGCTGGATTTTCTGACCGCCAAGAAGGACGCGCTCGGCAACTGGCAGACGACGCAGGCCACCATCCTCGCGTTGAAAGCGTTCCTGCTCTCCTACACGAAGGGCACGAACGCCGACACCGAAGGCACGGTCAACATCGCGGCGGACGGCCAAGCAGTTGCCAGCGTGCAACTCACGAAGGACAACAACGACCTGCTGCACCTCGTCGATCTGAAGTCATACGCGCAGACCGGCGCGCACAAGCTCACGCTCTCGTTCGCGGGCCGGGGCAGCATGCAATATCAGATCGTCGCGCGCTACTACGTGCCGTGGGCAGAGCAGCCTGATCGCAACGCACGCGAACCGCTCGCCATCGCACTCAGCTACGACCGCACCCGTCTGGCGCAGGATGAAACGGTGACGGCCCGCGTGCGCGTGCAGAACAACACGGCCGCGAAGGCCAAGATGATCATGGTTGACCTCGGCATCCCGCCCGGCTTCGAGGCATTGGGCGAAGACTTTGCCGAGTTGGTCAGCACGTCGCGCGGGCAGGCGGGCGGGAAGCTTGAGAAGTACACGATCACGGCCAAGCAAATAATACTTTACTTCGACGGGCTAAACCCGAAACAACGCTTGGAGTTCGCGTTCAGACTCCGCGCGAAATTCCCCGTCCGCGCGCAGACCTTCGCCTCGCGCGTTTATGAATACTACAACCCGGCGGTCACGGCGAAAGCTAAGCCGCAAGTGCTGACAGTCACCGCGAAGTAGTGCGGCCGGAGTTTCACTTGCTCATGGCCCGGGCCATGCGATGTCCTGTGCCCCGATCAGGCGGGCTAACCGTTCGGCCGCTTGTGTCAGACGCTTGCGCCGCGCTTGCGTTGGCCGCACGCCCGGCTCCCAATAGATTTGGTGTATGTGCAGTTGACCTGCCCGGCGCTGGAATTTCGGGTTGAGCCGGCCGATTAAACGATCCCCTTCCAGCAGGGGTAAAACGTAATAACCGAATTGCCGTTGCGGCTCAGGCACGAACGCCTCGAAGCGGTAATCGAAATTGAACAACCGGCGGGCGCGGGCCCGGTCGCGCAACACCGGATCGAATGGACTGAGCAAACGCATGCGCGCAGGCGGCGCGGGCAGGCTGCTTAACTTTCGCTCCCAGTCTGCTAGGGCATAGCCGGGGCGTGGTTGTGCGCCGTCGCACGCTGCCACCAGCACCGGCATGATGCGCCCGGCCCGCGTTGCCTCGTCGCACCACGCCTTTGCCTGCGCAATGCTGACGGTCTGCCAGAACTCCGCGATCTCTTTCGGCGTCGCCACGACCAGCCGCGCCAACGCGGTCTGACAAGCCCACTCGACGTGCTCATGTTCGGGCGGCGGCGGCAGCGCGCTCTGCGCCGGTAAGACGCGCGCGGTCAGGTCATAGACCTTCTGAAATTTCTCCCGCCGCGTGACCAGCAACTCGCCCGTTGACCACAGAAACTCAAGCGCCGCCTTCTGCGGCTTCCAGCCCCACCACGTTGCCGGCACGCCATGCCGGTCGTGTTCAAAGTCTAGCGAGCGCAGCGGCCCTTCATCTGTGATGCGGGCGCGCACGTGGTTTATGAGTTTGGCCGGTTCGGCCCCCATGCGCTCCTGCCACCACGGCTTGCGCAAGATACGCTCGCGCTCGCGGGCGAAGCGCGGCCGCCAGTGCGCGAACCAGTTTGTCGGGATCGCTGAAGCGTCGTGCGTCCAATGCTCGAAGAGGCTGCGCTCTTGCTCCAGCAACTGTGTGAGCAATACCGGTTGATAGTTGTCGAGCCGGCTGGCCAGGGTCAGATGTTGCGCCCGCTCCACGACATTGATCGAGTCGAGTTGGACAAAACCCATCTGCTTGATGAGCGTTTGCAGCGTCGCCGTTGTGGCCGGCCGGCCGGGGTCTGCGAGCAACCCTTGCGCGTTCAACAGGAGTAGCCGGGCCGCTGCGCCTGAGACAACAGGTAGCTTCATGTTCACCTTCGTGCGCTTTACTGATAGAGCCTGCTTGCACTTTAATAGCATCATGCTACGTGAAGCCAGTGCGGAATGATGGGTAGAGTAATCGGCCAAGGAGGAGTTTGGGGTGGTAGCCAATGTGCAGACCGGCAACACGCGCATCGCGATCATCGGCAGCGGCTTCGGGGGCCTGGGCACGGCCATCCGGCTCAAGCAGCAAGGCATCAATGACTTCGTCATCTTTGAACGCGCGGGCGCTGTCGGTGGAACGTGGCGCGACAACACTTATCCCGGCTGCGCCTGCGACGTGCAGTCGCACCTGTACTCGTTCTCGTTTGCGCCGAACCCGGACTGGACACGCAGCTATTCGCCGCAGCCGGAAATCTGGGCCTACCTGAAACGCTGCGCACGTGACTTCGACCTGCTGCCGCACATCCGCTTTCAACACGAACTGCGCGAAGCAACCTGGGATGCGACCGCGCAACGCTGGCGGCTCGAAACTTCACAGGGCAACTACACGGCGGCATTGCTCGTGCTGGCTTCCGGCGCACTGAGCGACCCGGCGCTACCGGAGTTGCCCGGCCTCGATACCTTCAAAGGCCAGACGTTCCACTCCGCGCGTTGGGATCATGACTATGATCTGACAGGCCGGCGCGTCGCGGTCATCGGCACGGGCGCGTCGGCCATCCAGTTTGTGCCGGAGATACAACCAAAGGTGGCCAGGCTACACCTCTTTCAGCGCACGCCGCCGTGGATCATGCCGCGCTACGAACGGCCACTGACGGCACGTAAGCGGCGTCTGTTTCGGCGCTTGCCATTGGCACAACAAGTTGTGCGCGTGTGCATCTATCTGTGGCGCGAGTTGTTCGTCTTCGGCTTTCGCCATCTCTGGCTGGCGCGTTATATCGAACGGCTCGCGCTCCGCCATCTCAAACAATCTGTGCCCGACCCCGTGCTGCGGGCGCAACTCACCCCGCGCTACATCATCGGCTGCAAACGCATCCTGGCCTCCAACGAATATCTACCGGCCCTCACGCGCGCCAACGTCGAATTGGTAACCGATGGCATCGCGGAAGTGCGTGCGCATTCCATCGTCGGCCGCGACGGCGTGGAGCGTAGCGTTGATGCGATCATCTTCGGCACGGGCTTTCACGTGACCGAGCAACCGCTCGCGCAACACGTGCGCGGGCGCGCACGGCAGACGCTCGCCGCGACGTGGGCCGGGAGTCCGCAGGCCCACGTGGGCACAACCGTGGCCGGCTTCCCCAACCTGTTTATCCTGATGGGCCCCAACACCGGACTCGGCCACACCTCGGTGCTGTATATGTTAGAAGCGCAGATCGAGCATCTACTGACTGCGCTGCGCTACATGCGGCGACACAATGTTACAGTGCTTGAGCCACGTCCGGCGGCGCAGGCGGCGTTCGTGGCGGAAGTGCAGCGCAGGCAAGTGGGGACGGTCTGGAACGCGGGCGGCTGCGCGAGTTGGTATCTTGATCGCACAGGACGCAACTCCACAATCTGGCCCGACTTCACGTGGCGCTTCCGCCGCCGCATCGCGCGGCTGAAGCCCGATGAGTACGTAATGACAGGCCCAGACGGCCCACGTTGATCCAGCTTGCGCGCGATTGACGAACAATCATCGCTGCGATGAGCATTAAACATCTTTCACTTGCTTCCAGCGGACGGAATTATTCCTATGTCATATTCTCTTTCCGGTAAGGTCGTACTCATCACCGGCCCGGCGCGGGGGATCGGCGCGGAGACCGCACGCCAACTCGCGGCCCGTGGCGCACGCCTAGCGCTGGTGGGCCTAGAGCCGCAACGCTTGGCCGCGTTGACTGCGGAACTCGGCGACGGACACGTCTGGTACGAATGCGACGTGACGGATCAGACGGCCCTTGAGCGCGCTGTCGCTGCGACGGTGCAAGCGTTCGGCCGGATCGATGTCGTCATCGCCAATGCTGGCATCGCCAGCAACGGCACGGTGGCCATCACACCGGTGGCCGCGCTCGTGCGTACCATCGAAGTTAATTTAATCGGCGTCGTGCGCACCGTCAGCGCCACGCTGCCGCACGTTACGGCCAATCAGGGCTATTACCTGCTGGTGTCGTCGGCTGCTGCGCTCGCGCCGCTGCCGGGCATCTCCACCTACGCGGCGGCCAAGAGCGGCGTCGAGCAGTTCGGCAATGCGCTGCGTTTAGAAGTCGCGCACAAGGGCGTCGGCGTCGGCGTGGCGCATCCGGCGTGGATCGACACCGACCTCGTGCGCGATCAACAACACGACCTCAGCAGTTTCAACGAGCTGCTGCGGACGCTGCCCGGCCCCTTCGGCTCCGTCACCTCGGTGGCGACTTGCGCGGCCGCGTTCGTGGCGGCCATCGAGCGGCGCAAGCGCAAGGTCTACGTGCCGCGCACGCTCGCTCCTTTGGCCGCCGTGCGCCAACTCTTCGCGAGTACCCTGTCCGAATACATCATGGGCCGGCACGCGCGCCGGCTCATCCCCGCGGCCGAGCGCGAGGTCTTGGCCATCGGGCGCTCGTTCGGCGTACACAGTATGGGGCTGGCCGACAAAACGGAACACAACAGCGCGCCGCCGTCTCAGCCTTGACTGTTGTGCTATCGTCGCTCACTCGGATCGCACTTATAATGTGCTGCCGACCGCACCCCCCGCGCCGGCAACTTTCGTCTGTAGCAAGAGACTAAGGAAGGTTAAGTTAAATTAATGAGCAGACCTGTCAGCATGCACGAGGCGCGCACCGCGCTCAACAATGATGAAGAACTCAGGCAGTGGGCCGAAGCCTGGTTAAAGAGCAGAGAACGCGCCGCCCAGCCGGCGCTCAGCGAAGCGGAGTTTGAAGAGCACTGGCTCAACATTCGGCCGGAGACGATGCACGCAGGAGCCGTCGAAGCGGTGAGTGCGTATCGCCAACGTACCGAAGAGCATTAAGCTGCTTCGGAGTGGGAGCTTGCGCGTGTCCACTTGGCGCAGTTGACTCTGTCCAATCGGGAGAAGCATCAATGCAACTACGGCAATTAGGCCGGAGTGGGCTGAACGTCTCGGCGCTAGGCTTGGGCTGCATGGGCATGTCGCAGGCTTATGGCACGCGCGATGACGCGGAATCGCTGGCGACGATCAAGCGCGCGCTCGAACTCGGCGTCAACTTTCTGGACACAGCCGACATCTATGGCACGGGACAGAATGAAGAACTCGTCGGGCGGGCTATCGCCGGCCGGCGGCGCGAGGTTGTGCTGGCCACCAAGTGCGGCTTCGTCTGGGATGAGCAGGGGCAACAGACTGGCATAGACGGCAGCCCCCGGCATATTCACGCCGCGTGTGCGGCCAGTTTGCGCCGCTTGAATGTCGAAGTGATCGACCTCTATTACCTGCATCGCGTTGACCCGCAGGTGCCCATTGAAGAGAGCGTCGGCGCGCTAAGCGAACTCGTCGCGCAGGGTAAGGTGCGCTTTCTTGGTCTCTCGGAGGTGGCCCCGGCCACGTTGCGCCGCGCTCATGCTATTCATCCGCTCGCGGCCTTGCAGAGCGAGTACAGCTTATGGACACGCGATACGGAAGCGGACGTGCTACCGGCGTGCCGCGAGTTAGGCATCGGCTTCGTGCCGTTTAGTCCGCTCGGGCGTGGCTTTCTCACCGGCCAGGTTAAGAGCTGGCATGATTTTCCCGCCGACGATATGCGCCGCGACTTGCCGCGCTTTCAGGGCGAGAATTTTCAGCAGAACATAGAGTTAGTCAAGCGCATTGAGCAGTTGGCGGCGGCAAAAGGTTGCACGCCCGCGCAGCTTGCGCTCGGTTGGGTGCTGGCGCAAGGTGAGGACGTCGTGCCCATTCCGGGGACGAAACGGCGCAAGTATCTGGCGGAGAACATCGGCGCGTTGGCGGTGCCGCTCGATGGCGACGACCTGCGCAGTATCAACGAGATCATGCCGCTCGCGGCCGCCGCCGGCCCGCGCTACCCGGAAGCGATGCAGCGCCTGGTCAATCGCTGAAACCGCAATTTGCGGCCGGTCAGACCATACAGCCGGCCGTTCATCTTGTGCGCGGGACTGTGTGTCAACAGGTACTACTTTACACATGATCATCCTGCCTGAAGCTGACGAAGATTTGCTGCGCGAATGCGCGGTCGAAACCTTTCGCGCGAGCGGCCCCGGCGGTCAGCATGTGAACAAGACGGAGAGCGCCGTCCGGCTCAAGCATTTGCCCACGGGTCTTGTCGTCACCGCCCGGCAGGAGCGCAGCCAGCACCAGAACAAGGCCATCTGCTTACGAAAACTGCGGGCGCAGGTTGCGCGCCTGAATCATCGCCCGGCGGTGCGCGTCCCCACCCGCGTCTCACGTGCGGCTAAGCAGCGCACGCTTGAGACGAAGGCGCACCGCGCACACGTCAAACGACTGCGCGCAAAACCAGCTAAGGATGAGTAAGCATAGCGCGCAATGAAAAAGTCGCTGCTGACCATGCTCTTGCTCCTGCTCGCGTGCGCTCCGGCCCTGCGCGCGGAAGCGGCGGCCGGGCCAAAGGCGGAGCGGCGCGCACGCAATGTGACGATCTACCGCGACAGCTATGGCGTGCCGCACATCTACGGGCAGACAGACGCGGCCGTCGTCTTCGGATTGATGTACGCGCAGGCCGAAGACAACTTCTGGCAACTTGAAGACGATCTCGTGCGCGCCCTGGGCCGCGCTTCGGAGCTATACGGCGACAAGACGCTGAACGATGATCTGGTGCAAGCGGCATTTGAGAGTAACCAACTCGCGGTCGCGCACTATCAGCACGCGGAGCCGCGCATCCGCGCGTTGTGTGCTGCCTATGCCGCCGGTCTCAACTTCTTCCTCGCGCGCAACCCGCAGCTCAAGCCGCGCCTCATCACGCACTTCGAGCCGTGGTACGTCTTTGCCGGTGTCGGCGGCACCGGACTGTTAACCAATGCGGGGTTGAAGCCCGAAGAACTGCGCGCCGCGCTGACTGAAGTGAGCCGTAAGCTTGCACGCGGCGCAAACAAATCCGCGCCGACCGATTTGCGCGTTGCCGACACTGACAGCGAGTTCGCGCTCGATGAAGGCTCGAACATGTGGGCGGTCGCGCCCGTGAAGAGTGCGAGCGGCCACGCGCTATTGCTCATCAATCCACACGTCGGTTTTTTTGGCGGCGGGCAGCGTTATGAGGCGCACCTACACAGCGCCACCGGGTGGAACGTGGCAGGCTTCGCCATCCTCGGCACGCCCTACATCCGCTCCGGGCACAACGAGCATCTCGGTTGGAGTCATACTAACAACTACGCTGACATCGCCGACGTGTACGCCGAGGATTTTGACGATCCGCAACACCCGCTCACCTACCGCTACGGCACGGGCCATCGCACCGCGACCGAATGGCGCGCGGACATCAAGGTGCAAACAGATCAGGGCATCGAGACGCGAGTTTTCAGCTTTCGCAAGACGCACCACGGCCCCGTCCTCGCCTTACGCGACGGCAAGCCGCTGACGCTCAAACTCGCGCGCCTTGGCGACAACGGCGCGTTCGAGCAGCGTTACGCAATGAGCCGGGCGCGCACGCTCGCCGGGTTCAAGGCCGCGCTGGCGCATGTCTCGCTCACCGGCTCGAACACGATCTACGCCGACCGCGCGGGCAACATCTTTTACCTGCACGGCAATGCCATCCCGCGCCGCGCCACCAAGTTCGATTGGACGAAGCCCGTGGCCGGCAGCGACCCCGAAACAGAATGGCAGGGCTATCACACTTTGAGCGAACTGCCGCAACTGACAAATCCGCCGACCGGCTGGTTACAGAACTGCAACTCGACCCCGTTTCTGACCACCGCGACCGGCAACCCACAGAAAGAAAACTTTCCCGCCTACATGGCCCCCGAGCAGGACACCCCACGCGCCCGCAACTCGCGCCGCATACTCGCCGGCCCCGATAAGTTCACCTTTGCCGGGTGGGCCCACGCCGCCGCCGACACCACCGAAGTCGAAGCGGACACGTTCATCACGCAGATCAAAGGCGAGTGGGCACGGCTGAAAACGACGCAACCTCTGCGCGCCGCGAAACTCGATGACGCCGTCGCCGAGTTGCAACAATGGAATCGCGTCGGCACGCTCGACTCGCAGGCAATGACGTTGCTGAGCTACTGGGTCAACATCTATAACAGTCGCAATTTCAAGAAAGATGAAGACGCTTATCCGGCCGTCCGCGCGCTTGAACAGGTGTTGGGCGAACTCGAACGCGACTGGGGTACGTGGCGCGTCGCGTGGGGCGAAGTCAACCGGCTAGAGCGCACGCACACGAGCGGGCAAGAGCCGTTCAGCGATGCACTGCCGAGTTTGCCTGTCGCGGGCGGGCCTGGTGCGCTCGGCAACATCTTCACCTTCGGTGCGCCGCCCGTGCAGGGCCTCAAGCGGCGCTACGGCACGAGCGGCAACACGTATGTGAGCGTCGTCGAGTTCGGGCCGCAACTGCGGGCGCGCTCAATCGTCACCTTCGGCCAGAGCGCCGACCCGCGCTCGCCGCACTACTTCGATCAAGCGCCGCTCTACGCGCGCATGCAGTTCAAGCCCGCATGGTTCACCCGCGCAGAAATCAAGGCGCATCTTGAGCGCGCTTATCATCCCGGCGCGGAGCAGCGGCCATGAAGCAACAAGTCACCACCTATTACCTTGAGTTGCACGACCCCGCCGAGTTGCGCCCGGCGCGTGCGGTCGGTGCGGAACTAGAGATGCGGCAAGCCCGCATCCCCGCGCCGGAACTCAACCGCTTCCTTTATACGGCGGTGGGCGGCGGCTGGCACTGGATTGATCGGCTGGGCTGGACTTATCAGCAATGGTGCGCGTATCTCGACCGGCTTGAGCTTGAGACGTGGGTCGCTTATGTGAGCGGCACGCCGGCCGGCTACTTCGAGTTGGAGCGACAGGCAGATGGCGAAGTGGAGTTGGCTTACTTCGGCCTGCTGCCGCAGTTCATCGGGCGCGGCCTCGGCGGGCTATTGTTGACGAGCGCCGTCGAGCGCGCCTGGGCGATAGGCGCGCTGCGCGTATGGCTGCATACCTGCACGCTCGATGGCCCGTCGGCGCTGGCGAACTATCAGGCGCGCGGTTTCCGCATCTATCAAACACAGACGGCAGAACAAGAAGTGTCGGCCAAGCCGCCGGGGCCGTGGCCCGGCGCGCGTTGAAGCAAGCAGGCAACGTGCGTCGGTGCGCGCTCACAGGTTCGTGGGCAGCGCGGCCGTGTCGCGCGTCGGCGGCAGGGGCTTGGACGACTGTGGCGTAAAATCTTCGCCGGGGTTGATGAACTGGTTGCGCTCGAAGTTATATTGCTTGTCGTATAACTGCTTGTACCGGCCCGCCGCCGCGAGTAATTCTTCATGTGTGCCGCGTTCGACGATCTCACCTGCTTCTAGTACGAGGATTTGATCCGCGCTGCGAATCGTTGATAAGCGATGCGCGATGACGAATGTGGTGCGCCCGCGCCGCAGCGATTGCAGCCCATCCTGAATCAGCGCCTCGCTTTCGCTATCGAGGCTTGACGTGGCTTCGTCCAGAATCAGAATCTTCGGCCCGGCTAAAATCGCGCGGGCGATGGCCACGCGCTGCCGTTGCCCGCCCGACAACTTCACGCCGCGCTCGCCAACGATGGTGTCGTAGCCATCGGCGAAGCCGTTGATGAACTCTTCGCAGTGCGCGATGCGGCTGGCTGCAATGATCTGCTCGCGTGTAGCGTGCGGATGCGCGAAGGCGATGTTGTCCGCAATTGTGCCGTCGAACAGAAAATTGTCTTGCAAGACCACGCCGAGTTGGGTGCGGTAGTCGCGCAAGCGCACCGATGCGAGGTCGCGCCCGTCAACCGTCACCGTGCCCGCGAGCGGGCGATTGAACGCCATCACCAGACTGATGAGCGTGCTCTTGCCTGAACCGCTTGAGCCGACGAGCGCGGTCGTCGAACCGGCGGGCGCGCGGAAAGAGACGTGCTTCAACACCGGCGCATCTTCGTCGTATTCAAAACTCACGTCGGCAAACGCGATCTCGCCGGCGATCTCCATGAGGGCGGCGCGTTCATCGTCGTCCGCGTCTTCGGTCGCCATCTGTTTCAGTTCGCGGATGCGGTCGAGACCGGCGAACGCTTCGGTGATCTGCGTGCCGATGGCGGCGATCTCGACGAGCGGCGCGGCCACGAGCGCGGTGAAGAAGACGTACATGAAGAAGTCGCCGAGCGTCATCTGCCCGTTGATGATAGCGCGCCCGCCGACGAGGATCAGGATCACGCCGATGCCGCCGACGATGACGGTGGAAAAGGCCGTGACGCCGGAGACGCCGATCATTGAGCGCGCCACGTTGCGGAACAAGCGATGTGCGCCGCGCGCGAACACAATCGACTCGCGCCGCTCGGCCGAATAAGCCTTGACGATGCGGATGCCGCCGAGTGATTCCGCCAGCCGACCCGTCACTTCCGCATTGATCTTGCCGCGCTCGCGGAAGAGCGGGCGCAGGCGCTTAAAGGCGAGCGTCATGCACGCGCTGAAGATGGCGAGCGCGATGAGCGTGATCGAAGTTAGTCGCCAGTTCAAATAGAAGAGGACGCAGAGCGCAATCGCGGCCGTGACCAGCCCGCCGATCAGTTGCACCAGCCCCGTGCCGACAAGATTGCGGATGCCCTCGGCGTCGGTCATGATGCGCGAGATAAGCACGCCGGTCTGCGTCGAATCGAAATAGCGCACCGGCAGCCGGGCGACGTGCGCCTGCACGCTCTTGCGCATGTCGGTGATGGCGCGTTGCGCGGCCACGCCGAGCACTTGCGCGAGCGCGAACGAACTGAGCGCCTGAACCAGCGTCGCGCCGCCCGCGGCCAGCGCGAGCGTCGTCAACAGATTGCTGCGATGTTTGATGATGACCTCGTCGATCAGATACTTGGAACTGGCGGGCAAGACCAACCCGACGAGCCGGTTAATGATCATGAGCAGCAGTCCCAACGCGAGCCGATAGCGGTGCGCCCAGATCAAATCTTTCGCGTCGTGCCACGCGCTGGACAGTGTCAGACGTTTTTTCTTTTCAGCCATTAGCTACTTTCATGTCTCCGTTTGCCGGTTAAGTTCAAGCCGCCGATAGTGCGCCGGCCCGTTGCGGTCGCTGCCATTCACGCAACTGACGCTTCATTTCTGCATCTCGCGGACAGGCTCGGTTAAGTGGAGCCGGCGCACGTCCACCGTCAACAACTGCCCATCGACAGAGCGCTTATACATGTCGCTGAACCTCGCGCCCCAGCGCACCTCCGCCGCCTGATACGAAGAGCGCGCATGCACGTTCTGCGAGAAGGTCTCGTCAAAGCCGGTGAATAAAACTAAGAACTCCGCGTTGGTCGCAAGTAGATCGTCGTGGCTCAAGCCATGCAACGGGCTATCGTCGTTGATCGGATGCACAAGCGTCCAACTCAGCGGAAAGAAGACCACCATCTCGCGCTCCAACAGCAATGGATAGAACCGCCGCATACGCCGGCCGTCCACCTCTTCAAAGCGGGCCAGCAGCACCGTGGCCGCGAGGTTGATGATCTGACTCTTGCGCGCATTCGTCACGCGAAACATGAAGGCGCTGAGGTCTCGATAGGGCGCGACCACGGCGGAGGCGCTGAAGATGATCTTCGCCGTGGGCCGCGAAAAGCGCGAGAAGATGATCCCGGTGGCCAGCGCCACGCCAAGCAAACCGACCAGCGCTTCCAGCGTGACGACCGCGTTGGCCGCGCGCCCGACCGGGCTAATGTTGCCATAGCCGATGGTGGAGAACGTCTGCACGCTAAAGAAGAATGCTTGCAGGAACCGACCAACGCCGCCACCGGCCGGCCCCATACCCGAACCGACCAACGCCGCCGGGCCGCAGGCGAGAAACGCGAGCGCAAAGAGCGCGTTCGTCAGCAGGTAAATCACCGTCAAGGCGGAGAGGAACTGCCACCACGGGATAGTCAACAGCCAATGATAGAGACTGAAGGATGACCAGAAATTCAAGCCCTTGCGCTGCACATTAAAACTGCCGTCGCGATTAAGCAGTCGCTGCCGGCTCTCGGAAGCCACCACGGAGCCGAAGCCGAGGTCGCGGTTCTCGTCGCCGCGCGCTGCGGTCAACGCCGCTGCGGCCGGCTGATCTTTGTTTGTTTTCATAGCTGCGCCAAAAGCCGCCTTCGCCTGCTGCTGTCGTTTACCGGCCCACCGCTAATTCGGGTTAGCCAGGCGCGGCCGAACCGGGTGCCTAATAAACGATTGGTTTAATATCGACGCTGGCTTATTATACGGCCGCGACCGCGCGCAATCATTCGGCACAGCAGGGGGAAAGTTCCAGCGGACGTTAGAAGTTGCCGGCTGGCCCGCTGCGCGCCGCTAACTTACTCGTCAGGGAATCGGGCCTTGGAAAATATAGAGCGCACGCAGTTCATGGTTTTAACCGGGCATCTAGACGAACAGTCTTTACCCGACCTCATCAGGACGTTGCGCGTGCAGCGCAAGTCCGGGCGGCTACAAGTTGAATACCCGGACACGCCCGGCTCCTTCTTCTTTGAGGACGGGCAAATGGTCGCCGCGCAACTCGGCACCTTGCGCGACGTGGAAGCTTTGTATGCCGCCCTCGAACAAAGCGGCGCGGCGTTCAACTTCAACCCGCTCGTCCGTCCGCCCGAACGAAGCATTGACAAGCAAGGCCAGAAATTCATCTCGGACTTGGTAGAAGTGCCGGGCCGGGCGGCGCTGGCGGAGATTAGAATTGCGCGCGAAGAACTAACCACCCAGCCGGCGCGCTCAGCCGGGCCAGCAAATGCCCCGCTCCAACTAGCGCCCGTGCCCGCCGAGTTGATGGCTCCGGTCGTGCAACGCCTGGCGGCGGTGGAGGCCGCTATCGTCACCACCTCGCGCCGCTTCTCGCGCGAGCGTTTGCTCTACACGCTCATCATCAGCTTTCTCGTCGGCCTGATTTTGATCACAGTCTCACAAATCGCCTACGGCCCCATGTTCCGTATGCCTGCGTTCGTAACAGGCGCGGCGCGGCAGGAGTTGCAGCCCAATACTAACGGTGCAGCGGATGGCACAGGGCCGCGGGCCGCGGCCACAGCACCCGTTAATAAACAACAACCAGACACTGCGCTGAACCAAGCACAGCCACAAGGAGCAAACGCAGCGCCCGCCCGCGCCACAGGCCCAACCGGCGGCGATGCAATGGCGCGCAGCGGCTACGTCGTCAACATTCGCATGCGCGTGAAGAACGGACAGGTGTTGGCTGCGCGCGTGTTGAACTCCCGGACTGGCGCGAGCGCGTATGAGGCGACCGCGCTCAAACTCGCGCTACAGCGTCGCTACCCGGACGATTTCACCGGCGGCGATACTTTGCGGATCGTAGTGCAACCCTAATGCTGTGGCCCCAACCTGGCCTGCGGGCGACACGCTAATTAGCGAGACGGCACGAACTGTGAATAGAAATGTTATTCATCCAAAGTAATAATCTGGCTTTCTCCCTGACCGCAGCCGAACGGCTGCGCCTGCTGGACGCGCTCGGAGCGCAGGAATTGACGCCGCTCATCCAGTCTCTGCGGCGGCGCAGTTTCGCATTGCTCGCCGTAGAGTTGGGCAACGCCGCGCTAATCGAGGCGGCGACGGCCGAGTTTGAGCGTCAGGCTATTGCAGGGCACACGGCGCAAAGCGGCGGCGCGTACTCGCCGGGCGAACTCTTTTGCACAGACGACTGCATCCTCTTCCTCGTCTTCGGCGCAAGCGCCGTGGAAGGCATGAGCGCGGGCGTCGTCTACAACATGGGCACGGCGGAGCCATTGCTAAAACTCGAACACTTCTGCCGTAACGTGCGCGCGGCCTTGAGCGAGATTGGAAAAAACGAAGCGGGCGCAACGCCAGTCGGGGCCACTGCTGTCCCGTCGTGGCAAGCGCGCGCCCGCGCCCCGGCGCAAGGACTGGCCCGCTTCATCGCCAATCAGCCGACCGACTTCGCTGTCGCCGCGAAGTGCCGGAGCAGTGCGCGGGAAATTACGCGCGCGGCAGAGTTGCTGGCCGAACCGGCGGTGCGGCTATTTCTGCGCCGCGTGCAGGAGATGCGGCGCGAGGGCTATTCGCCCCGGCGCATGTTCGCCGAGGCCAACGGGCTGGCTGGCATCTCTGTCCGGCAAATGTTGGAGGCGGGCCTGCTGGAGCGCGAAGTGCGCGTCAGTTGTCGGCAGTCCGGGCATGCGCTGTTCGATCTGCCCACATCTGACTCGTTGGCCGCCATCACGATCAGCAAGGCCAAGTGCAGTCTGTGCGCCGCGCCCATCGCGGACGAGGTGATTGAAGAAACGATCAATCCGACCCGGCTCGCCGTCACGCTGTTGACCGACGGCCACTGGTTGCTCAATCGCGTCTATAAGATCGTCCGCGCCCTCGGCGTACCCGACAGCGAGATCGCGACGGGCCCGGTCTCCGCCCACGGCGAGTCCTATTTGGCCGCCGACGTGTGCGGCAACTCGTTCCTGTTCGTCACCAAAGATGGCGATCTGACCCCGGCGTTCAGCCGCCGCATCACCGAGACCGTCGCCGAGACCGAGGCCACACACCTCGTCATCATCAGCACCGGCACAGTCGAAGATGAAGGCCGCCTGCGCCTGTATGAGTTCACCTGGCGGCGCACACGCGATGGGCAAGATTTAGATACCACACTCGTCGAAGGCTTGAGCCGCGCGCCGGCCGAGATCGCCCGCGCCCTCGAGCGAGCAGTGCACCGTGAACTGGCCCGCCAACTATGCACGCTCGACGCCGCGCTCGGCTTGAACGCGAGCAATTTCGTCCTCAACTGGTTTAGGTTGCAGAGTGGGCCTAATGAGGCAACCGTAAAGAGCGTTGCGCGGCTATTCGAGCCGGACTTAGAACACATCGCATAGCGTTCATTCAATCGCACCCGGCTATACTGTGCGGCCTCACTGGCCGGCAGAGTCGGCCGGAGAATGGCCGTTGAAGAAGGCGCGCACGCCTTGGAGCATGCGGCGGATGCGCCGGACTACTTTGGGTAAGAACCAGCCGAGCAGGCACAAGAAGATACCGATGACCGCGAGGATGACAAGCGGGTGCAAGACCGCCAGCGCCGCCGCGCCTACGGCGAAGATGTCTTCGCTGAGCGACAGCGTCCAGTTAGTGACTGGTTCGGGACTAACGTTAACGCCCGCGCGCAAGGTCGCTTTCGTGCCGTGACTCGACAGTGCAAGGCCGCCGCCCAAGAGCAGCGCCAACACTTGCACGGTGGGGTGCAAATCCGCCACCGCCGCCGCCGCGATGATCGCGCCGGCCGGCACACGGATGAAGGTATGCACCGCGTCCCACACGCTATCGACGTAGGGAATCTTATCGGCCGCAAATTCCATGACGACGAGGAACAACGCGACCCCGATGATAAGCCAGTTATCGAGCACGTGCAGACTACCCGGCAGGTGCGCCAGTTTGTAATGCGCCAGCAATCCCAGCACGGCGACGGTCGCGTACAACCTGATGCCGGATGTCCAGGCCGCACCAAGGCCTAAGCCCAAAGTCTGAATCAAAGCAGTCATCCTCGATTCCTCCCGCGCATGTAAATTAGCACACGCTCGTGCCGGCCGGCAGCAAGCTATAAATTAACGGGTGCAAACGCGGACGGGCGGCCCGGCCAGGGCCGCCCCTCCGCGGTTGCGAGGTCGGTTATTTATCGACCAGTTTGCGCCCCGCGGTGAGATTGTCGAAGTTCAGGATAGCGTTGTAAAC
>JBBQGM010000082.1:0-23784 GCA_038322995.1 Pyrinomonadales bacterium
GTCGCCGACCGCGCGGTCGCCGATGGTCGCGCCGATGCCGTAATACTCGGAGCGCCAGTCGGTGCGCATCTCCTCGAACTCTTTCGCATCGTAATAGTTCGAGTGCGGGTCGAGCGTGCGCAGCATGCCGATGATCGACGACTTGAAGGTATTGTTGTAGTCGAGCTTGACGCCATCCACGTAGTTCTCTTCGACAACGCCAAGGGCTTCGGCGAAGTCCTGTTCGAGCGCGGAAGTGGCGTCGGACGGGGCGCGGCGGGCATTACGTCCGGCCGGCGGCTGCGTCCCGCGCATCTGCTGCCGGTCTTCCTGACTTCCCTGCCGGCTACCCTGTTGCCGGCCCGGCGTCTGCTGCGCCAGCACGAAGGCGGGCACGGCGAGCGTCAACAAAAGCAGCGCGGACAGCGCGAGCTTCGAGCTATTTTTTATCACGGATAAACCTCTTAGGAATGAGAGCCTGTTTTGCCAAATGACACTGGTCAGTACGCGCCTTGCGTGACCGGCCTGCACGACCAACTTCAGGCTGGCTTTTGTATGTTACTTGATGAGCGGCGGGGCGGCAAGGTTGCTGCCCACGAGCGCAAGCCGCGCCTGATTTTTCGCGGACGCGACGGCCTGACGTTCCCGCTTGCGCTCGTTTCAGCGCATCCTTACAATACCGGACAGCGTAATTGCTTCCCCCAGGTTCTAAGCTTTCAACCGGGCCGCATCTGACCCTAGCGGGCCAAGCCCGCAGTTGTCGTATCTTTGCAAGGAGACTGAAAACGCATGAGCACGCCGCACGATCCGTATGACCCGATTCATCAAGCCGAACCGATTGACGACCTGATGTTGCCTGACGACGAGCCGCAGGCGGGCGGGACTGACCGCGAGCGCATGTCGTCGTCCGTGCGCGACATCGCCTCACGCATCCCCGAATCGCTCTCGTCCATCGGGCGCGACATCAGCCGCACCATTGAGCGCGCCATCGCTGCGAAGGACGATTACGTCGTCGCCGTCAAACTCTCGCACGAGGCGCAGGACAAACTCGACCAACTCGTGCAGGCCGGCGTCTTTCGCAGTCGCGCCGAAGCGGCCGCGTTCCTGATCGACGAAGGCATCAAAGCGCAGACGCCGCTCTTCGACCGCGTGCAGCAAAAGCTCACCGAGATCGAACGCCTGCGCGCCGAACTGCGGGGCATGATCAATACTCCGCCCGCCTAAGCGGCGCGCGGAGTTCACGAACATTTTTGGTCAGAGGGATAAACTTTGTCAGCCACTCTCACATTGCCGCACGTCTCTATCGAGCAGTTCACACTGGCGAACGGACTGCGCGTCGTCTTGAGCGAAGAGCATAGCGTGCCGGTCATCTCGGTCGCGGTCTATTACGATGTCGGCTCGCGCAACGAGCGCGAGGGGCGCACGGGTTTCGCGCATCTGTTCGAGCACATGATGTTTCAAGGCTCGGAGAACGTGCCGAAGGCCGCACACTTCCAATACATCTTCAACGCGGGCGGCACGATGAACGGCACGACCTCGACCGAGCGCACCAACTATTTCGAGACGATGCCCGCCAATCAACTCCCGCTCGCCTTATGGCTTGAGAGCGACCGCATGCGCTCGCTGAAAGTCACGCAGGAGAATCTCGACAATCAGCGCAACGCCGTGCAGGAGGAGAAGCGGCTCAACTACGACAACCGGCCGTATTCGAGCGCGTTCCTGCGCTTGAACGAGATGATCTTTCAGAACCCGGCCAACGCGCATTCGACTATCGGCTCAATGGAAGACCTGGACGCGGCGTCCGTCGAAGACGTGCGCGAGTTCTTCCGCATTTACTACGCGCCGAACAATGCTGTGCTCGTCATCGTCGGCGACTTCGAGCCGACGGCAGCCCGCACGCTCGTCGAGCAGTATTTCGCCACCATCCCGCGCCAGCCCGCGCCGCCACCGGTCGATGTGAACGAACCGGCGGGCGTGGCCGCGCCCTTCGAGTCTTATCCCGACCGCTTTGCGCAACTGCCCGCGCTCATGCTCGGGTGGAAAGCACCCGCGCGGCGCACGAAGGATTTTTATCCGCTCGCGCTCGCCGCCGACCTGCTGCTCGAAGGCGAAAGCTCGCGCCTCTATCAACAACTCGTGAAGGGCGACGAGTCGGTCGTCGCCGTGCAGGGCGGCATCGGCGAGCGACGCGGGACTTCGTCGCTCTACCTGTTCGCCATCCCGAAACCGGGCCGCACCACCGACGAGATACGGCTCGCCATCCAAGGCGAGATCGCGGCCCTGGCCACCGAAGGGCCGAGCGCCGAAGAGATGGAGAAACTGCACAACAATCTCTTGAACGACGCTGTGCGCGGCCGGCAGTCAACTATGTACTGCGCGCAACGCATCGCCGAGTACACGCTCTATGACGGCAACCCGCAGCTCTTTAATACCGAGTTGCAACACTATCTCACGATCACGGCCGCTGCGATCAAAGAGGCGGCCGCGCGTTATCTGCACACGGACGACCACACGCTCATCGAAGTTGTGCCCACGCCTGACGGCACGCCTGCGGCCGAGCCGATCCCCGCTATCACAGCGGAGCAACCGGGCGCACCACCGCCGCAAGTGCCGGCGCGGCCACACGCGCAACCCGCGCCCCCGACGGAGTCGCCCGATACCCCGCTTGCTGATGCTGAGCCACAGCCCGCGCGGCCCGTACAACCGGCCGATGCACCACAGCCGAAATGATGAGCGATGCCCGCGGTATGATGAATTAGCGCCGAAAGCAGTTTTGCCTTTCATTCGTCACTCATTATTTCGCATTCATCAATTTCTTTATGAGCCTAACCGAAACAACCGTCGAAGAGTTCCGTCGCCAACCGCCCGCGCCGCTTGCGCCGCGCTCGTTGAATTTACCTGTGGCCGAAGAGTTGACGCTAGCCAACGGGTTGCGCGTAATTTTGCTAGAGCAACGACGATTGCCGCTCGTCAGCTTCCGCCTCGCCTTTCCCACCGGCGACGCGCACGATCCGCCGGAGTTGCCGGGTCTGTCCGACATCATGACGGCCATGCTCAACGAAGGCACGGCCACGCGCACCAGCCGGCAACTCGCCGACGAAGTCGCGCGTATTGGCGCAACGCTCTCAGCCGGCGCAAGCTCTGACTATACGACCATCGCCGCCTCCGCCCTGACGCAATTTGCCGAACAGATTCTTGATTTGCTGGCCGACATCGCCTTGCGCCCGTCGTTCCCAGAAGACGAACTTGAGTTGACGAAGCAGAACGCGCTGCAAAACATGATCGCGCAACGCGGGCAGCCGTCCTTCTTAGCGAACGAGCGCATGGCGCGCGTCATCTACGGCGCGCATCCTTACGCCGTCGTCGCGCCCACACCCGAATCAATCGGCGCACTCACGCGCACCCTGCTCGCCGAGTTTCAGCGCCGGACATTCATCCCCAACAACGCCGTCCTCGTCGTCGGCGGCGACTTCGACCGCACGCGCATGCTCGCGCACGTCGAACGACTCTTCGGCGCGTGGCCCGCCGGCAGGGTCGCGACGCCGCAGTTCCCCGCCCCGCCGGCGCAAGTTAGGCGCACACTTTATCTCGTGGATCGGCCCGGTTCGGCGCAGTCGAACATCATCATTGCCAACCCCGCGATCACACGCACGCACCCGGACTATTTTCCGTTGCTCCTGATGCATACCGTCTTGGGCGCGAATGCGTCTTCGCGCTTGTTCATGAACCTGCGTGAGGAGAAGGGCTACACCTATGGCGCGTATACGAATCTCGACGCGCGCCGCGAGGCCGGTTCGTTCCGCGCCACGGCCGAAGTGCGCACGCCCGTCACCGGCGCGTCGCTCAAAGAGTTCTTCCACGAGTACGCGCGCATCCGCGATGAGCAAGTCGCCGAGCAAGAGCTACAGGACGCGAAGGCTTATCTCACCGGCATCTTCCCGATCCGGTTGGAGACGCTCGACGGCTTGATCGATCAACTGCTCCAGATCAAACTATTCGCACTGCCCGCCGATTATCTACTGACTTACCGCGACCGCATACAGGCCGTCACGCGCGCCGAGGTGCAGCGCGTCGCCCGCGCCTACGTCACGCCCGACGCGGCGGCGATTGTCATCGTCGGCGATGCAACGGCCGTGTCGGAACAGGTCGGTGAGTACGCGCACGAGATTGAAATTTACGACAGCACGGGCCAGCGCCGGGAGGCGCACACAGAGTTGAACAAGGGAGACAACAATGATAACTAATACAGGCGAAGCCACAGCGCCTAATGACGGGCAGGCGGCGGAGATCGTCGGCACATGGGAGTTACAACTCAGCACACCGTTCGGCATACAGTCGGTCACATTCATCGTCGAGCGCGCAGGCGCTGCGCTGAACGGCACGATGCGCCACGAGCGCGGCACCGCCGAGGTCAAAGATATAAAACTGACCGGGCAGGAATTTAGCGCCCACGCCGCCGTCGATCTCAAAGGCTCGCACATGACGGCGGAGATAGCCGGCCGCATCGAAGGCGCGGAGATGAACGGCATGGTCAAGGTCAACCTGCCCATCGCCCCGGCCGTAAAATTCACGGGAGTGAAACAGTAAGCAGCCATGCACCGTCGGCTTTTACTGCTGACTGGTAAAAAAAACCGCCCGGCGTGCGCTCACACACCGGGCGAAAACCACAGGAGGATTGCCCATCTTCAAGCCGCCCTTGCGCGGCTCTCTTGGACTGCTATGCTCGCGTGGTCAGATGTGCCCGGCCTGACGCGGGTTGCTTTGACCGGCAGCGCAACCGGGCTTGAAAGGTAAAGAGCAATGAAAAGATTTATTGTGCTGATAATGATGCTTGTGTGCGCCGCCGCGTGCGTGCAGCAGGCCCCGCCGCAGCAGACGGCTGTGCCGGCCGCGTCGAACGATCAGACGTTTAAGACGGCACACGATGCCTACGTGCGCGAGTTCTTGCGGCGCAACCCGACGGTCAACACCTATCTCGGCGGCGGAGGACTTGACCCGGCCTTGCGCGAAGTGGACGGCACGTTACGCGACCACTCGGCCGCCGCGCTCGAAGCGGAAGACCGCTGGCTCGGCGACGCACAAAAGACATTTGAGGGCATCGCGCCTGACACGCTCGCGCCCGCGCAACGTATCAACCGCGAAGTCGCGCTCGCGCAAATTAAGTTTTTGCTCCATCAACATCAAGTCAGAAAATATCAGGAGCGCGCGCTCGACACTTATACGAACGAGCCGTTCCGCGCGCTCGACTTCTACATCCAGGGCATGACGCAGACCGGCGAGCAAACCTACGGCACGCCCGACGAATGGGCGCTCGTCGTCAAACGCCTGCAAGCCATCCCGCGCTACCTGCAAACCGCGCAGGCGCAACTTGCCGCCGGCGTGAAGTCCGGCAACACGCCCGACTACCGCATGCTCAAGCGCGACGGGCTGGACACGACCGCCAGTGACGCTGACTACTTCGAGCAAAGTTTCATTAAACTTGTGGCGAAAGACCTCGCGCCGGGGGCACAACTCGCGCAGCCGGGCACTGTCGCTCTAACCACGCAATTAACAGACGCCGCAAAGAACGCGGCCGTCGCGTATCGCTCGTTGCACGACTTCATCGCACAGACATTTTTCGACGACCCGAAAGCTACGAATCCGCACGATGGTGTTAAGCCGCAGTTCCGCGCCGACCATTACGCGCTGGGTGAGGACGAGTACAACTGGGCGTTGAAAAATAATCTCCGTATGGACAAGACGGCGGCGCAGTTGTACGAAGAAGCATGGCCCGTCGTGCAAGCGACGCAGGCGGAGATGTTCAAACTGGCGCGCGAGATCGGGCCAAAACACAATCTGACCTTGCCGGCCGATGATCAAGAAGCCGTCCGCGCGGTGTTCGATGAACTCGGCAAAGATTATCCTAAGTCGGACGCGGAAGAGGTTAGCTGGTACAAAGAAGAAGGCATGCGGCTGGTGGACTATGCGCGCAAGACTGGCCTCTTCGACGTGCCCGCCGACTATAAGCTCGATGTGGTCGAGACGCCGCCGCCCTTGCGTGCTTCGATTGACGGCGCGGCCTATTATCCCGCGCCGCCGTTCAAAAATAGCGGCGTCGGCCGCTTCTACGTCACCACCTCCGGCACGAACGATCCGGCCGCGCTCAAGGAGAACAATCGCGCCGCGCTCGCTGATCTCTCCGCGCACGAGGGTTTTCCCGGACACGACTGGCACTACAAGATGATGACGCAGTACCGCGATCAGATCGCGGGCGTGCGTTGGCTGACGCCCGGCGAGGTCGAAGGCTCAAGCTCGATGTGGGAAGACTCGATGGCGGCCGAAGGCTGGGCGCTCTACTCCGAAGCGTTGATGGCTGAACCGCAACCGGGCGCGCCCGCCGGCTACTACACGCCCGAACAACATCTCTACCAGTTGCAAGGCAAGCTCTATCGCGACCTGCGCGTGCGCATCGACACCGGCATACATACCGGCCGGATGTCCTTCACCGACGCAGTCGATCTCTTCTCGCAGGTCGTAAACTTTCTGCCCGGCTCGTGCCGCGACGAAGGCGGCATGACCGACACCAAGCGCGCGAGTTGCAAAGGTGCGGAGGGCGCTATCTTCCGTTACTCGAAATGGCCGACGCAGGCGATCACTTATCGCCTCGGCAAAGAGCAAATTCTCGCCCTGCGCGCCGACGCGCAACGCCAACTCGGCGACCGCTTCTCGGCCAAACAGTTCCACCTGCTCTTCATGCAACAAGGTACGATTCCCGCGAACTATTTCCGGGACGAGTTGCTGCGCACCCTGGCGCAGGCAAAGTAGACTGCGTGCGGGGGCACGGCGTGGACGATGATCGCGCCGTGCCCCGCACGCGTAAACTGTGAACGGTTGTAGTCTCCCCTTCCGCCTGTGTCGCCGGTGCTGTATTGGCCGGTCGCCGCGTTATGCTATGCTTTGCGCGCCAGCCAGTTAGATATCAGAGGTTATAAAGATGAACCGCTCACTGCTCGCCTTGCTGCTCGCCAGTTCGTTCTTCATGCCGGTTGCAGGTCAACAGCCTGCTGCGCCCGCGCCGTCCACGCAACCAACAACACAGAAGCCGACGCCCGCTGACATGGATGAGGTCGTGCGCATCACGGCCAATCTGGTGCAGATCGACGCCGTCGTGACAGATCGCGGCGGCAAGCAGATCACCGATCTCAGTCCCGCCGACTTTGAAGTCTATGAGGACGGCCGGCCACAGCAGATCAAAAATCTCACCTACGTCACCTTGCAGCCCGACCCGCACGCGCCGACACCCGCTGCCGCGTCAGCGGCGGCGGCCGCGCGCAAAGACCCGACCGCGATGCCCGCGCCGCCCGTGCAGTTACGGCCTGAACAGGTGCGCCGCACCATCGCGCTGGTCGTGGACGATCTGGGCCTGTCGTTCGAGAGCACGCACTTCGTCCGCAACTCGCTGCACAAGTTTGTGGACGAGCAGATGCAGCCCGGCGATCTGGTGGCCGTTATCCGCACGGGCGCGGGCGTCGGCGCGCTGCAACAGTTCACGACGGACAGACAACTGCTCCACGCCGCCATCGACCGGGTGCGCTGGAACGCTACCGGCCGCGCTGGCATTAGCATCTTCGGGGCCATCGGCGACGATTCATTTCATATCGTGCCAGAGGCCAACAGCCATAGCGACTTCACGAAACCGATTCAACCCGAAGCGTCGTTGGAAGCCACCGCCGGCCAACCCTTGCGCACTGACGGGGTTGAGACGGCAACCAATGTGAACACGAACCAGTACCGGGAAGAGTTGTTCACCGTCGGCACCCTCGGCGCGCTCAACTTCGTCGTGCGCGGGCTGAGAGAACTGCCCGGCCGTAAGTCCGTCGTGCTCATGTCCGATTCGCTGGAAGTCTTCAACGCGAATGGCAGCAATTTTCGCACGGCCGAAGGACTACGCCGCTTGATCGACTTTGCCAATCGAGCCTCGGTCGTCTTCTACACGATTGATGCCCGCGGTTTGCTGAACACGGCCGATACGGCGGCCAACAGTCTGTCCGGTGCGACGAGTGGTGGAGGCGGCGAGATCACCGCGACCGGACTCTCCGGCGCTAAGATCATGCAGGAGTTGACGAGCAAGTCGCTGGACATACTTGTGGCGCAAGAGGGTATGAGCTATCTGGCGAATCAGACCGGCGGTTTTCTTGTCCGCAACAACAACGACATCGCGCAGGGCATCAGCCGCGTACTCACTGATCAGAAGGGCTATTACCTGCTCGGCTATCGCCCGGACGAATCTACGTTCGATCCCGTTACGGGCCGCAGAAACTTCCACCGCCTGGAAGTGCGCGTCAAACGCGCGGGGTTGAATGTGCGCACGCGCTCAGGCTTCTACGGCATCGCCACCGAGAACACGCGCCCGGTTAACCGCACGCGGGCGCAGCAACTCTTATCCGCTATCACCTCGCCCTTTGCCTCCGGCGCGCTCGACCTGCGCCTGACCTCGATCTTTCTCAACGACCCCAACTACGGCACGTTCGTGCGCTCGCTCATCCACGTGAACGGCAACAGTCTGACCTTCACGGATGAACCCGACGGCGGGCACAAGGCGAGCGTCGATGTGGCGGCGATGACCTTTGATGATACGGGGCTAGCGGTTGATCAACGGCTGCGTACGGAGACAGTGGTGGTGCGCGGCGACGAGTACAATGCGGCCTTGCGCAACGGGCTGACGTTCGGCATCAACCTGCCGATCAAAAAACCGGGCGCGTTTCAGTTGCGCGTCGCCGTGCGCGATGCGGCGACGGAGAAGGTCGGCGCGGCCAACCAATTCATCGCCGTCCCCAATCTGAGCAAGAACCGGCTCACGCTGTCGGGCCTCTACCTGGCGAGCAACCCGGGCCAAGCGCCGCCAAACGGCGCGGCCCAAGCCGCGGCCCACGCCAACCCGCCGCCCGGCGTCAACGCGGCCGAAGGGCAGATCGGCGAGCAAGACCCGCAAGCCGGCCCCGCTGTCCGGCGCTTCCGCCCCGGCATGGTCATAGACTATGGCTACGAGGCTTACAACGTGCGGCTCGACAGCGCATCGGGCCGGCCGCACTTGCAGACACAGGTGCGTCTATTCCATGAGAACCAGCAGGTGTTCGCGGGCAAGGTGCTAAACATTGCGGGGCAGCCCGGCGCGAAGCGCGTCGTCGCCTTCGGGCATTTGCAGTTGGGCCAAAATCTATCGCCCGGCGATTACGTCCTGCAAGTGATCGTGACCGATGTGGCTTCGGGCAAGGACAAGCCACGCCCCACCTCGCAATGGCTACCGTTCGACATTAACTAAGAGTTGCGCACACTTTGCCGCGCCGCATGACCGGCGTGTGCGCCCGCGCAAATAAAGGCTTGCCCTTGCGCCGGTCTTCCGGTTTATACTGCGCTCTCTCCCCTGAACGTGCGCCGCACGCCAACACACTTTTAAGAGGTATGCCATGAACCGACACCCCGCCCAGTTCATCGTCAAGTGGTTAGTCTTTAGCGCGACCTGTGCCGTCTTCGTCTGTGCCACCGCCGTCCCCCTCCGGGCGCAAAGAACCGCCCCGAACCAGACCGGGATAAAAGGCGGCAGAGACTTAGGCTCGCGCGATCAGCAGGTTACTTCACTTGAACGCGAGCGGGAGCGCAAACGCGACCCGCAAGAGGTTATGGCCGAAGTCAATGAAGACATGGCCCGGCTCAAAGCACTGAGCGAAAACCTTGCGACGCAGGCCGCCGCAACCGAGCAGCAGTTAAACTATCAGGCCGTCAGCGAAGGTGTCGTCGAGATTAAGAAGCGTTCCACGCGGCTGCGCACCGATCTGGCCGTGCTGCCGCCCTTGGCCAAGGAGGAGAAGCGGGCCGATCTGAAAGCGGTTGAAAGCGGCGCGTTGCAGCCGGCCCTGGCCACGCTCAACAAGCTGATCGAAGGTTTCCTGCATAACCCGATCTTCAGCGATGCGGGCGCAGTTGACCAGCAACTCGCGGCCAAGGCCCGGCGCGACCTCGAAGACATCATCACGCTCAGCGACAAGCTGCGGAAAAATGCTGACAAGCTGAGCAAAGCGAACAACAAGACGTGAGCACGCGCTGCCGCTGGGGATCGCTATACACGAACGAGGGCGCACGTCAGGCGGCAGCGGCGAATATTTGCTGCAAGTGATGCTGCAAGTGGCCGACGTAGTCACGCATCAGATATTCCAGTGTGACCGGCTCGTTTGTGCTTACCGTCTGCCAGGCAATGCGGTCTAGGGTGTGCTGCGTGCAGGGCGTCTGCAATTTGGCGGCGGGCACGTGCGCCATGACGTGCAGCAGGTGCAGGTTGTAGCTCTGCCAGAGTTGCACTAACACCGCCCACGCGGCCTCGTCGTAGTGCTGCGCCCGCACCCACTCTGCCTGTTGATAACCGGGGAAGACGAGATCGTCTTTGAGTTGCGCCAGCACGAAGCGTTGATGGTTGTTCGCCGCCGAATCGATCAGGTGGCCGATGATCTGCTGCGCCGACCACTGCCCAGCCGCCCGCGTGCGCCGCGCCTCTTGCTCACTCATCGCTTGCAACCGCACCGTCGCCGTCTCAATCGTCTGCCGAAAATCCGCGAGCGCGTCATCCATTTAACTCAGCACCTTTCAGCTATGTGCGGCGACTTATCGCTCATACTGCAACACAAGGCCGTCACCGCCGACCGCGACGCCGTGCTTCTTGTTCATCGTGAGCGCATAAAGATTTTGCTTCGTGCCGCTCTCCTGTTGCACCCATGTGCGCCCGCTGTCGCTCGCGCGCAGGATGACGCCGCCGCGGCCGACGATCCAGCCTTCGTCTCCGTTCACAAAGTTGACGCTCAGCAACGTCGCCTGCGGGGTGGGCACGGCGGCGGCGAGCCACGAGTCGCCGCCGTCAAGCGTGCGCAACATCGTGCCCCGCGCGCCGACAACCCAACCGCGCTCATCATCGAGAAAGTCCACATGATAGAGCGTCGCATTCGTGTCCGTGCGCAAGCGCGTCCAGGTCGTGCCGCCGTCCGTGGTGCGCAGGATCGTGCCCTTGTCGCCCGTGATCCAACCGCGCTTGTCGCCACTGAAGTCGAGATGGATCAACTCGTCGTGCGTCGGCACGGTCTGTCGCTGCCAGGTCGCGCCGCCGTCCGCCGTGAACAGCACGAGACTGTCCACCACTACATCGCGGCGCGAGAGATTGCCGACGATCCAGCCTTTTCGTTTGCCGGCGAAGCGGACGCTGTATAGCTCGGCCTGCGCGCCGCCGAACTCCGTCGCGGGAAAGCGCCGCGCTTCGTGCCACGTTGCGCCGCCATCCGCGGTGCTGAGAATTTGCTCGCCCGCGAGCAGATAACCATTCTCTTTGTCGCGGAAATAGAGATCGCTGATGCTCTCTTTAACGCCAACCTGCTGCTGCGTCCAACTGCGCCCGCCGTCCTCCGTGCGCCAGACCTCGCCGCCGTCGCCCGCGATCCAGCCGCGCTTGCTGTCGAGAAAATAGACCGCGTTCAAATCCTGCCGGCCCGCGCCGAGCCGCGTCATCAGCCAACCCTGTTGCGCGCCGGCACAGACGGACAGCCAGACGAACGCGAGCAACAAGCTCAGGCTTATGCCCGCGCCGCGCCCCCAATTAACTTGCGCCTGCTTCATTACGTGCCATTCTCCGCTCAACGATGTGCCCAGCCCCTTGTTCGCAACTCGCTTGTATGTGGTGAGGTAGTATCTTGTTTGTACACGAACTCGCGCCCGTGAGACAAGGCGGCGCGAGCCAAGTTTAACGGCCAGGGACACACAGGCAGGCCGCAGAGAGCGTAGCAGATTCTTTGCGCTCTTTGCGGCCCGATTGCGTGCCCTTAGCGGTTAAATTACTGTCCGCTCGCGTTCACTTCGTGGTTGCGTTGACGCGATAGACGCGCCCCTTATAGACAACCACGACGCGCTCGCCGAGCGCGAAGAAAGCGGCCAACTTCGGCTCGCGCTTGATGGCATCAAAATAAGCCTCCGTGCCGAACGCCAGCGTTGTCTCGGCCAACTGCGCATCCGCCTTAAACTCCGCGTCCGTCCACACGCCCTCGCGCAGGTAGAACGTCTTGTCGCCAACCTTGCGCACGGTGTCGACGCGCACGGTCTCATCATCTGTCACGCTCACTGCCTCTTGGTTGGCGCGGGCCTTCTTACTCTCCTTAACCGCGCCCGCGCCGGTCGTGGCCGTCGGCTGCGGCATGCGTTGCGGCGGCGACGATGCATTCGTGCCTGCGCCCAGACCGCCTGCGCTCCCTTGTGCCCTGCGCCCTGACACCGGAGCGCGCCGTCTCATTATTTCATCTTCCGCCACGCCCCGCGTATCGGCGTTTTGTTCGAGCGCGAGGTAAGACGTGTACGGCGTGACGATGCCGTAGCGCGTGCCCAGATCGGTGACCTCGTCCACGATCTCTTTCTGCGCGCCGTTCGAGCGAATCTGCTCCATCAACCAACCGACGCGGCGCGTAGCCCACAGGCGCGGCAGGAAGTCGTTGTCGTCCGCTTTCAGCGGAAAATTCAACCGCTCATAATTGAACGTGCGCGCCCCCGCGTTCGTCTTTCCCATCAACCGCAAACGCACATCGCGCAGATCACTCGCGTTGCGATAACGCCCGATCATAGTAATCTGCGCGCCGCGAAACAGATCGGGCAATTCGCGCGGATAGACGAGATCGGATTGCACGCCGCCGAGATCGAGTTCGAGCGCGGTCAGCACCGGATAATTAACTTTGGCGAAGAAGTTCGACACCTTCACTTCGAGGTCTTCCTTCGGCTCGACATAATCGGCCACGCCGCCGTTCTCGCTCGCGAGTTTATCTAGGAGCGTAGTGTTCACGTCGTAGCCGACGCCAAAGGTGAACAGGCGCACGCCGCGCGGCCGGTCGGCGCGGGCGTTCTCGATGATGTGCGCCGGATTCGTCTCGCCCACCGTCGGCAGCCCGTCAGTCATAAACACGACCAACTTGGGCCGGTCGCTCGCATCGAACTGCCGGAGCGCGGCCCGCAACGCATCGTTGATATTCGTGCCGCCGTTCGGTCTCAATGCCTGCACAAACTCCGCGCCCTGCGCTCGCCCACGCTCGTCGGCGGCCGTCAGTCCGTTCGCCATCAGATGTTCTTCGCCCGCGAACGAGACGACGTTGAACCGATCATCTGGGCGCAGGGTCTTGACGCCAAACAGCAACGCCGCCCGCGCCTTCTCCAGCTTCCCTTCCTCGGCCATCGAGCCTGACGTGTCCAGCACGAACACGATGTCTTTCGCTGCATACTCGGTCTCCGCCAAATTATCCTTCGGCGAGATCATCAACAGAAAGTAACCGTCTTTGCCTGGCTCGCGGTGCGTCAAGAGCGACAACCCGAAGTCCGCGCTGGAGAGCGCGTAGAAGAGTTGAAAGTCCTGCGGCTCGCGCCCGCCCGCCGTCTCGAATGAAATGCTGGCGCGTGTGCCCTCGCGCGTGCGCGTCACGTCAATCGCGTGACTCGGCGAATAGATGTTGCGCAACGAATCTTTGCCGTCAATCTCGACGCGCCCCGCGACCGTGCCGATCTCCGTCAAGTTGTGGCCCGTGCCGAGCGGGTAGCGATACGCAACCGTGCCCGACTCCGCGCGCAAGACCTGCGTGTAGGTCAACTCAAGCTTCTTATCTGAATGCGGCGCGATGGGAAAGATGCGCGCCTGAAAAAGATTCTTGCCGGCGTATTCGAGCAAACCCGGATCGCGTTGCCGCCGCACGATCTCGTCATAGATGCGCCGCGCCTCTTCGCGCGAGCGAACTTCGCCGACGAGCCGACGGTTGCCGTCCCAGATGGCGAATTCGGCGACCGACGCGGTCTCCGGGATCGGAAAGAAGTAGGTGCCTTCGAGCGTCGCGTCGGTGTCATTACGAAAGATTTGCTCGACGTGCGTGGTCGCCACTTGGCCGGCGATCTTCGTGTCGAGTTTGATCGAACGGATCGGCAGCGAGCGCGGCAACTGGATGGGCCGCACAGGGCGCGGGCAATCGTCACAGATGCCCGGCACGATCACGCCTTGCGCGTGGGCAGTCAGACTGAAGGTGAGAAGTGTTAAAAGATTCAAGCAAAGGGCGGCAACAAAACGGCTGGTGTGCATCATCGTTTCCTCAAACATTCGGGCTTAGTAGTCTGGGCGCTGCTGGTGCGCCTCGCGTGTGTAGAACGCGGGCGCGCGGCTTTCTTGCAGCTAGCTGGCGAATGATAAACCGGCGGTTGGCTGTATCGCTAAAGTTTAAGTCAGCCAATTCAGTGCAGCGCACGCAGGCGCGGACTACGCCAGCCGATGATGGTGACGATGACGGCGATGAACAGACCGCCGATGGCGAGCGTCGTCTGCGCGCCCAGGAAGCGGCCGAAGGCGAGATGTTGCGCGCCGATCCCGGCCAAGAAACTGCCGATGGGCATGGCCCCAAGGAACGACAGGATGAACATGCTCATCACGCGCCCGCGCATCTCGTCCGTCACGAGTTGTTGCAAGAGCGTATTCGTCACCGCGACCGAGCAGACAATGGCGAACCCCATCGCGAACAGGAACGCGAGCGTGAGCGGCAACGACGCCGACAACGCGAAACCGATTAAACAGAGCGCGAACAACCACGCGCCGCCCAGCACGAACCAACCTTTGCGCCGAAAGTTGCCGAGGAACGTGATCATCAATGCGCCGCAGAACGCGCCCGCGCCGGCCATGCCGCCGAGGATCGATAAGCCGACCTCGCCGAGTTGCAACACGTCGCGCGCAAAAACCGGCAGCAACGAAAAGTAGGGCGCACCGAACAGACTCACACATGCTGAGATCACGAGCAGCATAAAGATGCGCGGCCGTTGGCGCACGTAGCGGACACCGGCGACGAGATCGCGCCAGAAGGATTCCGCCTTGCCGCTCTTGACGGCGGGCGGCAGTTGCATCAGCGCGAGCGCGATGACGACGGCGGCGAACGAGATGCCGTTGGCGTAGAAGCAACCGGCCGCGCCGAAGAGGTGCAGCGCCGGCCCCGCCAGCACCGGCCCGATAACGCGCGAGAGTTGGAACTGCGTCGAGTTGAGCGCAATCGCGTTCGGCAAATCTTCGCGCCCGACCAGATCAATCGTGATCGCTTGATACGAGGGCGCGGCCAGCGACATGCAGCAACCTGTCAGGAACGACGCGCACAAGATCATCCACCAGTGTAGGACGTGCGTCGCCTGCAACGTCGCCAGCGTGAGCGCAATCACGCCTGCGCCGACCTGTGTGCAGATGAGCAGGCGCTTGCGGTCAACCAGGTCGGCAAAGACGCCGCCGAGGAGCGTCAGGACGAGACCCGGCGCGGTGGCTAAGAAGGCGTCGAAGCCGAGCCAGAAAGGCGAGTCGGTTAATTGATAGACGAGCCAGGCCTGTGCGACCGACTGCATCCACGTGCCGACGTTCGAGAGAAACGCGCCGATCCAGAACAGACGAAAATTGCGATGCCCGAGCGCGCGAAACATCGCGCCCCGGCCCATTGTCGGTGCGGCCGTTGCGGTTGCTTGCTCTGTCGGTTCTATCTGTACGGCCATACGTCAAGAGTGCAACTTGCCCAGAGCGAGCGATGATACACACGAAACGTCACGAATGGATGATAAAGTTTTGCGACGCAGCTCGCACTCGTGCTTTAATCGGCGCGCTTGAAGCTGACGGCTATGCGCGACCGCCGACAGCATTGACCGCGGGAGTCGGCGCAAACCGCCACCCGGCCGCACACAGCTCGGCGTATTGCCTTAACCATGATGATTCGTGAACAGTTGATTAACCGCGCGACCGGGCAGCGCACCGGCTTTCGTTGGCGCGGGCATGAAGTTTCGCGGCTCGAAGGCTTGAGCGATGCGGTCTTCGGCTTCGCCATCACGCTGCTCGTCGTCTCGCTCGAAGTGCCGCGCACGTTCGGCGAATTGCTGCAAGCGATGAATGGATTCGTCGCCTTTGCTGTCAGCTTCGGCATGCTGCTGCTCGTCTGGTATCAACACTATTCCTTCTTTCGCCGTTACGGGCTGCAAGACACGACGACGATGCTGCTCAATTCGGTGTTGCTCTTCGTCGTGCTGTTCTACGTCTATCCATTGAAGTTTTTGAGCACGGTGCTCATCAACATATTTTTTCACGGCGGGCGCGGCCTCACCGTAACGCGGGCGGATGGCACGCTTGAGCCGGTAATCACAGGGGCGCAGATGGCCCCGATGCTGGTTATCTTCGGGCTAGGCTACGTGGCCATCTTCTTTGTCTTCGGGCTGCTTTATCTACACGCCTATCGGCAGCGCGCGGCATTGGAGTTGAATGAACTAGAGTTGTTCGACACGCGCACCGAACTGCAAGCGAACCTGCTCAACGTCGGCGTCGGTCTGATCTCGATCATTCTCGCCACATGGGGCGGACGCGGCGCGGGTGGGCTGGCAGGTATGTGCTATCCGTTGCTGCTGGCCCCCGCGTTGACTTTGCATGGCATCTACAGCGGCCGGCGGCGGCGGCCGTTGGAACAGAGATTCATCGTCTCCGGCGAAGCTGTGTAAACCGGGCTGTGCGTCGCGGCGTTGAAATCATTTAAGTGCGGGCGGCTTTACTGTCGCCGCCAAACGGAGAGCGGTGCGCCCGTGCCGCCCCGCCGCGCCGCGACGACCTCCGCGAGGATCGCGAGCGCCACCTCTTCCGGCGCGACCGCGCCAATGTCCAAACCGATGGGCGCACGCACCTCATTCAAAATTTCAGCCGCCATGCCATGCTCACGCAGATGCCCCAACACGATGTTCGTGCGCCGCTTGCTCCCGATCATGCCGACGTAATCGGGCTGCACCGCCAGCACCGCGCGCATGCACTCCTCATCCTCGTTGTGCCCGCGCGTCACGACTGCGACGTAGACGCCGTGTCCCGTACCCACCACCCCGCGCAAGGCGTCCGCCCAGCCGGTATGCGCCGCGATCAGTTCGATCTCTTCACCGGGGAAGCGTGCGCGCGTGACGAAATCGGCGCGGTCGTCAACGAGCGTGACGCGATAGCCGACCGCGTGCGCCAGCCGCGCGAGCGCCGCGCCGACGTGCCCCGCGCCGCAGACAACGACGTGCGGCTCCGGCTCGATCCGCTCGAATAGCACACGTCCCTCGCGCCATGCTGCGGCCGGCGCAGAGGCGAACTCGGCGACGTTGACTGTCTGTGCTTCGGCGCGTGCGTTGAGGAAAGCGGCGGCGTGGACGGCGACTGCCTCGTCGAGCGCGGCATCGCCCGTCGTGCCGGTGCGTGCGCCCGTCTGTTCAATCAAGAGCTTCGCACCGACGCCCTGCGCTGCGGCAACGACAGTGGCCAGCGCGGCAACCGTGCCCGCATCAAGCACGCGCGCAATGGCGGCGATGATCTGTTGTGCTGTGGGTGCTTGCTCGCCCGCGTGCTTCATCCGTTCAGGGCGTATGCTTCGGGTGCGCAGCGACGGTCGGAGCTTTACCAATCCCGATAGCCGCGAGCGCACGCCGCGCGAGCCAGAGCGGACCGACGAGCAAATAGACGGGATTGCGGAAAAACGCTGGCTGATTGCCCTCAATCGCGTGCCCGACGAACTGCAAAATCCAACCCACGACGAATAGCGCCAACGCCCACCGCCAACTGAACAACACAACCGGCAACGCCAGCACGATCATGGGAATGCCGAAACTGTGCGTCAGCCTATTCAACGGGTGTTGGTGCTTCGCCTTGTATTCTTCGCCAAAAGATGCGGGCATAAATTGAGCCTCCTGTGCCAGGCGGGATTATACGCGCAATCACCATTTTGTCAGGCATCGAGCGGCGCGGCGCTCAAGGCAGGCGGGATGAGCGCGCTTTGACGAGCAGGAAGACGCCGCCCAGACACAAGCCGAAGAGCGCCCCGGCTGGAACGCTCAATATACCGCTCCAACCGGCGGCCGTGCCGGCCGAGCAGAGGTAAGAAGCTCTGACCCCTGGATTAACTTGCTGCGTCTGCGCAACCGCGTTTTGATAAATGGTCTGACAGGCCGTGATCCCACCGGTCAAACCGCTAACCAAGCCGATGCCTGTCGTGCGCCACAACGTCGAGCAAGTTTTATTCATCATGCCTGCTGCACGACGCTGCCGTTGTCCGCTTGCGCGCTATCCCACACGTCGATAAAAATCTCCATCGTGCCGCCGCAAACCATACCCTCTTCGCTGGCTTCGTCGGCGGTCAGGCTGAACGTGTGCAGCGCGGCCGCGCCCGTGCGCAACGCCGCCCGCGCTTCGGCCCAGACTTCGGCCTCAATGCAGCCGCCGCCAACCGTGCCCGCCACGTCGCCGTTGGCGCAGAAGAGCATTTTCGCGCCGCGCCGTTGTGGCGTCGAGCCGCGCGTGTGCGCCACCGTGGCCACAACGACGCGCTCGCCGCGCCCTTGCGCCCTTGCGAGCAGCCGGTAGAGTTCGCCTTGCGAGATCGTGCCCATAACAAGCGGTGGCGCGCTAATGGTCTGACCTTTAACGTTCGTGTGGCGGCGGCGCGCTCGGCTCTGCCGCCGTGTTGGTGTTGTTGACAGGAGCGGGGCGGGGTGCTCGTGCAGGGCGTTCTGTGTCGGCGTCCGCATTCCCCTCGCGCTCGCGTTGCAACGCCTGTTCGAGTTCCGAGCGCAGCCCATCGACTACTTGATCGGCATGCGTCAGTGAAGTTTCGAGCCGCTGGCGGTTCTTGTCGAGCGCGTCCATTAGACCTTGCAAACGCTTCTTCTCGGCTTCGAGTTGGCGCTGCAAACTGGCGCGCGCCTCGTCAGGGCGGAAAGTCCCGACGAGCGCCAACGACCGCTCCAAGCTTTCAGGGCGCATTTGCTCGTCCACCCGCTCAACCTGCGCCTGCGTGTTCGCCTGCTTCTCCATTACGTCACGTAACTGTGTCTGCAAGCTCTCCGAGCGCTGTTCGGCGCGCGTCAGGCGTTCTTCAAGCAGATCGACGCGCCGCTGTTTCTCCATCGTCGCCATCTGCTTGTTCAGTCGTTGCACTTCAGCCGTGACCGCTTCGAGTTCGCGGCGCGTCTCATTCTGCTGCGCGTCGGCCGGTTGCGGAACAGCGCGTTTCGGGCGTGGCTGCTCTGCCTCCGGCTCAACGGCTGTCGAGACGAGCGTCGGGTCTGCGCTCGACGGCGCAGGCGTCGCGACGGGGCGCGGGCGTACCGGATGCGTCACCCGCCGCGACGTGCGCCGTTGCTGCGACTGCACGTCAGAACTAGATAAGGTGACGAGCGCCAGTAATGCTGCCGTCAACACGAATGTTTTGCCGTTGAGCCAAGCACGCATAATCAGACCTCCTAAAGCTTCGCAAGCCTTTCACGCCGCAACGCGGGCCGAAGTTCCCAAGCTTAGCCGCCCGGTTGCAGCTTAAAACTGATGTCCATCGCGCGGGCGGAATGGGTCAGCGCGCCGATGCTGACGAGATCGACGCCGGCCTCGGCGTAAGCGCGCACGTTCTCCAACCCGATGCCGCCGGACGATTCAAGCAAGACATGCGCGGAGAGCGAACGCGCCAGTTCGACCAACGTGCGCGTCGCGTCGGGCGCAAGATTGTCGAGCAACAGAATGTCCGCGCCGCTCGTGATCGCTTCGCGCAAATCGCGCTCGGTCGAGACTTCAACTTCAATCTTGTGCAGATGCCCGACCGTGCGCTTGGCGCGTTCGACCGCTGCGCCCACGCCGCCCGCGAGCGCGATGTGGTTGTCTTTGATCAGCACGCCGTCGTCAAGCCCGAAGCGATGATTGCGCGCCCCGCCCGCCTGCACCGCGTACTTCTCCAACATGCGCAAGCCCGGCGTCGTCTTGCGCGTGTCCACGATCTCCGCGCTCGTGCCTTCAATCGCACGCACGAACTGCCGCGTTAACGTGGCAATGCCTGACAGCCGTTGTAATAAGTTTAGCGCAACGCGCTCGCCCGCGAGCAACACGTCGGCGAAGCCGCTCGTGCGCGCGATAACCTTGCCCGCTTCGACTTCGTCGCCATCGGAGACAAACGCTTCTAACTGTTGCTGCGCATCAAGCGTCGAGAAGACAGCTTCGGCGGCTTCGAGACCGGCGACGATCATCGGCTCTTTGGCGAGGAAGCGCCCGCGCGCACGTGTGTTGCGCGCGACCGTTGCTTGCGTCGTGATGTCGCCGCGCCCCAAGTCTTCGCTCAAGAATGCGCCGATCTGATTGAACAGCGCGCCTTCGTCCAGCCAATTCATTCCGCGAGCGCCTCCATAGTCTGTTGCAACGCATTCATTCGTTGCGCAATGTCCGCCTGCCGTTGCCGCAACTCCGTCACCTTCTCGGCCGGCGCACGCGCCACGAAATTCTCGTTCGCCAACTGCGCTGCGAGCTTCGCCGCTTCCTGCGCTAACTTCTCCCGCTCCTTGCGCAGCCGCTCGCGCTCAACCGCGAAGTCAATCAATCCTTCGAGCGGCACGGCGACTTCCGCGCCGCCCGCCAACACCGCCCGCGCCGACGCACGAGGTATTTCGATAGGAGTATAGACCGACCTTGCGCGTTTCATTCTAGAGCGCGTTAGGCGACCAATTTGCGCAGCATTACTGTCAAACACCTCATGGAGTTTTTCATCCGACGCTTTCACGATTATTTCTATCTCTTCGCTCGGCTTGATATTCATTTCAGAGCGAATATTACGAACTCGGGAGACAAGTTCAATGACAGCGCGCATCTCACCTTCAGCTTGTTCATCAATGAATTCTTTCCTCGCCTGAGGGAACGCCGTCAGCATAATTGTTGGCTCTACACCTTGGTAGGCTGAATGCAGCAAGTGTTCGCCCACACCCGGCAAGCGTTGCCAAAGCTCCTCAGTGATAAAAGGCATGAACGGGTGGAGCATGCGAAGCGCTTGCTCCAGAATCGTCAATAGCCTGCTTCGTGAAGCATAAAGTTCATGGAATGGCTCACCAATTTCCGGTCGGAATATTTCATTAATTTTTTGTGTATCGCCTAGTATGAGAACAGTCTCTTTCGCTAGCTCGATATACCAATCGCAGAAATCATCCCAGAAGAAGTGATAGAGCGTCTGCACCGCTTCGTGAAAACGATAGCTCTCAATCGCCGCCGAGACTGCCCGCGCCGTCTTGTGCAGGCGTGACATGATCCAGCGATCATGCAACGCCCAACTGGCTGGCTCGCCCGTGAAACCTTGCCCCACCGTCGCGCCTTCGGAGTTCATCAGACAGAACCGCGCGGCATTCCAGATTTTGTTGGCGAAGTTGCGGAAGGATTCGACGAGGTTGTCGTTCCAGCGCGTGTCCGTGCCTTCGATCTGCGCGAGCACGAGGCGCGTGGCATCTACCCCATATTTGTCGAACACGTCGAGCGGATCAATGCCATTGCCCTTCGACTTCGACATGCGCTGCCCGTGTTTATCGAAGACCGTGCCCGTGATGAACACGTCGGCGAACGCCTTCTGCCCCGCGAACTTCAGCCCCGTCATCATCATGCGCGACACCCAAAGATTGATAATGTCGCGGGCTGTGACCAAGACGGAAGTCGGGTAGAACGTTTTCAGGTCGGCCGTCTCAGCGGGCCAACCCAGAGTCGAGAGCGGCCAGAGCGCGGACGAGAACCACGTATCCAGCACATCCGGGTCTTGCACGAGTTTATCTGTGCCCGCCCGCGTGCGCGCTTCCGCCTCTGTGCGCGCGACGAAGACTTTGCCCGCCTCGTCGTACCACGCCGGGATACGATGCCCCCACCAGAGTTGGCGTGAGAGCGTCCAGTCGTGCAAATTCTCCAACCAACTTGTATAGACCTTCTCGTATGGCACTTCGGGCACGAAGCGCGGCGCATGCTGTTCTCTCACAAGTTCGAGCGCAGCGCGGCCCAACTCCGCTTGTTTCAAGAACCACTGCGTTGAGATCAAAGGCTCGATCACCGTGCGACAACGCCCGCACTTCGTGATCGAGAACTCGTAATCAACGACCTTTTCCAGCAGCCCCAACTCCGCGAATCTTTGCACAACCTGCTCGCGCGCCTCGTAGCGATCAAGTCCCGCGAACTCCGCGCCTGCTTCGTCAGTCATCTTTGCGTGCTGATCAATCACCCGCACTTGCGGCAGTTTGTGGCGCAGGCCTAGCGCGTAGTCGTTCGGATCGTGCGCGGGCGTGACCTTGACCGCGCCTGTGCCGAATTCAGGATCGACGAAATCATCAGCCACCACCGGAATCTCGCGGCCCGTCAATGGCAATTCCAAAGTAACGCCGAGCAGATCGCTATACCGTTCGTCGTGCGGATTCACCGCCACGGCCGTGTCGCCGAGCATCGTCTCGGGCCGCGTCGTCGCCACCGTCACGCGCCGGTCGCTGCCTTTGACCGGATACTGCAAATAATATAGTTTGCCCGCCTGCGCTTCTTTTTCAACTTCGAGATCGGAGAGCGCGGTCTGATCCTTCGGACACCAACTGATCAAGCCCTCGCCGTGATAAATCAATCCGTCCTCGTAACAACGCACGAAGAACTCGCGCACGGCGCGCGTCAGCCCTTCGTCCATCGTGAACCGCTCGCGCGCCCAATCAACGCTCGCGCCCTCGCGCCGCATCTGCTGCGTGATCTCGCCGCCGTACTGCTCTTTCCATTGCCACACGCGCTTAGTAAATTCTTCGCGGCCGAGATCGTGGCGCGTCAGCCCTTCTTTCTTTAGCTGCTTCTCCACCTGAATCTGCGTCGAGATGCCCGCATGATCCGTGCCGGGCAGCCAGAGCGTGCGATAGCCGCGCATGCGGTGGTAGCGCGTCAGCACATCCATGATCGTGTGCTGCAAGGCATGGCCCATGTGCAGCGTGCCGGTAACGTTGGGCGGCGGGATGACGATGGTATAGACGGGCGCGGCCGGATCACGATTGATCTCCGGCGCAAAATACCCTCGCGCCTCCCAGCGCGCGTAATGTCGCGCCTCAGCCTCTTTCGGATCGTAAGTCTTGGGAATCTCCATTTTGCCTTCGAGTATATCAGTTTAGAATCCGGCCCTGACAAGCGCATCAGCCCGCTTAAGACTCGCTCCTTATCTCCTGCTTTGTCGCGCTGTTAATCTTATGGGATAGAAAGCTGAAAACAAACCTGACAAGGCTTAGCCCGATAAAGAGCAGTAGCCAAGTGCGCAGGCGTGGCTGCTCATAACTCTCAAATATATTTCGCAGCATGGTCGAAAGCTGATATTCGCAGCCCTCACAGTGCGGGAGGAAAACTACGAAAGCACCGACCTCGGACATCGACGCAATAACAAAGTAGCCTAGCCATGTCTTCAGCTCTCTTTTCCACGCATAGCTCATCTGTTCCTCCAACAATGCGATAGTGCAAATTAAAAACGGATCGAGGGCGACGCTTCGGCTAATTGCCTGTTCGTCGCGGCTCGATCCGTTTAGTTTCGGCTGCGCCTGTGTAGTTGTAAAGCCTAAGCCTTCTCTTCGTCGAGGCGGCGTTTGATCAGGCGTTCGGCCAAGTCGGGGACAACTTCCCACGCGATCTCGCGCACGACGGTGTCCGCCATCAACTCAACCACCCGCCGCGCAATCGCGTCGATCATCTCCGGCGACAACTGCGTCGCGCTGCCTTGTGCTGACTGCGCCGCGCTGCCGGTCTTCGCAGCCGGCGCAGGCGCTGATAGTTCTTCCGTCTTTGCGGCCGCCGCGGACATTTCCTGCGCCGCGTCATGCGCGGCAGTCTCAAACACGGATGGCTCTTGCGCCGTGAATGGTGTCGTCGCCAGCGGTGGCTCGTTGCTTGTGTTAGACGCAACGGCCGTCAGCGCCTCGTCGCCGGTGGAGACGGACGCTACGTCCGTCTCCACC
>JBBQGM010000083.1:0-23662 GCA_038322995.1 Pyrinomonadales bacterium
CTCGCTCAATCCGCAATACCAGAACGCGCTCACGTTCAGCTACACGCAGCCGCTCTTGCGCGGTCGGCGTTTCGATCAGAACCGCGAGCGCATCGAGATCGCGAAGAAGAATCTCAGCTTAACCGACGCGCAATTTCGCCAACGCGCCATCGAGACGATCACGAACGTGCAGCGCGCCTACTGGGATTTGGTCTTCACCTTGCGCAACTTGCAAATCCAGCGCGACACCGTGCGCGACGCGCGGGCGCAGCTTGAACACAACAAGCGCCTCGTGGCCGAAGGCATGCTTGCGCCGATTGATGTCGTCGCGGCCGAGGCGCAGGTCTCCGGCTTCGAGCAGAGCGTCTACACCGCGCTC
Source organism: Pyrinomonadales bacterium (assembly GCA_038322995.1). GTDB lineage: Bacteria > Acidobacteriota > Blastocatellia > Pyrinomonadales > Pyrinomonadaceae > QHXQ01. Next base: position 359 of record JBBQGM010000083.1, read on the forward strand.
GATGATGTGAACCGCGCGGAGAATTCGCTCAAGAATTTGATCGCGGAGAGCCGCACGGCCGAGGTCTGGAACATCGCACTCGTGCCGACCGACACCGTTGATGTGCAACCACCCGTCGTCGCCTTGCCCGAAGCGATGGACGCCGCACTGCACAATCGGCCGGAAGTGCAGCAGTCCGATCTCGCCGCCGCGATCAGCGAGTTGGACGTACGCCTGGCGCGCGAGCAGACGCGCCCGCAAGTCGATCTCGTGGGCAGTTACGGCGTGGTCGGACTGGCCGGCGCGCTCACTACGTCCGCCAATCCATTGACCGCCGCGAACACCTTAGTCCGCGACCGCGTCAATCAACTTTCGCTCCTCGCGGGGCTGCCGCCTTTGCCGGCGACCGCGACGCAGACGCTGCCACCCGACCTGATCGGCGGCATCGGGCAGTCGCTCTCGAATCTGACCGCGAACCGCTTCAATAATTATCGCGTCGGTGTGCAGTTGAATCTGCCGCTACGCAATCGCACAGCCGACGCGCAACTTGGGCGCTCGCTCGTCGAAGGTGAGCGCATCAAGACGCAACGCGCACAGTTGGAGCAATTGATCCAGGTGGACGTGCGCAACGTCTTGCAGCAGACGCGCACGGCCGAGTCGCGCCTGCGCGCGGCCGCCTCTGCGCGCACCGCATCCGAGCAGCAGTACGCCAGTGAGCAGCGTAAATTCGACGCCGGGCAATCAACCATTTTCCTTGTCCTCGAACGCCAGACCGCGCTCGCCACCGCCCGCGGCAACGAACTACGCGCACAGACCGAATTGAACAAGTCCATCGCCGACCTGCAACGCGCCACCGGCAACGCGCTCGAAGCCAACCACGTGCAGGTGAGTGTGCATTGATCTGTGCTGCTATCAACTGCTCGAATACAATTTAACTTTTGACAGGAACTCGGCAGATGCCCGACGCCAAACCGCAGATTGAACCGGGACAACCCGCCGCGCAAGCAGCGCAAGCGCCGGGGCGACAACTGTCCGCGCCCGACGACGCGCCGCCGCCGAATCGGTTGAAAAAGATCGCGCGCCCGCTCGTCATCCTCGTACTGGTTGCGCTCGTGGGCTTTCTCTTCTGGCGCTTCTTCCTGCGCAAGCCCGACGTGCCCGCGAACATCATTCAAGTGACGGGGCGCGTCGAAGGCGACGACGCAGCCATCTCGGCCAAGACAGCGGGCCGCATCCGCGAGATCAACGTGCGCGAAGGCGATCAAGTGAAGGCGGGGCAGATCATCGCCGTGCTTGATGATGCACAGGTGCAGGCGCGCGAAGAGGCGGCGCAGTCGGCGGTTGAACAGTCGGCGGCGCGGCAGCAACGCGCGCAGCAACAGATCGCCTTCTTGCGCTCACAACTCGATCAGGCGCAACTCGGTGTGACGCAGGCCCGCGCGGATGCGCAGGGGCGCGTGCATCAGGCCGAGGCGCAGGTGGCCGCCGCTGAAGCGCAACTCGCGCAGGCCGAGGCGGCATACACACAGGCGCGTTACGACGAAGAGAAATTCACGAAGTTGGCGCAGCAGGGCGACACGCCGGAGCGCACGGCCGTGCAGGCGCACTCGGCGGCGGATGCGCAACGCGCCATCGTGCAAGCAGCGCATAAACAAGTGGACGCGGCGCGCGGCGCATTGCAAGCGACGCGCGCCAGTCTCGTCAACCCGCAGATACGCGCTTCGCAGGCGACCGGCGTCGAACAGCAGATCGCGCAGGCGCAGACCGATATAGAAGCTGCGGCCGCCGACATCGAACGCGCCCGCGCGCAGTTCCGCGAAGCCGAAGCCAACCGCGCCGACCTGCAGATCGCCGCGCCGTTCGACGGCACGGTCGCCACGCGCACGGCCGAACCGGGTGAGGTCGTCGCCGCCGGCACGCCCATCATCACCATCGTCAATCTCGACAAAGTTTACTTGCGTGCGTTTGTGCCCGAAGGCGAGATCGGGCGCGTGAAGCCGGGCCAGCAGGCGCGTATCTATCTCGACACAGCGAGAGGCGGCGGCAGTCGTGCGCTTGAAGCGACGGTCGAGCGCATCGATCCGGAAGCGTCGTTCACGCCGGAGAACACATACTTCCGCGAGGAGCGCGTCAAGCAAGTCGTCGGCGTCAAATTGTTGTTGACCAACTCGCAAGGCGCGGCCAAACCGGGTATGCCGGCCGACGGCGAGATTCTCGTCGAAGGCAACGTCTGGCCGCTCGACACTGGCCGCCGCTAACTTGAAGTGCAAGCCAATATCAATGCTGAAACCGCGCCCCGTGCGCCTGTGCCCGACGATGCAACGCAGGCATCCGGCGCGATCCGCGTGCGCGGTTTGCGGAAAAAATACGGCGCGCTCGAAGCGGTCAAAGGGATCGATCTCGACGTGCGGGCGGGTGAGATTTTCGGTCTCATCGGGCCGGACGGGGCGGGGAAGACGACGACCTTTCAGATTCTCGGCGGCGTGATGCCGCCGACGAGCGGCACGGCCGAGATGTTCGGCCGCCCCGCCCGCGCTGCCCGCGCTTACGTCGGCTATCTCACGCAAACATTCAGCCTCTATCAAGATTTGAGTGTGCGCGAGAACTTGCGCTACATGGGCGAACTGCGTTTGTTGCCCCGCGCCGAGATCGAAGCGCGCGGCAACCGTTATTTGCGCATGTTCGACATGCATCGCTTCAAGGAACGCCTCGCCGGCCGCTTGAGCGGTGGCATGAAGCAAAAGCTCGCGCTCGCGTGCGCGCTCATCGCCGAGCCGAAAATTTTGTTGCTCGATGAACCGACGACCGGCGTCGATCCGGTCTCGCGCCGCGAGTTCTGGGACACGCTCGCCAATCTCTCGTCGGAGGGCATGACCATCGTCGTCGCCACGCCATACCTTGACGAAGCCGAACGCTGCCACCGCGTCGCGCTCATGTTCGAGGGCGAGATACATGATCGCGGCACGCCCGCCGAGTTGAGAAATAATCTTGGGCTCGAACGGCTCGAAGTCCACGCCGACGATCTGCGCCGCGCCGAAGACGTGCTGCTCGACACCGACGGCCTCGCCGACGTGCAACGCTTCGGCGACCGACTGGACGTGATGGTGCGCGCCGCAAAAGCGGGCGAAGCGACGACGCGCGCCGCGCTGGCCGCCGTGAACATCGAGCCGCGTGCGATACGCGCGATGCCGCCGACGCTCGAAAATTCTTTCGTCGCCCTCTTGCGCACACTCGGCGGCGAAGCGCGCGTGCCGGCGTTTCCCTACGCGCGTGAGTTTAGACAAAGAGGCGCGGGCGCGGTCGCCATCGGCGCGCACGATCTGCGCAAAGAATTTGGCGATTTTCACGCGGTCAAGGGCGTCAATCTCGATGTCCGCTACGGCGAAATTTATGGCTTGCTCGGCGCGAACGGCGCGGGCAAGACGACGACGATCAAAATGCTCTGCGGGCTGCTCGAAGTCACGTCCGGCGAAGTCGAACTGGCGGGCGAGCGTGGGCTTGTGCGGTCGAGCTTTGTGCGCCAGCGCATCGGTTACATGTCGCAGAAGTTTTCGCTCTACGACGATCTGACGATTGACGAGAATCTGGAATTCTTCGCGGGCGTCTATCAAGTACCGCGCCGCGAGCGCGCGGAGAAGAAAAGTTGGGTGCTTGAGTTCTCGGGCCTGCGCGGGCGCGGCCACCTGTTAACGGGCAGTCTGCCCGGCGGCTGGAAACAGCGCGTCGCCTTCGGCGCGGCCGTGATGCACGAGCCGTCGGTGCTGTTCCTCGATGAGCCGACATCGGGCGTCGATCCGCTGGCGCGCCGTGCCTTCTGGCGCATGATCAATGCGTGTGCGGACAGGGGCGTCGCCGTGCTGGTGACGACGCACTATCTGGAAGAAGCCGAACAGTGCAACCGGCTGGGCCTGATGGTTGCGGGCGAACTCGTCGCCGAAGGCACGCCGACCGGCATCAAGGCCGCGCAGGGCGGCCACCTGATCGAGTTGCTCACAAGCGAACCGCAACGCGCGATGAACGTGTTGAAGGAAGAGATGGCACGCTGGCGCGTCTCGCTCTTCGGCGACCGGCTGCATGTCATCATTGACGAGGACGCCCAGACCGGTATTAAGCAACTGACACAACGGCTCAAGCGCGAGCGCATCGACGTGCAGCGCGCCTACGAAGAAGATTATTCATTGGAAGACGTGTTCATCGTCGTCGTCGAGAAAGCGCGCCAACAAGGGCTGGCGGCGGACGAGTAAGCATTCATGCGACGCATCATCGCGCAGGCGCGCAAAGAGTTGACGCAGTTATTCCGCGACCGGCTGACGGTCGTGCTGGCGCTCGTCTTGCCGCTCATCCTGATGGCACTCTTGGGCACGGCGATCAACTTGACGATCACCGATCTGCCCATCGTCGTGCAAGACCTCGACGGCACGCCGCTCTCGCGCCAGTACATAGACATGTTCCGCGCGTCGCTCACGTTTCGCGTCGTCAGTCTGCCGCCGACGATGCAGCCGGACGAGGCGTTGGATCGCAGTCTGGCGCGGGCGGCGATCATCATCCCGGAGCATTTCGCGCGCGACCTGCAACGCGGGCTGAACGCCGACGTGCAAATCCTCGTGGACGCGACCGACGCCAACACCGCGAACATCATGCGCGGCACGATGACGGCGCTGACGCAAGCGTTCATGTTGCAACTGCGTCCCGCCGGTTTTCAACCGGCCATCAAGGCGGAGACGCGGCTCTGGTACAACCCCGGTCGCGAGTCGCGCAAGTTTATCGGCCCCGGCGTGCTGGCGGTCGGCCTCGCGTTGTTCCCGCCTCTGCTCGCGGCCCTCGCGATGTCGCGCGAAGGCGAGCAGAAGACGATCTTGCAGGTCTATGTGTCGAGCATCACGGCGCATGAATTTCTGCTGGGCAAGATTCTCGCCTTCTTCGTGATCGCTGTGGCCGAGTGGGCGCTATTGATGATCATGGCGATGACGTTGTTCGGCTTGCGCATCGCGGGCGATCCGACGCCGCTTTTGGTCAGCACGGTCTGCTATCTGCTTTGCACGGTTAGCTTCGGCGTGATGATCGGCGCGGCAATTCCGAATCAAGCGGCGGCGATTCAAGCGGTCGCGCTCGTCGGTTTTCTCATGTCGTTTCTGATGTCGGGCTTTATCTTTCCGGTGACGAACATTCCGCCCGCGTTGCGTTGGGTGTCGTACCTCGTGCCCGCGCGCTATTACATTGAAGTGACGCGCGACGCCTTCGTGCGCGGCGGCGGTTGGCCCGGCGTCTGGCACGCGCCCGTGCTGCTCAGCCTGCTGGGGCTGTTCTTTTTCTTCAACGCATGGCGCAGAATGCGACGCATGCAGGTGGACGCCTGATGAGCGAACGTTTCGCGGCCATTTTCAGTAGCCGTTTCTGGCCACTGACGTTGAAGGAGTTGCGGCAGATCAAGCGCAACCGGCGGCTCGTCGTGTCGCTGATCATTCCGCCGACGATTCAATTGATCCTGTTTGGCTTCGCGCTTAATCCACAGGTGACGCAACTGCGGCTCGGCGTCGTAGATGCGAGTCGCACGCGCGAGAGTCGCGAGTTGGTGTCGGCGTTCGTTGAGAGTCAGGCGTTCGCGGTGGCGGGGCAGTTCGCATCGGCGGACGAGATGGGCGCGGCGCTCAGTCGCGGTGAGCTGGATGCGGGCTTGGTCGTGCCGGTTGACTATGCGAAGAAACGCGCCCGCCATCAGACGGCCGATGTGCAACTGCTGATTGATGCGGTCAACTCGAATACGGCGGCGGTCGCAGGCGGCTACGCAGCCCGCATCATCGGCGCGCTCAATCAGCGGATCGCGCTCAGCGCGCCGCCGCCCGGCATGCAGCCAGCAACACAAATGGCCAGCGCAGCGGACGGCACGAGTTTGAGCAATGCGCCGCCCATCGCGCTGAACGTTGCGCCGTTGCCGCTTGCGCGGGCCACGGTCACACCGCGCATCACGCTCTTTTACAATCCGGGGTTGCTCAACTCGTGGTTCATCGTGACGGGCACGCTCGGCACGCTGCTCGTCTTGAACGGCTCGATTGTCGCGTCGGCTTCGATGGTCAGAGAGAAAGAGGTCGGCACGATTGAACAGTTGTTGATGACGCCGGCCGAGGCGACCGAGATCATCGCGGCCAAGATCGCGCCGCTCTTTCTGTTGCTCTGCGGCGATGTGCTGTTGGCCGTCACGGTCGGGCGCGTCGTCTTCGGCGTGCCGGTGCGCGGCAGTATGTTGCTCTTGTTCTGTGCGGGCGCGTTGTGCGTGCTGGCCGGCATCGGCATCGGGACTTTCTTGGCGACCTTCACGCGCTCACAGCAGCAAGCGCAACTGATGGGCTTCTTCGTCAATCCGCCGCTCGCGATGCTGGCGGGCGCAACCACGCCGGTCGAGGGCATGCCGAAGTGGTTGCAACCGTTCACGCTCTTAAATCCTGTCCGCCATTTCGCCACCATCTCGCGCGGCGTCATGCTCAAAGGCGTCGGCATCAGTGAGCTTTACCCGAACCTGCTCGCGCTCATCGGCTTCGCCGTTCTCCTGGTCGGCATCAGCGCGTGGCGCTTCCGCAAACAGTTAGGCTGAAATACTCAAACGCAAACCGTCGTAAGCCGCAATGGTTTCGCCGGGCCAGAGTTGTTTGGCTTCGGCGGCGAGGTCAACGCCGTCCCATTGCGGGTAGAGGTGCGCGAGCAGGACGCGGCGCGGGGCGGCGAGAGCGGCAAGCCGCATCGCGTCGGCGAGTTCGAGATGGAGTTCGACCGGCTTGGCGCGGCGGAACGAGCATTCCATGAAGAGTAGCGCGACCCCGCGCGCAAACTCGGCGAGCGCGTCCGTGTAGCCGGTGTCGGACGTGAAGACAAGTGATGCGCCGTGTTCGTCCGTGAGCTTGACGGCGAGACTTTCATCCGTGTGCGGGGTGGAGAAAGTCTCGGCGTGGAGACCGGGCAGCAATGCGAATGCTGCACCAGGCGCGACCTCTCTAAACTCAAGCGGGAAAGGTTGTTTCGTCAATTTGTAGTCGCCCGCATCGTCGAACGCGCGCAAAAGTTTTTGCAAGCCATGCGGGCCATAGACGACGAGCGGCTTACGGCGCGTTTGCGTCTGCGGCGCGTACTTCGTGCCGAACAGAAACGGCGCAAGCCCGCCAACGTGATCGAGATGAAAATGGCTGACCCAGATCGCATCGAGATTCGCCCAGTCCAATTCCTCCTGGGCCATGCGATGGACGGCTGCCGCGCTCACGTCGAGCAAGAGCGAGCCGCCCGTTGTTTGCAGCCAGTGTGCGGCCGATGCGCGCTGCGGGTGCGGCACGCTTGTGCCTGAACCGAGGACGACGAGTTGCATGTTTGTTGTGGCCTCCGTTTGATGTGCAGGCTAACAACGAAAGATTCGGCGCGTCAATCTCGAAGCCCTGCCCCGCGCTTGACCGTGCGCCCGCGGTTGAGGTAAATCACAGGCAAATGGAAACAGGCCAGACGGACATGAGCGCAACGAATGCATCGACCCTCGATGTGCTAGCTATCTTCTCGCATCCGGATGATGCGGAGTTGACGATGGCGGGCACGCTATTGAAGTTGAAAGCGCAAGGCTATTGCACGGGCGTGCTCGACGTGACGCGCGGTGAGATGGGCACACGCGGGACGCCGGAAGGACGGGCGGAAGAGGCCAGAGAGGCGGCGCGGTTGCTGGGCCTCGACGTGCGCCTCAACCTCGCGCAACCGGACGGGCATGTGATGTTGACGGATGAGGCGCGCACGGCGCTCGTGCGCGTGTTGCGCACGCACCGGCCGCGCGTCTTGTTCACGTCACATTGGGACGACCCGCATCCGGATCATGCGGCGACAGCGCGCCTCGTGCGCGAAGGCGCGCGGCTCGCCAGCATGCGCCGCTATGATGAGGCGGCGGGCCTGGCGCAGATAAGCATGCCGATGATCGCGCATGCGGTCTATTCGCGGCTCGTTGTGCCGTCGTTCATCGTGGATGTCTCGGAGTATCTGGCCGGGAAGATGGAGGCCATTCGCGCGCACGCTTCGCAGTTCTATCGCGCGGACGCGAATGAGCCGGAGACGCGCATCAGCGAGCAAAACTTTCTCGCGCAGGTTGAACACCGCGCGCGTTATTACGGCTCGCTCATCGGTGTCGCGGCCGGCGAACCGTTCTACGTCCGCGAGGCGCTCAACGTGGACGACCCCGTTGCGCTGCTGACGCGGCCGATGAACATCTACTCATAATGCGCTACGAAGACGCGGCCCACGCTGCAACACCACTTGCAGATGATCCGCGACATCAAGGCGAAGATGTGACAGGCGGCGGGGCAGTCGTCTTAGCGCCGCCTGCATCGCTCTTCTGGCCCGCGAATTTCTCCGCCCAACGCACGCGCCCCGTGATCTGCATGACGACGAAGAGCGTCAGGATCGAGCCGATGGTGACGGCCAGGCCGGTGAAGCCTTTGAAGAAGAAGGCGTAGGAGAAAAGCACGAGGTAGATGAATTGCGCGCCGGCCGCCTCGCGCGTGGCGAAGCGCGTGCCCAGCACGAGCCGCAAGTAGCTGACGACCAGAAAGATCGAGACGACCGCCGACACAGCGAACGCCGTGTGGATCGAGACGTGGTCGACCAGATACGCGAGCAGCAGGTGGAACGAGAAGAACGCGGTGGCGAGAAAGAAATAGTTCATCGGATGCAGTTCAAGGCCGCGCATCGTCGTGATGATGAACATGAGAAAGAAGAAGAAGAAGAGCGAGACGGGCGCGAACAAACTGATGCGGCCGGCGAGCGGCCCCGGTTGTAGCTTCTCCGGCATGCGCACGCCGATCTGGTAACCGCTGACCAGATTTTTATAGTTCCAGGCAAACTCCCAACCGTCAGCCGTCGCCTGCTTCTCGGTCGGCGAGAGTGTGTCGGGAAAATCAACGTCTTTGAAGTTGGTGCGCAAGCGTAGCTCAAAGTCGCGCACCTGCGCCACGTCGCCGCCGAAGTTGTAGCGCCAGTCGGTTAAGCCTTGCGAGCGATAGGCGATCTTCAGCGTCGCAGTTTGGCCGGGCGCGACGCGCGCCGTGCCGCTCGTTGTTCCTTGCCCGTTCGTTAAAGTCACGGGTGCGTCGTCAACGCTGAATTGCAAATCGTCGTAGATGGCGCGGGCGGCGGGGAAGCTCAAAGCGAAATTGACCTGCTCCTCCGTGGACGTATTGCGAAACGTGTACGCACCCGCGAAGTCCACTTTGTAAGTGCTGTACCAGAGCAAGCCCTTCTGCCGGTGCGCCAGCGCGAGCGCGACGTTGATCCGGCTGCCTTCTAGGGGCAGGCGCACCGTCTCCTCCTGAATGGTAACTTGCTTCTTCCCGTTCTCCGTCGTCTCAACCTTCTTCTTGAGTACGACCGCGGCCGTCGGCGGCGACTGATTCTGCGGTGCGCCCCAGTTGGTCACGACGTGGTCTTCGAGCGCTTCATCGGATGAGTAGGTGCGCTGGAAGATGGTCGCGCCGAGAATAAGCCACGCGGCGGTGGCGCAGGCGAAGATGACGGCGATGGCGATGATCCGTTTGAGCATTGGTATTGCTTACCCCTTTCGCCGTGATTGTAACGCCTGACCCGCGCCTGGCGACAGGCGCACACGCCACGTCGTCCGGCTGTGGCTGACCACAGAGGAGCGGCCTACGCCTGAAACTGAAGAACCCTAGTTGGTAACACAGCGGGCCCAGAGAGGCTTGCTTGCTCTCTGGGCCCGCTGCTGTCTGCCTTGTGTTCTCTCTTACTTGTAGTGGCCGGGCGCAAATGCAATCGCGCGCCGAACAAGGCTCTGTCAATCGGCTACGACTTTTTCTCCAACGCGGCGCGCGCGATGGCGAGTGTGGCGGTGGCGCGTGGCGATTCGCCGGTGAACATTCTGGCTAACTCGACCGCGCGGCCCATGTCGTCGAGCGCGAGCGCGCCGAAGATGCCGCGCAGGTCGAGCGTCGGCGTATCGAAGTTGATCGTCGAACGGCTGTTCGGCGTCTGCACGCGCGCGGCGAGGCCTGCGTCCGCGCCGGTGAACTCGGCCGCGGCGTTAGCCGCTTTGATCATCTCACTCATCAACTCCCACGTACGATTGCGATCAACTTTGAGAAACTGCGTCGCGACCGCGACGAGGCTGCGCGCCCGGTCGGGATCGTCGCCGGCAACCCTGCGCGCCTCTGCGGCCGCGGCCTCAAGCGCTTCGATGGCGCGCGGGCAGTCGTCTTTGAGCAGCAGGCGCGAGGCCTCGGTCAAGCCCCATGTGCGCTGCACGTGCGTCAGTTCGCCGGTCTGCGCCAGCCGCAAGACCTCCGCGCCATCCTTCTTCTGAATTGCGTTATTGACGCTCGCGAAGTCCACGAAGGCGCGCACCTGTTGCCGCAGTTCCGTGTTCTCGATCTTGGCTGCGAAATCGCGCGCCCGCGCATCACCATCGCGGGTCGCCGCCATCGCCGCGCGCATGTAGGCCTGATCGCGCTGTGCCGGCGTCTCGGCGCTGTTAGCGCGGTCGAGCGCCTCTTGCACGGGATCGCTGCGCTGCTCTTCGCGCAGTCCGCGCGCCAGGTCGCGATCCATTTCGGCGCGTTCGGGGGCGGGCACGTCGGGGGTCAATGCGGCCAGGCGCGCACGCAGATCGGCGGCGATCTCAGGCGCGTGCTGCTCGATGTAAGGGAGCAGCCGCGCCGTGACGAAGTACGCGCCGTCGCGGCCCGCCGAACTGCGGTCTTGATCAAGCGGCGCGAGCGGGCGCAACAGAATCGCGGCCGCCGCCCGGCTGAACGCTTGCTGCACGGGCGCGGGCAAGTCTGTGGGCGGGACGATGTCTCTGCGTCGCTGGCTCACCGACGTGCCGCCGCCCGGCTCGACGACCATGTACAGGTGCGGCGTCAACACGTAGGACGAGAGCAGCAAGACTGCGTTCGCGTCCGCTTCAGGATCGCTCGCCGTGCGCGCGAGCAGCGCGACGTAGCGTTCGTCGGCCGCTTGCGGATTTTTCTCGCGCAGCATGACGAGGAATTCAATCGCTAACTGAAAGGGCCGCACAAGCGCGACATCGGCGAATTGCAGCGCGCGTTCAACGTCGCCGTCGTTGAGAAATTCCATCGCCAGTGCCAACCGGCGCGTCACCTCCAGCGGCGTCGCGTGCGGGTCGGCCCGGCGCGCTGGCTGTTGCGGCTTCGCTTCGGGTGTGGCTGTCGTGGCCGCCGCGGCCGCGCTCGTCAGTTGACTATCTTCCTGCTTCTTCGCCCCTTCCAACTTGGCCAGCAACTCTTCGCCGAGCGCGCGGTCGCGTTTCGCCGCGAGCCGCAGCACTTCGCTGCGCACGTTCGGCCGGTTGAGGTTCGTCGCCAGCCGTGGGCCATTGCCTTGCGCGCCACGCTCCGACTGGCGCAACCGCAGGTTCTCTTGATCGGCCACTTCGGCCGCATCCCACGCGCGCCGAAACAGCGCCAACGCGCGCTCCTTGTCCGAGTCCCACAGGGCATCGGCGGCTTGGGCCTGTACGCGCGCGCGCAACGTCTCATCGTGGAAGCTGCGCGCTTCGTCGGCGAGCGTCGTCAACAGCGCGGTCGCCTGCGCGCGGCGCTCAGCGACGAGCGGATCGACCGCCGCCCCACGCACGGCCGCACCTGTTGCCGCGCCGGCCTTTTTCGGCTTCGCGGGGGGCGTCTGTGTAAACGTGGACGAAGAGATTAAGGTGCATAAACAAAGTGCCGACGCGAAGCGGCGTGCGTAATGCGACATGGGTTAACTCCTTCGGGCGGCGGGCCGCGTAGGCCGTGATGAGACTGCTATGGCCACTTATACGCCTGTGCCTGGGCGCGGTTCAAGAAAAGTTAGGGCGCTACGGGCGGGCTTGATCAGGTCGGAAAACAGTCCGCGCTGTGCGGCGCGAACAGGGCGCGGCTCGGATGCACCGCTCCGCTTTGTCATTAGTGATCGCGCATTAGAGCGCGACGACTTCCAGTTCGGGATCGACTTCCTGTTTCAACATGCCTTCGATGGCCATGAGCGTGCCGCTGATCGAACTGGGGCAACTGCCGCACGCGCCCTGGTATTTAATCGTCAGCGTGTTGTCTTTGATGCCCATCACTTCGAGCCAGCCGCCATCGCCCGCGAGCGCGGGGCGGATGCGTTCGTCGAGAATTTCGTTGATGCGCAGCAGGCGCGGGTCGTCGCTGAGCAACGCGCCGAGCGCGCCGCCATCCGCGCCCGCCGCCGACGCCAGCGTTGCGCCGCCGACGGCCGCCGCAGCCGCACGGATCGGCACGGCGAGACGGGGCAGCAGGTCGTCCCAATCTTCCGCGTCCTCTTTCTCGACCGTGATCATGTTGCCCATGTAAAAGACCGAGGCGATGGGCCCGATCTCAAATAGCGAGTGGGCCAGCGGATCGTCCGCCGCCTCCGCCGCCGTGTGAAACGAGCGCGCCGCGCCGTTCGTCACCGGCTCTTTGAGGACGAACTTGACCGCGTTCGGGTTGGGTGTCTCTTCGATGTTATCAATCTTCGGCATTACTTTTCCCTTTCAATAATTGCGACGCGCTCATTATAACGTGCAAACCCGCGCAAATCCGAACCGGCCCGCCCCAACTTAACTGCATGGCGGCGGCCGCCGCCGAAAAATTTAACATCGCCGCACGCAATCGTTCATTGTCAAATGGACGAAACAGGATTATCATGCCGGTAACTCGCTTGTCTCCCTGGACACAGGTTGAGACAAGTTGAGCACGAGAGGCAGACAGTAGCGAGGGCTGTCTGCCTCTCGCTAATTTTAGAGGCTAGAGATTAGAGGTCAGAGGTTAGTGAAGCGGTTGACTGCACTGACCTCTGACCTCTGACCTCTGACCTCTAACCTCTGACCTCTAACCTCTGACCTCTGACCTCTACTGTTATGAATATCGGCATCACCGTCTATCCGACTTACGGTGGCAGCGGCATCGTCGGCTCGGAGTTGGGCAAGGAGTTGGCGCAACGCGGGCACACCGTCCACTTCATCGCGTCGGCGTTGCCCACGCGCTTGACCGAACTCAACGAGCACGTGCGCTTCCACGAAGTCGAGATGATGTCGTACCCGCTCTTTGAGCATCAGCCGTACACGCTCGCGCTGGCGACGAAGATGGCCACCGTGGCCGAGACCGAGCAACTCGATCTGCTCCACGTTCACTACGCCATCCCCCACTCGATCAGCGCCATCCTCGCGCGCGAATCCTTAAAGCCACAACGGCGGTTGCCCGTCATTACCACCTTGCACGGTACGGACATCACGCTCGTCGGCGCGGACAGATCATACTTGCCGATCACGCGCTACGGCATCGCGCAATCAGACGGCGTGACGGCGATCTCCGATTATCTCAAACGCGCGACGGCGGAAACTTTCGGCCTCGACAACGTGGAAGTTATTCCGAATTTCGTCTGCGGCTCCGAGTATCAACGCCGGCCCGTGCCGCACCTGCGCGCTGAACTTGCGCCGCACGATGAACCGTTGCTCGCGCACGTCTCAAACTTCCGCCCCGTCAAACGCCCCGTGGATTGCATCGAGATATTCGCGGGCGTGCTGGCGCGCGGCGTCAAGGCCCGCCTCGTGATGGTGGGCGACGGCAGCGAGCGCGGGCAGGCGGAGCATCGCGCGCGTTGTCTCGGCATCGCGGAGCAATGCGTGTTTGTCGGCAAGCAGGCGCGCATCGTCGATTATTTGTCGGCGGCGGACGTGCTGCTATTGCCATCGGAGCAGGAGTCGTTTGGGCTGGCCGCGCTCGAAGCGATGGCGTGCGAAGTGCCGGTCGTGGCCTCGCGCGTGGGCGGCGTGCCTGAAGTGGTGACGGACGGCGAGACCGGCTGTTTAAGTGAAGTCGGCGACGTAACGAAGATGGCGACTGACGCCGCGCGCCTGCTGGCCGACGAAGATATGCGCCGCGAGATGGGCCGGCGCGCGCGTGCCTCGGCCCTCGCGCGTTACAGCACCGAGCGCATCATCCCGCGGTACATCGAATTTTATGAGCGCATCCTGGCCGCAGCGGGCAGTTGAGCAGCCGGCCGTGGCTGCCCTGGAAGAAAAGCCCGTCCGCTACATTATCCAGAATCTTGAGCGCGCTTACGGTGTGCCGCAGAACCAGCGCGCATCCGATCCGCTCGACATGCTGATCGGGATTATCCTCTCGCAAGCGACCAGCGACGTGAACAGCTACCGCACCTTCGCCGCGCTCAAACAGCGTTTCCCCACCTGGGACAAAGCCCTGCGCGCACGCGCAGCCACCATCGCCGCGACGATCAAAGCGGGCGGGTTGGCGAACCAGAAAGCGAAAGTCATCAAGCGTCTGTTGCGCCAACTCAAAGAGCAGCAGGGCACGCTCGATCTTTCGTTCCTCCATGATCTACCAGTCGGCGAGGCGGTTGCTTATCTCGCGCAGTTTCGCGGCGCGGGGCCGAAGACCATCGCCTGCACGCTTTTGTTCGCCTGTCGCAAAGATGTCTTTCCGCTCGACACGCACATCTTCCGCGTGCTGCGCCGCGTCGGTCTCATCCCGCCGCGCTGCTCCGACAAACGCGCGCACGAGATCATGCAGGCGCGTGTGCCGCCCGGCAAGTTCTATTCCTTCCACGTCAACCTGATCCGCCACGGGCGCAAACTGTGTCGCCCGCGCGAGCCTCTGTGTGCGCGCTGCCCCATCGTCGAATACTGCGACTAGGGCAGACGCAAGTTTGATCTCGTCGCTGATATTGCGCAGAATAGGCCGCATGCGCCGTCGGCGCTTTAGCGCTCGGCTTAACGTCCTTGCCCGATTGGAGAACCGCGAAGATGCAATGCAGCAACTGTGGTAACGACCTGCGTCCGGACACGAAATTCTGCCCGAAGTGCGGCGCTTTGAGCGCGCAGGCGACGGCGCATGCGCCTACTGCGCCACCCGTGCCGTCGCCTGCGCCCGCCGGTTCATTCGGCGACGGGCCGCGCCCGCAGTTTGGTGGCAGCCCGATGGGCGGGCCGCCGAAGAAATCCGGTTGCGGCAAAGTGCTCATGATCTTGGCCGGCGTCGGCGTGCTGGGCTTGGTCGCCCTCAGTATCGCCGGCTATTACGGCTACCAGTACGCCAAAGTGAAGTTGAAAGCTTCGGAGGCTTATACGGTGGCCATCGCGGCGTTGAAGGGGAGTCCGACCGTCGCGGAGAAAATGGGCGAGATCAAGGAGACGGGCTTCCCGCTCGGCAGTTTTGATGAGAACGCGAACGGCTCAGGCGCGGCTGCTTACAAAGTGTCGGTGACGGGCACGAAGGCCAGTGGCGTGTACGATGTCGTGATGCGCCGCCAGCATAACCGTTGGGCGCTCGTCACTGGCCGGGTCACATTGGCGGACGATGAGGTAATAAACGTCGAGCCAGCCGCCGCTGATGCGCGCACGGACAACACGGCAGTGGACGATAATCCGGTCGCGCCGCCCCCGCCCCCGCTCCCGCCAGGCCTTGTCGGCGGGCGAATCGTTTCCGGCGGAGTGCTGAACGGCAAAGCGATCAGCCTGCCGGAGCCGGCCTACCCGCCCGTCGCCAAAGCTGTGCATGCCGGCGGCTTAGTGCCGGTGCAGGTGGTGGTGGACGAAACGGGCAAAGTGATTTCCGCCGAAGCCGTGTCAGGTCATCCGCTCCTGCGCCAGGCGGCGGCCACAGCCGCGAAGCAAGCGCGCTTCACGCCGACAATGGTCTCCGGTCATCCGGTGAAAGTGACAGGCACAATCACGTACAACTTCGTCGCGCAGTGACGCCTGTGTGCGGTCGTTTTGGCCGGCGTTTATGTCTTACTTGATTGACGGCAACAACGTGATGGCGCAGCGCGTGGGCTGGCATAAGGACAAGCCGGGCGCGCGGCGCGGCCTGCTCGACGAGTTGGCGCGCTTCATCGTCGTGAAGCGCGTGCGCCTCGCCGTGGTCTTCGATGGTGCGCCCGACAACTTCTTTCCCGACGGCGCAAGCTACAAAGGCGTGTGCCTCCACTACGCGGCGCGCGGCTCAGACGCGGACGAACGCATCAAGACCATCGTTGAAGCCGCGCGCGAACGGCGCACGCTCAAGGTCGTCACCTCCGACCGCTCGCTCGCCGGCTACGTCCGGCGCTGCGGCGCGCAGGTCATCCCCGCCGGCGAGTTCCGACAACGTATGGCAGACGCGGAAGCGGCCAGCGTGGGGCCGCGCCCGAAGCAAGAGATTCAAGCCGACGAGGCCCACTGGCTGCGCTACTTCGGCGTGGATGAGGACGAATAAATAACAATCGGCGGGCAACTCAATCCTTTAAGCAGAGATGACGGCGTACTTGTTTTCAGTGCCCTGACGTGCTTTGGGCGATGAGGGCGAGGCGGTCGCCTTTGGGGCTGAGGGCGAGGCGGGTGATGTGGGTGAGACCGGCGGCGGTGAAGTCGTGTGCCGCTTGCCAGTCAGTGTCGTGCGCGGGGTTGAAGCGGAAGAGTTTTGCGCCTTGCGCCATGATGAGCGTGCCGTCGGGCAGCCAGGCGAGGTCTTCGCTGCCGGGGAGGGTTTTAATCAACGTGTCGGTGTGATGTCCGCCTACGTCCACGAGCTTGACGAGCCAGTTGTCGGCAGAAACCTTGTGGACGAAGCTGAAGACTTGGCCTTTGCGCGGGACTCGTTGCAGCGAGCGGCCGATGTTGACGTGCAGAGTGCTGACTTCGACGGCCGTAGGGCGCTCCTTTGCAATCGTGACGAGTTGCAGCGTGCTCGGTTGTCCGTCCGCGCCGAGGACGAAGAGGGCGAGCGTATGCGCGTCGAGCCAGAGGTGATAGCCGACGGGTTTGACGTTCTCCAGCACGAGCGCGGGTGGCCCGCCCGGCGTAAGCGGGAACTGCCAGAGGCGTTGCGTCTTGTCCGCTTCGACGCGCACGACGGAGAAAAACTTGCCGCCGGGCATGACGGTCGGCGAATACTCGCTCTCCGGTGTCGTCGTGATTTGCGTCGTCGCGCCGCCCCGGAAATCATAGCGATAAATGTCGGTCTGTTTGTCGTCGCGCTGCGAGGTGTAGAAGAGGCTCTGCCCGTCGGGGAGGAAACTCGGCTGGTTGTCGTAGCCCGCGTGCTGCGTGATGTTGACGGGTTGACCAAACTCAAGTTGGCCCGCGCGCGTTTGCAACTTGACGACGAAGATGTCGTTGTCCGGCAGCGGCGTCGGCGCGGGTATCGGTTGTTGCGCGCGAGCGCTGATGACTAAGGCGAGGCCCGCGCAGCAGAGACACAAAGCAAACGCTGAAGGATGAAGGATGAAGGATGAATGGAAGGTAATTGCTGCTAATTTATCGTTCATCGTGCATCCTTCAGCGTTGCTCATTTGACGCGCTCGATCTCGAAGATTAGTTTTTCGCCGGCGAGCGGATGATTGGCGTCGAGCGTGATGTGTGTATCGGTGACTTCGGTGATAGTGACGGGAATCTCTTGTCCATCGGCGATATGCATGACGAGGCTCAGCCCGACTTCCGGCGTCGTGTCGCCGAGGTTGATGCCGGCGCGCGAAATCGTATTGATGAGTTGTTCGGCGCGCGGCCCGTAAGCCTCGTCGGCTTCGATCTCGACGGTCTTTTTCGCACCGACCGGCATGCCGCGCACGCCTTCGTCGAAGCCCGGAATCACTTGCCCCGCGCCCACCTGAAACTCCAACGGCTCGCCGCCGTCGGACGAATCGAACACGTCGCCGTTGTCCAGTCGGCCCGTGTAATGCACCTGCACCGTGTCGCCGTTTTGCGCCCCGTCGGCCATAAATCTCTCCCTTGTCTCGCGGGTTAAATGGGCGGTCAGCATCGCATACACGGCCGCGAAAATCCAGCCGCACACTAAGCGGATGGCGCGTTTAGGTGCGCTCCGCGTTAGAATGTTTCCGCTCGTTGGTTCACCCTCTTATGCGCTCAATCATTGTCGGCACGGCCGGGCACATCGATCATGGCAAGACCGCGCTGGTGCGCGCGTTGACCGGCGTGGATGCGGATCGGCTGCCGGAAGAGAAACGGCGTGGCATTACGATTGACCTCGGCTTCGCCGAACTCGATCTCGGCGACGTGCGCGTCGGCTTCGTGGACGTGCCCGGCCACGAGCGGTTCGTGCGGAACATGCTGGCGGGCGCGCACGGACTTGACGCAGTAGCGCTCGTTATCGCGGCCGACGCGGGCGTCATGCCGCAGACACGCGAGCACTTCGCCATCACACGGCTGCTCGACGTGCGCGCCGGTCTCATCGTCCTCACCAAAATTGATCTCGTTGATGACGAACTGCTCGCGCTCGTCCGCGCCGAAGCGGAAGAGTTGGTCGCGGGTTCGTTTCTGGAAAGCGCGCCGGTGGTCGCGGTGAGCGCGCGGACGGGTGCGGGGCTGGATGAACTGCGCGAGCAGTTACGCGCGACGGGCTTGCGTGTGTCCGCGCGGGCGAGCGCGACGGTGGCGCGGTTGCCGATTGACCGCGCGTTCACAATGCGCGGTTTCGGCGCGGTTGTGACAGGCACGCTCATCGCGGGCGAGATCGCGGTGGGTGCAGAGTTGGATTTGTGGCCGGCGGGCGCGCGGGTGCGCGTGCGCGGGCTGCAAGTACACGGGCGCGCGGTTGAACGCGCGGAGGCGGGGCAGCGCACGGCGATCAATCTCGGCGGCATCGAAGCGGCGGCCATCGAGCGCGGGATGTTGCTCGCGCAGGCGGGCCGTCTATGCCCCACGCAGATCGTGGACGCGCAAATCGAGGTGCTGGCGGACGCGCCGCGCCCTCTGCGCTCGCGCATGCGCGTGCGCGTGCATCTGGGCGCGGCCGAAGTGCTGGCGCGCGTGCAGGTACTCGCGGACGCGGGCGAGATCACACCGGGCGCGACCGGCTTCGCGCAGTTGCGCATGGAAACGCCGGTTGTCGCGCTACCCGATGAGCGTTTCATCCTGCGTTCTTATTCGCCCTCGCACACCATCGCAGGCGGGCGCATCCTCGATGCGCAGGCCACGAAGCATCGCGGGCGCGAACGCATGGAAGCGCGGGCGCGTTTAAGCGAATTGACAGACGCGGATCACACCACGCGCCTCGCGCTCTTTGTGGCTGCGGCGGGCGCGGGCGGTCTTAGCCGCGCAGACCTGGCCGCGCGCACGGGCTGGCGCGATGATGTGCTCGACGCGGCCACGACGGCAGCGACAACGCGCGGCGCGGTCGTCGTCGCCGATGGCATCCACCTTGGGCGCGAAGCGTTTGCGCGCCTCGTGACGGCGGCGTGCGCGGAGGTCGCCGCGCATCACCGGCGCGAGCCTTTGCAGCGCGGGCTGGCGCGCGAGACGTTGCGCGAGCGCGTGTTCGCGCACACGCCAGCGGAAGTTTTTCGCGCCGCACTTGCGCACGCTCAAGCATCCGGCACACTCGTCGCGGAGCGCGATGTGGTGCGCGCGGCCACCCATAGTCTTGCGCTCGCGCCTGCGGACGCTGCCTTGCGCGACCGGCTTGAAGCGGTTTACCGCGCAGCCCGGCTCGCCGCGCCCACGTTCGACGAGGCGCTCGCGCTCGCCGCCGCCGGGCAGACCACGCGCGAGCACGGGCGCAAGCTCCTCCAACTGCTGCTCGACGCGGGCACGCTGCAACGAGTCACGCCCGAACTATTCTTTCATCACACCGCACTTGACCAACTCGTGACTGACCTGCGCGCCTACGCTGCGCAGCATGCGCCTGACCGGCTCATTGATGTCGCCGCCTTCAAAGAGCTCGCCGGTGTCTCGCGTAAACACGCGATCCCGTTGCTTGAGTATCTCGACCGCGAGCGCATCACCCGGCGCGCAGGCGACCGCCGGTTGATTCTTTAGCGGTTAGAGTTTAGCTAAAAGTCTCTTGCTTCTCACGGGCAGCGGCGGTAACATAGCGCCCGTCCAAACTTGATCCGCGACCGGCACAGACGCACCCCGACGGGGCTGGTCAAACTCTAGTAGCATCGTTGCAGTCGGCTCTTCTTGATCCGTTCTACTTTTGTTCGTGTGACACAGACAAGCCGGAGGTTCAACATGAATCGCATGCTAGATGTGGTGTTCTGGGTAGTGGGCATCCTGAGCGCCTTGGGCGCACTCTACTACTTCGTCCAGTTTATCCAGTCGAAAGGGACGGAGGGCAACAAGTCGTTCTTGTGGTACGCCATCGGGATGGCGGTCGTGGCTTGCATTTGCGCGTTGCTCTACTTCGTGCGCCACGTCAACAAGGAAGAAGAAATTCACATCACGCAGTAGCGCGCGCGCAGACTAAGCTTGCGCGCGCACCTTGGCGGCGGGCGTGGTGGCTCGCGCCCAAAACAAGGGGCGCGTCGGCGCGCTACTTTGTTGTTTTAACCGGCGCGGCGCAACGTCTGCCCGGCGCACACGAAACTCGGACGCCGTTCGCGTTAGCCGGCACCTGTCGGGCGTGGACGGCGTTTGATTTGGCGCGCCGCCATTCATATCCAGACTAAAGGGAAGAGAACTTCATGTCGCTTGTCCCGCTCGTGCTGGCGCAATCCGTGCCGCGCTTCGCTAGTTCCTACGCCGCGTTGTTTGGTGTCTTGTTCGTCATTGGCACGCTCGGCTGGTTGATCGCCGCCGTGCTCGGCTTCGCCCGCGCCCGTGCGTTCGGCACATCCACGCGCTGGTTTGCCTTTGCCGCCATCTGCATGTTGGTTACCTATCTTTATCTCATCGCCTTCGCCTGGGTGGGCATGACGGAGACTGACCTCGACAAACTGCTCAGCTTCGGCTCGTTCATCATCTTGTTCCCCGCGCTGGGAGCCATCTGCGCCATCATCGGTTTCGTGCGCCTCACCGACCCGCGCGGGTAGTTCAGCCTTTAAGCCATTGCCAATCTCCGCCGCCGCGAAAGAATCCTTGCTCTATGCCGCGCTCGCCGGCATCGTCGGCGCAGCCATTTTTCTGACCGTGCGCCAGCCGGCCGCGCAGCGCCGCGTCGTGCCGCCGGGCTTCGTCAGCGCGAGCGGCCCGCGCTTCATCGTGGACGGGCGCGCGTTCCGTTTCACCGGCGCGAACGTCGCTGTGATGTACAAGGACGAAGATCGCGCGCGGATGCCGGAGACGCTCAGACAAGCGGCGTTGCACGGTCTCAAGGTGGTGCGCGTGTGGGCGTCGGGCGAGGGGACGGAAGCGAACGGCGTACTGTCAGTTGGCGGCGACCGGGCGGACTGGCCGCGCGCCCATCCGTTTCGCCGCGCGCCCGATGACTGGAATGAAGAGGCGTTCGTCCATCTCGACCACGTGTTGGCTGAAGCGCGGCAACAAAACTTGCGCGTACAACTCTGTCTCGGCAACTGGTGGCGCGACACGGGCGGCGTCACACAGTATCTGCGCTGGGCCGGCATCAATGATGCGGCCGACGAGCAGTACAAATTCGGCGTCAACCCCGAGCGCGCGATGCTCTTCTACACGAACGAAGCGACGCGCCGCCTCTACCGCGCGCATCTCGACCGCATCGTGCAGCGGCGCAACACTGTGACCGGCCGGCTCTACCGCGACGATCCGACGATCTTTGGTTACGAGTTGATGAACGAGGCGCAGGCCGCGACGGGGCGAGAGGCGGAGCGGCGCGCGTGGGTCGCGGAGATGAGCGCCTACATTAAGTCGCTCGACGCCGATCATCTCATCACGCCCGGCCTTTGGGGTTATCGCAACGCCTACGAGCGGCGCGACTGGCTCGCCGTCCACAGCCTGCCAACCATCGATTACTGCGACGTGCATAATTATCCGCGCGACGATCTCGACAGCTTCGTCGATTCGCCCGCCGCCCTGCGCGCCTTCATTGATAATCGCGCCGCTGCCGCCGCTTCGATCAACAAGCCGCTCGTCTTCGGTGAGTTTGGCATGAGTCCCGAAGGCTATAACGGCGTATCTGAGAGCGCATGGTTTCGCGCGTACTTCGCGGCGGCCGTGCATGCCGGCGTCGGCGGCGCGATGTTCTGGATACTGACGCCCGACCCGCAACGCGGCTACGGCGTCACCTACGCCGCCGAACGCGATCAAGCTGTCCGCGCCGAACTCGTCCATGCCGCCGATCTCTTCGACGCGCAACGCAGCGCCGCGCCGCCGCGCGCCCTCCTCAATGCCGGGCAGCATCTCATCCCGCGCCAGTTCGCCTACACGCGCTCGCCCGCCGACACGTCGGCGCAGCCGCGCCTGGAGATCGCGCCGGGCAACGTCTTGCTTTATCGCTTCGCGCCGGAGCAGGCAACGCGCGGTCGCTTCGAGAAAATGGACGGCGGCGAAGGTTATGTCTGGGGCGCGGGCGTAGGCTTCTTCGAGTACACGATCCCGGCGCGCACGGACAGGCGCAGGGTCAGTGAGATCGTCGTCCGCGCGCACCTGCAACCCGTGCCGCCGCACGACTCGAACGGCCGCGCCGACACAACGCGCGTCACCCTCTTCATCAACGACACCGACTGCGGCCTGCGCCTCGTTGGGCTAGAACACGAACCGCACGCGCTCATCCAGGAGTGGCACGTCAACTCACTCCTCCCGCGCTACCACGCCATGCGCGGCCACGCGCTCACCATCCGCCTTGCCGTTGAGCTTAACGCTGAGCAACCCTTCGGCCTCAATATCTCAAATTTCCCCGCATGGTTTCCTGCCGGCGAGACGAAGCCGATTGAAGTGGAAGAGAGAAGGTAGAAAAGGATAAAGGATGTGGGATGAGGTAGGCGGCGGCACCCCGGCTATATCTTCAACCCTACGTCAACAGGATTGACAGCACGCAAGTGCCAGCCCCTTCCTTTTAGCCATATCCGCTCGCACCGCACACACTGCACTCGCTCTCCTTCAGCGCACCGTGGGACATATCTCAGGCGTCCATGACACTGCGGACATGTCTTGCGCCAAAAGATGGTGCTTATGAGGTCGGGGACTAAGCTTACCAATAGCTCAAGGGCAAACTCGATCATCTTGCTTTACCTCATACGCTATCATCTTCATTCTTCATTTATTTCAGTAGTCTGGCCGCTTCGCGCGCGTAGTAGGTGAGGATCATATCTGCGCCGGCGCGACGGATGCAGGTCAAGGTTTCCATCATGACGCGCTGTTCGTCGATCCAGCCTTTGGCCGCCGCCGCTTTGATCATCGCGTATTCGCCGGAGACGTGATAGGCGGCGAGCGGTAGATCGAAGCGGTCGCGGAGCGTGCGCAGGATGTCCAGATAGGCGGTCGCGGGTTTGACCATCAGCATGTCCGCGCCTTCGGCGTAGTCCAACTCCGCCTCGCGCATCGCTTCGCGCGCGTTGGCCGCATCCATCTGATAGGCGCGGCGGTCGCCGAACGCGGGCGCGCTGTCCGCCGCCTCGCGGAACGGGCCGTAGAAGGCG
>JBBQGM010000084.1:0-23271 GCA_038322995.1 Pyrinomonadales bacterium
ATGGCGCAAAGTAAGCTCGCCGAAGCCGAGCCGTTGGTCGTGCAAAGCTACGAAGCGCTCAGCGCCAAATTAGGCGAGAAGAACGCCTACACTGTCTATGGCCTCAAACGCGCGATTGAGCTATACGACAAATGGCGGCGGCCCGAGCGCGCGGCTAAGTACCGGGCCATGAGCTAACCGCAGTTGCATGACAGGTGGATTGACAAGCTAAGAGTCCGCGCTTATATTGCGCCTGTTCGCTGACATCCGCCCCGGACACCGACCGGCTTACCTGATGAAAAACTCATGCTGAGTCTGACGTTACTGCAAGCGCTACCTACGGATGTGATTGCCCCGGCGAGTGTGCCCCTGAACGCGCCCGGCGGCCCGCTCACGGCCTATTGGCCCGTGATGATCTTTTTCGTCTTCGCGGTTATCTTTCCGGTGCTGCCGATTGTGCTCGGTCGCCTGCTGCGCCCGAACATCTACGGCAAGGACAAGATGCGCCCCTACGAGTGCGGCATCGACCCCGTGACCGAAGCGCACGACCGCTTCACCGTGCGCTATTACATCGTCGCCATGCTCTTCCTCGTCTTCGACGTGGAGACCATTTTTCTCTTGCCGTGGGCCATCATCTTCATGGGCGACGATTTTTCGTTCACCAAGTTCGCGCTCCTGGAAATGTTCGTCTTCCTCGGCATCCTCGTCCTCGGCTACTACTACGCCTGGCGCAAGGGCGCATTAGAGTGGGCATGAAAGGATTTTAGATTGCGGATTGCAGATTGATCAGAAGCTAACAGTTTTGCAATCCGCAATCCGCAATCGCTATGGCTGAACATCCTGAAGGCATTGTTTTGACGACCGTTGACTCGATCTTCAATGCGTTGCGGCGGAAAATCGCTGCGCCGTTGATGGATTTGAAGCCGGTGCGGGACACGGTTAACTGGGGCCGCAAGTCTGCGCTATGGCCGATGACGTTCGGCTTGGCGTGCTGCGCCATCGAGATGATCGCGACCGGCGCGGGCCGCTTCGACATCGACCGCTTCGGCGCGGGCGTCTTTCGCCCTAGTCCACGGCAGAGCGATCTGATCATCGTCGCGGGCACGGTCACGTTGAAGATGGGGCCGGTGATCCGGCGCATCTATGATCAGATGCCGGAGCCGAAGTGGGTGATCGCGATGGGCGCGTGCGCTTCGACCGGCGGGCCGTTCGATTCTTATTCGACGATGCAAGGCGTGGATCGCACGATCCCCGTGGACGTGTACATCCCGGGGTGCCCGCCGCGCCCCGAAGCGTTGCTCTACGGGCTCATGCGTTTGCAAGACATCATCATGCGCGAGCATCCGTCCGCTTATATCTTCGAGTCGGACGGCACGGTGCATCGGCAGCGCGAGTTGGCCGCCGCCGAAGACCTGCAAGCGCTTTCGCCACTCGACCGCGAGGCGGAAGAAGTGATTGCGGCGAATCGGTAAGCCGGAAATGCCGCCCCGAAAATTTTAGCCCCGGCAGGAAGCGTTCGCTCACACATCTTGCCGGGGCTTACGCGATCAGCCATTGGTGAGGCCGCTACGCCGCACCTGTTCACTTATTGCGCCGCGTTACTTTTTCCGCAACAGCTTGAAGTTCCACTTGAGGCCTTCAAGGTTGCTGCCTTCGCCCTTGATCGTGTTGCCCTCCATCGTGCCCACCCATGCGGAGTATGCGCCGACGGAGATTTGCACGTCGTTGCCGAGTTGCTGCCACGTGCCGCCGATAGACTTCAGCACTTGCTTGCCGTTCTCCAACGCGTTGAAGGAGTAACGGATTTTCCCGTCCTTGAGAAACTCCATCGTGTATTCGCCCGACTCCGCGCTCAGCCCGCGCCAACTCGTGCCCGCCAGCGTGGCCTCTGCTTCCACCTCGTTGCTGCGCTCCGGCACAGGCCCCGTCTCCGACTCCGGCCGCGCCGTATCGGTTGTGATGGCCACATTGGCGAACTGGTCGCCCTTCTGCTTGTCGGCCGCCGCGCGCTCGTCTTGCACGGACAGCACCAACTCGTTGGCTCGATAGCCTTCAACCACTGCCCACGGACGTTGCACCTTGCCTTGCCCGAGATCGAGCAGCACACGACGCGGCACGGTGCTTTGCAAATAATTGATCAGGCTTTGCAGCGTCACCTCGCCCTTGTCGTTCACCGCTTGGCCCTTCAAGCCATCAACCAGCGCGAGCGTGAAATAACCGTGGCGTTGCTCTTTGGCCTCGTAGGCGCGGCGGCCCACGTCGGTCGCGTAGATCGTAGCGAAGGCTTGCACCTCTTTATTGCGCACGTTGAAGTCGAAGCCGCGCATATACGTCTTCGAGAGCGGGTTGTCGGCGCTGGCACGCCCGGCGGCCGGATCGTTGCGACAGGCATCCAGCAAAAGCAGCACCTGCCCGACGCCCGTCTTGTGAATCCAATCTTTGATCTGGACGACGTTGATCGCGGTCTGTTCCAACAGGTTCACGTCGTCGCTGACCTGCGCGTCGGTGGGCAGCAGGAAGGCTTGATTGCTCCGCTCCATGCCGTGCCCGGCGAAGGAGAAGAGCAAGAGTCCATCCTTCGGCACGACCGCCGCGAGGTTCGACAGCTTGCGCAAGATATTGCCGCGCGTTGGTTGCCGATCCGTCGGTTGAGTGGACGCAAGCAAGATCACCTGCTCGCGCGGGAAGCCGGCATAGCGCACGAGCGTATTGGCCAGCAGTTGCGCATCATTGGCCGCGCCGCCCAAGCCGACCACCTGCGGGTCGTTATACTGATCGACGCCGATAACGAGCGCATAGCGCTTCGACTTGCCCGGCAGCGTCTGCACCAACCCCAGCGCCCGCGTCGCCTCCTGCGCCTGTTGCTCCCGCGCGTCTCGTCCAAGGCCCCGATCCTGTGTCGGCGGCTGAGCCGACGGTTTCTTCTGCGCCCGTGCCACCAACGGCCCATTCGATAGCACGACCAAAGTCAGCGCAAGCAGCACGCCGGCCGCGACTGCGTGCGACAAAAAGATGCGAATTCTTCGAGTCATCATAATGGCAACTTTACCGCGCATCGCGTTGCAAGGGAAGGGGAAATTGGCCCTCCATTTGCGCGACAGAGAGGGGCGCGACTCGCTTATCGGCTCACAAGCCTTGCAGATGGCGCGTATCGTTAAGCGCGAAGATGCGTAGGAAGCCGTCCGCGTGTAGAGCGAAGCGATTGATGCCGCAATTTGAAGTGGCGAGCCAGATGGGGCGCAGTGGTTGCGCGCCGAGCGCGCCGAGCAGGTGCAGGACGAGGATGCAGGCCGTGCCGGTGTGGGTGAAGACGGCGACTGTGCCGCCGCGATTATCGGCAATCGCTTGATCGAGTGCGTGGGCGGCACGGTCGAGCAATTGGCGATAGCTCTCGCCGCCATGTAATACATGCTCGAAGTCGCGGCGTAGCAGTGCGGCGTACTCGACCGGATATTGTTCGGCCGCTTCTATGAACGTCAAACCTTCCATCTGGCCGACGCTGCGCTCGCGGAACGCGTTCGTCTGTGTGACCGGCAAGCCGGTCTCGCGCGCCAGGGGCGCAGCCGTCTGCACAGCGCGCAGCAGATCGCTCGCGTAAATGGCCGTCACGCCTTCGCCCGCGAGCGCCTGCGCCGTCGCTTCCGCTTGCCTGTGGCCGAGTTCCGACAGAGGCGTCGCCGTATGCCCGCCGAAGCGCCGCTCGGCGTTGCCTTGCGACTGTCCGTGCCGGATGAGCAGGATGCGCGTCGTCATAAGATTGCGGATTGCGGAATTCGGATTGAAACAGACTGCTTCAGTTTTTCTAATCCGCAATCCGCATTCTTTCAGGCTGCGACGGTTTCAGCTTTTAGCTTCTCGGACTGGAAATGCGAGACGAGCGCGTTGATAAACTGATCAAGGTCGCCTTCCATGACGAGGTTGAGTTGATGCACGGTTAAGCCGATGCGGTGGTCGGAGACGCGGTTGTCTTTGAAATTGTAGGTGCGAATCTTTTCGGAGCGGTCGCCGCTGCCAACTTGTGAGCGGCGTTCGGAGGCGAGCGCGTCGTGCTGCTTCTGCTCCTCCATCTCTTGCAAGCGCGCACGCAACACACGCATCGCCTTCTCGCGATTCTTGATCTGCGATTTCTCGTCCTGCATCGAGACGACCGTGTTGCTCGGCAAGTGCGTGATGCGCACGGCCGAATAAGTTGTGTTGACGGATTGCCCGCCCGGCCCAGACGAGCAGAAGGTGTCGATGCGTAAATCGTTCGGGTTGATCTTCACGTCCACCTCTTCGGCTTCGGGCAGCACGGCGATGGTGATGGCAGAGGTGTGGATGCGCCCGCTCGCTTCCGTCTGCGGCACGCGTTGGACGCGATGTACGCCCGACTCGTGCTTCAACTTGGAATAAACCCGGTCGCCTTCAATCAGCGCAATGGCCTCCTTGATGCCGCCGACGCCGGACTCGGACACGTCGAGCACTTCCATGCGCCAACGTTGCCGTTCGGCGTAGCGCGCGTACATGCGCAGCATCTCGGCGGCGAAGAGCGTGGCTTCGTCGCCACCAGTGCCGGCGCGAATTTCGAGGATGACGTTCTTCTCATCGTTCGGATCGGTCGGCAGCAGCAGCACGCGCAACTCTTCTTCTAGTTGATCGATCTGCCCTTGCAGCGCGTCTATTTCGGCGCGGGCCATCTCGCGCATCTCTTCGTCGTCGCCTAGATCGAATAACTCCCGCGCGCCCGCCTGCTCCTGCTGCAAGGTTTTTAAGGCGCGATATTTTTCGACCGTCTCGCCGAGACTACGGTGCTGCTTGGCCGCTTTGATATAAGCGACCTGATCCGCGAACAACTCCGGCGACGACAACTGCGCGCTCAACTCTTCGTAGCGCGTTTCGATTTGATCTAACTTTTCCAACATAACTTTTTACGAGAGCGGCGTCATCGCCGCGGCTTGCGGTTGCGGCTCAAGCTTGAGCGATTCTTTGAGCGCGTAGATGGCCACTTCGAGTTGCTGGTCATTCGGCTCTTTGGTCGTCACGTTTTGCAGCCAGAGACCGGGCCGCGTGATCAATTTGAAAATGAAACTGCCTTCGCGTTGCGCCGATAGCCGGATGATCTCGTAAGAGACGCCGGCAATGACAGGCACGAGCGCGATGCGCGTGAGCATGTTGAGCAAGAGCGAATCGAACTTGACGACGGAGAAGAGGATGATCGAGACGAGCATCACGACCATCAGAAAACTCGTGCCGCAGCGCGGATGCAGGCGCGATTGTTTGCGCGCATGCTCAACTTCGAGCGGCAAGCCCTTCTCCCACGTGAATACGGTTTTATGCTCTGCGCCGTGATATTCGAAGACGCGGCGGATGTCTTTCAGCAGCGAGAAACTGATGATCATGGTCAGGAAGAACGACATGCGGATCAACCCATCAAGCATGTTGAAGCCAACCGATGGGCGCACCGGATGCAAGTAGTAACGCGCCCCGTTCCACGCGCGGCTGTACCATACCGGTTGTTCCGGCGCTTGATTGGGTATATTCGTCTGCGCGTTCACGCTTGCTTCCGTCTGCGTTATGCTGATTGTTTGCGGGTTGCTCGCAGGCACAGCCCACCCGGCGGCGATAAAGAGCACGTTGGTTAGCACGAGCGGGGCGACGATGAAGAGCAAGACGTTGAAGATGAGCGCGAAGATGATCGAGCCGGCGGCCGAAGCGTTCGTACCGCGCTTCATCTCGTCCTGCGGTCGTTGCTTCGTCGGCAGCGGGAACAGCCCCGGCACGCCGCCCGTGATACCGGCGAAATCACCTTCACCCTCGACCACGGCGGGCGTCAATACCAGCCCGACCGCTTCCTGTTCCTGCTCCTGCGCGCTCACAAACGCTTCGCCCGCCGAATAGTTCAAGGCCTTGATGCCGAGCGCCATTGACTGCACCAGCACGGCCGCGCCGCGCAAGACAGGTAAGCGCAGGATTTTGTAGCTATCGCTCCATTTCGGCAGCGCCGCGCCCGTGTGCGTAATCGTCCCGTCGGGCCGGCGCACGGCCACGGCATAAGCGTTCGGTGTCCGCATCATCACGCCCTCGACGACCGCTTGGCCGCCGACGATCAAATCTTTTTCGCTTGTGCTCACGTTTACTTTGCTCTCCCACCTAAATGTCACTGGTCTCCACGGCCATGCCGCGCGTCGGCCCTCATTCCAGCATACAACAACGCCGACGTTTGGTGCGCGTTGATTGCCCACATGCATTTTAGATGCACGAACAGGCAATCGCCGCGAAAACGTCGGCGTGCAGGTTTGGGGTAGCTAATACTGGCGCTGTAAATCAGCCTGGCGCATAAAACGCGGGGCCGGTTGAAGTGCAGCCGGCCCCGTCTCCTTACGACACTTACTGCGCGGCGGCTTCGGTCTGGGCTTCGGCTGGCGCTTCGGTCTTCTTGCCGTAGCGCTTATTGAACCGGTCAACGCGCCCGGCCGTGTCGATCAACTTCTGCTTGCCCGTGAAGAACGGGTGACAGGCGGAACAGATTTCGACGTGCAGGTCGCCCTTCCGGGTCGAGCCGGTCTTGAAGGTCTCGCCGCAGGCGCAGGAGACCGTGATCTCGTGGTATTCGGGATGAATTCCTTGCTTCATAATTTCCTCTCTTTCTACAGGCGCGAATTTGTCATGCCTGGCAAAAGCCTATGATACGGGCGAGCCTTTTTATCGTCAAGTTAGACGGGCACTTAACGGTTGCACGCGGCGATGGCGCGCCGCGTGGCAGGTTGATTGACAAGGCGCAGGGCGCATGCTAAAAAGCTGGCGCACCGTCCTGTTGAATCTTTAGGTCAGTTTTCACCACGAAGCAATTTTACAAGCAGAGCCTGGCCGCGCCCGCAAAGACGCCGCTGCTGTGACCGTCTAGCCGTGTGATGTGATGACCGACGAGCCGGAACAACCAAGTTCGCCCGCCCCTGAAGCGACGCCGGCCGCGCCCACGACGGCCGACGAAGACAAGGCCGCGAAGATTGATGCAGCGAAAGCGCGCGTCGTCGCGGCTAAGGAAGCCGCCGCCGCGCAGGGCGTGACCGCGCCGGCGGCTGGTGCGCCGAAAGCGCCTGTCAAAAAGAAGGACGAAGGGCCGAAGCCGACCGACGCTTCAGCTCATCCCCTCGTCAAACGACTGCGCGCCACATTCAATACTGACATCGTTGAGACGTTTGAGTTCATCGGTCAGTTGTCCGTCCGCGTGACCGCCGCGCGCATCGTCGCCATCTGCAATGCGTTGCGCCGCGATGCGGAGACGCCGTTCGATCTGCTCGCCGATCTGACCTGTGTGCATTATCCTGAGCGCGCCGATACGCCCTTCGAGGTCGTCTATAACCTCTACTCCATTAGCGGCAACGCGCGCATGCGGCTGAAGGTGTGGACAGACGAGACGGCAGGCGTCGAGAGCGTGACCGGCGTGTGGCCGACGGCGAATTGGATGGAGCGCGAGGTCTATGATTTGTTCGGCGTGCGCTTCCATAATCACCCGGACATGCGGCGGTTGTTGCTGCCGCCCGATTGGGCCGGGCATCCGTTCCGCAAAGAGTATCCGTTGAAGCCCGTCGAGAACGAGTGGACGCGCAAGCATCTGCCGCAGATGAGCGCGGTGCAGCAGGAGCAACTGGAACAGCGCCGCGCCTATGGTCTCGAACTCCTCTCGCACCCGGACGAGCGCAACATCCGCGAAATTTTCGTCGGCGGCAAGGAAATAATGCCGCTGGATAGAAAATGATGAATTAGAAATGATGAATGATGAATTAAAACCCGATCCGTTGTCCTTCATCATTCCGCGTTCATCACTCATCATTTAACTTCTATGCATCAGATCGAAGTCGCCACCACGCAGGAGACGCTCTACGACAGCCCCGAAATGGTGCTGAACATGGGGCCGCAGCACCCTTCGACGCACGGCGTTCTGCGCGTCATCCTGAAGCTCGACGGCGAAACCGTGATCGATCTCGACTGCGACATCGGCTATCTCCATCGCGGCATGGAGAAGATTTGCGAGAACCGGCTGTACCCGCAGATCGCGCCCTACTGGGACAGGCTCGACTACATTGCCGCTGTCTCGAACGGACTGCTCTGGGTCGAGACGGTCGAGCAGATGATGGGTCTCGAAGTGCCGCCCCGCGCCCACTACATCCGCACGATCCTGACCGAGCTAAACCGTATCGCTTCGCACCTACTGTGGCTGGCCACGCACGGGCTGGACATCGGCTCGTTCACCGTGCTGCTCTGGGCGCTACGCGAGCGCGAAGAGATTTTGAAGATGTTCGAGCGGCAGTTCGGCGCGCGTTTGACCTGTCATGCGTGGCGTATCGGCGGCATGCCGAACGATACTTACGAAGGTTTCAGCGAAGACGTGACGCAGTTCGTTGACAATTTCCCGCACCGGCTCGCTGAATATGAGACGCTGCTGACGGAGAATCGCATCTGGCTCGGCCGCACGGTCGGCATCGGCGTCATCTCGGCGGAGGCGGCGGTGGCCATCGGCTTGACCGGCCCCGCCTTGCGCGGCTCCGGCGTCGCCTATGATCTGCGCAAAGCACGGCCTTATGCGGCGTACGCCGATCTCGACTTCGACATTCCGGTCGGCGAGAATGGCGACACGTATGATCGCTATCTCGTGCGACTCGAAGAGATGCGCCAGTCGCGCCGTATCATCCAGCAAGCGTTAGCGAAGATGCCGGACGGGCCTGTCAACGCGAAAGTGCCGAAGATTATCAAGCCGCCGGCTGGTGACTACTATCATTCAATCGAAGGGCCGAAGGGTGAACTTGGCTGCTATCTCGTCTCAGATGGATCAAGCCGCCCCTATCGCGTCCGCGTCCGGCCCGCGTGCCTGATCAACTTGCAGGCGCTCAGGCAGATGTGCGTCGGCCACCTTATCGCCGACGTGGTCGCCATCATCGGCACGCTCGACATCGTGTTGGGTGAGATTGACAGATAGCTGTTGGCAATTAGCTAACGCGATCTTGAAGTGCGCATGGATGCGCTGGAAAGCTAACAGGTCTAAGCAGGCGAAAACTTTACTATGGACACACTGGCCCTGTTCGCGCCACCAAATCTGATCGATAGTTTGCTGCTGCGTTTCTTGAGCGCGGAGACGGTGAACTACGTCGTCTGGCCGTTCATCCAGATCGGCGCGGTTGTGACGGCCGTGGCCTTCTGGGCCTTGTACGCGACGTATCTGGAACGCAAGGTCTCGGCGTTCATGCAGGCGCGGCTGGGGCCGATGCGCGTCGGCCCGTATGGACTGTTGCAGCCGATTGCCGATGCGATCAAGTTGTTGACGAAAGAAGACCTGCGGCCTGACAAGGCCGACCCGTACATCTTCTTCTTCGCGCCGTTCGTCTCAGTCGCTGCCGCTTTTATCGTCTTTGCCGTCATCCCGTACGGCCCCGATTGGGGCGTGATCACGGACATCAACATCGGTCTGTTGTTCGTGCTATCAGTCTCATCGGTCGGCGTGCTGGCGATCATTCTGGCGGGCTGGTCGTCCAATTCTAAGTATGCGTTGCTCGGTGGCTTGCGCTCGTCCGCGCAGATGATCTCGTATGAAGTCTCAATGGGCTTGTCGCTTGTCGGCGCGTTGATGTTCGCGCGCACGCTCAGCTTGTCCGGCATCGTGCAGGCGCAAGGACTGGACTCGATGTGGTACATCCTGTATCAACCGCTCGGCTTCATCGTGTTTCTCATCAGCGGCATCGCAGAGAACAATCGCGCGCCGTTCGATCTGCCCGAAGCCGAATCGGAACTCGTCGCCGGCTTCCACACCGAATACTCCGGCATGCGTTGGTCACTCTTCTTCATGGCCGAATATGCGGCGATGCTCGTCGTCTCCGCGATTGCGACGACGCTCTATTTGGGCGGCTGGTATTTTCCCGGTGCGTGGCGCATCGAACTGGCCGGCTATCATTCGCTGTTCGTCTTCGTCAGCCTCTTCGTCTTCGCCGCGAAGATGGCGATTTTGCTCTATCTCTACTTCTGGCTACGCTGGACGCTGCCACGTTATCGCTATGATCAACTGATGGACTTGGGTTGGAAGTGGATGCTGCCCGCCGCGCTCTTGAATATCGCGCTGACCGCGCTCGCCATCTTCACCGTGCAGGCGCTCGACGGCTGGCACGGCCTGCACACGGTCGAATCAATCGCGCGCGGCGTAAATCTCACCATGACAGGCAAAGTTATTATGATCACTTACGGCGTGGCGGGCGTCTTCATCGCCGCCGGGATGCTCTCGGCGATCAACTGGCGCTCGCGCGATTTCAATCTGAAGAAGCAGCGCCGGCAGGTGCGGCTCATGAGTCCGACGCAAGGCCAACCGGCGGTCAGACCGGCGGCCCTTACGAGCGAAGGGTGAAGAGAATTTTTGATTTTAGACTTTTGATTTGCGATTGGCCACAACCAGCGCGTTCAGGTAAATCAAAAATCTAAAATCGCAAATCAAAAATCAGAGGTTTTGTTATATGCCGGTCGTACCAGTGCCCGCGTCGACGCGGACGGAAAAGTTGAAGCGATTCTTTCTCGTTGATTTGCTCGCGGGCTTGAAGCTAACGCTCAAGTTCAATCTCGGCGCGCTCTTCGACAAGGACTCCGTCAAGGGCATGGGCATTTACACGGAGCAATACCCGAAGGTGCGTGCGGAAGTCGCGCCGCGCTTTCACGGCTCGCCGCGGTTGAACATGGACCCGGAGACGCACGACACGCTCTGCATTGCCTGCAACCTCTGTGCGCTCGCCTGTCCCGAAGATTGCATCGACGTGATCCCGATGGACATAGAGATCACAGTCGCCGGCAAGGCGCGCAAGAAAAAGGTGCTAGATGAATTTATCTTCGACACCTCGCGCTGTATGTTCTGCGCGCTCTGCCAGGAGGCGTGCCCGACCGCGTGCCTCGAACTGACGCAGGACTTTGAACTGGCCACATATTCGCGGGCCGGTTTCGTCTGGAATCGCGAGATGTTGGAACAGGGCCGCGAGACGGTGAAGTACGACGCCTGAACAGAATTTGCGATTTTAGATTTGCGATTAAATGATAGGTACGGCGTTCAACGTCTGTAAATCGCAAATCTAAAATCGCAAATCTAAAATCCTATGTTTCTTACCGGCTGGGCAGCAGTTTTCTTCTGGATATTCGCGGTGGCGGCGCTTGTGGCGGCGCTGTTGACGATTCTCGCGCGCAACGCTGTGCATTCGGCGCTGTTTCTAATCTCGACGCTCCTGTCGGTCGCCGCGCTTTTCGTTCTGTTGGGCGCGGAGTTCATCGCGGGCGTGCAAATATTGGTTTACGTCGGCGGCGTGATGGTGCTGTTTTTGTTCGTCATCATGTTGGTGAACGTGAGCGCGGAGGAGAAGGGCAACGAGTTGCTGTTCAACCGGCCGACGCAGGTGGCCGCGAGCGCGATCTTTTTGGCGCTCTTGTCGCTCGGTCTGATCTACGCGATCCGGCAGGGTTACGACGGCTTGCTCAAGCGCGATCAGGAGACCATTACCAACGTCGCGACCGCGCAGCGGCCGCAGGCGGCGAGCGCGACGGGCACGATGCAGATTTCGCAGGACACGCAGCGCGTCGCCGGCAGCCTCTATCGCTACGCCGCGATCCCGTTCGAGATCGCGAGCGTGCTTTTACTCGTCGCCATCATCGGCTCGGTCATGTTGGCGCGCACGACAAAGCAGGAGTTGGCGGCGGACGAGGATGATCCGGCAATGCTGCCCGACTTGATGCTGCCCAAACCCGAATGATGATAAAGCCGAGTTTGATTTTATGAGCAACCTGTTGGCCCCCACACTCGCCTTGCTGTTGCAAGCCGGACAGCCGGCGACGCGCACGGACGCGATCCTCGAAGGCATCAAGCAGCCCGACCTGTCGAAGTTTCTGGTCATCGGCGCGCTGCTCTTTATCATCGGCGTGGCGGGCGTGCTGACGCGGCGCAATATCATCGTCATCTTCATGTCCATTGAATTGATCATGAACGCGGCGAATCTGAACTTCATCGCCTTCTCGCGTTACCTGCAAGCGACGGGCAGCGCAAACGCCGTCGCCGGCCAGGTCTTCACCGTCTTCATCATCGTCGTCGCGGCGGCCGAAGCTGCCATCGGTCTCGGCATCGTCATCGCGCTCTACCGCAACCGCGAGACGATCTTCGCGGACAAGATTGATTTGCTGAAATGGTAAAGAAACTGATAGCTAACGGCTGATCATGTCACTCCTTCTCTGGCTCATTCCACTATTGCCACTCGCAGGCGCAGCCGTGAACGGTCTGCTGGGACGCAAGTTTCGCTTCTCCGAGCGGGTCGTCGCTATCATTGCGGTCGGCTCAATCGCGCTCGCGTTCGTGTCCGCGCTGACGGTGGTCGTCAAGTTCGCCAGCAGTCCGACGTGGCCGTCGCCTTACGTGACGAGTCAGGACGGCGCGAGCTTCACGTGGATCGCGGGCGGCGCAACGGCGATCACGCAAGGGCAAAAGGAACGAACGCAGGCGGGCGACGCGCGCAGGGCAACGCTACAGGCGGCGGCGACGGCTGCACCGGGCACATCGGCGCAGTACGAGACGAATGGTGCAACGCACCGTTTGAGCGGCGAAGCGCCTGTGGGCGCGACGTATGATATACCGGGCGCTGATCGCACAACGCGCGGCTCGCTGCTCAACATCGAATGGAGTTATCAACTCGATTCGCTCTCATCGATCTTCATCCTCATCATCACGGGCGTCGGGCTGTGCATCTTCATCTTCGCGACCGGCTACATGCATGGCGACGCAGGCTTCTATCGCTTCTTCGCGTACATGGGCCTGTTCATGTTCATGATGTTGGTGCTGGTGTTGGGGTCGAATTTCCTGATGATGTTCGTCGGTTGGGAGGGCGTCGGTCTTTGCTCGTACCTGCTGATCGGTTACTACTTTGATCGCAGAGAGGCGGGCGACGCCGCGCGCAAGGCGTTCATCACGAACCGCGTCGGCGACTTCGGTTTCGCGCTCGCCATCTTCGCCGTCATCGCCACCTTCGGCTCGGCGCAATACACGGACGTAATGCGGCAGGCGAGCGGCTATCCGATTGAACTGCTCGGCACGTTCGGCATCATGTCTTGGATCGCGCTCGGTCTGTTCGTCGGCGCGTGCGGCAAGTCGGCGCAGTTGCCGCTCTACGTCTGGCTGCCGGACGCGATGGCCGGGCCGACACCCGTCTCCGCCTTGATTCACGCGGCGACGATGGTCACGGCCGGTCTGTACATGCTGACGCGCTGCAACGTCATCTTTCAGCACTCGCAGACGATGATGCTCATCGTCGCCATCGTCGGCGCGCTGACCGCGCTCTTCGCCGCGACCATCGGCATCACGCAGAACGACATCAAAAAAGTTCTCGCCTATTCGACCGTCTCGCAACTCGGCTTCATGTTCCTCGCCTGCGGCGTCGGTGCGTTCGCCATCGGTATCTTCCATGTGATGACGCACGCCTTCTTCAAAGCGCTCATGTTCCTCGGCGCAGGCTCGGTCATCCACGGCATGCATCACGAACAGGACATGCGGCGCATGGGCGGGTTGAAGAAGTACATGCCGAAGACGTTCTGGACGTTCTTCTGCGGTTGGCTCGCCATCTGCGGCATCATCCCGTTCGCCGGCTTCTGGTCGAAGGATGAACTCCTCTGGCGCGCGGCCGGGACTACTTACTTCTCCGGCGGCTGGCTGCTCTGGCTCATCGGCACGATTGCCGCCACTTGCACCGCGTTCTACATGACGCGCCTCGTCGCCATGACCTTCTGGGGCCGCGAACGCTTCCGCGACGTGCCCGCCGGTGGCGAAGCCGACGAAGCACACGCGCACGGCTACGACGTGAAGGGCAAACCGCACGACGCGCAACTCGAATCGGCCGGCGACCGCCCGCAGCACGAACCCGGCGAGTACGTCGGCGCGCCGCACGCCGCCCCGCACGAGCATCACGAAACGCGCAGCACACACGGCACACATGATGAGCCGCACGGCCACGGCGTCCACGAGCCGCACGAATCGCCCGCCTCAATGTGGATTCCGCTCGCCGTGTTGGCCGTGTTGGCGACGGTCGGCGGTCTCATCGGTATCGGGCCGGCGTTCCAAGCTGTCACGGGCAGCGAACATCCCGGCGGTAAATTGAACATCGTCACTTGGCTCTCGCCCGTCATCTGGAATCCGGTCACACGCGAGTTCGGTGCAGAGGGAGCCGGTGGCGAACACGCACCGGCAACCGCGACCGAAGGGGCCGCAGCCCCGCACTCGACTGCGGCCAGTCAACCGCCGCCCGGTTACGAGCCAATCGAACACACACCCTATGGCGACACCGGCTACAATCTCGCGCACACGGTCGAACATTCGCTCGGCGAACGCGCGGCGGAGTGGTTGTTCATCATTATCTCGCTCGTCGCCGCCGGTCTCGGCATGGGCCTCGGCTATCTCTTCTACATCAAGAACCCGCGCCTGCCCGACGTGTGGGCGCGCAGGCTGTCCGCGCTTTATCGTGCGAGCTACAACAAGTATTGGGTGGACGAGCTATACGGTTTGCTCATCACGCGCCGCACGATGGACGCGGCCCGCGTGATTTACAAAGTTGACTCCGAAGGGATCGATGGCGCGGTCAACGGCGTCGCGGCCGGCACGCGCCGCTTGAGTAGCGCGACGGGCCATTTCGACAAATACGTCGTGGATGGCGTCGTCAACGGCGTGGCTTATTTCATTCGCGGCATCATGTCGCGCCTGCTGCGCTCGGCGCAGACGGGGCTGACGGCCAACTACGCGCTCGTCATGGTGCTTGGCTTGGTCGTCGCCGTCCTTGTCTTCTTCTACCCGGACATCATGGCCGCAGTGCGCGGCGGGTGAGAATTGAACGATGAACGAGGAACGCTGAAAGATGAATTAGGAATTAGAAACGCCTGCTGGTTTTGTTTATCTTTCATCATTCCGCATTCATCATTGCTTATGAGGTCTCAGTGAACATTCCATATCTGCTTTCGATCATCACCTGGCTGCCGACCATCGGCGCGATTATCATCATCGCGCTGTTCAAGAAATATCAGGCGGGCGCGATCAAGAAATTTGCGACCGCGTGGTTCGGGCTGGCGTTTGTCGTCTCGCTCGGTCTCCTCGCTTACGACCGCACGGCCGGCGGCATGCAGTTTCTCGAAGATCATCAATGGATTCCACTCATCGGCGCGCGTTACCAGATGGGCG
This sequence comes from Pyrinomonadales bacterium, assembly GCA_038322995.1. GTDB lineage: Bacteria > Acidobacteriota > Blastocatellia > Pyrinomonadales > Pyrinomonadaceae > QHXQ01. The sequence goes on from JBBQGM010000084.1 coordinate 15,185, forward strand.
TGGACGGCATCGCGGTCTTGTTGATCGTGCTGACCACGCTCTTGGGCATCATCGCCGCGCTCTCTTCATGGAACTACATCCAGAAGCGCGAGAAGGAATACTACGTGCTGCTCTTGCTGTTGCAGACGGCCGTGGTCGGCGTGTTCGCTTCGATGGACTTGTTCCTCTTTTATCTCTTCTTCGAGGTCTCGCTCGTGCCGATGTACTTCCTGATCGGCATCTGGGGCGGCGAGAATCGCCTCTACGCCGCAATCAAATTCTTCCTCTACACGTTCGTCGGTTCGGTCATTATGCTGCTCGGCGTGTTGAAGATGTACTTCTTAACGCAGGATGTGGCGCTCACGGCGCGGATCAGTCAGGCGACATTGGGCCTTGTCGCCGGGAACGATGCCGCGCGCCAGATGTTGACGACGACTTTCCAGACAGCGACCGCGAACGGCACAGGCACATTCAATATCATGTACCTGCAAGCGCTCGGCTCGGTGCTACCGATGGGCGCGCTGCAAATACTACTCTTCTTCGCCTTCGCTATCGGCTTCGCCATCAAAGTGCCGATGTGGCCGTTCCACACGTGGCTGCCCGACGCGCACGTCGAAGCGCCGACCGCTGGCTCCGTCATTCTCGCCGGCATTTTATTGAAGCTTGGCACGTACGGTTTCTTCCGCTTCAATTTACCGATGTTCCCGAAAGCCTCTGCCGACGAGGTGGCGTTCAAAATGTTCGGCGTTGTCTTCGGCGTGCGCCATGTGATGGTCACGCTCGCCATCATCGGCATCATTTACGGTGCGCTGGCCGCAATGTACTTCGTCGTCAAGCGCGACGGCGACGTGAAGAAACTCGTTGCCTACTCAAGCGTCTCTTCAATGGGCGTCGTCATGTTGGGACTGTTTGCCTTGAACCCGAACGGCCTCAACGGCGCGGTGCTGCACATGATCAATCACGGCATCTATTCGGCCGCGCTGTTTCTCCTGGTTGGCATCATTTACGAACGCCGGCACACGCGCAACGTCTCCGAGTTCGGCGGCCTCTCGCACGTCATGCCCGGCTACGCGACCGTCTTTCTGGCCATGGCCATGACGGCCATCGGCTTGCCGCTGCTGTGCGTTTTCATCTCTGAATTCCTGGCCATGCGCGGCGCGTTCGAGGCCCGGCCCGCCTGGGCCGCGTGGGCCGCGCTCGGCATCATTCTGAACGCGGGCTATATGCTCTGGCTCTATCAACGCATGTTCTTTGGCACGATTGATAATCCGAAGAATGAAAAGCTAACCGACCTGAGCGGGCGCGAGTGGGCTTACATGTTGCCGCTCGTCGCGCTCTCGCTCTGGATCGGCGTCTATCCGAAGCCGTTCCTCGATTACATCCAACGCCCCGTCAACGCCGTCGTGCAGCACATACGCCCCGATTACCCTTTGCCCGGCCGCACGACGAACACGCCGCGCACTGCGTCCACGACCGTGCAGGTTAAGTAGTTTTGAGAGGATAGCAGGCCCGTAAATGTCTATGTTGTTTTTGCAAGCCAATAGCTCTGCGCTGTTCAGTGTGGGCGAATTGCAATTGCTCGCGCCGGAGTTGATTCTGACCGTATGTGCGTGTGTCGTGCTCGTGCTGTCGGTCGTGCTGCCGCAGAAGCGCGGCCATGCGACCGGCTACTTCGCGCTCGTCGCTACCGCGCTCGCGGGCGCGGCGCTCGCGGCGCAGTGGTACGCGAACAGTTATCTGCTGCCGCTCACCGGCTTCTACGGCATGATCCGGGTGGACGGCTTTGCGCTCCTCTTCCAGGCCATCTTCCTCATCGCCACCGCGCTCACCATCGCCATCAGCTTGCGCTATCTCGATATCGCGGGCGAGCAGCGCGGCGAGTTCTACGCGCTCGTCCTGTTTGCCGCCGTCGGCATGATGCTCCTGGCCTGCGGCTACGATCTGATCGCGCTCTACATCAGTCTCGAATTAATGGCGCTTACGTTCTACGTGCTCGTCGCCTTCACCAAACGCGAGCGTCGCTCGAACGAAGCGGCCATGAAATACTTTCTGCTCGGCGCGTTCTCGTCCGGCATACTGCTCTACGGCATGTCTTTGCTCTACGGCGTCGCCGGCTCGACCAACCTTGGCGACATCGCGCACAGCATCAACTTGGCCCTGAACGCCGCGCCGCCCGTGGAAGGCGTGCTCGTACCGCTCCGGCCGATGCTCTTGCTCGGCATGATCGCGCTCGCCGCCGGACTGTTCTTCAAGATCGCTGCCGTGCCGTTTCACATGTGGGCCCCGGACGCTTACGAAGGTGCGCCCACACCCGTCACCGCGTTTCTTTCGACCGGCTCGAAGGCCGCCAGCTTCGCGCTCTTCGCGCGCATCTTCATCGAAGCATTGGGCGGCATGCGCGCCGACTGGGCCCCGCTGCTCGGCTTCGTGGCGGCCATCACGATTCTTGTCGGCAACTGGGCGGCGGTCACGCAGACGAACGCGAAGCGCCTCCTGGCCTATTCGTCCGTCTCGAACGCGGGTTATCTGCTGCTGGCGCTCGTCGCCGGCAACACTTACGGCTACGTCGGTCTCCTCATCTATCTGCTCGTCTACACGTTGATGAACATCGGCGCGTTCGGCATCATCATCAGCTTGCACCGGCGCGGCATCGTCGGCGACAACGTGGCCGATATGACCGGCCTCGCGCAGAAAGCGCCGGGCATGGCCGCGATGATGGCCCTCTTCATGCTCTCGCTCGGCGGCTTGCCGCTGACGGGCGGCTTCATCGGCAAGTGGTTTCTCTTCGGCGGCCTGGTTGAGCGGGCCAGAGTGGACGGTAAGAATTGGTACGTCTGGCTGGCGGTCTGGGCGCTCCTCAACACAGCCGTCTCGTTCTACTATTACATACGCTTTATCGCCGCGATGTACCTGGGCGAGCAAGTGGCGGACGACCGCCCGCTCGCGCTCTCGCCCGCGCTCCGCACCGCGCTCATCGCTTCCGCCTTCGGCATCTTACTTATCGGCATCTACCCGCAGCCCTTCATCCACGCGGCGCAAGCGTTGCTTGCCACCCTCGCTGCCGCCAGCAGCGCGGTCGCGTTGCGCTAAAGAATTTCACCGCCAAGACGCGAGGGACATAAAGAGCGCACACGCTTTTCTTTGTGTCCTTCGTATCTTTGTGGTTAATTCTCCTGCGGCGTGCGGGGCGCTTCGTTGCGATGTGGCTCTTCTATTTCTTTGCGGGCTTGCTTGTCTTACAAGGTCTCCTCTCGCTGCGGGGCGGGCTGATTTATCTCGCTTATTTCCGGCGCGAGTTGGCCCGACCCTGCTCAGCCTACGCGCCGTTCGCTTCCGTCATCGTGCCTTGTCGTGGCCTTGATCAGGGCCTGCGCGAGAATCTGCGGGCGCTGTATGCGCAAGATTATCCGCGCTATGAGATCGTGTTTGTAACGGATAGCGCAGATGATGCGGCACTGGCTGTGATTGCAGCGACGCGCGGGGCAAGCAACGACATAACGGCCGATACGGTCACGACGCGCGTGGTCGTCGCGGGGCGGGCGGGCAACTGCGGGCAGAAGGTGCATAATCTGTGCGCGGGCATAAGCGCGTGCGATCCGGCGAGCGAGGTCTTTGTCTTCGTGGACACGGATGCGCGCCCGCGCCGCGATTGGTTGCGTGCGCTCGTCGCACCGCTCGCGGATACATCGCTTGGCGCGGCGACCGGCTATCGCTGGTTCGTGCCCGTTACGGGCAGGCTCAGTTCGCACCTGCGCGCCGTCTGGAACGCCTCCATTGCCTCCGCGCTTGGCCCCGACGAACGGCGCAACTTCTGTTGGGGCGGCTCAACCGCGATTCGGCGCACGACGTTTGCCCGCGCCGACGTGTTGACGCATTGGCGCGGCGCGCTCTCGGACGATTTCGCCATGATGCGTGCGCTCCGACAAGCGCAGTTGCCGATCCGCTTCGTACCGCAATGCCTGATCGCTTCTCACGAAGATTGCACGTTCGCGGAGTTGTTTGAGTTCACCACGCGGCAGATGAAGATCACGCGCGTGTATGCGGCACATCTGTGGCGCATCGTGTTGGCGGCGGGCTTACTCTTCGGGCCCGTTTTTTTCGGCGGGCTTGTGTTGATCTGCTTGCGCGCGTGGCGTGGTTCGTCGTTCGTGTTGCCGCTCGCGCTTGTCAGCGCGATTTTCCTGCTCGGCGCGGCGAAAGCATACTTGCGCCTGCGCGCTGTCGCGCTAACGCTCGCCGTTGATGGCGTGCAACCGCGCGGCAGCACGTTGCTCGCGCACCTGCTCCTGTGGCCGCTCGCGTCCCTCCTCTACACTTACAATGCGCTCGCCGCCGGTCTCTCGCGGCGCATCACCTGGCGCGGTATCACATACGAAATGAAATCACCGACCGAGACCAATGTTATCGTCCCGTAAGCGCGGCTGCCGATTGCCATAGCGTCTGACTGCGGTTAACATTCACTCGCCCCCATGACTAACAAAGCCGTCCAACTCTATCAACTACTGCGCTCAACTGACCGCACGCACCAACTCGGCACGCTCATCCTATTCGTTACCTCGCGCTGCAACGCCAAATGCGCGACTTGTTTCTACTGGCAGGAATTGAACCAGCCCGGCGACATGACCTTCGCGCAGATCGAACGCATCGCCCGCACGATGCCGCCGATCACAGACCTGTGGCTCTCCGGCGGTGAACCGACCCTGCGCCGCGATCTAAACGAGATTATTGATCTCTTCGTCGCGCAGAACGGCGTGCGCCGCGTCATCATCCCGACGAACGCGCTCATCAAGGCGCATGTCTATGACACGGTTGAGCAGGCGCTCACGCGCAACCCGGAGATCGATCTCTACCTCAACATCGCGCTCGACGGCTACGGCGCGACGCACGACCGCGTGCGCGGAGTGCCCGGCAATTGGGCCAAGACGCTCGACTGTATCCGCGCGCTCTATCCGTTGAAAGAGAAATTCCGCGACCGCTTTCGTTTGAACGTCAACACGGTCGTCTGCGCCGAGAACTACACGGAGATCGAGCAACTCTCCGCATTCCTCTGGGATAATTTCCAACTCGACGGGCAATACTTCAACATCATCCGTGGCGAGACGAAAGCCGGCGCGACGATCAAGCAAGTGCCGCCCGCTGTCTTGCCAGAGATGTATGCGCGCGTCGCCGCGTTGACGAAACGCTATGGCGACCGCATGTTCGCCAATGACGATGCGGCCACGCGCTTCGTCAAAAACGTCGCCTACGTCGGCGCGATCACGACGCATTACCGCACGCAGTTGGCCAACTTCGCGCAACCGGCGGCATGGCCCTTCCCTTGCACGGCCGGCGCGACGGCCGCCGTGATTGATTACAACGGCGACGTGCGCGCCTGCGAGTTGCGCGAAAAGTTTGCCAGCTTGGCCGATTACGATTACGACTTCGCGGCGCTCTGGCAGAGCCACGCGCGCCAGAACGAACTCGCAGCCATTGACGGCGGGCGCGCCTGCTGGTGTACGCACGTCTGCTTCATTCACGACTCAATGCGCCACTCGCGGCGCGCGCTTTTGCAAGAGTTGCCGAAAAACTATCTGCAACGAGGTAGTTGGTAAAAGCCTGATTTATGCCGGAGCGAGACGACCAACCGGGCACGCAAAAAAGCGGGAACATCATCGGGGCGGTCTTCTCGCTCGTGTCGGCGATTGTTGTGTGCTTGCTTATTGGGTGGGCGCTGGATCGTTGGCTGAAGACGGAGCCGTGGCTGCTGGTGGCCGGCATCGTGCTCGGCGCGGTGGTAGGTTTCTACCAACTCATCCGCGCGATGTCGCAGGCAGCTTGAATAGCACGGGCGCAACACTCGACAGCCTGCGCCGCGTCCATGTAAAATCATCCGTTCTGAGATGAGTGCAAGTTTACATAGTGAGGCGTTGCCGGTCGCCGATGAGGGGACTGCGATGACGCACCGCCTGTTCCGCCTGATGTGCTGGACGGTGGCGTTGACGACGCTCGCGAGTTTGTTTGTCGCGCCGTGGCGCGTGACGACGGGGTTGCTGCTGGGCGGTGGTCTGGCGCTGCTGAATCATCACTGGCTGCGCGCGTCGGTGCGCACGGCGTTCTCCGGCGTGGCGTTGACGGGCCTGCGGCTCAAACTCGGCGTCGCGCGCTTCGTGTTGCGTTATTTCGTCGTCGCGGCGGCGATCATGGCTGCTTACGAGCTAGCGCTTGTCTCAATCGTTGCCACGCTCGTGGGCTTGAGCGCGTTTGTCGTCGCGGGACTTGGTGAAGCCTTCTTCCAGACTTGTTTGACGTTTGTTCAGCGAGAGGAAAATTAACGGATGTTCTGGTTGCTGCAAGCACATGAAGCCGGCGCGCACGCCGGGGAAGCGGCGGAAGGAGCGGGGCAGGCGGCGGAGCATGGCGGCGAGCACATGCCGTGGCTGGTCACACAGGTTAATCACCTGATCGGCGAGCCGCTCTATCGCTTGCAACTGCAAACCACCAAGCCACTATGGGACAACTTCTTCGGCTTCTTCGGCACGAACGCCGAGACGGTGTTCGGCGCGAAGTATTCGCCGGAGACGGCCGTGCCCTGGTACACGGTGATGTTCATCATCGCGTGTATCCTGACGATAGTTTTCGTCGTCTTGTTGCGGGGCAAGCTGTTCGGCAAGGCGCTGTCGGAAGATGAACCACATGGCGGGCAGCAGACGCTCGAAGTCGCGGTGCTGGCGGTGCGCGGGCTGATCGAAGACATCATCGGGCCGCACGGGTTGAAATATTTCCCCGTGGTCGCGACGTTCGCGCTGCTCATCTTAACCTCGAATTTGATGGGCCTGTTCCCGCTCTTCATGTCGCCCACGGCGTCCACGTCGGTCACGTTCGCGCTCGGCATCTCGTCGTTCGCCTATTACAACTACATTGGTATTAAAGAGAACGGCATCATGGGGCATCTGGGCCACTTTGCCGGCGTGAATTATTTCAGCGGCGCGATCTTGTGGATCATGGGGCCGGCGATGTTCATCATCGAGTTGATCAGTAACTTCGTGCGCCCGCTTAGTCTGGGCCTGCGGCTCTTCGGCAATATCTTCGGCGATGAACAGGTGGGCGCTAACATCAGCAACCTCGCGCCCCCTTATACCTGGTTCGTGATGCCGGTGCTGATGATCTTGAGCGTCTTTGCCGCCGTCATGCAGACATTTATTTTTACGTTGCTCTCAATGATCTACATTGGTGAAGTCTCGCATGCGCCGCATCACGCGCACGAAGGCAGCGAAGTAGACGGCAGCGAGATTATCGCTCCGGTTTTTACCTGAAAGGCCAAAGGTCAGCGGCCGGAGGTTAGGTAAGCATAAAACCCAACCTCCGGCCGCTGACCGCTACGCTTAACGCGCTTTGAGCGATGCGGGCAAATGCGCTCGTGTACGTTGGGGCGCACGGACTTGAAGGATTTTGCGCGGTAGGTTAAGGCAGCCGTAACGTCTGTGCGTGTTTGGTCGTTGCATCTTAGCTTTCGTGATTTGAAAGCGCGTCGAGTGTCGGCATCGCTGGAGCGCCGTTGTAAGAGGGGCGGTGGATACCGGATGCGGGCGCAATCATAGTCGAAGGAAGGACGCCGCAAACGCACGCTGCTTGCTTCTCTAGCGCACTGTCCGCAGTCGTAGACAGGAGATTTGCCATGAGCAAACTTAGAATATTCATGTTCGCCGTACTCGGCGTGCTATTCGCTTCAGCGACGACGTTGGCGCAGGGCGTGGGCGACGTGACCGCGGATAACCAATTCACGCTGGGCAAGTGGGCCAAGCTGGCGGCGGGCATCGGCTTTGCGTTGGCGGCGGGCTTGGGCGCATTAGGCCAGGCGCGCGTGGCAGCATCGGCCGCGGAGGGCGCGGCGCGCAATCCCGGTGCGGCCGGGCGCATCCAGATTCTGATGATCATCGGTCTCGCCTTTATCGAGACGTTGGTCATCTTTACGTTGGTGATCATGTTCGCCATCGTGAAGGTCTAGCTTTACCGGATGCGCGAACAAGCAGAGAAGGGGGGGGCGCTGGGTGGGGGGGGGCCCCCCCGCGCAGGGTGTAAGGCGGGGGATTTTTGGGGGGGCACAAATTCCCCCCATAGCGCCGCGGTGT
>JBBQGM010000085.1:0-22805 GCA_038322995.1 Pyrinomonadales bacterium
GTTACGCGCGAAAGATCATCAGCGAGATCAGACTGCCGAAGGTGATCGCGACGCCGTAGGGGATCGTGTGTCGCCGCTCGGTCGGCACATCAAAGCGCGGCATCTCCCAGCCGGGCAGCAGCCCCATCAGAATTTGTGCGACGCGCATCAGCGTCGTCCGCACCGCGCCCGCGCGCACCATCGTGTAGATACCGAGCAGTCCGCCCGTCAGCACCACCACGATGAAAGTCGGCAGCACGAGCGGCGCGCCGATAACTGCGCCGATGGCCGCGAACAGCTTCACGTCGCCCGCGCCCATCGCGCCGAAGACGTGCAGCACGAGCATCAAGACGAACGCAAGCGCGCAGCCGCCCAGACTAAACAACAAGCCGCGCCAACCGCTGGTGATCGTGTTGACGAGCAACCCACTGGCGAGCGTGGCAAGGACGAAAGCGTTTGGAATACGACGAAAGCGGCCGTCGAAATAGGTGATGATAACGGCGAGCGGAACGAGTAAGGCGCTGCTGATGATGGTGTGTGCCCCGGACATATTAATGATGACCTACGCCGGCAATGTTGGCTGAATCAGTGAATGATTAACTTGTTATGGTCGCCTTAATGGCGGTGAAAGTTGAGCGAGTGGGACGCGCATCTGTCTGCGTTTCGGGCGTTGGAAGCGCGCCCCACTTTGCTCAGCGTCACAATGCTTGGCGTTAGCCGTTGACGGCGCTCGCCAGACCCGTGATCTTGGCCCCGATGTTCGTGCCCAAGGTGGTGAAGGCGGTGATGACGGCCAGCGCGACCAAAGCGGCGGCGACGGCGTACTCGGACAACTCAAGACCGGTCTCGTCACGAAGGAATCTCTTAATCATGGTTGTTTGCTCCTTAAGGGTTGAAGGGTGGTTGTTGGGTGTTAACCTTTGCTCGTTCGCGCGGTGTGCCACCACCGTTGCGATTGACTCAAAGACGATTGCGGCGAGGGACGGGCCACGAAAGCGCTGTGCCTGACGGACGACCCTGTGCGACACCGAAGGCGATGCCGCCGAGTGCCAGCGCGCCGAACAACAAGTTGTTGGCAACGTGCGTTGCGCCCGTCACGGCGCAGTGGCCCACGAAGATTGCGCCGGCCAGAAACGGCACGACGAGCAGGATGGCTGCGAGCGTTGGGAAAAACTTTGCGACCACTGCTTCTTTCATGTCTCCGCGTCTCCTCTACGTCCGCGCCAGCCTGCTACTACTTCAATCACTATCGGCTACTCGCGGACACGACCCGTCGTCGCAATGCCCGTGCCGCAACTTCAATCAGCAATGAAACATGGATGACATCGCGTTGTTGCGCCCAACCGGCCGCACGCTTCGTCAACCCGCAGTTGACAACACCAGGCCGCGAAACAGTGATCACGCGGCCCGGCACAGCGCTCACGAGTTGATTCGGCAAACACTTAGCCCGCCCGTCACCGCCTTGTTGACACCACATTGCGCCGCGTCAACCCGCAGTTGACGAAAACCGTTGCGCACTAGCGCCGCCAGTGCCCAACAGTCGTCGGCCACTGGCGAAACTCGATTTTAATTGCTCAGGTCGTGAAGTTTTTCTGGTGGTACGGCAGATGCAATGGCACAGGTAGGGCGTGTTGTGCCCACAAGTCTATCAGCCCGCCTGTTAACAAAAATTATGGCCCGGAGCGAAACACAACTAGCAGCGAAGTTCAGCGACCTGCGTTGGCTGCGCCGCGCGCAACGCCTGTGCCCGCTCCTATTTATCTCGGCGCTGCCCGTCGCGTTGACCAGCCCCCTCTGGTTACAAGTTTGGCACGGCGTCCGCCCACGCGCGACCAACGGCTCGGGCCACTTCGCCATCGCGCAGCTTTATGATCAGACGATCTTTCCCGACACCTTCGGCTGGACGCACGCCTACTTCGGCGGCATGCCCTTTCCGAATTTCTACCCGCCGCTCTTCTACTGGCTCGTCGCACTACTGCATCACACGCATCTCGTCCCGTTCAACGTCGCCTTCAAACTCGTCATGGCGTTGCCGCTCTTATTATTACCGGCCGCCATCTGGACGCTCGCCTGGGTTCTCGCCCACAGACAACGCGCGGTCGCCAACTGCGCCGCCGGCGCGAGCCTGCTATTGCTCTTCGTGCCGCAGTTTCAACTCACGACCATCTCCGGTCTCGACTACTTCAGCACGCTCATTGTCGGACTCTACACGCAGCCGCTCGGCTTCGTCCTGCTGCTCGGCTGGTACGTCATCTACTTAAACGCGCACCGGAGACGCTGGCGTTTCGCCGTCGCCACCGTACTGCTCGCGCTGACCGTGCTGGCCAATTTCTTCAACGCGATCACGGCCACCGTCTTCATCGCCTGCGTCCTCGGCAACGATCTCTGGCGCTACTACCGCGCGGCCAATAACGCAACGCGCACACGCGCCCGCCGCAAGCTCGTCGCCCACCTCGCGTCGCCGCTCGTGGCCGCGTGTCTCGCGTCATTCTGGCTCGGGCCAATGCTTGGCGAATACACTTATCTCGTCACCCGCCCGTTCATCATTCCGCTGCGCGAATTAGTGTCGCCCGCGCTGCTAATCTGGTACGCCGTCGCGGGCTGCGGACTCTTGCTTGGCCTGCGCCGCACGAACCGCGCCCTCTGGGCTTATAGTCTTGCCTGTCTTGCGCTCGGCGGCGGCATCATCTGTTCCGGCACGATTGCGCCGCGCTGGTTTCCGCTGCAATCTTATCGCTTCCTCTCAACGCTCAATTTCTTATTGGCCGTGCCGGTCGGGCTGGTCGTGACGACCGGCTACAGGCTGCTCGCGCAACAACTACGCAAGCTCAATGCGCTTAAGCCGACAGTGCATAGCATTGCGCCGCCGCCTAAACCACCACGCACCGCCCGCAGCTTTGCTGTCTCTTTCATCTGCGCGGGCGGCGCGCTCATCTTCGTCGGCGCAATGATGGCCCGCACGCCCGCGCAGGCGACGATGACTTACTATCAACACGAGCACAACGAGCAGATCGACGGCGTGCTACAGTTTGCCGCGCAACACCGCGACGGACGCTATCTCGTCGAACTGCCCGACCCGCAACCGGCCTACACCGAAGCCGGTTACGATAGTCGCGCCTTGAGCGCCTATCTGGGCTTACAGGGCAATGAATCGCTCGGCATCATCTTCCGCGAATCTTCGCCCAACGTCCTGTTCGTCAATCCGCAACTCAACGCCTTCTCCGCGCACGCCGACAATCACGGCATCAGTTCCGTGCTGGCCGACGATCAGGACTTCGTCGCCCAACCGCTCGCCGCGCATCTGGCCCGCGCGCGGCAACTCGGCGCGAAGTATCTCGTTATCGCTACTGCCGCGATGAAAGACCGTTTGCGTTCAGAAGATGAGGTTGGCGGCAGCTATGATCTCGGCGCGTGGAGCGTGTTTGCATTACGACACGAGCCGGCCGCGCCCGTGCGGGCGTTGGTTTACAGACCCGCACTTGTCGTCAGCGCGTTCACGTTGAAAGGACGACAGCGCGCCGAGTCCGGCTTCGTCCGGTTGGCGGAAGAACAGTTCGCGGACAACTGGTTCGACGTGTTGCTGGCACGCTCAACCGAAACGAAACTTGATCGCCTGCGCGAGTTGGATCAGTTTGGCGCACTCATCCTCGACACCTATGACTGCGTTGACGAAGAGTCGGCCTACACGACCTTGCGCGCCTACGCGCAACAGCACACGCTCATCCTGCTCGCTAGCGATGCGCCGCTCTACCAACGCATCAAGCGCGCCGGCGCGGAGTTTCCCCACGCGCAGTTCATCGCCCGCACAACATCCGAGCGCGGCCCGTGGGTCGAAGCGCTCACGCCTACCTATCACTACAACGCGAGCGCCATCCGCCAACAGTGGCACGAAATTCGACACACGCTCGAACAAAATAAGCTCGCTGTCGCGCCGGCTGCGGCGCAGGCCATCACCGGCACGATTGCGCAAAACAGTCTGCACATCAATCTCGCCCAAGCCACACGAGCGCGCGTGCCCGTTTTACTCAACACGACTTTTCATCCGAACTGGCAACGCGCCGACGGCGCGGCCGTCTACGCGGCGACGCCGTTCGCCATGCTGACCTTCGTTGACAAACCTGTCGCGCTTAACTATGCGCGCGGTTCGTTCGAGCGGTTCGCGTTGCTCGTTGCGCTGGGCGCACTGCTAGCGCTGTGCGGCTTCGTCTGTTGGCCGTTCCGGCCACGGCTATTCTCCTCCACGCCCGTCGCCCGCGCGCCGCGCTTCGCAAGATGGTCAACAGCCAAAAGATTCACTGGCGACTAGGGCTGCTCGCCGCGCTCGCCGTCACGCTCATCTCGCTTTATCCACAAGCGAAATTCTGGGCCGCGCGCGGGCCCGACTGGCAAGGTTCTTACGCGGTCTCGCAAGCCGACGAGCCGCTCTATGCCGCGTATCTGAACGCGCTCATACAGGGCCGGCCCCGGCGCAACAATCCGCTCAATAACCGCGACCTGACGCCCGCCGGTCAGCCCTTGCCTGAGTCCTATTGCTCGATCCAGTTTGTGCCCGCCTACATGCTCGCGTTACCGGCCCGCGCGCTAGGATTGACAACCCCGCAAGTCTTCATCGCGCTCGCGCCCATCGCCGCTTTCCTCACTACGCTCGCCCTCTTCTGGCTCATCGCCACTGTGACCGGCGACGCACGATTGGCAGCCGTAGGCGCGCTCTGCGTCCTCTGCTTCGGCACGCTCGCGGCCGGACAGGGCGCGGGCCGGCTGCTGCTCGGCCTCCGCACGTGGTACGACTACTTCCCGTTCCTGCGCCGCTATCAACCCGCGCCTGCCTTTCCGCTCTTCTTCATCTTCTGCGCCTGCGCTTGGTTTACGCTGACACGCGAACGACGCGCGGCCCGCTGGCCTGCGCTCAGCGCCGGACTGCTGTTCGCGCTGCTCGTCTTTTCCTACTTTTATCTATGGACGGCCGCCGCCGCCTGGCTCGCCCTGCTCGCCGTGCTGTGGCTCTTGGCACGGCGCGCGACGTGGCGCGAATTAACGATGCGGCTTGCGCCCGTCATCACGCTCGCGCTCGCCGCGCTCGTGCCCTACGGCATGCTGATGGCCCGGCGTGTTGTTTCAACCGATCAAGTGTTAATAATGGAGTTCACCCGCGCGCCCGATCTGCTGCGCGTACCGGAGTTCATCGGCGCATTCGTATTGCTCGCGCTCTCGCTCTGTGTCCGCCGCAAACTCTTCGACTGGCGCGAGCCGCAGTCGCTCTGCGCCGCCTCATTCGCGCTGCTGCCGTTCGCGCTCTTCAATCAACAACTTATCACGGGCCGCTCGCTCCAACCGCTCCATTACGAACAGTTCATCGGCAACTATGCCGCACTGCTCGCAGTTGTCTTGGCGCTACCCCTACTGCGCCGGGGCCGCGCACCCGTACGCGCACATCAGCTGCGCATCGTTGCGCTGCTCGCCTGTGTCTGGGGCTTGCTGGAAGTCGGCTTCACGACCTACGCCTTCACGGCTTACAACCTCGCGCACGATGATGTCGTGCCCATCGCGCGCAGCATTAGTCAACAGTCAACCGCCACGCAACCCGACACGGCCCCGTTGTTGGTTTTCACCACCAGTGTACCGCTCGCCAATAATCTACCGACCTACTCGCAACCGATTTTGTGGGGCACGCACATTCCAAACTTTCCCGGCATCACTCCGGCGGAATGTCGCGCACGGGCGTTTCAACAGTATTACTACTCCGGCACAAGCCCTGCCCGACTCAAACAGTTGCTTGAAGAAAACGATTTCGACGCGGTGAATGCCATCTTCAGTTTGGAGCGTGCCGTGCCCGTGCTCACCGCGCATCCTGCCCCTTTGTCCGCAGGTGAGATCGAGCAGGCAAGCCAACGTTACGCGCAATACTGCGAGACATTTTCGCGCGCCCGCGCCGCGCAACTGCGCCTCGGCTACGCGGTCGTGCCGGTGCCGCAGCCGATTGATCTGACTAATCTTGATCGATGGTATGAGCGCGACGCAGGCACACGCATCGGCGCATGCACGCTCTATCAGTTGCGCCTGCGGCCCTGAGCCTCAACGATGCCAGGCAAACGGACAACCGGCACAGTTTGCTTGCATGCTCAGAAATAGCGCAGCACGAACGCGACGAACAGCGCGAGACTAAGCCCGCCGCCCGTCAGCGTAAACGTCCATTCGACCAGATCGCTTTTCCGGCGCAACAGCGCACGCAAAATCACAATGCCGCACTTCCAGCCATCCTGTTGATAAAGCGGCAGCAGGTTCGTCGTCGCCAACAGCAGATTCATCAGACTGAACATCGTGCCGCTCGTCGCCGCCGCGAGGATCAGATTCACGATAATGCCGGCCAACAGGACGAACACCTGCTGATCCAACGGCCGCTGTTGCAACCGCGTCATGTCCAGCCGCACATAAGCGCCGACAGGCAGCGCGTGGAGTTTGAACCGGACGCTGCCAAATTGCCGCTGCCAAAGTTGCTTGCCCCAACCCAGGCCCAACTCCTGCGCTGGTACATGACAAATCCGCGCCACGAGCAGATGCCCCAACTCGTGCAGCAACATGGCCAAGATGAAAGCGAGCAGATAGATGAGGAACATAAAGAGACGGCGGGCGCTTAGGTCAGAATTGATCGGTGGTTAAATATCACGGCGGAGTTGTAAGCCCGGCTTGTGCTCATCGGAGAGAAACTCGGCCACGTTGATCGCGAGTCGCTTGAGTTTTTTATGTAGTGCCTGACGCGAACCCAGTCCGAGCGCGACGGCCGCCCGCGCCACGTTGTAGTCGTGCAGGCGTAACGTCTCCGTGATCACCCGGCGCTCGAAGTCGTCGATCAGATTGTCCAGATGCGCGGGCCGGCTCTCCGCGTCCATGTTGGTCTGCCCGTTAACCGGCCGGATACGCCGGCTGATATGCTCGACGCCAACGACGGACCCTTCATCTGTGTAGAGTACGAGGCGCTCGATCTCGGCAGCCAGTTCACGTACGTTGCCGGGCCAAGCATACGTTTGGAGCGCGCGAATCGCTTCGTTTGTGATGCCGGCCACCGCCCGGTCATTGCGCCGCGCATAATGCGTCAGGTAGTGTGAGATAAGTGCGGCCACATCCTCCGGCCGCTCGCGCAACGGCGGCACTTGCAGCGTGAGCGCGGCCACGCGGTAATACAAATCTTCGCGGAAACGATCCTCACGCACCGCGCGCTCCAAATCCTTGTGCGTCGCCGCGACCACGCGCACATTAACCTTGCGCGGCGCACGTTCGCCCAGCGTATGGACTTCGCCCTCTTGCAGGAAACGCAACAACTTGGGCTGTAAAGCGAGCGGTAGATCGCCCATCTCATCGAGGAACAGGGTGCCGCCTTCGGCCGCGCGGATTAGTCCTTCGTGATCCGCGTGCGCGCCGGTGAACGCGCCCTTACAATGACCGAACAGCAGGCTCTCGATCAACTCGGCGGGCGCGGCCGTGCAGTTGAACGGGATGAACGGTGCCTGCGCGCGCCGGCTCAGGCGATGGACGGCCCGCGCGATCAGTTCTTTGCCCGTGCCCGACTCGCCCGTGACAAGGACGGTCGAATCGGAATCCTTGATGCGCTCCACCGCCCGCGCCAGCGCGGACATCGCGCGGCTTACGTAGATCATGCCGGGCAAGGCTGTCGCCGCCAACGCCGGCGCGGCCACGACCGCTGTGTGCGGTTGTTCCGTCGCCGCGCGCAACTGTGCGTGTGCGTGCGCGAGTTGCGCTACGTCCGACAGGATACGTAATTCTTTCACCTGCCGCGCTGACAATGGACGCACGCAACGACCATAAATGATCGCGCCCTCGCGTTGCGCCGTAGGCACAGCGAGGATCATGCAGATCGAAGCGTCGCCTTCTTGCAACTCCGGTGTAACGCCAGCCTGCGCGAGTGTCGCAGCGACCTGCGCTTCAGCCTCCGCGAGTTCATCCGGCTCCAACCCTTCAACCCACTTGAGGCGGGGCGGCTCGCCAGTTCTCTGCGCGAACGTCGCCAGCCCGTAAGTCTGCGCCGTAGCATCGATCATCAGCGCCAGCTTAAGCATGACATCATAGAGAATATCCGTGCCGTCCATAGCCGCGCGGCACAGCGCACGCACCATCGCGGCCAGCGGCAGTTGGAACGCTCCCGAAGTGTCCTGCCTATTGCTATCTGAATCTAATGCGAGCGGCCCACCTGTCATAAATCTAATTGACCTTCGGACAAAATGCTCTACGCGGCGATAAACAAACCTGTGCCTGAGTGTTTTGTACTTGATATGACTTACGCAGTTGAAATAGAGCTTTGTTGAAAACAAAGGACTTAGCGAGAATGCTTATTCTCGGAAGTTGTTGATTCTTCGTCCAACTGCGTAAGTCCTACTTGAGTTGTTTAGGGCAAAACCAGGACGACGAGGAGATGGCCGGAGGCGGCTCGCCGGGCCGAAGGGCACGCGCGGCACTTCGACGGAAACTCATCCGAGTCTAACGAGGCGGCCCGGCGACTGTCAATAAAATTAACTTACACCGGGCCGCTCGTGTCTAATGGCGGGTATTACGAATTGCTAGCCGGGATGTTCAACTCTTGCCCGACCTGAATCTTGTCTGGATCTTTCAGTTTGTCCCGATTGGCGTAGAAGATACGCATAAACTCATTCGAGTCACCATAGACTTGCTTGCTGATCTTCGAGAGCGTATCGCCCGACTTGACCGTGTAGGACTGTCCGCCCTGCGCGCTGCCACCACCATCGCCACCGCCTGCCGCGACACTGATCTCGGCCGAAATATCGTCAAGGCCCGGGCTGACCAGTTTGACCTGATCCCAGAACTTGTTCTTCGCGTCCTCCGATGGCGCGACGGCACGAATGAACAACTTGTCGTCTTGTACGTGCAGATTTTGAAACTGTAGGTGTTGTTGGTCGGCCTCGTTGAGCACCGTCTGATACTTCTGCTTCAACTGCTCGAACCGCTGCTCCCCGTTGGGCTGCTGCTGCGCTTGATTTGCGCCGTGGCCAAACATTTTATCAAAAAGTCCCATAAACCACTGTCCTCCCTTTTCTCACCGAACTGATTTCTAACGCCTGATGGCACTTAACCATTGCTTCGGCAAGCCTCATACCGCAACTGGAAAACCTGTAAAAACCTATACCATCTCCATAACGTACCAGTTCAGCCTGTGCTTCTTTCAACCCGCGTATTTATTTCGATACGGTATTCTTAGGATCAGTGAACCGTGCGTCTCGGACGCTGTTCATCCTCTTCCCGTGTGGGAGAGCAGCTACTTTTCCACACTGTGCCAGACCGTTTCCGCTGTTATCTAGCTGCGCTATATGGCTGTTTAGCGTCTCTGCCCAAGTCGTGGATTTCCGTTCGCCGCCCGTTCGCCCTTCATACCAATTAACTACGCTTACTTCATGTAAATGTTGAACTTAGCCACATAAACCGTTGCAAAGAAATATCTTTACATGAACATAGGCGCATGCTAAATTCCCGCCACTTTGTCGCTGACCCGTATAGCGCGACAAGAGCAAAGTATAAACCATCGTGCTTTCTCCTTGGCCGTTGGTCAATCGTTCGATTTCTGACTTGTCTCGCCCTGCGACCGGGCGATTTTTTTACCAATGGCGATCAAATTTGGGACATCTGGCTGGCGGGCTATCATCGCGGACGAGTTCACGTTTGCCAACGTCCGGCGCGTAACTCAAGCCATTTGCAGATACTTACGCACGTCTGCCGTACCGCAAGATGCTGCGTTGGTCGTGAGTTATGACACGCGCTTTCTGGGCGAAAAGTTTGCCGCGCAGTGCGTCAATGAAATTGCGGCTCAGGGTTACAGAGCTATTTTCTGCGACCACGCGACGCCGACGCCAACAATTTCGCACACGATCCGCGCACGTCGTGCGGCGGGCGGCATCAATTTCACGGCCTCGCATAATCCGCCGGAATACAACGGCATGAAGTTTTCGACCGCCGATGGCGCGCCGGCCCTGCCGGAAGCGACCCGGCTGGTTGAACAGTACGTCCATGACATCCCTGAAGGGGACAGCCAATCCGGGGCCGCGCCGAATGCGACCAATGTAGAAAATTACGACCCGCGGCCGGCTTACCTCGCTGATCTCGCGCAGAAGATTCGCTTCGACGCTATCGCGCAGGCTGGCGGCAGTTACGCCTTCGATCCACTCTGGGGCACCGGGCGTGGCTATCTCGATCAGGTCTTGCGCGACCACGGATTAGAGGTTGAGACCATACACGACTGGCGCGATGTACTGTTCGGCGGGCGTTCGCCGGAGCCGGACGATCATCACTTGGACGAATTGCGCGTGGCCATGAAGCAGCACGACTGCGTGCTTGGTCTGGCCACTGACGGCGACGGCGACCGCTTCGGCGTGCTTGATGCTGATGGCACGTTCATCACGCCCAACCGGTTGATTCCGCTGCTCTTTGACTACCTGGCCGAGTCGCGCGGTTGGACGGGCGGCGTGGCCCGTTCGGTCGCAACGTCACATCTGGTTGATCGCGTGGCCGAATCACGCGGGCTGCCTGTTTACGAGACGCCGGTCGGATTCAAGTTTATCGGCGAGTTGATCAATGAGGACAAGATCATTCTCGGCGGTGAAGAGTCCGCCGGGCTGTCGATTCGTGGGCACTATCCGGAGAAGGACGGCATTCTCGCGTGCTTGCTCGCGGCCGAAGCGGTGGCGGCGCGGGGTACGAGTTTGAATGAGCAGTTGACGGAACTCTACAAGCGCGTCGGCCGGTTGGAGGCGGGACGCATCGGCGTGCGCCTGACCCCGGAGGTGCAAGCGGCGCTGACAGAAAAGTTGCAACAAGACCCGACCGAGATTGGCGGCCGGCGCATCGCGCGCACGAACCGCGCGGACGGAGTGAAGTTTATTTTTGCCGATAGCTCGTGGCTGCTGTTGCGCCCGTCAGGGACGGAACCGCTGGTGCGGATTTACGCCGAGAGCGAATCGGCGCAGGATTTGGAGGTGTTACTTGAACAAGGTCGCAAATACTTATTGGACTGACACGCGCCTCGGCGCGCAACGGCCCGTCGCCCGCGCGCTCCCGTTGACGGCTCAGGTCGGCGAATTCTCACGCGAACTGGTGGGCACCCGAACGGAAGTTCGGCAGCGCGGCGGCTTGGTTCCGTCGTGGGCCATCTTCTGCATGATCATGCTGGCGACGTTCGCGCTCTGCGTCACCGTGACGCTGCGGACGCACGCCGAGTTGCGCACCGCCGCGCAGCGGCATGAGCAAATGACTACCGCCAACGAAACCTTACGCAACACAAACGACTCGCTTCGCCACGAGGTCGAACGCTTACGCACAGACCCGCGCGCCATCGAGACGGCCGCGCGCACGCGGCTCAACATGGTGCGTGCCAACGAAGTCGTCGTGCCGGTCGAATAACGCGCGGTGCGTAGGCTTGTACGGCGCGTTTAAGTTTTCGCTTTACCCGACGCCCGCTGCATACGCCGCTAACCACCCATCGCTCGTTACCCCTGGTTCGCCCCTACCCGCTCCCAGCGCGGCTGCCGGTTCACCGGTGGCCGCGCAGCCTTTTCTGGGCCGGCAAAACGTTGCGCTGCCCTAAGTTCAACTGCTTAAGTTCAACTGGTTGACACTCTGCGGAAGCGTCAACTAATATCGAATTCTGTTTATCAAGTCATAAATTCAATCGTCCCCCTTATCGCACGCCGCACGTTTGCGAGGAGCGCCGAAAGCCATGCCTGAGACCAAAGAATTGACAACGCCGGAAGAGGCTGCGGTTGCACGCTGGGCTCAAGAGACGCTCGCGCCTGTGTTGCGCCAGCGACCTGAGCGCAGAGAGAGGTTTGAGACCGTCTCGCTCGATTCGGTCGAACGCCTCTATACGCCCGCCGACAGCGCCGACATTGATTTCGCCAACGACACGGCCTTTCCCGGCGAGTTCCCTTACACACGCGGCATACACCCGACGGGCTATCGCGGCAAACTCTGGACGATGCGCCAGTTCGCTGGCTACGGTACGCCTGAAGAAACGAACGCGCGCTTCAAATATCTGTTGGAGCATGGGCAGAACGGCCTCTCCGTCGCTTACGATCTGCCGACGCTGATGGGCTACGACGCCGACTCGCCGCTCTCCGAAGGCGAGGTCGGTAAGTGCGGCGTTGCCGTCTCATCGCTCGCGGACATGGAAGTTTTATTCGACGGTATTCCGCTCGAAGAGGTGACGGTCTCGCAGACGATCAACGCGCCCGCATCCGTCTTGCTGGCAATGTATCTCGTCGTGGCCGAAAAGCAGGGCGCGGACTTCAGCAAGATTTCCGGCACACTGCAAAACGATATTCTCAAAGAGTATGTCGCGCAGAAGGAGTGGATTTACCCGATCCGTCCGGCGATGAAGTTGGTCGTGGATACGTTCGAGTTCTGCACCAAGCACGTACCGAAATATAACCCGATCTCCGTCAGTGGCTACCACATCCGCGAAGCGGGCGCGACCGCTTTGCAGGAACTCGCCTTCACCCTACGCGACGGCATCGAGTATGTGCAATGGGGCCTTGATGCCGGGCTGGACGTGGACGAGTTTGTCCCGCGCATCTCTTTCTTCTTCAACGCGCACAATGATTTCTTCGAGGAGATTGCCAAGTATCGCGCCGCCCGCCGCATCTGGGCGCACGCCATGCGCGAACGTTTCAACGCCAAGAATCCGCGCACGCTGCAACTGCGCTTCCACACGCAGACGGCCGGCGTCTCGCTGACCGTGCAACAACCGCTGAACAACATCGTCCGCGTCGCCATCCAGGCGCTCGCCGGTGTCCTCGGCGGCACCCAAAGTTTACACACGGACGCCTTCGACGAGGCGCTCGCGCTGCCGACCGATCAAGCCGCGCTTATCGCTTTGAGGACGCAGCAGATCATCGCGGAAGAGACCGGCGTGGTAAACACTATCGATCCGCTCGGCGGCTCTTACTTCATCGAAGCGCTGACGAAAAAGATGGAGGACGGCGCGCTCGACTACTTCGCCAAGATCGATGCGCTCGGCGGCATGGTCGCAGCGGTCGAGAAGGGCTTCCCGCAGCGCGAGATTCAAGACTCGGCTTATCAATACCAAAAGGCGGTCGAGCGCGGCGCGCAAACCATCGTGGGTGTTAACAAGTACGTGCTGGAAAACGAAGCAAGCAAGATCGACACCCTCGTCATTGACGAGGCGGCCCATAACCGGCAAGTCGCCCGCCTGCAACAGACCAAAGACCAACGCGACAACGGCGCGGTCGCCAACGCGCTCGCTAAACTAAAACAGGCCGCGCAAGTCAACGCCAACACGATGCCCGCGACCATTGAAGCCGTCCGCGCCTACGCCACGCTCGGCGAAATCTGCGATGCCCTGCGCGATGTGTACGGATTGTATGAAGAGCCAGCGTTTTAGTTTTAGCCATTGATTCAACTACTGATTGAATCAATGAGCCGATGAGCCAATGGATCAAACACAGAAGATTCGCGTCCTTGTCGCCAAACCCGGACTCGACGGTCACGACCGTGGAGCGAAGATAATCGCGCGGGCGTTGCGCGATGCGGGCATGGAAGTGATCTACACGGGTCTGCGGCAGACGCCGGAGATGATCGCGGCGGCGGCGTTGCAAGAGGATGTTGACGCGGTTGGCGTCTCGATTCTCTCCGGCGCGCATAACACACTCTGTCCACGGATTGTTAATTTATTGCGCGAGCGCGGGATGAATGATTGTCTCGTGCTCGTTGGCGGCATCGTGCCGAAGGACGACATCGTGCGCCTGAAGGAACAAGGGGTGGCGGAAGTCTTTCTACCGGGCACATCAACGGAAGACATCGTGCGCTTCCTGCGCGACAACGTACAGCCACGGACATGAGCGACGCCGTGCTCGCGGGGCAAACAAGCGCGCTCATCATCGAAACGCGCGGCCCGTCAGTCATCATCAAATTCAATCGCCCTGCCGAACGCAATCCCTTATCCAATCACACACTCGCAGAGTTAGAAGCGGCCATTGCAACGCTCACGGCCCGCACGGACGTGGCCAGCATCATCTTCACCGGCACGGGCGACAGTTTCGCGGCCGGCGCAAACATCCGCGAGATGACGGTGCTCTCAACCGATAGCGCGCTGACCTTCGCGCAACGCGGGCAGCGACTCATGCAACGCATCGCCGATGCGCCGCAGTTGACCATCGCGGCCGTGAACGGCTACTGCATGGGCGGCGGACTCGATCTCGCGCTTGCGTGCGATCTGCGTTGCGCCGCGCCGGCCGCGGTCTTCGCGCATCCCGGCGCACGCCTCGGCATCATCACCGGCTGGGGCGGCACGCAACGTCTGCCGCGCCTGATCGGCCCGGCCCGTGCGCTGGAAATGTTCTTGACCGCGCGGCGCGTCACGAGCAACGAGGCGCTCGCCATCGGTCTCGTCAACCGCATCGGCGCGCCGGTGCTAGACTGCGCGCTGGCCTTCGCCGCGCGGCGCACTTGACGAGCCTACGCATTCGTTTGCTCATCTCCCGCGCAGCAAGCGCCGACGGCTCCGCCATTCCAATCAGCCCACAGGCATGAAGATGAACAGACAACTCACCGAACTTCTATTGCTCTTATCACTCCACGCCAACGTTTGTGATAATCAGGCAGGCTCATCAGATGGAAAATACTCTTTTGCATCTAACTTCTTAATTCTTGGTGCGAATATGCTGTGAAATTGTTCGAGTTTATGAGTTATCCACTCATGCTGCTCCAGCCACTTTGCGCGATCAGTAGGATCAACCTTGAAATGACGAAGAATGATTCTACTTGTCTTCTTATTCGGATTTTCTTTCCATTCAAGATTCTCCCCAAACTCAGCCTCAATCGCTTCCTTCTCCCGGTGTAAAAGATGGAAATGAGCTTTGGCAGCTGGCCCCACCAACTCAAGACTTACCTCGATGCGTTTATCTTGTGTGTTGTTGATCGCTGCCAAATGAAATTTTGCACGCCCGATAGCAAAGCTCATCCAATGCTGCGGTGCAGGCTTTTGCGCCTTAATGAAACTGTGCCTTTGCTCTAGAAAAGTTCGCAACTCGGTCCAGAACTCTAACTGCAATTGCTTCGTCTCTGTAAGCTCATGCGGCTGAAACCTGACCGCCGCACCGGAGATCAATTTCGTCCAGTCGTTGGGTTTGCTTATGAGGTTAAACTTCGGGGCGATGGGTGAGTCGCCGATACGCCACAGTTCGACTTCAAGACCGAAAAAGTTAAATCTTTCGTCGGTTATCTCATTTAGCCAGTCTAAGGCGGCGCGATGCTCTTCGGTAAAACGCTCCGCCACCCAAACAATAGTTACCGCTTCGAGACCAGCGGCGTAAGTTAGAAGTTGACCGAGATGCGTATGATCTGTCCGCGCAAGCTGATTCTCAATTAACACCCAATGGTCGGTTGTTGTTTCTTTGCAAAGTATGTCAGCCCTAAATGGGCCGACGCTTTTTCCTTGTGCTTCCAGTTCTAATTCAATCCCGATTGTTTCTCCTAGTAGCTCAAGATTTTCCTCTTTCGCCAGCCAAGGCGTGAAGTCGCCAGCCTCGCTGTCCCAGACTGCTTGCAAATCTATTTTTTCTAAACGCCCTAATAGTCCGTCATGCTGATTTTGAGGTTTAGAGGGCAAGCTTTAGCTGTCTGTGGCGAGAGTCATAACCTAAAGGTTGAACTCTGAACACATCATCTTCACCATGACGGACTACTAAGCTATTAGCACTCATAAGCTGATCTCTTTATTACCTGCTACCTTTTGAGGAAGCGCGCGATGCCCTGCTGACAGTCGTCGGTCATGCGCGCGATGGTGTTCACGTCAACGCCGGCTTCGAGGGCGGCGGCGAACGTCATGCCGTCCATCTGATAGAGCAAACGCTTCGAGAGCATGACAGCGGAACGGCTCACGCGCTCGAAGCCCGCGACGTATTGCTCGACTTCCGTCTCGAACGTTGCGTCGGCAAAGACGTGATTGATTAAACCGACGCGCTCGGCTTCGGTCGCACTCAACTCCATCCCGCGTGTGAGCAACTCGAAGGCGCGCTTTTCCGAGACGTTGCGCCGCAGGATCGCCATCACCATCGCGGGCACAAACCCGATCCGCACTTCCGGATAGCCGAAGCGCGCCGACTCGGCCGCCAACACCAGGTCGCACGCCGTCGCCAACCCGCACCCGCCCGCCAGTGCCCGCCCGCGCACGGCCGCCACAACGGGCATTTGCATCCGCCGCACCAACGCGAACAAGTCCATCAGCGATTGCGCGTCCGCAAGGTTTTCCGTGATCGAACTGTCGGAGATTTTTTGCAGTGCGGCGAGGTCTGCGCCCGAACTGAAATCCGCGCCCGCGCCGGTTATGACAACGACGCGCACCGCTTCGTTCGCGTCCGCCGCACGAAGCGCTGCCTTCAGCCCGGCGATGGTCGCCTCGTTCAGCGCATTACGCTTCTCGGGCCGGTTCAGCGTGACGAGCGCAACCGCGCCCTCTGCGTTGTACAGCACTGGCTCATTCTTCATCCGCGTCGTCTCGCTCTGGTGATTAAAATTATGCCGGCGAGCAGGAGCGGCGTCGAGACCCAGACCGTGCCCAGGTTCGCCACCCGTTTGAGATTCAAAATCGCCAGTACAACCGCAGCGAGCAAACAAAGGATGCCGAGCAGACGCAGCGTGTTATTCGACATGAACGTTCTCCGAATGTTTATGCGACTTGCAGAAAGTCGAGCAATGCCGCGTTAACTTCCGTCGGCGCTTCCTGTTGCACCCAATGATTCGCGTGCGCGATGCGCACTTCACGATAAGGCGCGGCGACGTAGGCGGCCACATTCCGCACCGTCTGTGGCACGATGAACCGATCACGCTCGCCATAGACGAATAACGTCGGCACACGCACGCGCCCGCCACTGGCCGGTGTCCAGTTGTCGGCGTGCCTGTACATACGAAAGACGTTCGCGCGGTAGTAATTGATCGCGCCCGTGAGCGCAGCGACCTCATCGCCCGGCCCCTTTTGTTTGAGCGCGGCCTTGAAGAAGGCCAGGTCTGCGGCGGTGAATGTGCCGCGTCGGGCAGTCGCTTTGAACATCACATCGAGTTGTGCGAAATCGTTTGTGCTGAGCCAACGTTCGGGCAAGTACGGCAGTTGAAAGAAGAGCATGTACCAACTGCTGAGCGCCTGTCGCCACGTTAGATTCGCGCGCCACACCGCGAACGGCGGCACTTGCAACGCGACCAGTTTCGACACGTATTCCGGATGCCGCTCCGCCACGGCCCACGCGACGGCCGCGCCCCAGTCGTGTCCGACCAGCGCTGCCTCCCGCGCGCCACAATGGCGGATGAGGCCGAGCACGTCGTCCACCAATTTCTCGATGCGATAGTCTGCGCGGCGGCCGGGCTTGGCGCTCAGGTTGTAACCACGCATGTCGGGCACGATAACGCGGAAGTGCGCGCCAAGTGCAGGTAGTTGCTGCCGCCACGAGTACCAGCATTCAGGGAAGCCGTGTAGCAGCACGACAAGTCGCTCGCCCGCGCCGCACTCCGCATAATGTAGCCGCACATCGCCCACTTGCGCATAGCCGTGTTGAACCACCGGCTCGCTGTTATGCAATTCAACAGCCATCGATCACGCAGCGAGTCCGAGCGTGCGGGCCTCTTCATCGGGCACGTCAATCATCATACGCAGAAGCGCGGTCGAGAAGGTCTTGCCCTGCGCGTCGGTCATGAGAGAAAGCGTGCCGCCGCCGCCTAAAGATTCGTGCAGCAAGAAATTAAGCGCGCCGAGATTCGGCAATTCGAAGCGTTCGACCGCGCCACGACAGATGCCCGTGAAATGTTCTTTCACGCGCGCCGCCGTCACCTCACGGGCGAGCAACGCATAGTATTCGGCCCGCAACGCGATCAGCCCGACGTTCGCCGTGTCGCCCTTATCGCCGGAGCGCGCGTGCGCGAGTTTGATCAACTGAACTTTCATAAATCGCTCCGCTTCAACCTGTCATCAGCAAATTTTGTTGCCATAACCAGAGCCGGTAAAAACCGGCGACGACGAGCGCGTGCGTGATCGTGCCGTCGGCGACGAGGCGCGGCACGTCGGCGAGCGGCACGAGCCGCACCACCGTATGCTCGGTCGCCCCATGCACAGGCGCGCGTTCGCGTTGCGCATCGTGGGCAAGAAATATATGTAGCCAGTTGTCGTGAATCGCCGGGTTCGGGCGCACGCGGCCAAGCGGGCTGATCTTGCGCGCCGCATAACCTGTCTCTTCCAACATCTCGCGCGCCGCCGCATCTTGCGCAGACTCGCCCGCGTCCACCATACCGCCGGGAATTTCCAAGGTGACATCCTGCGAGCCGTAACGATACTGCTCGATCATCACGACCTCATTGGCGGCGGTCAAGGGTATGATGTTGATCCAATCGGTCGCCGTCAGCACGAAGAAATCATGCTCGCGGCCCGTCTGCGGGCTGAGATTTATATCGCGCCGCACGCGAAAGACGCGACAGTCCGCAACGATCTCCGAACGCAAGCGCGCCCACGCGGGCGACTCCGCACCAAACCGCGCCCGGTCGAATTGCGCGGGCAACGCAGCCGTAACCTGTTCATCGCCGGCACTCAAACTTCCAGCACCTCCACGCTTGGTTCAATCTCCGCCTTTGGAATGAGCGCGGGCCAATAAGCGACAATCTCTTCAACCTTTGGTCTCCCGCCCGCGAAGCCGGTCACGCCCGGCGGCCCCGTCAGGATGAGCGGCGCGATCTCTTTCGTGAACCGTTCGACGGCGGCACGATCCGGGCCGCGCACGCCGACGCGCAATTGCACTTCGGCCAGATCGGTTGAAGGCGTACCCGCGAGCGCGCCGTGCGTGGCATTCGCGCCGACGAACTCGGTCAACACTTCATCGAAGCGTAGGCCCAGGCGTTCAAGGCGAGCGCGTAAGATTTTATCGGCGGCTTGCGCCTTCGCATAAGCGTCGGGCCACGAATAGACGAGTGTGCCGACGGCCTTGTAGCCGGCCGAATAGCTGATCGAGACTTTCAGAAACTCGGTCGCCGGTTGGCCCTTGATGCCGTGAACGCGCACACGATCTATACCTGCGTCCTCAAGTCTGATCGTCGTGAAGTCCGCGACGCAATCGGGCGTGATGTACTCGTGCGGATCGCCCATCTCATAGACAAGTTGTTCCTTGACTGATGGCACAGAGACACGCCCGCCCGTGCCCTCGTGTTTCGTGATGATGAATGTGCCGTCGGGCGCTGCTTCGACAATCGGATAACCGACGTTCGCCATATCGGGGATACTCTGCCACTCGAACTGACAGTTGCCGCCGGAACATTGCGCGCCGCATTCGATGATGTGGCCGGCGATAGTGCCGGCGGCGAGTCTGGCCCAATCGTCGGCGCGCCAGCCGAACTCGTGGATGAGCGGTGCGAGCGTCAGCCCCGTGTCGGTGGCGCGGCCCGTGATGACAACGCGCGCGCCGCGTTGTAAGGCTTCGACCATCGGCCACGCGCCGAGATAGACGTTCGCGCTTTGAATTTTATCGCGCACAGTGGCGAGCGGCTCGTTCGTGTCCATATTGCGCAGTTCGATCCCGCGCGCGAGAAAATCGTCGAGCCGGGCCAGCACATCGTCGCCGGTGACGATGCCGATTTTCAGTTGGCCGCCGAGACCAAGTTCGCGCGCCACGTCGGCGACGGCGGCAGCACAGGCGGGCGGATTAACGCCGCCCGCGTTCGCCGTCACACGTATGTCGCGCGCCACACAGGCGGGCAGCAGTTCGCGCATGAGCGGCACGAAGTCGCGCGCGTAGCCCATGCGCGGGTCACGCGCCCGCTGCTTCTGCATGATCGACATGGTGACTTCGGCGAGGTAGTCGAGCATTAAATAATCGATGGGGCCGTCGTTGACCTGGCGCACGGGCGCGTCGAGCATGTCGCCCCAGAAGCCCTGCCCGCCGGCGATGCGAATCTTCGCTTTCATCATTCGGATTATACTGCGGTGGAAAAAGTTGCGCGGGCGGCGCGACCATCGTTGAGGACGCGTCGCCCGCGTGTTGAAACGTGGGTGCGAAGCGACGGGCCGAAGCGCAAGCGCGCCCGGCCGTCGTTCGCCATTTACGTGCCTACCTGTGCGGCGTGTTGCTGTTGTTCACGTTGCCGCTCATGTTGTCGTTCATATTCATGTTCGAGTTCATGTTCATGTTGCCGCCCCGGCGACGAGCACCGCCGCGCCGCCGCCGGCCACCCATGTTCATGTTCCCGCTCATATTCATATTGCCTTCCATGTTGCCGTTCATGTTCGCTTCCATGTTGCCGTTCATGTTGTCCATGCTCTCGTTGCCGGACATGTTCATGTTGCCTTCCATGTTCGCGTTCATGTTGCCACTACGCCGCCGCGCGCCGCGCCGCCGGCGGCCGCCCGTAGACGCGGCCGGCTCTGTTGCGGGCATAGCCATAGAAGCGTCCGCGGCCGGCGGGGCCGCCATGTCAGTTGGCGGTGCGGCCGAATCGGCCGGCGGAGCCGCCATGTCAGTCGGCATTGTGGACATCGCGCCACGCCGCCGGCCACGCCGCCGACCACCACCCATCGCGCCGCCACCACTGCTGCGGAATGAGAACTGATGCGACTCGCCACTCACGTTCATAAGCATCAGCCCGCTGCCTGTTTTCTTCGCACGGAGCGAGACAATCTTGGCGGGCATCTCTGTGCCAAAGCGCATCGAGACGGCTGTGTAGCCGGGCCACGTTTGCGTCGTGAGTGTGCCGCTCTGATCGCCGAGGGTGAAAGTGTTGCCGGTGATGGTCAGCGTCGCGTCGCCGGTCATGCCACCGTCAGGATAGTTGATCGTACCGGCGTAAGTGCCGTCGAGACTCGTCGCCTCGCCCACGCGGCCGAGGCCGCCCTGCATCATGCCGCCGGTTGCCATCGCGCCGGACGTGTCAGCGGGCGTGGCCATCGTATCGCCCGCCGGTGTGGCCATCGAAGCGGAACGACGACGACCGCGCCGCCGCCGACCACCAGTGCCCATGTTCATGTTCTCAGCCATGCCGGCGTTGTCGTTTGTGCCTTGCATGGAAGTGTCGCCGGCCATGTTTGCATTCTCACCGCCCACGGTCGCTTCGGCGGGCATGTCGCCAGTGTTGGCGTTCATCGTGCTACGCCGGGCACCGCTGCGGCGGCGTGTGCCGCGCCGCGTGCGCCGCCCCATGTTGGCGTTCGTGGTCATGCTGTCGTTCTGCATCGATGGTTCGCTGGTCGTGCTGCTGTTCGTGTTCTGCGCCAGCCCGACCACGTCAGCGCCGACCAGCACGAACGTGACGACGAGGACGCACAGACGTAACAGTGTGCTCTTGTTGCTCTGCTTCACGGTTCTTCTCCTCCTGTAGTAAATCGCGTGCTGCACGGCGGCAGCCCTCGCGTCAAAATCAAGCTCGCATAACGTGCGCCTGAAAGCCGCGCGCCGCGCGAGACCGGTTGCGACTTGTGCCAGCGGCTACCGGAGCAAGTGCGCCGGCAGTTGGGGGATTAGAGACGCCTGACAATTGTGTGCTTAAAAACCTATGCCCCTAGTTTCGCACAAAAAGCCGTTACATTGCACGAGCAAATGCGTGCGCCTCACAGCGCTTGCGGCGGCAAGACGAACTGGCCGAGATGCGGCCCCGCGAAGTTGGCCGTGACGCGCAAGGCCAAGGCCAGCGCCGCGCGCGTCTCTTCGGGCGCGATGACCGCATCCACGAAACCGCGCGCCGCCGCGTACTTGGCATCCAACTGCTCGTCGTAATCGGCCCGCACTTGCGCCATCTCCGTTTGCAGTTGTTCGTCCGGCGCTTGGCCCGCGCGTTTCAATTTATCGAGTTGCGTGCCGAACAGAGCTTGCACGGCCGAGTCGCCTTCCATCACGCCCATGCGCCCCGTCGGCCAACTGAAAATGAAATCGGGATCGAAGCCCTGCCCCGCCATCGCGTAGTAGCCCGCGCCCGAGGCGTGATTGATCGTCAAGACGATCTTCGGCACGCTCGCCGTCGCCATCGCTTCGACGAACCGCGCGCCCGCGCGAATGATGCCGCTATGCTCGGCTTCCGCGCCGACCATGAAGCCGGACACATCCTGTATAAAGACGAGCGGCGTGCGCTGCCGGTCGCACACGTCGATGAAGTAAGCGACCTTCTCGGCCGACTCCGTGTAGATGATGCCGCCAAACTTCGGCGGGCCGCTCTGCGCCCGCAACAGGCCGCGACTGTTGGCGATGATGCCGACCTGTATGCCGTCGATGCGCGCGTGCCCCGTGATCATCTCTTTGGCGTAGTCGGCTTGAAACTCATCCAAGTGCCCTTCGTCAATGATGCAACTCAAGACCGCCCGCGCATCGTAAGGCTGCCGGTGATCTTCCGGGATCAGTTGATAGAGATCGGCCTCGGGCCGCGCTGCCTCTCTGCTCTCCGCGAGCGACAACGCGCGCAATTGCGGCGGCGGCAACTCCGACACGAACTCTCTGATCTTCACCAGACACTCTTCGTCACTGGCCACGCGGTAGTGCGCCACGCCCGACAACTCTGTGTGCGTGCGTGCGCCGCCGAGCGTCTCGTTATCAATCGTCTGCCCGGTCGCGCCTTTGACGAGATTTGCGCCGCCGAGCCCCATGAACGAGGTCTGCTCGACCATGATGATCGTGTCCGAGAGTGCGGGCAGGTATGCGCCGCCCGCGACGCACGGCCCCATCACGGCCGCGATCTGCGGCACGCGCAAATAGCGCCGCATGATCGAGTTGTAATAGAAGATGCGCGCCGCGCCGTACTGACCGGGAAAGACGCCGCCCTGATACGGCAAGTTCACG
>JBBQGM010000086.1:0-22516 GCA_038322995.1 Pyrinomonadales bacterium
CATGGGCGATTTGAACTCGCGGCGCGGGCGCGTGCAAGGCATGGAGATGCGCGGCAAGAATCAGGTCATCAAAGCGCAAGCGCCGATGGCCGAGATGCTCGACTATCAATCGAAACTCAACTCGATCACCGGCGCACGCGGCTCCTATCACATGGAATTCTCTCACTACGATCCCGTCCCCGGCCAGATCGCCCAGAAGATCGTCGAACAGGCTCGCGCCGAAGGCCGCATCAGAGCAGAAGAGGAAGAGTAGCCGCGCAGTTGGCTGCCCCTTTCGGGAATTCAAGTCCGCACAAATGAGTGTCGCTGGCGATGACAGCGACACTCATTTGTCTTAACAATTGCTATCCAGCCAGCGGCCGGAGAATCCCTTAAGTCCGAGTATTATCCAACACTTCGTATGAAAATCCCGTCTTGCCCGGTATTATTCTGCACTATGCATTAGAATAATAGTTAGCTGCCTGGCGAGAGGGATGGAAGATGATTAACTGAAAGAAACGAAGTCGATGAGTGATGACCTCCAAAGCAGTTATGACCGCGTGGCAGAGGATTACGCCAGGCAATTTCGTGCCGAAATGGATAACAAACCATTTGACCGAAAGATGCTTGATTGGTTGGCTGAAAAGGTAGGCAGCTTAGGCCTCATCTGTGATCTGGGATGTGGGCCCGGACAAATCGCTCGTTATTTACACAGTCAGGGAGTAAAAGTTTGCGGCGTTGATTTGTCGCCAGCAATGGTGCAACAAGCACAGAGATTGAATCCAGAGATTCCCTTTCAAGCAGGCGATATGCTGGCGCTCGCTGATGTCGCGGACAGTGCTTACGGCGGGATAGCGGCCTTTTATTCTATCGTCCACCTTCCCCGCCAGCAGGTAGTGCAGGCTTTGCGGGAGTGCAAGCGTGTGCTACGTCCGCAGGGCATGTTATTGCTTACCTTCCATATCGGACAAGAAATCAAGCATCTCGATGAGTGGTGGGGGAAAGCAGTGTCCCTGGATTTTCTCTTCTTTGAACCCGAAGAGGTGAAGAACTATCTCAAGGCGGCAGGCTTTGAGCTAGCGGAGGTAATAGCAAGAGACCCGTACCCAGAGACAATAGAGTATCAAAGTCAGCGGGCGTATATCTTTGCATGGAAAAGATAGTTGGCCTGTGCCGCCGCCCGCCCGCAAAACGCGATAGCTATTTTGCGCGGCCCTGATTTGTGCTGATGCCAGATGAGATTTATGATGGGGACGAGGTTTACAATCAATTATGAGTGCTAATAATTCTACTGAGACCGCCACGCTGGCCGGCGGTTGCTTTTGGTGTCTGGAGGCGGTGTACGCGGACTTGCGCGGCGTGACGCGCGTCGTGTCTGGCTATGCCGGCGGCCACGTGCCGCAGCCTTCTTACGAACGCGTCTGCGCGGGCACCACCGGCCACGCCGAGGTGGTGCAGTTAACCTTCGACCCGCAGGTTGTCACTTACGATGATCTGCTGCGCGTGTTCTTCTCGATTCATGATCCCACCACGCTGAACCGGCAGGGCGCTGACACGGGCACGCAATATCGTTCGGCCATCTTCTATCACTCGCCCGAACAGCAGCGCGCGGCGGCGGCCGTGATCGCCGAACTGCAAGCGGCCGGCGTCTGGGCTGCGCCCATCGTCACCGAGGTCGTGCCGCTCACGGAGTTCTACCCGGCGGAGGATTACCATCAAGAGTATTTCGCGCGGAACCAGAATCAGCCTTATTGCCGCGCGGTCGTCGCCCCGAAGGTGGCAAAGTTTCGCAAACACTATCTGGATAAACTGAAAACCGCTGGCTGAAACCGCCGTCTCACTTTTCCAAGACCAACACTTGAAAGCTCTGGCTCATACCGCCGGGGAGAAGCATCTCGCGCGCGGAGAGGCGCAGGGCGATGCACGCGGCTTCGTCGGGCAACCGCGCGCTCATGCGTTCGAGCTGTTCGAGCAGGCCGGCGCGTAAAAGAAATTCGTCTTGCCGAACATGGAGGACGGTGCGCAGACCTGCGGCCGCGGCCGCCTGTTTGATCTGTGTCCAGTTGACGGTTGTGGTTAAATCTTGCTCGCCGGGTCGCGCCAGCACGTCGGCACTCAGTTGATGTTGCTGGAACGCGCGCAATGTGCCGTCGGGCCGCTGCCGAACATCATAAAGCGCTGTGGCTTCTGCGCCGTAGTCAATGAGCATGATGAAGCCGCGCGCCAGCGCATGAGCGGCCTGCGTGATCCAGTCAGCGGCAGCGAGATTCACCTCGGCCGCCTGGCCTTCCGCCAGCGTGACATGCAGGCGCGCGAAATGCTCCGCGAGGCGCGGCGTGCCCGGCGCGCATTCAACCCAGATGAACTTCCCGGCCCCATCCAACCCGACGCACAACTCGCGCAGTTGGCCGCCACGCTGCACGACGCGATGCACGGGCAGCGCGTCAAGCAACTCGTTAGCGAAGATCAATCCGCCGCGTACCGGCCCGGATAACTCGAACAGCGAAGCATAATCAACGCGCTCCACGTGTGCGTCAAGCAGTTCACGCGCACGCGCCTGGGCGTCGGCGCTGCGTTCGTCAATCACGTACTGCGTTGCGCGCAAGAGGGCGGGATGCTCGTGCGCGAAGGTGTCCAGCACGCCCGCCGCGAAGCGGCCGTTGCCTGCGCCGGCTTCGATGATCGTCCAGCGTTCGGGTGTGCCGAGTTCGGTATAGAGTTGCGCGAAGTAGTGTGCGCAGGTGGCGGCGAAGAGCGGGCTGCATTCAGGGCTGGTGCGATAGTCGCCGGTGCGCCCCCAACGCGCGAGGTCTGGGCGGGCATAGTACCCCCCGCGCTCATCGTAGAGCGCTGCATCCATCCAGTCTCGAAAGGTGATGGGGCCGGTCTGTGCGATTCGCGCCCGCAGACGCGAGCGCAGGGCGGCGGAGGCGTTCATCTGTACGTGGCGTTAGTGCTTATCCTGCTCCGTGTCAGCCTGTTGTTCGAGCAGGCGCGTGGTGTGATCCGTCACGCTGGCAGGCGGCTGCATTTCGGCGGTGTGCATTTGCGGCGGCCGGTACGCATAGACGGGCGTGCCCTGCGCGGGCGGCAAAGCGGACTGCTGTGCCCCACCGAGTTGCGCCGGTACGGGCGGAGCGGCATACGCGGGCATAGTCTCAGCCACGCTGGGCGTGTTGTCCTCAAAGAAGACCGCGTAGAGTATGCGCAGCAGCCCACCCAGAAAGGCGAGCACACCGAGCAGCGGCCAATCGCCGTTGATGTGCAGCAGTTCTTGCAAGATCGCCAGCGCCGGGATCAGGAAGACGGCGATGAGCATCAGCCCGCCACCCTGGCGCACGCCCTTGCGTTTGGGCGAGCGGCCGCGCGGGCCACTGGCCGGGGCGGCCGCCACGACCGGCAGTTGCCCGCCGCTCACGAGCAACTCGTTCACACCTGCGAGCGGAAACCCGCAGCGCGAACAGAAGCGCGAGCCATCCGCTTGTTGCTGACTACACTTAGGGCAAAACATTTCGGGGAGACCTCACTTCAGCAATTGTTGTGCGCCACTAAGTCGCACGCCCTAAGACCAACGCCCCGGCGCGGCTGCATGTTTCGTGGTTTTTCGTGGGCCTTCGTGGTCGCAAGCTCCTGGCCTTGAGTTGCCCGCTCGATTCAGACCGGCGGTAGCGGCGCGTCGGAGAAAAGGCGGAACGTCGCGCAGGCGCGGCCTTGATAATGCGCGGCGCGCATGAGTGTGTCGAGTAGGAGCGTATAGAGCGTCCGCATCTCGCCGGCCGGCACGGCGATCTCTTGCCATAACTCGTTGTCGCTATGCATGAGCGCGCAACCGCGCAGCCGGGTCGCTTCCACTTCCGCTAAATAAGCCGCGACATGCGCGGGCGTGGGCAACGCTTCGGGCAATGTCCACTCGAACGGATCATCCCACAGATTCGCCGTGATACCGCCGAAAGTCTGTTCGACGCACGCGGCCGAACGCAACACGTATTCACCGCACGAGTAGATAGGCAGGACGCGCGCTGCACGCGGCTGCCAGTACAACTTATCCGGCGGCACAAGTTGCACGAGCGCGAGTGCGCGCGCGTGCAGCGCAGCAAAGTGCGCAGCGAGCGCCGAGAGCAATTGATTCATTCGTTCAATGAGTCATTGCTTCAATGAACAGATACAGCAATGACGCAAGCGCTGCTTACTTGGTGCGATGCTCGGACTCTTGGATGACTGTGCCGAAGTTGCGCCCGCCAAAGTTGAAACCGTTCAGCACGCGCCCCTTCACCCCGACCCGTGCGCCCTTCGACGGTGTGCTGCCGCCTTTCGTGACGACCCAGATCGAACCCGTCCCGTCATCAACTTTGTACGCACCGCCCACGAACGTGACGCCGAACCCGTCCGTGACGTTCCCCACGATGCCGACTTCCTTGTTGCGATAACGATCCGGGTCGGAGTTGATCTTGCCGATGTTCGTCTGCGACGGGCAGGCAGTTAGTAAAACTACGCTAAAGAGCGTGAGCGACAATAGACCGATTGTGCGACGTGAACGCATAGCTGCTCCTTCTTTCGTATGAAATGCGGGAGAGCGAAAAACAAACGATGAACGCGGAATGATGAATGATGAATTAAAGCGCCAACACTTATTGTCTTTCATTCATCATTCCGCGTTCATCGTTCATCATTTTCCTTAGTTGCCAAACCAGCCGATGGGTTTGCCTGAAAGATCGACCCAGACGCTCTTGACTTGCGTGTAGAGATCGAGCGCGTGGCGGCCCATCTCGCGCCCGTAGCCCGACTGCTTGTAGCCACCAAAGGGCGACGCGGCGTTCATGATGTTAAAGGTATTGATCCAGACAACGCCCGCCTTGATCTCGCGGGCGAACCGATGTGCGCGCGTAATGTCGCGCGTCCAGACGCCGGCCGAGAGACCATAGATCGTGTCGTTCGCTTGTCGGATCAGATCGGTCTCGTCCGTGAAAGTGATGACGGAAGAGACGGGGCCAAAAATCTCTTCTTGCGCGACCCGCATCTTGTTGGTGACTTCGCTAAAGATGGTCGGGCTGAAAAAGTAGCCGCCCCGAAACTGTTCCGCAAGTTCAGGCGACGCACCGCCGCTGAATACGGTCGCGCCTTCCGCGCGGGCGATGTCCACGTAGCCCTTAATACGATCAAGTTGTGCTTGCGACACCTGCGGCCCCATCTGCGTTGTCTTGTCCGTCGGATCGCCCACCTTGATCTGCTCGGCCTTGGCCTTGAAGCGTTCAAGAAACTCGTCCTTGATACGCTCGTCGAGAAAGAGGCGCGAGCCGGCGGTGCAGGTTTGGCCTTGATTGTAAAAGATGGCCATCAACGCGCCGCTCACGGCTTGTTCAATGTCGGCGTCGGCGCAGACAATGTTCGGCGCTTTGCCGCCCAACTCAAGTGAGACCTTCGTGAGATTGTCGGCGGCGGCGTGCGCGATCAGTTTGCCGACTTCGGTCGAGCCGGTGAAAGCGATCTTGTCCACGCCGGGGTGCGCGGCCAGCGCCGCGCCCGCCGTCTCGCCGTAACCGGGCACAATGTTAACCACGCCTTCGGGGAAGCCCGCCTCTTGAATGAGTTTGCCTAACTCAAGCGCCGTGACCGGCGTCTGCTCGGCGGGCTTCAACACAATCGTGTTGCCGGCGGCGAGCGCGGGCGCGATCTTCCACGCCGTCATCAAGAGCGGAAAATTCCACGGCACGATCTGCCCGCAGACGCCGACCGGCTCACGCAGCGTGTAGTTGAAAAACTGGCCGGGCACGGGGATCGTCTCGCCCTCGATCTTCGTTGCCCAACCGGCGAAGTATTCCAGATTCTCGACCACCTGCGGCAGATCGACGTAAGCCGACTCGCGGATCGGCTTGCCGTTGTCGGCCGTTTCCAGCGCGGCCAACTCTTTCGCGTGCGCCTCGACGAGTTGCGCGAGCTTATAGATCATCCGCCCGCGATCACGTGCGCTGACTCGCGCCCACTTGCCCTCAAACGCTTTGCGCGCGGCCATGACCGCTTTATCAATGTCGGCCTTGTCCGCTTCGGCCACTTCGGCAAGCGGTGCGCCGGTCGCGGGGTTCAGTGAAGTGAAAGTTTTACCTGATTCGGCATCCACCCACGCGCCACCGATGAAGAGTTGATAACGGCGCGGTGTGTCGGCTGCGGATTGCGCGGTTGACATGAAAGACTCGCTCCTTAAAGTTTGCGAATTAAAGATTATGTTGGAGAGACATTTTATTGTCGGGTGCTACTTTAGCATCAACGAAAGCTGAAAGTCGAAATGCGCGTGGCCCCGCTCACGCCGCCTCTTCCGCCGCCGAACTGAGATGATGGTCGCCCGTGATCTCTTCCCATTCGTACCCGAGAAAACTGGCGAAGCGGTGCAACTGCGCCTCCCACTCTTCGCGCCGGGCACGATAAGTGGCATAGCCGGCCTCCACATCCGGGCGCGTCTTGATGCCGGCCCGCGTGAACCGGCGTAAGCTACGCTCGTACCGGCGTCGCCAGCGCCGCTCTTCTTCCGTTTTGTTTTCATCGCGGCCAGTTCCACCACGTTCGAGCGCAAGGCCTTTGACCAACTCGCCCAATACGTGGCGGGCGCTCGATTCGAGCGTGCGCACTTCCGGGTGATCGATGATGTCGCGGTATGCCTCTTCGTCGAGACAGGCGCGCAGGACGGCGCAGATTTCCAACGCGAGAAACAACACGCGCGGAAAACTCTTATGCACCTCGGCCGGGTGAAAGTAGTGTATGACCGGATGCTCGATGTGCGCTTCAAGAATTTCCTGTAGGTCGCGCGCGGCGGTGCGGAGGACGACTTCGAGACCGTAGAAGCGGCCCGCCACGAAGTGGTGCGCGATAAAGCCGGCGGCGTCCGCGCCTTCATCCGCCTGATGATAAAACGACAGTGCGAGGGCGCGTTTGCGCTCAAGCGCGCCATAGACGGTGATCAGATAGGTGACGCCAAGCGAGATGAGCGCAAACCCGCTCGCGCCCTCGACGAGTGCGACGACGCGCATCAACGTCGTATGCGGCGCGATGTCGC
The DNA here is from genome assembly GCA_038322995.1 of Pyrinomonadales bacterium. Classification (GTDB taxonomy): domain Bacteria; phylum Acidobacteriota; class Blastocatellia; order Pyrinomonadales; family Pyrinomonadaceae; genus QHXQ01. The sequence continues at coordinate 7,025 of JBBQGM010000086.1, forward strand.
CATAGCCGACCGTGACGAGCGTGATGCCGCTAAAGTAAAGCGAGTCCAACCACGGCAGGGTGACGGACTGCGGCGCGACGACAAATTGCGCCGGCATCCGCGGCCAGTAAACCAGCGCGAACGCGATGATAAGCAGCAAGATGTAGGCGACGATGATCGACGGCAGCAGGATGGGGCCAACGGCGTTGAGTGTGCGATGGCGACGTGGCCGCGCGAACGGCGCGGCCAGCATGCGGGTCAACCGCCAGACGATGCGATACAACGTCTCACTGAGCGGGCCCGACCGCCCGCGCGCGTGCAGGATCGTGGCATACACATCGTAAACCACGAACAGCAACAGCAACGTGCCGGCAGCGGTGAGCAAGAATGAAGTCATAATAATAGGCGGTAGGGAATTGCGCCAGACTGCTGCCTCTGCTACCGCCTACTGTTTTATTGCGCTTGCGCGAGCAACTGGCGCAGCACAAAGGGCAGGATGCCGCCGTGCCGGTAGTAGTCGATCTCAATCGGCGTATCGATGCGCAATGTGACGGGCACTTCTTCAGTCTCGTCGTTGTCACGGTGGATGACGAGCGTCACGTCCTGGCGCGGCCTGATGTCGCCGGTCTCCAAACCAATCAGGTCGAATGTCTCCGTGCCATCGAGTTTCAGGGTTTGCGCGTTTGTGCCCTCTTTGAACTGACAGGGTAGTACGCCCATGCCGACGAGGTTGCTGCGGTGGATGCGCTCGAAACTCTCGGCGACAACGGCGCGCACGCCCAGCAGACGTGTGCCCTTCGCCGCCCAATCGCGCGAACTGCCCGTACCGTACTCTTGCCCGGCGAAGACCATGAGCGACGCACCCGCCGCTTGATAATGCACCGACGCATCATAGATCGGCATCTGCTCGCCGGTCGGCTCAAGCAACGTCACGCCGCCCTCCGTGCCGGGCACCATCTGATTTTTGATCCGCACGTTGGCGAACGTGCCGCGCACCATCACCTGATGATTACCGCGCCGCGCGCCGTAGGAGTTGAAGTCTTCAAGCTTCACGCCCTTTAATAGTAGATAACGACCGGCGGGCGACTTCATCTTGATCGCGCCGGCGGGCGAGATGTGATCGGTCGTCACCGAGTCGCCGAAGATGGCGAGCGGGCGCATATTCTTGATGTCGCAGAACTGCCCCGGCTCCATGCTGAACTTCTCGAAGTAGGGCGGCTCTTGGATGTAAGTCGAGTGCTCGTCCCACGCATAGACCTCGCCTTCGACCGACGGGATTTCGTTCCACAGCGGATTCTGTTCGGCGAAGTCGCTGTAGAGTTTGCGATAAGTGTCCGGGTCGGTCGCCGTGCCGAGCAACGCGCCGATCTCCGCGAGGGTGGGCCAGATGTCCTTGAGATAAACATCCGCGCCATCGTCGCCCTGACCGAGCGGTTCGCTCGTTAGATCGATATTGATCCGGCCGGCGAGCGCGAAGGCGACGACGAGCGGCGGGCTAGTGAGGAAGTTCGCCTTGACGCTCTGATGGACGCGCGCCTCGAAATTGCGATTGCCGGAGAGAACGGCCGCGGCCACGAGATCGTTCTGCGTGATCAAATCTTCGATGCGCGGATCGAGCGGCCCTGAATTGCCGATGCAGGTGGTGCAACCATAGCCGACGAGATTGAAGCCAAGTTGATTGAGATACGTTTGCAGCCCCGCGCGCTCTAAGTATTCCGAGACGACACGCGAACCGGGTGCGAGCGAGGCTTTCACCGCCGGGCGCACCTTTAATCCGCGCTCGACTGCTTTCTTCGCCAGTAAGCCCGCGCCCAGCATGACGCTGGGATTCGAGGTATTGGTGCATGAAGTGATCGCCGCGATAACCACGTCGCCGTGCCCTAGATTGACCACCCCTCCGGGAAATTCATCCGCCGGAATCTCGACCACGCGGTCGGGCGTCGGACGGTTGTTAATCATCTCCGTCTCGGTCAACAGGCTCGTGTTCTTATCGCTGGTGTGGCCCGCACCGGCCGGTTGCGTCTCTTGCTCCTGCGCCCCGCCGCCCTCTATCGCCTGCGGCACGATTGCGGCGCTGACGCCGATGCGCCCACGAAAACGCTTATCTGCCTCAGCCGCCGATTTGTTATAACCATTCTCGCCTACCGGCTTTTGCAACAACTCGTTAAATTTATCTTTTAGACTCGATAACTCGATGCGATCCTGCGGCCGTTTCGGCCCGGCCACGCTCGGCTGTATTTCACCGAGGTCGAGGTCGAGCAACTGACTGTACTGGCATTGCCCTTGCTGCGGGATGCCGAACAAACCTTGCGCCTCGTAGTAGCGGCGGAAAGTTTCGACGTGCCGCTCGTCGCGCCCCGTCGCGAGCATGTACGCGCAGGTCTTCTCGTCCACCGGAAAAAAGCCCATCGTCGCGCCATACTCAGGAGCCATGTTCGCAATCGTCGCCCGATCAGTCACCGGCAAACTCGTCGCGCCTGCGCCATGAAACTCGACAAACTTGCCGACGACCTTCGCCTTCCGCAGCATCTCCGTTACGCGCAAGACCAGATCGGTCGCCGTCGTCCCTTCACGCAAACTGCCCGACAGATGCACGCCGACCACATCGGGTGTCAGGATGTAAACCGGCTGGCCCAACATCGCGGCTTCCGCTTCAATCCCACCCACGCCCCAGCCGACAACGCCGAGACCGTTGATCATCGTCGTGTGCGAGTCTGTCCCGACGAGCGTGTCGGGATAAAAGATGCCTTCCTTCTCGCTCACGCCCTGCGCCAGATATTCGAGGTTGACCTGATGACAGATGCCTATGCCCGGCGGGATGACGCGGAAGCCGTCGAACGCCTGCGTGCCCCATTTCAAAAACTGGTAGCGCGAACGGTTGCGCCGAAACTCCGTCTCCATATTCAACCGCAAGGCGTCGGGGCTGCTCCAGAAATCAACCTGCACCGAATGATCGATCACGAGATCGACCGGCACGAGCGGCTCGATGATCTTCGGATCGCGCCCCATGCGCGCCACCGCCGAGCGCATCGCCGCGAGATCGACCAGGAGCGGGACGCCTGTGAAGTCTTGCAACAGCACGCGCGCGACAACGAACGGAATCTCGTCCGTCCGCTCCGCCTGCGCGGCCCAGTTGGCCAGCGCCCGCACGTCCGCCTCTTCGACCGTCTTTTCATCGTAGTTACGCAGGACCGATTCGAGCACGATGCGGATGCTGACCGGCAGACGCGAGACAGGCCCGACGCCCGCTGCTTCCAGTTGCGGCAGCGAATAAAACTGCCCTTGCCGGCCCGTGCCCGCGTCGAACGTTTGCAGCGTATTGAATAGATTATGGGTCATTGGATGTTCACCGTCTGGGCACGCGCGCTATGGGCCTTTGCGTTCCGGTTAGCGGCTGCACGCAACTCTGGCGACACGATGGCCGGATTGGTCATGGCCGCCTCGTTGCTGTGTGCTTCGTTGAATAACAGATAGCGCAAGTTTATGGCGCACATCATTAAAGGTCAAGCGGCTCACCTTTCACCGCCGACCGGGTTGATTGCCGCCGCTACCACTGTTTGTTATATTGATGGCCCAGACAAAGCAATTAATAATTAGCTGTCGATTGTGCGCGGGTTATGTCGTCCGCAGACCACACGCCGGTGGCTACAACTATCGTCTGAGCTGAAAGTTAGCGGCTAGTAATATGAACCAGGAGGCACACGATGCCAACGAAAAAACCGGAAGATTTTGAGTATCTGAGTAACGATCCCAATTTCGTGCCGAACCCTGAGATCGAAGAGTTTATGGAAGAGGAGATCGCCCGCGCGCCCAAAGACCCAGACCAACTGGCGCAACGGCTGCGCAATAACACCGCGGCCTCGCCCGCCGACGCCGGCGGCGACCTCGACGCCTCGTGGGAGGACGTGAACGACAGCGGCACTGAGTCCGTCGGCGGCGACAACCCGACGCCCGATCAGTCCGATGTGGAAGCGAACGCTCACGCCGTCGGCGTCAACTACGAAGATAACCAAGAACTCGATCTGCTCAACAAGATCGAACGCCGCGACCGCCAACGCTTTGAACTCGACCCGCGCTCAAAGACCGAAGACGATTCGATCTAAAAAGTTGGCACTGATAAAGACAGCGCGCCCAGTTCAGAAATTGTCTGAACTGGGCGCGCTGTCTTTTACGCGGCGGTTTGTAGTTTCTACGGCTGGCGCGGTTGCAGCGTGATGCTCTTGATCGTGATTTTGTCGTCGGGATGATCCGAGCCTGCGCGCACGGGCGCGTGGCTGATGATGTCGGCATCATTTAGCCCGGCGACGACTTTGCCGAAGATGGTGTAATGCTCGTCGAAGGCGGGCTGGCGTTTGAGCGTGATGAAGAACTGACAGTTAGCCGAGTCTTCAGCCTGCGCGCGGGCCGCGCCGACCGTGCCGCGCTCGTAAGGCAGATCGCTAAATTCCGCCGGTAGTTTCGGCAGCGGCGAACTGCCGGTGCCATCGTTCATCGGATCGTTATCTTTCGAGAGCGGATCGCCGCCCTGGATGATGCCAAGTTCCGGGTCGATACGGTGGAAGGTCGTGCCATTGTAGAAGCCCTCGCCAGCGAGTTGCTTGAAGCGCGCGACCATCTGCGGCGCAAGGTTCGGATACAACTCGATCACGATCCGGCCGTAATCCGTCTCAAGCACCGCGACCTGCGCGTCCGGCTCCGGCTTCGCATCCTTCTTCACATGCGCGCTCGTCGCGTTGTCTCCATCCGCGTCCGTCGTCGCCTGCCGCGCCCCCTCGTTACAAGCGCACAGCAACACGAATGCACCACAACACAAGACCGTCATCGCCAACCGCACATTCAAGCTCATTCCTGAATCCTTCGCTTCCTTTTCAACTAAACTCAAAACAATTTCCGACTATCGAGCAGAATCGTCACGGGCCCATCGTTCACCAACTCCACCGCCATCATGCGGCGAAAGCTCCCCGTCGCCACGCGCTTGATCCGCTCGCATGCCTGCGCGACGAAATAATCATAGAGCGGCTCAGCCATCTCCGGCGGTGCGGCCTCGCTCCACGAAGGTCTGCGCCCGCGCCGCACGTCGCCATACAAAGTGAACTGCGACACGACAAGCAACGCGCCACCCGTTTCAACCACCGATAAATTCATACGACCTTCAGCGTCGTCAAACACGCGCAGGCCCGTGATCTTATCAAGCACGTAACGCGCATCCATCTCCGTATCGTCGCGCGCAATGCCGAGCAACACCGCGAGACCGCCACCGATCTCGCCCACCGGCTCGCCTGCAACGCGCACGCACGCGCGCGTCACGCGCTGCACTACCGCTCGCATTGATGTGCGCAGTTCATCCGCTAACGCACCGAAAGGTTAAAGGTGTAGGTGATGATGCCGCTGACTTTGACGGACTGCCCGTTAAGTAACGTCGGTGTAAAACGTGCCCGGCGCGCTGCCTCTTCCGAAGCACCGGCCAACTCCTGCGGGCCGCAGAGTCTATCAGCCTTAATCACTTTGCCAGTTTCGTCCACCACGATTTTCACGACCACTGTGCCGGAGATATGTGCCGCTCTGGCGTCCTCGGGATAACGCGGTGCCGGCTTTTCAATGGCATGGCCGTTCAACACACCACTGTCGGACGTGGCCCCACCCGGCGGTGGCTCAGGCGCGGTGAAGATTCTGCTCAACTCTTCATTGTGCCCGCTAGTTATCATCATACAGCTTATCCGGTCGTGGTATTGCTCCAGTTTCGGATCATCTCGGTCAAGCTTTTTACGCCAGATCACGACGGCGCGCTGCAACAACGGCGTGGCTTGTTTGTAGTCGCCCTTGACGACGTAAACCTCGGAGAGACTTAATAGCAGGCCCGCCACTTCGAGGCTCTCCGCGCCCTGCAACTTCTCCTGCAAGGCGACTGCGCGCTCAAGGTACGCGGCAGACTGGCTGTAGCTGCCCTTGCGATAGCGAATCACGCCCAAGGTATACAACACGCCGGCTAAACGCGGCTCGCTTGCGCCCGCCCCTCGCTCATAGATGTGCAAGGCACGCAGGTAGAGCGGCTCCGCCTTGTCGGATTTTCCTTTGCCTTCATAGAGCGCCGCCAGATTGAACAGCGCATCAGCCACTTTCACCTCATCTGGTTTTAGCCACTTCTCTCTCAAGGCCAGCGCGCGCTCCGCGAGTGGCAGCGCCTCATCAAACCTCCGCTCGCTGAAAAGTTTTACCACCGACTGGCTCAACCGCGTCGCTTCGGCCAAATCAGTGGCTGACTCAGGCGACTGGGCGACCGGTGGCGCGGCCGACTGCGCCGGCCCGCCACCAACTTGAGCGGACACGCCGCACACACACAGCAGACTGACTGCGCAGGCGAGGATTTTCTCTCTCAAGGTGTCCCTCAATTATTTCTTCGGTGGGCGACTCGGCCGAATTTCGACGCGGCTGGGTAGGCTGCGCTCGTCGTGATGCAGGAGGTCGAGGACGACGCGCGCGATGTCAGCGGGTTGTAGCTGCCAGGCTTGGGTCTCGTCCGGCGTGTCGTCGCCGAAGTACGTGTTGACCGAGCCGGGCATGATGTAGCTGACCTTGATCTGATCGTGCCGTGCCTCTTGCATCAAGGCTTCGCTGAAACCGTTCAAGGCAAACTTCGAGGCGTTGTAAGCCGCCATCTGCGGGTGCGCGTTCGTGCCGGCGAGTGAAGAGATGTTGATAATGTAGCCGCCGCCGTGCTCTTTCATTAACGGGATCGCCGCGTGGCAACAGTAGAAGACGCCGAACAGATTCGTCTCGATGACCGCGCGAAAGTCGGCGGATGACATCTCATCGACGCGGCCGAAGAGGCCGATGCCGGCGTTGTTCACCAACACGTCCACGCCGCCGAACTCCGCGACCGCGTGCGCGAACAGCGCACTCACCTGCGCTTCATCGCGCACGTCGCAGACCGCGCCCGCGACGTTTCCTTCGCCCGCATCACTTAACTCGGCAACCGCGCGCACCACTTCGTCATCGTCCCGCGCACTCACGCAGACGTTCAGGCCTTCGCGCAATAACGCCTCCGCAATCGCGCGCCCGATGCCCTTCGTGCTGCCGGTCACGACAGCCGTCTTACCCGTCAGTTCCATTGCCCCACCCCTTTTACGCTTTCAGTTTTTCCGTCAGCAATTCGTTGACCAACTTAGGATTGGCCTTGCCCTGCGACGCTTTCATCACCTGCCCGACGAAGAAGCCGATGAGACCCGTCTTGCCCGCGCGATACTGTTCGAGTTGTTTCGGATTGGCGGCGATAGCTTCGGCCACGATACGCTCGATCTCGCCCGCGTCGCTGACTTGCGCCAACCCTTGCTCCGCAACGATGACCGCCGCCGTCTTGCCCGACTTGAACATCTCGACGAGCACGTCCTTGCCCTGCTTGCCGCTAATCTGCCCCTCGTCAATCAGTCGCACGAGCGCGCCCAACTCGGCGGCCGCGACCGGACTCTCCGCCGCCGTGCGGCCCGACGATTCAAGCTCACGCAGCAACTCTGATCTGATCCAGTTGGCCGCGCCGCGCGGATTGGCCGCTGCTGCGGCCGTGCGCTCGTAGTAGTCCGCGAGCGAATGCTCCGCAGTTAGTTGCGCGGCGTCGTTGTAGCTCAACCCATACTCGGTCATGAAACGCTTGCGCCGCGCTTCGGGCAATTCCGGCATCGCGGCCTGCACGTCCGCGATGAATTCGGCCGTGAGCACGAGCGGTTGCAAGTCCGGTTCGGGGAAATAACGATAATCATGCGCCTCTTCCTTCGAGCGCATTACGCGCGTCTCGCCCACGCGGTCGTCCCACAAACGCGTTTCTTGCGTAACGCGCCCGCCCGATTCAATCAGGTTGATCTGCCGGTCGATCTCGAACTCGATGGCCTTTTGCATGAAGCGTACCGAATTCAAATTCTTCAACTCGACCTTCGTGCCGAACTCTGTCGCGCCCACGTGCCGCACCGAGACGTTAGCCTCACAGCGCAGGTTGCCCTTCTCCATGTCCGCTTCGCTTGCGCCGACCCAGAGCAACGCGCGGCGCACGTGGTTGACGTAGTCGTAAGCCTCCCACGAAGAACGGAAGTCCGGCTCAGTCACGATCTCCGCGAGCGGCGTGCCCGCGCGATTGAGATCGACGTAGGAGAAGCGCTCCGTGTCGGGCAGCCCCTCGTGGACGTTCTTGCCTGCGTCTTCTTCGAGATGCAGGCGCGTGATTTGCACGTGCAGCGGTCGCCAATCACGCGCGTGGCCGCTATCGTCGCGGGTGGCGGTCATGATCTCAAGTTCGCCACGCTCGGAGAATGGCCAGTCGAACTGCGAAATCTGATAGCCCTTCGGCAGATCGGGATAAAAATAATTTTTGCGCGCGAAGATCGAACGCTCATTGAGGTGCAGTCCGAGCGCCAGCGCGGCCCGTGCGCCGAGTTCGACCGCGCGCCAGTTCAAGACCGGCAGCGCGCCGGGCAGACCCAGACACACGGGGCACGTGTTCGCGTTCGGCTCGTCGCCGAAGCGCGTCGAGCAACCGCAAAAAATCTTCGTCTCCGTATTCAGTTGCGCGTGAATCTCTAAACCGATGACGGTTTCCCAACCAGTTTTCATAGTATGTAGTAGGAGTAGGTAACAGACAGCAGACAGTTAAAAAGCAGTTATGGCTTAACTGCCTGTGGCCTTACCACCTATTTCTTTTCATTGGCGCAGCCAGCCGGGCAGTGCGCCGGCGCGGCGCGCTTCGTCTTCAAGTTGCTGCCAGCGCGCATCGAGACCGGCGCGGGCAGCTTCGAGTGCGATAAGGCGCGCGCGCAAGGCCCCATCATCAACCGCCGCATAATTGAACGGGACGGCAAAGACGGCGACGGGCGCGGCGAACGCGCCGTGTGGGCCGATAACGCGCCGTTGCAACGTGCTGCTGGCGCTCTGTTGATTGAGTAAGATTTGGCTGCGCGCCGCACCGCCGCCGATGGCGATAGTCCCGCTTGCCTGTGCGCGCGTGTCGCTGGCAGCTACGCTGAAGTTGCCCGCCGGCACGAGTTGTGTAGGCAGACGCGGCGCATAGAACGGAATGATCACGCTGGGACTTGTAGGAAATGCGCTGCCGAAACACCTGAGTGCGACAGTGAGCCGGGCGCGTAGGAAGTCAAGCTCCGCATCCAACGCCGCCGTTTCGATTCGCAGGGTGGCAGCACGCCCACGCCAGTAGTTCTCAGCCTGCGCTGTTGCCTGTTCATACTGCCGCGCGATGCGACGTAAGACCTGTGCTTCCTCGGCCGCGCTTCGCACTTCGTTGACCGGTAGTGGAGGTAAGCCTAAGGACTTACGCCGCGCTTCGTCTGCGCGCTCGCGCTCCAGGCGTGCGCGGCGCAGGGGTTCAAGTTCGTGATTGGTTAAAGTGCGCGCAGGTTTATGTGCCTGCTCGCTGGCGGCCGCAAGCGGCGCGGCTGTCTGCGTAGCCTGCGCACCAATACGGCGCAACAGACTGCCGGGTGCTTCGTTGTTGGCGCGTTCGGTGGCGGCGATATCGATCTGCGTGAGTGGCAGCGTGACGCTCAGTCCGGGCGCGGCCGTATAAGTTAAAGCTGTCTGCGTGACGACGAAGGCGGCCGGCGCGGTCATGTGCCGCCCGCCGCGCATGATGATCGTGTAGGCGGACACCGCGCAGGGCAGGAGGCACGCCAGCATGAACGCGCCCACTAACCGAACACCGCGCGCTGACATCTGCGCTGTGCGCCGCACGTGTTGGCTATTAGCCAGTATTTGTATGCTCACCTTTGCCATTCGTTGCTCAGATTGTCGCACCTGCGTGTCTTGTGTGTGAGTATAGCATCGCGTCTGTGGGCACATGAAATCGGCGTAAGCGCCGCTCGAAGTGTACCTGGTCAGCACAACGATTGCGTGCGCCTTTTGCCGCCCCGCTGCGCGTCGGGTAAGATGCCGCCGGTTCAACCTGACGCGCAAGCGCGATGTTCGCTGCTGCTGCGCGCAGCACTCAACCACAATGGGAGAATGTGTCCGGTATGATTAAGACTGTCGAATGGACGGCGGAAGGCGTGCGTATGATCGATCAGCGTTTGCTGCCGACCGAAGAGAAATATCTAATTTTGCGTTCGTGCGAAGAGGTGGCGGAGGCGATCAAGCAGATGGCGGTGCGCGGTGCGCCGGCCATCGGCGTGGCTGCCGCGTTGGGTCTCGCTGTCGGACTGCAGCAGGCCGTGGCCACCACCGTGCCTGATCTGCAAGCTGACTTCGACTACATGTGCGACGTGATGAGTCGCACGCGCCCCACGGCCGTCAATCTGTTCTGGGCGATTGAGCGCATGCGCGCGGCTTTCCGGCGCGCGGCCGCCGCTACGTCAGACGCCGAGGAGATCAAACGGCGCATGGTCGCGGAGGCGCAGACGATCTACGCCGACGACATCGCGGCGAATCGCGCGCTCGGCCGCTTTGGCGGCGAACTACTTGCCGACGGCGCAACCGTATTGACCCACTGCAACGCGGGCGCGCTCGCCACGGCCGGCGATTACGGCACGGCGCTCGGCGTCATTCGCGGCGCACGCGACGCGGGCAAGCGTATCGCTGTCATCGCCGACGAGACGCGCCCATTCCTGCAAGGCGCACGATTGACCGCATGGGAATTGGATCGAGATAACATCCCCGTCACGTTGATCACAGACAACATGGCCGGACACGTGATGAAACAGGGCAAGGTGGATGCGGTCGTCGTCGGCGCGGATCGCATCGCGGCCAACGGCGACACGGCGAACAAGATCGGCACGTACATGGTCGCGGTGCTCGCGCGGCAGCACGACATTCCCTTCTACGTCGCCGCGCCTATCTCGACCATCGATCTTGCGCTGCCCGACGGCAGTCATATTCCAATTGAGGAGCGCGACGCACGAGAAGTCACACACATGCACGGACGACAACTCGCGCCCACCGGCATCAACGTGCAAAACCCCGCCTTCGACGTGACGCCGAACGAATTCATCGCCGCGATCATCACCGACAAAGGTGTGGCCCGTGCCCCCTACACGACCAGTCTGCGCAGTTTGTTTGCCCAGCCCACCACCGCTTGAGGAACAATAGTGTGCCGGGAGAGTTCGTCCGTCAATGATTGAAGCGACTTTGCTGCCACCAATCCATCGTCTTACGTAAGCCTTCTTCCAAGCCGACCTGCGGCTCATAGCCCAATAGGTCGCGGGCGCGGGTGATGTCGGCCAGACTGTGGCGCACGTCACCGACGCGGGGCGCATGATATTCGGCTTGCGCGTCGCTACGCCCGGTCAGTTGCTTTAATGTTTCCAGCAATTGGTTGAGCGTGATGCGCTGCCCGTTGGCGACGTTGATGACTTGCCCCACCCCGCCGACAGTCTCGGCGGCGCGCAGGTTGGCATCGACGGCATTGGCCACGTAGGTGAAGTCGCGCGATTGCTCGCCGTCGCCAAAGATGACGGGTTGCTCGCCGTGCATGAGCGCGCTGATGAAGCGCGAGATGACGCCGGAGTATTGCGAGCCGGGGTCTTGCCGGGGGCCGAACACGTTGAAGTAACGCAGGCAGACGGTCTCCAGCCCGTAAACGCGCGTGAACACCTGACAGTAGTATTCGCCGACGAGTTTGGCGACCGCGTAGGGCGAGAGCGGCTCAGGCAACATCGTCTCAACTTTGGGTAACGTCGGTTGATCGCCATACGCCGAAGACGAGGCGGCATAGACGAGGCGGCGCACGCCCTGCTCCTTGGCCGCGAGCAGCAACGAGAAAGTGGCATCGACGGAAGCCTCATGGGTCTCACGCGGGTACTCGACCGAGCGGGGCACAGAGGGAATCGCAGCCTCGTGAAAGATCAGTTCGACGCCTTCGAGTGCGCGCCTCAGCGCGTCTGTATCATTCACGCTCGCGCGCACAAAATCGATGTCGCCACCGATCTCTTCGATGTTCTCAAGATGCCCGGTGGACAGATTGTCCATGATCCGCACGCGCGCTCCCTGCGCTGCGAGCGTCGCCGCGATGTGCGAGCCGATAAAGCCCGCCCCGCCCGTGACTAATACGATACCTGAGAGAGCCATAGTAGTGGTTAGAGGTTAGCGATCAGAGGGCAGTGAAAACCGATCTCTAATCGCGACCTCTGCTGTTCATCTGCCAACGCCAATGTATTCAAACCCTAAAGCGCGCATGGCGTCCGGTTCGTAGATGTTACGCAAATCAGCGATCTTGGGCTGGCGCAACAGGCCCTTGATGCGTTCCATGTCGAGCGCGCGAAACTGATTCCACTCGGTGACGAAGACGAGCGCATCCGCCTCCGTAACGGCGTCGTACTCGTCCACTGCGTAAGTGATGTCGGGCAAGGTTTGTCGCGCCGCATCCATAGCCACCGGATCGTAAGCGCGCACAAGCGCCCCGCGCTCTAAGAGCACGCGGATGATGTCCACGGCGGGCGCTTCCCGCAGGTCGTCGGTCTCGGGCTTGAAGGCGAGACCGAGCACGGCGATCACGCTCCCGCGCAACTCGCCCAACAGCGTTTCGAGCTTGGCCACCATCAACTGCCGCTGCCGTTCGTTGACCTCAACCACGGCGCTGACGATCAACGGCTCAAGGCCGTACTCCCGCGCGATCTGGACGAGGGCGCGGGTATCTTTGGGAAAGCAGGAACCGCCAAAGCCGGGGCCGGGGTGTAAGAACTTGCGCCCGATGCGGTTATCCATGCCGATGGCCCGCGCCACATCGTGTACGTCCGCGCCCACGCGGTCACACAGATTGGCAATCTCGTTAATAAAAGAAATCTTGGTGGCTAAGAAGGCATTGGCCGCGTACTTGATCAACTCGGCCGCCTCGACCGACGTGATCACGAACGGCGTCTCATTCAAGTAGAGCGGGCGATAGAGGTCGCGCATGATCGCGGTCGCCTCTTCATCGCGGCTGCCGATGACGACGCGGTCGGGCCGCATGAAGTCGTCTATGGCTGCACCCTCACGCAGGAATTCGGGGTTGGAGACGATGGCGAAGTTAATGGGGCGGGATTGGTACTCCTTGATGATGCCTCGTACTCGCTCGCCTGTGCCGACGGGCACGGTCGATTTCGTGACGATGACCTTGTAGCCGTTCATCGCGCGGGCGATCTGTCGTGCGGCTTCTTCCAGGTAGCCGAGATCGGCCGCGCCGTCCGCTTTAGGCGGCGTGCCAACAGCGAGGAAGATGACGAGGGCTTGCTCGACGGCCGCTTTGAGATCGGTCGTGAACCGCAAGCGGCCGGACTGTGCATTCTTCGCGACGAGTTGTTCCAGCCCCGGCTCATAGATGGGCATCTGCCCTTGCTTGAGGCGCTCGATCTTCTCCGCATCTATATCTACGCAGGTCACGTCCACGCCAAATTCGGCGAAGCATGTACCCGTAACTAATCCGACGTAGCCTGTGCCGATGACCGCGATGTGCATAACGTAAAGCTAACTGTTAGCTGTCCCACTGCTGCCGGACAAAAATTTGCGGGTCACACGGGACTTGCCCCGCGTGACCCGCAAAGTCCTTGTGAAGTCGCGCGTGCTGCCAAGCGCAACCTGTGGAAGCTTAAACCTGAGCGCGCAAGTCTTAACGGCTCGGGCTGAAGATCGGCGCAGTGCCGCCGACATTGAGGTTGTTATCCTGTGTCGAGGCGATGATGGCCGCGGCCACCGCGCCGCCCGCCGCCAATAACAGGGCCGCGAGTGCGCCGCCGCCGAGCGCGCCGAACGTAGGTTCGCGCGTCAGCCGGGTGCAACGCGAGCCGGGTGCTGCCTGACCGGCGGTGGCGTTCGAGCCAGCCGCAATCTGCTGCACCTTATTAGCCGCGCGCAGCTCGACCTTGCCGGTCTGCGTATCGACCCGAGTATCGCCGCAAGCAACATCCACCGTGAACACGTTGGGCTGATTGTTATCGGCTATAGCCGAGCCGTCTTTGGTAGTGACAGTGGCGGCCACACCGGTCGAAGTCGCCAAGCGGACGCGGCCGGCGTCGAGCATGGCGCTCACACCGTTGTCGCTAAAGCTGAGCTTTACGCTTGAATTCGGCAATAGTTCGACGCGGCCGAGTTTGCCGAGGCTAACGACAGCACTGGAATTCTGCGCGGTCGTGATGGTGCTATCAGTGAAGACGGTCGCGCCCGAAATTGCGTTCGTGCCGTTGACGGAGACTTCTCCATTGACCGACAACTGCCCCGACGCGCCTTGCTGCCCCGGTGCAGCCAGCGCAACCATCGAGTACACGCACAAGATGGCGACGCTTAAGCTAAGCGTGATGGCCGTCCGGCTCAAAGTTCTGCTGATCATTTTCTCCTCCAGTAGGCTGAACAATTTTGAGAGAGCGCGCCACAAGTCTCCCGTTGACTTGACCGGAGACGGATTCAAGTTATCTCTCGCTAAAACCCGCCTCAAATGTCGGATGCGCCCCATGCAAGTTTTCTAAAAAAGCAGGTCAGCGAGCCTCTGTGGGCTTGCTTTGACCTTGTCTTTTTACACGAATAGCCGGTGCGTGTCAATAAGCATTTGTGGAAAAACGCGCCTTTTTCCCGCACCTGCCCGGAAAGCCAACGTTAAGTAGATCTGAGTCATGAGTTGGAATCATGCTGACACGACGCCAGCATGAACCAAGTTGTAAGGCAATACCTTGAGCTTGATCGTATTCCACAGCCCGTTCCACGAACGGCTAAACACGCGATCAATAAACTGATGCCACCACTGGCTGAACATCGTCTCGACACCTTGACGGACTTGGCTGAGCAGGAACTTGCGGTCGGGTGCGTCGGCACGTGTAGTCAGCAGCATCCCAGCCTCTTCCAGGCTTTCGGCACAAGCGGGGCCGCGATAGCCCAGGTCGGCGATGGCGATGCCGCCGTCGCCACCTTCATTGAGCGCCAGCGCCGGTTCTCGATCAGCCCAGTTGGCGGGCGTCAAGATAATGTTCATGACACGTCCCTTGATGTGCCGCACGGCGTGCAGCTTGAAGCCGAAGAACCAGCCCTTAGAACTCTTCCCAAAGCGTGCGCCGTCTTCTCTCATCAGCCGCACCCGCCCGTGGCGCAAAGTGTGCCACAGCGGAAGGGGCTTCGAGTCCATCAGATACAGATGGGCGTCCGTCGAGTTATGGCCGCCGGTGGCCTCAAGCAGCGCCCCGACCTGCCTGCCGAGTTGATGCAAGCGATTAAGCCACTGTGTGTAGGTCGGCAAGGCTGGGAAAGCAGAGCGCCAGTTTTTGGCTACCATTTGGTAAGTCTTTTGCAGAGAGGCGACACCCAACGGGCCTTGCAACAGAGCCAGAGTGCTGACTTCCGAGTCCGTAAAGCGCGGCGCGCAATGGGGCGAACGACGCCAGCGAGCCAAAGCCGGGTGCGCGCGAAGGTAGTCATCCACGAAGCAGTAGATTTCCGTCATCTGATGCGCTATGCTTTCGGTCATAGGTCGTCGTCCTTTGGTGGTAGAGTTGGTGTTGCAACTTCATTCTACACACCGTCTCAAGGACGACGGCCTCTCTTTTTCAACTCATGACTCGGATT
>JBBQGM010000087.1:0-22156 GCA_038322995.1 Pyrinomonadales bacterium
ATTGCCCTTTGTAAGAACTTCATCGAACTCGATCCGAACTTTCCTGGGGCACATGTAAGTCTGGCTCTCGCTTATCAAAGGCAGGGGCGTTTTGAGGAAGCGATTGCAGCGACTCAGAAAGGAGTCGAGCTGTCGAAAAGATCGGCCGGGCCACTCGGCGTCCTTGGATACTGTTACGCAGTCGCAGGTAAGCGCTCTGAGGCGCTCGCGACACTGAGAGAGCTTGAAAAAAAACACGCCAGACGGGAAGCATTCGGGGCCAATCTTGCTTATGTCTATGTGGGCCTCGGCGATAAGGACCAAGCGTTCGCCTGGCTCGAAATAGATTTCCAGGACCGTAGCGGTAACTTGGCCTTCCAGCTCACAAACCCAATCTTAAGCACGCTCCGCAGCGACGCACGCTATACCGATTTGCGGCATCGCATGGGCCTCAGGCCGTGACTTTGGAGTGTGGTGACAAAGCTCCGCAATCGAAAAAAAGCAATAGCACTTGAAGCAGGAACAAAAAGAGAGCTAGCGACACGACGTTACATCTTGCCTTATCACATAGCACTAACCTACGTTGGCCCTGGAGACAAAGAGCGGGCTTTTGAATGGCTTGACCGGACTTATCAGGAGAAAGTTGGTTACTTAATTTACCTTAAAGCAGAACCGCAACTGGACAGCCTGCGCTCCGACCCGCGCTTTGCAGACCTCGTGCGGCGCGTCGGACTTCCGCGGTAAGTTATAGTTAAAAAGGTAAGATGGAATTATGCTAACCGCAACCCGTAGCGAAATACGCATCGCTCCCGATCTTGCCCCTCGCTGTCGCACCTTTTATCATCCGGCACACATCGCCCGACACTCGTCACTACTTTTATGACGCCTGAACGCTGGCAACAGATCAATCAGCTATTTCATTCCGCACTGGCATACGAGGGCGGCCAGCGCGCCGCTTTTCTCGCGCGAGCTTGCGCCGGCAACGAGGGGCTACGTAAGGAAGTCGAATCGCTCGTCGCGTCGCACGAACAGGCAGCCAGCTTTATCGAAACGCCGGCCGCGGATGTCGCGGCTGAGTTGTTCGCGGGCGCGCAAACCCGGTTGGCGGCCGGCCAGCAGATCGGCCACTACACCATCATGGCGGCGTTAGGCGCGGGCGGGATGGGGGAAGTTTATCTTGCCCAAGACAACAAACTCGACCGTCAAGTTGCCGTCAAGATTCTCAACGAAAAACTGATTCAACGCGAATCGAATGTGTCAAGATTTATCCAGGAAGCGAAGGCTGCATCGGCTTTGAATCACCCGAACATTTTGACGATTTACGAATTCGGTGAAACGGAAGACGCGCATTTTATCGTCAGCGAATTCATCGAAGGTAAAACTCTGCGTGAAATCGTTCGTGAATCGAAGCTCAGCTTGTCGGAGATTCTCGATATTGCCAGCCAACTCGCCGGCGCGCTTTCTGCCGCGCACCAAGCGCAGCTCATTCACCGTGACATCAAACCCGAAAACGTGATGATTCGGCCCGACGGTTATGTGAAAATCCTCGATTTCGGTCTGGCAAAACTCATTCAACCAAAACAGGCCATGGTCGGCTTAGAAGTCGCAACCGCGCAACAAAACGAGACGGCGAAGGGCGTGATCATGGGCACGGTCAACTACATGTCGCCCGAACAAGCGAAGGGCGAACGGGTGGACAAGCGGACGGATATTTTCAGTCTGGGGGTGGTGCTTTACGAAATGCTTGCGGGGCGCACGCCGTTTGCGGGCGCTTCGCTGTCAGAGACTTTCGCCAACCTGATCAATCAAGAACCGCAACCGCTCGTCCGTTTTGCCGCCAATGTGCCTGATGAGTTGCAAAGAATCGTTGCCAAGCTGCTCCGTAAAAACAAAGACGAGCGGTATCAAACGATGCAGGACGTACTCACTGATTTGAAGGGCTTGCGGGACAATCTGTCAGGGGAAGAAAAACTAGCCCGCGCCGCCGCGCCCGAGAATGAGCACGCAACCGCGCTTTTGCAAGCCACGACGGGCGCGGTGAACAAGCAAACCGCCCAAACGCAATCCAGTTTTTCGCAGACAATCATACGCCATAAACCGCTGGCCGCCTTCGCGCTGATTGCTTTGCTCATCGGCTCAATCGCGCTCGTTTATTGGTTTTATTCGCCAAGCAACACGGCGGTCGGCGACAGAAGATCAATCGCCGTGTTGCCGTTAAAACCCATCGCTACGGCAAATCGCGATGAGATTTATGAAGTCGGGATTGCCGATTCCTTGATTTACAAACTCAGCGCAATGAAAGGAATCATTGTCCGCCCCTTGAGCGCGACGCGCAAATATGCCGACATCGCCCAAGACCCGCTTGCCGCCGGGCGTGAGCAGCAGGTTGATTACGTGCTCGCGTCGAATTATCAATTGGCGGGCGGGAAAATCCGCGTTACCGCACAGCTTTTCAACGTGGCAAGCGGTCAAAGTGAAGAAACCTATAAAAGCGAAAAAGACACGGGCGACGTGTTTGCGCTGGAGGACGCAATCGCGGGCGAGGTCGGAAATATCTTGCAGGCGCGCTTTGTGACCACGTCCGGCAGTCCGACGGCAAAGCGCGGGACGACCAATGAAGAAGCGTATCGGCTCTATTTGCAGGGCATGTATTTATCTAACCAAATAAACATGCCGGACGCGCGAAAGGCGGTCGAGGTGTTAGAACAAGCCGTCCGGCTCGACCCGAATTACGCGCAGGCGTGGGCTGGTTTGGCTCACGCGCACCGCGCTGTTGCCAATCTCGGACGCAGCGTTGATATTCATGCAGAATATCAAAAATCAATCGAAGCGATAAATAAAGCGTTAGCGTTAGACGCTGGTTCGGCTGACGCTTACAGCACTTTGTGCGAAAACAAAATGTATTACGAATATGATTTCGCCGGCGCGGAAACGGCGTGCCAACGCGCCGTCGAATTAAACCCCGATTCGTCGCAGGCACATCAGATTTATGCGCGTTTGCTCCTGGGGCGCGGCCGGTCTGACGAAGCGATTGCCGAAATCAAGACGGCGATAGACATCGAACCGGCATCGCTTTTTAACCAGCGTTTGTATGGAAATTGTCTGTACAATGCCCGGCGTTACGAGGAAGCCATCGCGCAATTCAAACGAGTAATCGCAACGAATGAGGATTTCGGCACGACTTATATGTGGCTTAGTAACACATTGGCATTGTCGGGTAAGGAAGCGGAAGCCTTTGAAGTGTGGATGAAATCGTTAGCTGTTCAGAAAGCCGACGAAGAAACCGTTCACGCCTTTCAGACCGCCTTTCAAACATCCGGCTGGCAAGGCGTTTTGCGCGAACGGGCGCACAGGTTTGAAAAAAGCAATGAGGCCTTTTTTCACGGCGCGGCATACAACGCCCAGATCGGGAACAAGGATAAAGCGTTTGAATTGCTGGAAAAGTCGTATCAACGCCGCGAGTTGTGGATGACTATTCTTCAGGTTGACCCGCGCTTCGATTCCCTGCACGACGATCCGCGCTTTAATGAATTGGTTAGGCGTGTCGAATCGAAGTAAAACTCCAGCTGAAGGTTGGAGAAATGAAAAAATCACCTTTAAAACTTTTAATCCGCGCTATTGCTGTGAGTCTATTTTTAGCCGTCTCATTGCCGTCTGCTGTCGCTCAATCGCAAGCGTTGAACGGCCAAATCGAAGGCACGGTTGTTGACCAGAACAACGCGGCTGTGCCGTATGCCAGCCTCACTGTTACAAACATCGAAACCGGCGCGACCAGAATCGTTACGGCCGATGAAAGCGGCGTTTATCGCGTTCCGCTTTTGCCGCTTGGCACTTACCGCCTCACCGCCGCAGCCGCGAATTTTAAGAGACTCGTCCGCGCAGGAATTACGCTGGCAACCGGACAAATCGCTACGGTTGATTTGCAACTACAAGCCGGAGAAATCCAGGAAGTCGTTACGGTTTCGGCTGATACTTCAGTCGCGGACGCGGGCAAAACCGATTTGGGGCGCGTGATGAATACCCGCGAAGTGCAGAATCTGCCGCTTATTTCTCGTAATCCTTATAACTTCGCGCTTTTGCAAGCCAACGTAACCGGGCGGCCGAGCCGCGGGTTTGCTAATCCCAGTATCAATGCCAACGGCTATCTGCGGCGGGTTAATTTTCAACTCGACGGCAATACCAACACGCAGGGCGACCGCGGCGCGATTCGGTTTATGCTGATTTCCGAAACTTACGTCAGCGAGGTTCAATTGCTGACAAATGGGTTTGCGGCGGAGTTCGGCAACACGCCGGGCTTGGTGATGAACATCGTCACGCCTTCGGGCACAAACGCGCTTCACGGTGCGGTCAGCTATCGTTTGCGCCGGCCGTCGTTTTATTCGCGTCCATTCTTTTACCCCACGTCTGTCGAGTTGCCGGATAATAAGACTGATAATTTTACGGCGGCAGTCGGCGGGCCGATTATCAAAGACCGCTGGCATTTTTATTTTGGTTACGAAAATGGCACGCGCGACGATAAAGCGGCCGCCGTGCGCCTGTTGACAATCCGCGAAACAGATAAGGCGCAACTAATTGCCGCCGGTTTGCCCGCTGCGATTTTTCCGCCAGCCATTCCGAGCCTTGAACGCGGCCCGTTTTATATTTTTCGGACAGACCTGCAACTAAACGACAAGAACCGTCTAACGATGCGTTTCAATCATTCCGATTTGTTATCCCAAAACTTTATTCAGGGCGGGCTTAACACCTTGGAACGCAGTGTTGATACGACCAGCGTTGACTATGGGCTGGCAGTCCAACTTGCTACTTACACGCCGCGCATCTTGAACGAATTTCGCTTTCAATATGCACAGCGTAGTTCGGGCAACAAGCGCAACGAAGGTTCCGGCACAGGCCCTTCAATCGTGATTACGGGCGTAGCGAACTTCGGTTCGCCGAACAGCGCTGATACCATTTTCCCGACGCGCCGAATAACGCAGATGCAAGACAATCTGACGCGGACAACGGGAACGCATGTCGGCAAATTCGGCGGCGGTTTCAATTTCTATAATCAAACCGAGCGTTCTCCGATTTTCAGCCAATATACATTTCCTTCGATTGCCGCTTACATCGCCGCCCGCCACGGGATGAATCCGCGCAGTTACACAAGCTACGTCGAAACCTTTGGCGAACCAAACATAAGCTACACGGCGAGCTTCTGGAATTTCTTCGCGCAGGACGATTGGAAACTGACGCGCCGTTTAAAAATCAATTTCGGCGTGCGTTACGACCTGTACCAAATCCCCAAGGCAGATTCGACTTCGCCGTTTCCCGCGTCGCAAAGATTCAAGGTGGACAAAAACAATTTCGCGCCGCGCGTCGGTGTGGTTTATGCCTTGCGCGAAGGCAGCCGCCCGACAATTCTCCGCGCCGGTGCGGGAATTTATTACGACCAACCGCTGCTGGCGATGTATCAACGAGCGTTGCAAAACAACGGGAATCCAAGAATTTTCAATTTCAGTTTTACGTCGACCTCGAATAATGCGCCCGCGTTTCCAAACACTTTTTCAGGCTCTTTGCCCGCCGGCGCGATTTTGCCGGCGCAAAACATTGATACGATTGCGCCCGATTTTGAGAATATGTATGCACTGCACGCTAACATCCAACTCGAACAGGCCATCACCGCCAACCTTTCGTTCACCGTCGGTTACATCCATTCGGGCGGTCGTCATCTTCCGGTTTATCGCAACATCAACCTGATCAACCCGACCGGTTTTTTGGCAGACGGCAGAGGCGTGTTTACTCCAACCATCAGCGCGGCGACGCGCCGCGATCCAAGATTCAACATTATTCAAATGGTCGAATCCGTCGGAGTTTCCCGCTACGACGCTATGACTGTGCAATTAACGCAACGGTTTTCACGCGGGCTGCAATTCAGCGCAAACTACACGCTCTCGCAAGCCACCGACGACGCGCCCGAACAAAATACGACGACCGGCAACATTCAAGGCTTGGTTTTGTCAGACCCGTATAATCGGCGGCTTGATCAAGGCAATTCGTTTGCCGACCAACGCCATACTTTTGTGCTGAGTCTGGTCGCCCGCCCGCAGTTTGATTTGCCGAACAAAAGGTTGCGCTATCTTTTCAACCACAACCAATTGGGCATCATTGCCACCGCCAATAGCGGCGAGAGATTCAATATCGTTTCAAATTTAGACCTCAACCGCGACGGCATTTTCGGCACGGGCATTACCAATTCAGACCGGCCGGTCGGTATTAAACGCAATTCGGGGACAACTCCGCCGCAATACAATGTTGATTTGCGCTCCTCGCGTTTCTTCAATTTCACCGAGCGTTACAAGCTGGAAGTCTTCGGCGAATTACAAAACCTTTTCAATACCAACAGCATCGTCCAATTCAACAACGTTACGGTAACGACCAATGCCAACGGCGAACTCACCGGCGTACTGCCCGATTTCCGTGCGCGTAATCAATCCACCTCGCAGGACAGTCGTCAATTTCAACTCGGCATAAAATTTATTTTCTAAATAGGCGCTACGCAGTTGCTGAACCACGCACGAAGTAAGTGTGGCTTGCGCCCTTACTGCATGTGGGCTTCCGCATTTTCGTTCAATTGCGTAACTTCTAAAGTTAAAACGCTCAAGGTGCAAGATTCGCTGGCAACCGCGTAAGTGGCCAGCGAATCTTGCACCTTGAGCGTTAAGTCGTAAACCTTGAACTTGTTCTTAGAGCGCGAACTCGCGTGCGAGATCGAGTTCGACCTTGCGTAGCTCGAAGCGACCGCGACCCAAGTTGCCGTCTTCTTTGAGCGCGAGCACGACGAAGTAGTCGCGCGTGAAGGAACGGATCAGCACTTTCATATCGTCGAAGCCGATGATCAACTCGCGCACCTGACCGATGCCCGTATCGACCCCGACGCGCTGGGCGCTGCGCAGCAGCGAGGTAAACTCGGCCGCCGCCACGTCGAGGTTTTTATCGTGCGCCTCAACCAGTAGCACCTTCTCAACCGCGATGCCGTCCGTGCCCATGATGAGCGCGCCGAGCGCGCCCTCCGTCCGTTCGACTAATCGTTCAAGTGTCTCTTTGAACATTGCTCAATTGCCTCCTTGCGGCCGCGCAACCGGGGGCGGCGTAGTCGTCTGGCCGGGCGCGACGGGCTGCTCGGTCGTGGCCGGTTGCTGCTGTTGCTGCGAGCCAAGCGGCGGCGGGGTGTTCGACTGCGGATTGCCCATTGGCACCGGCTGTGCGATCTGCACCGAGCGCGTGCGATCCGTGATTGTCCCGGAGATGGGCTGGCCGTTGTAGTCGGGCCGGTAGATGCGCGGGGTGATGAAGAACAAGAGTTCACTCGTCTGCCGCGTCGTGGCTTTGCGTTTGAAGAGGTTGCCGAGGAGCGGCACGCCGGAGATGCCGGGCGTGCGGTTCTGCGTCTCAGCTTCATTGTCCGCCAGGACACCACCCACGACGGTCGTGCCGCCATCTGGCACAAGCACTTCAGTCTCCATGCGTTGGGTGTCGATGCCCGGCGTGCCGAGCGAATTCGTCAAACTCAGATTGACGCTGTTGTTCTCCGCGACCACGCGCAGGATAACCGTGCCCGCGTCCGTGATCTGCGGCGTGATCGAGAGCCGCAACGGCACGGAGATGAACGTTGTGGTAAAGACAACCGCGCCGTTCTGTGCGCCGCCACCGCTCTGCGGCGAGACGACCGGAATCTGCTGCCCCGATTCGATCTGCGCCGGCCGATTGTTGAGCGCCGTCACGCGCGGCGTGGCGACGATCTTGGCCTGACCTTTGGTCTCGGCGGCGGTAATGAGCGCGCTGATCTGCGCTGTACCGATGATGCCCGTCGTCAGACCGATGACGGTACTGGGCGCGTTCGCGCCGAGTCCGCGCGTGGGTTCGAGGCCGATACCGACCGGAATCCCGCCGGGCCGGAAGCCTGTGGTATTGCCGCCGGTTGTGGTACCGCCGGTCGGGAGCGGGCTGCCCGGCACAGTTGCAAATGAGCCACCCTGCCCGCGACTGCCCAGCGTGAGCGCAGAGAGTTGGACGCCGAGGTCGCGGCTAAAGTTGCGGTTGGCGATGACGATGCGCGCTTCGATTTCTACTTGCGGTTCCGGCTGATCGAGCAGCCCGACGAGTTGGCGAATCGCGTCGATGTTGTCGCGCACGTCCGTGATGATGAGGGTGTTGCTGCGCCCGTCAACTTCGACGCTGCCACGCTTCGACAAGCGCCGCGAGATGATCGGCAAAATGCCTTGATCGCCGCTCTTGCCGGTGGCGTCGCCACCTGAGCCACCCGAAAAGCTGGAACTGCTTGTGCCACCGGCAAAGCCGCCGGTCGTGCCCGCGGCCTGCGCCAGCGTGCCCACTGCGCGGGCATAGTTCAACCGGATAAACTCGGTCACGAGCGGCGCGGCGTTCAAGCGTCCCTCTTGAATGACGGCCTGTGCGGCCGCCTCACTGGTCAGCACTTCAACGGTCGCCACGCGCAGGATATTGCCTTCGACCGTGATGCCGAGCCGGTTGGCGCGCAAAATCGCATCGAGCGCCGTGTTCCACGGCACGTCCGTGACATTCACCGTGACGGCCACTTTCTCAACCGACTTATCGATGATGAAGTTCACGCCGTACTGCTCGGTGATGTAATTAAGAATGTCGCGCACGTCGGCGTTGACGACGTTCAAATTGATCGGCTCGCCGATGAAGCCGTACTCGCCGTAGCGTTTGCCCTGATCGGCCTGCTGCACGGTCGCTGGGTTGCGCGGCGGAGTCTGCGTCATGCCAGGCGTCGGGCGTGGCGCTGGCGGTGGTTGTTGCTGCGGTGCGGCGGCGCTGGCGTTCATCTCGCTCAACACACCGGTCTGCATCGCGCTGCCAGTCGCTTCGGCGGAGAGTTCCAGCACAAGCTCAGTGCCGCTTAGATATGAACGCTCGCGCACGGGCGCAAGCAGCGCCACACTGAGGCGCGCAAGCGGTTGCCCATGCGCGCCGCTGGCGCATTGAACATTAACGCCCGATGCGAGCGGCGAAGTGCTGGGGTAGGCGGGGGCGAGGCGTGTGGCGTCTGCGCCGGGCAGTTCGACCATGAGCGTGCGCGCGTCCGCGTGCCGAACGCCATATGCGAGCGGCGCGGAGCCGGCGATCCGGATGCGCGTAAGCGCGCCCTCGGTCGTCAGGCGCACATCGGTCACGAATGATGCCGCGTGCGCGGAGGTGACGAAGATGCACGCCAGCGCGAGGACGAGCGTGCCTCTGCGGAGCGTGACGGGGAGCGTTCGGAACGTCTTCAGCATGTTTCTTTCCTTTTGCAAATGGAGGGACAAAACTGTCGCAGGTCGCCACGCGCTAACGCTCGGATGAGTCTGGAGTCGGGTTCAAGACTACTCAAGCACGCGCCGCACAATGCGGCCCACTAAGTTCGGTCGTTGACGGTTTGCCCAAAAGCGGGAGCGCGACCGGGTCGCACCTGAGTCGGCAGCACCAGCGGTCTTTGCTCGACCTGCCAGCACCGTACGAGGCTTGCAGTGCCGCGCGGGCTATAGCGCAACGCGATTTAATGCCAGCGTTGCCCACGGCGTCCGCGCCGCTAAATTCCTACTGTTTACGGGCAGCCGCCTCTTCAGGCTGGGCCGCTTCAGTCTTCCGTTCGGTCTTCGCTGCCTCTTTCGGCGGCGCGGCCGTGGCGGCGGTGGTGGTCAGCGCATTCTTGATGGCGTTGGGCTGCCCCAGCGGTTTGAACTCGACGCCCAACTCGCGGCGGCCGTCCGACCAGCGCGTCTCCTTGCGACAGACCAGCCGGTTCTCTTCGATGGCGACCAACATGCCATCAAAGAATTTTTCGCCCGGATAAATAACGAACGAGAGGTTGATCGGGGTCGCCTCGACCATGGCCGCGTAGCCGCGCGGGGTACGGAACACGCCGGTCAGTTGCATCTCGCTCAACAGCAGCGCGGTGGTCGGCTTCGGCGCGGGTTGCTGCAAGTTCATGGCCGACGACTTCTGCGCTTTGTAAGCCTCAATCCGGGCTTGAATCGGCGGCGGCACAAGCACCGTCGGCCCTTTTTTGGCCGGCTTCTTAACGGCGGGCCGCCAGGCGACGAACGGATCGCGGGCCGTGCTCTTGTAAGGCGTTTGCCCGGTCTGTTTTGGTGGCTGCTGCTGTTGCGCGTTAACGGCGATGGCGGCGGTGATCAGCACAAACGCGCTGAGCGCGGCTTGACGAATCATCTTGGTATATCTCTTCATAGTCTGTTTCCTGACTGCTTGCGCTGCAAGTGGCGGTAAAACTTCAGACGGGCAAAATTTAATGAGCGACGGGCGCAACGGGCGTGGGCGCAATGGGTGCGCCGGGTATCGCCGTCTGCTGTAACTTTTCGGCCGACGAGTAGTAGGCCGTCAACAAGAACTGCGCGCCGACGGTCTGCCCCGCGCGTTTGAGATCGTCCTTCTTATCGTCGATGCGCCCGATCTTGAAGTCGCTGATCGAGACGATGCGCTGATAGGCGGCCATCTGCGCGAAGAACGCGCCGAGATTGTTGTAGGTGCTGTTGACCTCGATCTCAATGGGTTTGCCGGAGTAGAAGCCTTGCTGGAAGTCGTCCTTCGGCGAGAAGCGTTGCACGGACAGACGATTACGCGCGCGATCCTGTATCCCGGCCAACACGTTGGTCAGTTCGCGCTGTTCCGGCAAGAGGGCTTTCAAGTCTTCGTAGTCGGCCTGCGCGCGGGCGTAAGCGGCTTTGAACTCGTTCAACCGTTGCTGCGCGATCTGCGCTTTGGCGTTGGCGGCGCGTAATACATCGACCTGCGCCTGTAGCTCTTTCGTCTCCGCGCGCGTGCCACTGGTAATGAAGTACCAGAAACCGGCGTAAGCGAGCGCCGCGACCACGAGCATCATCAGGAGTTGCAAGTACCAGGGCTGCTGCTGCAATTGTGCGAGTCTTGACATGACGTTTTAACTTTCCTTCGGAACACTTGAACGCGGAGGTGGTTTACTTCTGCGCGACTTGCGCGGGTGGCGGGATCAGTTGCGCGGTTGCATTCGCGGGCCCAGGCTGGCCGCTGCCGGCGGGCGTGTATTTGCACTTGACCGTGAAGGTCAAGGTCTGCGGTTTCGGCCCCTCAGTGGCGGCGGGCGAGCCGTTGGCGCTGTCGGCCGGCGGCTTCAACACGTCGCGCTTCGTCTCGATGCTGACGTTCGTGAACATGCCGGCCGAGAATTCCAGACTGCGGCCAAACTGCGTCACTGCATTTTCGTTCGACGAGTCGCCGGTGATCGTCAAGTTGCCATCCTTCTGTTCGATGCCGGCGAGCCGAAAGTCCGGCAACCGCGGCAACCGGTCGTTGATCGCTGATAGCACAGCGACCGGCCCTTGCTGCGCCTCGCGCAGATGTTTGATCGCGTCAATGCGCACCTGCACGTCTCTCGTCTTCGCCTCAAGGTCGGCCTGCTCGCGCTTGACCATTTCCATCTGCGCCGCGATGCGCTGTTGTTCTTCAAGCTGCGTCTGCGCCGCCGCTTTCGCCGAGTTCGCGGTCGAATAATCGAAGAACATGCCGAGCATGGTCAGGGCGACGACGACCAGCAGCAGCAGTTTGCCTTGCATGCCGGGGGTGGTGACCCGTGCTTCAACCGCCGCGAAATTGCCGGCCTTGTCCGTGACCGAATCCAACAGGTTGATTTTAATCATTACGCTTCCACTCCTCTCAACGCGAGGCCGACCGCGACGGCCATCTCCGGCGTCACTTCACGCAGGTACTCCGGATCAAACCGGCGCGCGTCCACCTTGATCTTACGGAACGGCTCGAAGTGCTCGACGCTTAACTCGAACCGCTTCGCCAGATACTCGGCCAAGCCCGGCAGTTTTGCGCAGCCACCCGACAGCAGAATCTTGCGCACAGACGCATCGCCGTCCTCTGAGGTGGCCCGGTAGAAGTCGAAGGTCTTCTGAATCTCAAGCGCCAAGATGTCGGAGACGGTTTCAAGCACCGGCGCGATATCGCGGGCCGGCCCGCCTTCAGCCTGCGGCCCACCGCGTTTGACGGCCTCGGCCTGTTCAAATGTGAGGCCCAATTCTTTCTGCAACAGCGCCGTGTACTGATTGCCGCCGACCGAAACGTCGCGCGTGAACACGCTGCGAATGCCTTGCAGGATGTTGATGTTCATCGTGGCCGCGCCGATGTTTAAGAGCGCCACGGTCTGATCCGGAGTCGGCTCGTAGTTCATCTCATAGCAATTCTGTAAGGCGAAGGCGTCCACGTCGATCACGGCCGGCTGCTTGCCCGCGAGTTGGATCACCTGCTTGATGTTGGCCACGAAATCGCGCTTGCAGGCGGCGAGGAGCACTTGTAGCGAATCAGGATTGCGGCCGATCACTTGATAGTCGAGGTTCACGTCCGCAATCTCGAACGGGATATGCTCTTCAGCATGCCACTCAATCGACTCTTCTAATTCCTCTTGACTCATCGGCGGCACGAGGATGTTCTTGACGATCACGGAACTGCCGCTCACACCCGCCGCGACCCGCTCGGTCTTGATTTGGTGCGCGTTGAAGACGCTGGCGATGGTGCCGGAGACGGAGTTCAACTCCATAATCTGACCGTCCACCACGCTGTCAGGCGGCAGCGCTTCGTGCCCGAGCGAGGTCAGCACAAGACTGCCGGGCTTGCCCGACAACTCGACGGCCTTGATCGAGCTTGAGCCGATGTCTAGACCGACCAGATTTTTCTTTGCAGTATTTTTACTGAACATTCGTTTACCTGTTCCTTGCGATCTGTAGGCTACGGCGTCTGCGGCTGGCGCGGCGCAAGCGCGCCCGGATGCGGCGTGTGCGCGCACGCGTGGTGCGCGGATGTGGGGTGGGCTGGATTGCGTGGCTGTTCGTCATCTTATCGCGGCGGTATCAGTGCGGTTATCCGTTGAGGCTGCTGCGCCTGCTTATGGGCTGTTTGGCGCTTTGTGGGGAAAGTGTTCAGCACGATCAAACGATTGAGGCTTGCGCGCCGCGCGGGTGGAAAAGAATGGAAGGGGTTTAAGGCGGAACGTACCTTGACGTGACAATGATTGCGGCTTGCACCGCAACCAGTCTCCCCTTCGGCAACCCGGCCGAGTCAGACGTATTTTACGTGCGACTGACTCCCGTCGGCTTTGCGACCTCCGCTCGCGCGAAGTGTGCCTTTCTCGGTTGAGTGTCAAAGATGGTGACGTTTCGAGCACCTCTCAATTGGCGCTGGCAAAGCTTGCTCGCGGAGGGGAGTTCGGGTTGCGATCTGCTTCCGGCTCGTAGGAGCGGGCGTCACCTGCCCGCCGACACTTGCGACTATAACCCACCGTGTTTAGCAGTGTCAATCATAATTTTAGACGTTTAACTCCTAGTAAAGAAGGAGTTTGTTTTTAGAAAGACCTACGGCCGGTAATCTTTTTGGATAGGCATTCCAATGCTTCCAGAATCTTTGCTCCGGGCCAACTTATCAGCAAAGCGCACACAACGCGTTGAAAACAGCTAGCGCTTCGCCGGTTGACGCGCATCATTCGTACGCCACTTTCTTGCGCCCCCTTGCCTGGGCGGTTAGGATGCCTGCATGAAGCGTTGGCCGCGCAGACTATTGCTAGCCGCGAGCGTGCTTATCTTGCTCCTCGCGGGCTGGCTCTGGTGGAATCGTCCGCAACCGGTGGACATGGCGGTGTATGCGCCAGCGGACGCGCTCATCTTTCTCGAAGCAAACAATCTGCCCGATGTCGTCAGCGGGCTGACCACCACTGCCGCATGGCGCGAGCTTGCGCCGCCGGCCGGACTCAAACAAAACCTCGGCGGATTAAGTTGGCTGAGTGATTTTGCGGCTTGGACAGGCGTGGGCCCGGCCGAGTCTGTGGTGCTGTCGCGGGCGCAGGTGGCCGTTGTGGTGACGGGCTTCGAGGCGGCGGAAGAACCGGAGCAGGCGCTGCATATTAAACCGCGCGCCGCCATCATCATCGAAACGCACACCGGCCAATGGCGGGCGCAGCCTGCGGTCGAGAAACTGCTTGGCAACTTTGCCCGGCGCACTTACGGCGAAACTAAAGTCGCCCGAAAAGATGTAAGCGGCGCGTCCTTCGCGATCTGGTCGAACCCGCACGGTGGTTTGCCGTTAGTCGCAGCCTTCGTGGACAGTGTCGCAATCATTGGCAACGACGAAGCGACCGTACAGGCATGTCTGGCCGTCCAACGCGGCGAGCGCCCCGCGCTCACGAGCGACCCGCAGTTATCGGAGATGCGCGAGCGCATGCGTGCGGACGACGCGCTAGCCTTCTGCTACGTACCCGCCGCCGGTGCGCGCCGCCTGCTCGCCGTCGCCGCCCTCGCCTACGCCGGCCAACTTGCCGGCGATCAGCGCGCACAAAGCGCCGCTGCGATTCTTTTGCCGCAACTCGCCAATAAACTTCTCGCTGGCGCGGCGTGGAGCGTGCGGGTCGATGATGACGCGGTGACCGACTCTTACTTCATCGCCATGCCGAGCGGGCCGCCGCCGCGCCTGCGCGCCGCATTAACGGCCGCGCCGCCAGCCGACGCAGGCCCGGCCACATTGCTGCCCGCAGACGTTTATCAATTCACACGCTACAATTTCCGCGAGCCGGCCGCGGCATGGCGGGAACTGCATGCGGCCCTCTCGTCACAACTCGATATCACTATCGCTCCCTTCGTTGACCGTTTTCTCGACGAGGCCCTGAAGCCATTCGGCATCGCCGCGCCGCGCGAGTTCCTCAGTGCTGCCGGCCCCGAACTGGCCACCGTGCGCCTTGACGACACAGGCGACCGCTTACTGCTCGTGGCACAGGTGCATGACCGCGAGGCGTTGCGTGTGCTGGTGAAGAAACAATTAGGCAGCGTGCGCGTCGAACACGTCGCCGATGCGGAGTTATGGTTGAGTGGGGACGAGGAGCGCGGTGCGGCTTGTTTCGTCGGCGACCAATTGCTCCTCGGCGCTGCTGCCGACTTACGCCGTTGTCTGACGGCGCGCTCGTCCGCGCGCACGCTCGCCGCAAGTAGCGCCTTCACGCGCGCCACACAATTCATGGCGACAGACGAGCCGGCCGGCGTCACGACATTTTATGATGACCGTGGGGCGACGCGCGCATTCATCTCGCTGCTCGCGCGGCAGAAAATATTGCGCGGCGGCACCGCGCCCGACGATGCGGCCTTCAAGCGTGCGCTCGACGCACGGGCTTACGCCGTGAGTGCAACGCGTCCGGTCGAAGGCGGTTTCGAGAAGCGCACGCGCTCAGCCTTCGGCCAATTCGGCACGATTGCCAGCCAGTTCGCGCTTGATGCGGGTAGATAAAAAAAAACGTTTTTGCGTGCTTCGTTTAGTCTGCATTGGCGGCATAGTCGAAGGGATGATCGGCGAGCGCCGCACGCATGTTGATCTGACTGAAGAGAGCTTCGAGAAAAGTGCCGAAGCGGTGCAGCACGTTCCGGCATTCAATCGGATCGGGGGCATCTTTTAATTCCTGTACAAAGCGCTCGAACGCCTCCCAATCTTTGAACATCAGGTGCGACATACTGCCCGCCTGAAAAGCATTGAGGCCCGCCAGTAGCGGCGCGAGCGTATGCCCCTCAGCCTCGCGCTCGGCCCGGCGTATGTGTTCCAGCAGCGTCCATAGTTCGCGGCGCAGGATGAGCGACTGTTCAAGGCGCGTGCGAAACGTCTGAAAGAGCCGCGCGCCGTCGAACGTTGGATCAAATCCTTGCGCCAGCGCGACGATGATCTGCTGAAAGCAATCGCGCAACAACCCGTGCGCGTTTTCGACGCGGGCAAAGATAGCGACCGGATCGCGTTGCGCCGATAGCCCGACCAACTCGTGCGCGAAGACCTTGCACAACTCCATGCCCATCGCGTAACTCGCGCTATCGAGCGCAATTTGCACCGACGCATCTAATTCTTCCGCCCGCATGGCGCGTTGTTCGATCAACTCAATCAGCCTGCGCGCCTGTTCGTGCGTCAGCGTGAAGAGCGGCAGGGCTTGCTTGAGCGGCGCATCGCTGCGCAAAGTTTCTTCGACGAACCGCAAGTCATCGAGCAGCAGCATAAGGCGCGCGAAAATAGCGTGCATGTCCGCGCCGAGCGTATTGGGTGCGAGTCGCTCGGTCAGCGTAAACAGTTCCGGTTGTTGTTCGAGTAAAGATTGCGGCCGTGCGTCCAGCAGCAAGCCGCCTGCGCTGTCAGCTTGATCCAGTTCGCGCGCCAGCAAGCGACCTAAGCTGCCCCAAGCGTGGAAGCTGATCTGCGGAGCGGCGAGGAGAGCTTCGCACAAACCATGTCCGTCGCCGAGGACTTCAAGCAATTGAATGGCATCGCCATTCTCGCCGCCGAACTCTGCCATATTAACAGGTGTGTAAGCCGCCGCGCCGGCCGGCGGCGCGTTGGGCGCGGCAACCGGTGCTGTTCGCAGCAACAGCATCAGGCGCAGGCAGCGGCGCAAAGTCTGCTGCGCAATGCGCGTTTCTGGGGTAAAGTCGCGCTGTAAGAGTTCGGCGCGCTCGGTCTCGTTGAGCGGGTGGTTGCTTAGATTGAAGAAACTGCGCAACGCATGCAACCATAGTCCAAGCTCGCGCATGTTCGGCGCAGCAAGCTGCGGGGTCTGCTCACCAACAGAACTACGCGCCTGTACTGCCGCGACCGACGCCGACACTTCGATTGTACTTTCGTCGCTACCGTCCAATTGTGCTGTGCCTCCGCAACGCTTGAAGCCGTTACGCTGAACTTAGGTATCCTATCCGATTGTAAACGCGAACAGCGTTGCGCGGCAAAAACTTTTCCGCGCTTCGTTATAAGAGGACTTTCATCCTGTGCTAATTGGAGAGCAGGTTTGCCCATGCCAGCTATAATATCCGATGCGCCTGCTTTGCTGATCGCGACTAATAATTCCGGTAAGGTGCGAGAACTCACCGGGCTATTGCAGAGCTTGCCGCTGCGCCTGCGTAGCCTTAGCGAGTTCCCGCACCTCGCGGAGGTGGCCGAGACCGGCGCGACATTTGCCGAAAACGCGACACTCAAGGCGCGCAGCTATTGCGCACAGACTGGACTCTGGGCGTTGGCCGACGATTCAGGGCTAGAGGTGGACGCACTCGGCGGCGCGCCCGGCGTCTTCTCCGCACGTTATGCCGGCGCAGAGGCAACCGACGAAATGCGGCGGGCGCGCTTGCTCACGGAGTTAGCACAAACAGACGACAGTGTGCGCCGCGCGCGTTTCGTCTGCGCCCTCGCCCTAGCTAGACCAGAGACATTGACCGCGCCTGAAATTTTTAGCGGAGTCTGTGCCGGGCGCATTACCTTGCGCGCACGTGGCCGGCACGGCTTCGGCTACGATCCATTGTTCGTGCCTGATGGTTACGAGCAAACGTTCGGTGAGTTGGCTGATGAGATTAAACAAAATATCAGCCATCGCGCACGCGCCCTAGCGGCCGCAAAGGATTATTTGCGCAACCAATTGGGCTTGCAGGCTTGACCATGGCAGACCGCTCTGGCAGAATGCGCCGCAGTTAGTTAAGTGCGATTGCAATTATAGGTTAAGAGTTTTTACGGGGCGTAGCACAGCCTGGTAGTGCGCTCGGTTTGGGACCGAGAGGTCGAGTGTTCAAATCACTCCGCCCCGATTTGTTATCAACACACGCGGTGCGCCCAAATAGGGCACGCCGGTTGGCCTAAACTTTTCGCATAAAAAGGTCAAAATATCGGCTTTTTTTACAGACGCAAGTGGCTTGGGTGTGATATATGTGCTTACATAAGCTTTGTTCAATTTTCCCTATGCGCAGGAGGTAGTCAAATTTCGAAATGGTGACTAAAGCAGGCAAGAAACGCATGACGCAGTCCGAAGTGCTCAACCATTTCGCCGAGAAATTCGACATGAAACGCACGCAAGTGCGCGAGTTGTTCGACGAACTGGCCAGCCTGGCCAGCGGCGAAGTTAAATCAAGCGGTGAGTTCGGGTTACCGGGGTTCGGTAAGCTCGTCCTGTCCGAGCGTAAGGCTCGCGAAGGGCGCAATCCGCAGACTGGCGAGACTATCCAAATTCCGGCTAAGACCGCCCTGAAATTCCGGGTCAGTAAAGCGATGAAGGACACCGTCGTCCCAAAGAAGTAATTACATTTAAGCGCCACCGCTCAACCACACCTGACCGAGCGCGCCGCCTGCGAGTCAGGCACAAATGTCTTGCGCCTGATTCGCAGGCGGTGTTGCGCTTTTACCGCTCCCGCTTAAATCCTTATCCTTCGTTTCTTTGTCGAGTCGATCAGAGACTTGCCCATGCGCCTGTCTGCTCAGATGGTTGCTACATCCCCCACCGCCCCACCACGCTAAGCCATTGCCAATAATCATTTTAGCAACTCATAATATCTTCGTGCCATCGTACTAAACATACGGGCAAAAAATCTTCTAGCTATTTTACGCGGATTCAATTAAAATCTCTTTTTCCTGTCAGCCCCCAAATTTCAGCCGGGTCAGTACGCGAGTATTCAGCGGGTGTTCGTGCGTGTTAAGTATGCGGAGAATGTAATCGAAACGCATCCAAACGCGCGTCATAAGCATCTAGAGTAGGCAAATAAATAATTGAACGCCACCGCAGCGAGTTTTAGGCGGGACGGCAAAAATAACTAAGGAGCGAGCGAAGAAAGTGAACTTAAACGGAGCATTGTCGTTGGAAGAGCGGCTAAAAATGATTGACCACATCCAGGCCCGGCGGTTCTCGAAACTGACCGGCCCCATCATTACCATTGCCACTGAAGGCATTATGCGTCATCTGCGCGCCTGCGACCGGATGGATGTAAACCCGGACGTGGCAGCCGTGCGCGAAATCATTGACGACGCCCTGAATGGGCGGCGCGTATATGCAGAACCAGTGGTGCCCGGCCGCTTCGCGGCTTAGTTGGTTAGCCCCCCAACATAGTTCAACAAACGACGGAAGCGGCTTTTGACCTCTAGGATCAAAAGCCGCTTCCGTCGTTTCCCGTGTGTAGCATGGCTTAGTCGGCACTGCTCATCTACAATCTACATTGAACTGTTCGCGTTGGAGTTGATATTGCATCAGCGCCATCAAGCTAATGGCATCTGTTAGCTCACCGCTGAGTATCAGTTGCATGGCAGTTGGCAGCGATATTCGGCGCACGCGTATTTGTTCCGTGCCTTCTGGCTGCTGTTCTCCTTGCGTGAGTTCGGTCGCAAGGAACCAGATCGCCAGTTCGTCCGAAACGGAATTCGACAGGTATGCCGTACCCATTTGCTGCCAGCGCGCAGCCCGCAGGCCAGTCTCTTCTGCCAGTTCACGCTTGGCCGCGCGCAACGGGTCTTCGTTCCAGGCACAACCACCTTCGGGGATTTCCCATGAGTAGCGCTCAAGCGCGTAGCGATACTGCCCGACCAGATATAAGTGTTCATCCTCAACCGGCAGCACGCCAATGGCGAGGTGCTTATGATGCACGACGCCATAGATGCCCGGCGCTCCGTCCGGGCGGATGACCTGATCTTCGCGCACACTGATCCACGGATTCTCATACACCGCTCTCGTCGCCAAAGTACACCAAGGATTTTTTGTCTCTTCGCTCATCGCATGACTCTGTAATTTTGACCGTAATTGTTTTAATCGCGCCGTTATAGCTGACCGCGCACCAATCTAGCACAGTTGCAGGAACCCCATTACGCACAAACGCACGCCAGGACGAATTCAGCAACTGGGCACTGATTGACGCCATCCGTCAGCAACATGCTAACATTATGCGTATCATGCTCATGTGCTCCCGTAGCTCAGTGGATAGAGCATCTGCCTTCTAAGCAGAGGGTCGCTGGTTCGAGCCCAGCCGGGGGTATTTAATTCACTCGCTGGGCGCACTTGTCAGCGTATCACTTGCTTCGGTATGATGTGCCGGTCGGGCTGACAAGAAAACTTGTGGCGGCTATAGCTCAGTTGGTTAGAGCGCCTGTCTGTGGCACAGGAGGTCGAGGGTTCAAGACCCTCTAGCCGCCCATCCAAACAAGAGCAAAGGGCGACCGTGTTAATGGTCGCCTTTTGTTATTTGCGTGTGTAGCCTGAAGGGTAGGCGAGCTGCACGTCCGTCTGCGCTGTCTGAAGCTTGATGCGGTGGAAGTTCTTGTTCGGGTGTGTCGAGAGATAAGTCAGCGCGAACTGCCGGTTGAGCAGTCCGCCCAAGTCACGCAGGAACGGGTCGAAACTGACAGGCGCGTTTGCGCCTTGATAGAAAGCGCGCCCGCCCGTCTCATCGCTCAGCCGCTTGAGCGCGCCTTGCCCGTTACCGACCAGGATGAAGTTGCCGGCGGCAGTCAAACTTGTCGGCGAATAGATCGAATAGACGGCGATGCCGCCTCGTTGCGCGCCGCTGATCGCGCGGTCGAGATCAATGCTTTGCCGGGGTGCAGAACTATCAAGGCCGCGTGAGATATCGACGCCGTCAGAGATCAGCAGCACGGCGCGGCGGCCCGTCGGCAGCGCCTCGAAGCGTTTAAGGATGTCATTGAGTTCGGTGTAAGGATTGTAGGGTGCAGCAAAGGGCGACCCGGCCGGGATGCGGAGCGACTTGGCGGCGTGTTCAAGGTCGGTCGTGAAGCGTTGTTTGATCTGCGGTGAGCCGGCGCGCAGGTAGCCGATCAGCACGCGCGAGCCGTCGGGTAGATTGCGGATAAACGAGGCCAGCCCTTTCAACTCGTTGCTGATAGGCGAGACAAGGTCTTCTTGTATCAGGACTGCGAGCGCGAGGGGCGCGCGGTCAATCCCACGCGCAGATAGAATCTCCTGTAGCTCATTGTCCTCCTGCACAATCAACTCCAAGGTCTGCAATTCTTCTCGGGCCGCACTACTGCCGCGCCGATTCACCGTGACGGGGATGGTAACCGAACGCACGCTACCGCGCGCATCAGCCCGGCGCGTGCGTCCGCCCGCAGCCACTTCGCGCGGCTCGCTTTCCTTCTGATGTCGCGTTGCGCCTTGCACAGCCGCGAGCAACAGCAGCGCGCAGACGCACGCGGCCAGACAATAGCGGCCCCGCGTTTTCGAGTCCTCTTTCATCATCGCTCCCGCCGTTCCCGTCGTGGCATACTGGCGTGGGTATTATATCGCGTCGGCCGCCTGAAACACATCTGCGCCGCTT
The DNA here is from genome assembly GCA_038322995.1 of Pyrinomonadales bacterium. Taxonomy (GTDB): domain Bacteria; phylum Acidobacteriota; class Blastocatellia; order Pyrinomonadales; family Pyrinomonadaceae; genus QHXQ01. The sequence goes on from JBBQGM010000087.1 coordinate 21,117, forward strand.
TGCTTTTGCGTTGCCAGGTCAGCTTTCAATCGGCAATTGAGCCAACCGTTGTGCCAGATCAGCCAACCGATAGACGCCCGTCTCAAGCCGGACAGCAGAACCTTCAGCGACGAGTGCGTGGTTGCCTCGGCCCGCAGCCGTACGTGAAAGGCCGGTCACGCGCGCCAACTCGCCCCGCGCGCACTGCCCCGCGCCAAGCAGATAGGCGCGGGCCAACTCGCGCAAGGCCTCGTCCGGCGAAATCTTTACCTTTAACTCGGTGGCGAAGCGCGCTTCCGCTGGCATCCAGATGTACGTGAACCAGGGGTCGTAGAGCACATCGCAAGGGACGACCTTCAATGTCCGTTGCAGTTCGTCGAGCGCCCGCGTCAGTTGTGCGCGCTCGCTGATCTGCGCTGCCTTGCGCAGATCACTCGTCGCCATCTCCCACTCGCGGCGCAGCACGCGCAACACCGTCTGCGCGGTAACCGACAACTGTGTACGCTCTGCGCGGCGCGGCAGGCCCCAGAGCGCGTGGCAATGCGGCACGAGGCGCGGGGCGATGAAGAGCGTCCGCCCTTTCAGCAACTTCGCGTAATAGACGCGCCCGCGTTGCATCAACTCGTCTTTGAGCCGCCAGGTAAGACTGCTCTCAGGGTCTTTCTGCACGTTGCGCGGCATGAAGGCATCGCGCCGGCCGCAGACGGCGACGTAGAGCGAGGGGCCGCTCCGGCGGGCGTCGGTCATGGCGGCGCAGAAGCCGTTGCGTTCGATCAAACGCTCGGCGGCGGCCGCCGTCTCGACGCGCGCATCCGGTTCGCGTTGCCACATGCGGTCGCGGTACGCCTCGATTTCCGCAGGCATGTCTGACTGATACTCTGTTGCTCGTGGCTTGGACATGTGCAGGATTCTACCGCAAAGTCGAGTAGCAAACGCCGAAGGGCCGGGGGGGGAAACGCAAAAAAAAATTAGATTTGGGCGGTGTTACCCCGCCCCGAGGGGGGATAAGCACACAGAAGCGATGGGGCGCGGGGCCAAAACCGGAAAATGTGGATGCCCGG
>JBBQGM010000088.1:0-21640 GCA_038322995.1 Pyrinomonadales bacterium
CGCCGCACGACACGTTCTGAGTTGAGCATCGTCAGAAGCGTCGTCGAACTGCTCGCGCGCGACGAAAGCTTGTGGCATCTGCTCGATCATGAACGTAAACTCGATTTAGAGGCCAGTTTGTGAATGTGTCCAGACATCAGGACTATGCTGTGAGTCAATAAACGTGTGCGCCAACATCTAAAGATGAGCGGCACGTCATACCGTGTCGACGAGACCTACATCAAAATCGGGAAGACGTGTAAATATTTGTATCGCGCCGTGGATAAGCAAGGCAATACGATTGAATTTATGCTCAGCGCGAAGCGTGATGTTTCCGCGGCAAAACGGTTCTGCAAGAAGATGATGAGAGCAGATCATAGCAGGCTACCGTTCTCGATTAGTGTTGATAAGAATGCTGCTTATCCGGAAGCCTTCACCTCCTCGCAAGTCGAAAAGATGCTGCCTTCGGATTGTAGGCTGAGGCGCGTGAAATACTTGAACAACGTGATCGAACAAGACCACAGATTCATAAAGCAGAAGGTGCGCGCGGCACAATGCTTCAAGCGCTTTCACACTGCGGAGCGAACGCTGGAAGGGATTGAAGCGATGCACATGATACAGAAGGGGCAGGTCAAAAGGTTAGTCGGAAGTGAGGCACAAGGTCAGGCGAAGTTTGTCGCTTCGCTGTTCGGGATCGCCGCGTGAGGAAGAGTCGCTGGTGACTTTCTGCGTCCGAATATAATTTTCGCAACACTGCCCTTGAACGAGGCTTTATTCTGTTTCAAGGTATGATTCCCGGAGATTGATAGCTGAACTGAAGGGAGGATTATAAACTCACAGACAATTCTTGCAACAGTGCCGTTCGGTGCGCCCGGGATTGCAAATGACACCAGAACACGAGTGGTGCCCTTAGGGAAAGTAGTGTTAGCAGTATAAGTCGGATGATTGAAGCATTCGCGCAACATTATTTGCATTTGCACCAGAACCGCTTCAATAATGTCAATGACCCGAATACCAGTCGTAGCCGCGCTCGGCCCAGAAGTCCGCCGGCCGCTCATCGGTGAAGCTGATCCGCCCGATCCGTTTAATGTGCTTGATACCGTACTTGACCGGCGTGACGAGCCGGAGCGGCGCACCATGCGCCAGCGTGAGCGGCTGCCCGTTCATCTCGTAGCAGAGCAGCGTCTGCGGATGCAGCGCGCTCGCCATGTCGAGGCCGACGTAGTAGCCTTCGTCCGGCGTCTCCAACCCGACGTAGCGGACGAGGTCTTGCGGCCGTTGGCGCACGTCCGGCGACGCACCGTTGCGCGTCGGCGGTTGATACGTCGCTGCGAAATCGCTCAAGCGTGCGCCCGCCCAATGCACGATCACGCTCCAGCCCTCGATGCATTTCAGTTCCGTCGTCATCTCGACGCGCGGCAGACGTTTGATGTCGGCCAACGTCAACAGCAAGCCAGCTTCGGGCACGCCCGCTGCCGCCGTTGCATCATTCCCGTCGGCTCCGGCGGTATTGTCCGCTTCGGCACCGGATGAGTCTTTCGGGTTCGATGTGTCCTGCTCGCTGTCGTCCTCATCAGCATTGTCTGCGCCATCGTCCGGCGCGCCGCTGCTATTGTCCGACGCGGTCTCGTAGGCGACATCTTTGACGAACTGCGGATATTTTGTCGGCTCGGCGACGCCGATGACTTGCAGCCGCCACGTGGCCGGATCGAAGCCGTCGGATAAGCCCTCTTCGCCGTTGACGCGCGGCTCTTGCGCCGCTTCGCGCGCGAACGTGGGCGCGAGGCGCGTGTCTTTGAAATAACTCTCGGCCAGTCGTTCATTGAACTGGTGCGCGCGGCGCAGCGAAGCGGGTAGTTCGTCAACGTCGGGCCGCGTTTGCAGCCACTTCCAACCGGCCACGCCCGCGACCGCGCCGACGCCCATCACCAGAAAACTGCGGCGCGACTTGTTGCGCATCAGGCGCGCGATCTCTTCATCGCTGCCGACAATGCTTGCGTGCTGCGTGTCGTCGTGTGCAACGACCGGCGCTCGTTCCGTCGCCGCGTGCTCGGCCGAGCTTATGTCTCGCTCATGTTCACGGTCTTCACTCATACCGTCGCTCCTTCCGGCGCGCTTTGGTGCGGCGGCTCTGCCAGTGGTGCAGCTTCGACCGGCACGATTTCGTAGCCCGTGACCATCGCGCGAAAGTTATTCCAACCGGCTTTGGCGACCTGCGCGACGTGGACAAGGAAGAACAGCACGTACCCGATGGTCAGCCAGAAATGCTCGAAGCGCGCCCATTCGTAACCGCCGAGCAAGCCGGTCAGCCAGGCGAACTGTATCGGCTTGTAGATGGCCAGCCCGGTCAGCAGTGAGCCTGCACCCATCAATATAATCGTGGTGTAAGCGAACTGCTGTGCGCCGTTGAACTTGCGGCGGGGCGGGTGCTGCTTGCTCAAGTGCAAGTCATGGAGTGTGACTTGAATCGCCTCTTTGAAGGAGTGGCGATTCGGCACGAGATAACGCCACTCGCCGGAGAAGATCGTGTACAGCACATAGAGCAATCCGTTGACGGCGAAGAGCCACATGAAGAGAAAATGCCACGCCATGCCTTCCGCCAGTCGCTGGCCGATATGGAACGTCTCGTAAAAAGATTTGGGGAAGAACTTGAATAACGTGTGGCTGCCGAACCCGACGCGGTACACGTCGTTCGCCCAGTAGATCAGCAGCCCGCTCCAGATCATCATGAACAGCACCGGAAAGTTGATCCAGTGAAACCAGCGAATCGCCAGCGGGTGTTTCTGCTCCAGTCTTTTCATGTCGCCGTGCCCTCGCTCAACGCGCAGATGGCGCGCTTTGCCTGCGCTACTCGTCATTCGTCTTGACAACTTGCAGCCCGGCTTGACTCTCCGCGCTTGCATCGGAGTTAGCCGCCGTCTTATCTCCCTCGGCGAGTAGTTTCTGGATCACGCTTTCGGTCTCGTCGTAACGCCCCTCGCCGATGTGCGTCCAACGAATGCGCCCCTGCTTGTCGAGCACGACGATGGTCGGCCACGCCTCAACGCCGTAAGCGCGCCACGTCTCAAATTCGTTGTCGGTCACGACCGGATAGCGGATGCCGAGGGCGCGCACACGCTCGCGCACGGCGGCTAGATTTTTCTCGCCGCCGCTCTCCGGCGTATGCACGCCGATGATGGTCAGTCCCTTGTCACGATAGCGCGCGTCCCAACCTTTGACCGACGGCAGCGTGTTGCGACAGTTGTAGCAGCCGAACGTCCAGAACTCGACGAGCACCACGCGCCCGCGCAACGAATCGAGCGTCAGCGGCGCGGAATTGATCCACGTGCCGGCAGCTAACGCGGGCGCACGCGCCGCACTCCGCGCCGGGATGAACTCGTCGCGCGCCGCGGCCGATGTGTCGTCCAGACCGAACGACGCGGCATGAGGCATTAGCTTCAGGACTGCCATCCCATACGAGCCGCGCCTTGCGCCCGCGAAGATTGTTAGCACTGTCGCAAGCATGATGGCGGTCGCAAGCAAAGTTTGTTTTTTCATCTTCCTATCCTCGCTGCCTTTGGTTTTGCACATAATCGTAAGCCGCTCTAAGCAACGCCTTCGGCGCGCGTGAGATGTTGCGAGACGGACGGGGCCAGCGCGCGTGCGAGATTCAGGTTCTCCGCCTCGCTCAAATCCGAGACGACGAAGACGGCATGGCGCGCGGTCTCGAAACACGAGACCTGATAGCCTGCGACTTGCGAACAGGCGATAGCCTGTTGGTGCGCGTCGCTCGTTGCCGACGACTGCCTCGCCGCCGCCGCACCCGACAACTCAAGATCGGTAACGAGCAATGAAACGCGGCGACCGTGATACTTGAGCACGACGTGCCCGAAACGCCGGCCCTCGAAGACGCATGAGTGCAATTCGAGTAACTCAATCGCGCCGGCAGTCTCTTCTGGCCGCGTCACCATGGCCTGCGCCAAGTTGATATACGCGCGGTCGTACTTGCGCCCGGCCTCTTCTAAACTAATCGGCTGCTCCGGCAGATGAAATTTGATGGCGCAGTTGCGGTGATCGCCCACGGCGAAGCCGGCCATCTCGGTCAGCGCAAGATTGACGGCCCGGTTTGCGTCGGTTGCACCGGACGGCGTTGCCAGCAAATTCTTTTCTTCCGCGCTACCCCCCTGCTGTACGGAACTGGCGCTCTGCGCGGCCTGTGCCTTATCGCGCTGGCGCTGTCGGACAGCGACCAGCCCGAACATGGCGGCGACGATGAGACAGGCAGCCAGCGCCAACCATGTCCGGTTGCGGGCGCGCGACGCTTTGGCCGGTTGCAAGGCGGTGGCGCGCAACTGCGTGCGCAGGCGCGCGGCAAATTCAGCGCGCATCTGCACCTCCGGCGCGTGTGTAAACGCCGTGCGCATTTTCGCGCGCAGTTCGCGGCGCGCGGTCAACTCGTGCCGGCACGCGGCGCACGTTTCCAGATGCGCGATCACGTCGTGGTTAGTTTCGATCAGTAACTCGTCGCCGAGATATGAGTCGGCGACTTTGTGGAAATCACGGCATAGCATCTGATTTCCCTCCTTGTGGCCCCTGCGGTGCGGCGGCAGCTCGCTCATTCGTTTCTCGCCCCCCGATACCATAAGCGTTCGCAAATGTGGCCAGTTCTACGCGCAGCAGCTTGCGCCCGCGCGAGAGCCGCGACATCACCGTGCCCACCGGCAGCGCTAATGCCTCCGCGATCTCTTTGTACGTCATGTCTTCGACATCCGAGAGTACGACCACCTGTTGAAACTGTGGCGGCAGTCGCCGCAATGCGCCTAGTACCTCTTCTTCGGTGATGCCCTGCGGCGTCGGCTGCTCGAACGCGACCGTTTCGGCGATCCGCTCCTCGGCGTCGCTGACCAACCTCAACCGCGAACCGGCGCGGCGGCGTTTGCTGTTCGTGTGATACATGATCGAGACCAGCCATGCGCGGCAGTTCGTGCCTTTTTCAAATCGGTGAAACGATTGCAGCGCCTGCGTGAATGTTTCCTGAATCAAATCCTCTGCCGCATCGCGCTCATGCACGAGCCACATCGCCACGCGAAACAGATCGCTCATATATGGCAACGCCTCGGCCTCAAACGCCGCCCACGCGCCGGCGCGCTCCGCTTGTCGCTTGTCTCCGAACATAACTGAACAGTTGCTGCCCGCCCGATCCTGCCGCCGACATTCTTATCATACCGAAGGCGAGCCCATTTATTCCCGACTAGCCGCAACCTCTGGCAAATTTTTATGGCGCGTAATGCCCGCCGGCCAACACGCTGCCACGTTGCGCTGAAGTTTATGGCCGAGCCGGGAATAGAAATCTGCCAGCCCGGTATTATGCGGGCAGCCTGTACAACGAGCATTGCCGGTTCACACGTGTTAGATGCAGGAAAACTGGCGCGGCGCGATCACGAACCACGCGGTTCAGTCATCACCGGGCAATGCTTACATTACCGATTCTTTACTGGAGGATAGTCAATGAAATTGCAAAACTTACGCCGGGCGGCAATCGCTGCTGCCTTCGTCACCCTGTTGTCCCCGCTGGCGCTGTCCGCCGCCGCGCAAGACAAAATGGATAAGATGGACAAGATGGATCACATGGGCAACATGGCGCACAAAGGGCAGCCGGTGGTGGCGCTCATTCGCGCCGACTGGTGTAGCGCGTGCCAACAGCTTGAGCCGAAGCTGGCGGAATTAATGGAGCAGTATAAAGATCGCATCAACTTCGTCGTACTCGATGTGACGACCGACGAGAAGACGACGCAGTCCGCCGCCACCGCGCGCAAGCTCGGCCTCAGCAAGTTTTTCGAGACGAACAAGAAAAAGACTTCGACCGTCGCCATCTTCGGCGCGAAAAATAAGCTGCTTTTCCGCACGGATCATAATGCCGACCGCGACGCATTCGTCCGCGCCTTCGATGATGCCATCGCCAAAGCCGGGCAGCAGGGCTAACAGTTCCGCATGCAGCTGAGCCGGGGGGGATAACTCAGCTTCGGGCAGGGACGCGCGTGGTCAGGGCGCACTCGCGCGAACTTAAGGCGCGGGCGCGGCGCGTCCCTTCCACCCAATCAATGAATGGTCTTGGCACAATCGCAATGGACGGATTAACAACCAATCTGCAAGCTTATCTGGCCGACAGTTCGCTGCTGGCCTATCCGGCGGCGTTCGTCGCGGGCATGCTCATCAGTTTTACGCCCTGCGTCTATCCGGTGATCCCGATTCAACTCGGCTTCATCGGCGGCCAGACGGCCGCCGCCGCCGGCCGCAGTGGAAACAGCCGGGCCAGCTTGCGCGGCTTTACGCTCTCGCTCTTGTTCGTCACCGGCATGAGCCTCATCTATGCCGCGCTCGGTGCGTTCGCCGCACTCACCAAGACGTTGTTCGGCACGTGGGCGGCCAGCCCCTGGACATACATCTTCGTCGCCAACGTCGTGCTTGTGCTGGCGCTCGCAATGCTCGACGTGGTTCAACTGCCGACGCCGCAATTTCTGACGAAGTGGAATCCGGCGCGCAAAGGCCGCGGTTATCTCTCGGCATTACTCATCGGCGCGGCCTCCGGTCTGGTCGTCGGCCCCTGCACGGCTCCCGCGCTCGGCGCAACACTCGCGTATGTCGGCGCGCAGGGTCATGTCGCATACGGCGCGTCGGTGCTGTTCGTGTTCGCTTTCGGCATGGGCGCGTTGATGATCGCGCTCGGTACGTTCGGCGGCGCGCTCACAGCGTTGCCGCGCGCCGGCGTGTGGATGGTGAAGGTGAAGCAAGCCTTCGGCGTCGTGATGCTCCTGATGGCGGAATATCTACTCGTGCAAGCCGGGCAAAGATTTATTTGAATTGCTGTGAGAGGTTAAAGAGAAGATGAATCGTACTTGGCAGATAAGCGCACTCGTCGTGCTGTTCTTGCTCGTCGGCGCAATTTTCATCGGCTGCTCGGCAACGCAGCAGCCCACTGCCGCTGCGCCCCAAGCAGGGCTGAAAGCAGATGCGCCGAACTCGACGCCGACGGGCACTGCCGTCGGCAACCTTGCGCCCGATTTTCAACTCGCGTTGCTGGACGGCACGCCGGTATCGCCGGCCGCGTTGCGCGGGCAACCGGCGGTGCTCATCTTCTGGACGGCGTGGTGTCCGACCTGCAAAGAAGAAGCGCCGCGCTTCAATGAGCTCGCCGCCCAGTATGCAGCGCAGGGCGTGCGCGTGCTGGGCATAAACATTCAAGACAGTCTGGCGCGCACGCAATCCGGCATCAAAGATTTCGGTATTCGTTACGGGGTCGCGCGCGATGCTGATGCCGGCGTGGCCCGCCGCTACAATGTCACCGGCACGCCAACCATCGTGTTTCTGGACAAGCGCGGCAGCGTGAATTATTTCGCCAACGAACTGCCGGCGGATTACGCCGCCAGACTCAACGCGCTCGTCGCCGAATGAGATCGAAGGCGCAATCGGGCTTCGTCCCTGATCCATCGCTGGCTTCACTGTCCCGCCCTTCGGTTCAACCGGCACGACGTGGTCGGGCGTCTAAGGTGACGGAAAAAGTTGATAACAGTCTGCGCGAAACATGCACGGAAGCGCGGTACGCCCGGAAATTTATTAAGGCCCGTCCGCGTAGCAAGTAAGGCAATAGTGCCATTGCGATGATCAACTTGATGAGGACATTTATGAAGACAATTACAGGTATCATGCTCACGCTCGCCGTGTTGTTCACCAGCGCAGGCATAGCTGTCGCCTCCCCGCGCCACGCCGCACAGGCGCGCCGGGCGCGCGTCGAAGGCCGACAAACCGCCGTTTTCGCCGGCGGCTGCTTCTGGGGTATTGAAGCAGTCTTTGAACATGTCAAAGGGGTCACCGACGCGACAGCCGGGTACTCCGGCGGGGTTGCAAAGACGGCTCATTACGAAATGGTAAGTACGGGCCAGACCGGGCACGCCGAAGCGGTTCGTGTCACGTACGATCCTGCGCAGGTCTCATACGAACAATTGCTCAAGGTCTTCTTCGCCGTCGCGCATGATCCGACGCAGTTGAACCGGCAAGGGCCGGACACCGGCACACAATACCGCTCCGCTATCTTTTACGCCGACGAAGCGCAAAAGCGCGTTGCGCTGACCTATATTGACCAACTCAATCAGGCTAAAGTCTTCGCGCAGCCCATCGTCACCCAGGTCAGTCCGCTCAACTCTTTTTACCAGGCTGAGCCATATCATCAAAACTACGCCGCCCAACATCCCGACGAGCCTTATATCGTAATCAACGACCGCCCGAAAGTGGAACACTTGCGCGAACAATTGCCTGATCTTTACTTAGCGCGCATTAAGAGTTGAGTTGCTCTCTTGCTCCGCATATCGATCTCCGCGAGCGCAAGTGTGGTAGTCAAGCCGGTCGCTTCATCAAATACAGGCCCGGTAAGATAACGCCCGTCCAGCGCGATGAGACAATTCCCACCTCACAGGCAGCCGTGAGCATCAAGCAATAGACTGGCTCGGGCCGACACTTGCACCATCACTCGCATGAGCCTGCGCTTTCGTTTTGCCGGGTTCGTTACTCATTAACTCCTCATGTCCGAGAATGACGTTGACATGATGTGTGATCGCGTCATCCACCAACGGGACGGCATGGTCAGTTAACATTTCGCCATCGAGCTTCACTTGCATGACGCCGGAGCAGATGCCCTGCGGGTTCTCAACTTTGATCCGATAGACGGTCGCCCCACGCCGGTAGATGATTTCATATTCTCGCCAGCCGCGCGGGATGCACGGACTCATCTGTAAGCGATTGCCATGCACGCGGAAGCCTAGAATTGATTCGAGGCCGGCGCGATACATCCAACCCGAAGAGCCTGTGTACCAAGTCCAACCGCCGCGCCCCGTGTGCGGCGCGACAGCGTAAATGTCCGCCGCCGCAACGTAAGGCTCAACCTTGTATTTGTGCAGACCGGCGGGCGTCGAAGCGTGATTGACGGGATTGAGCAGCGCGAACAGTTCGCCCGCGCGGTCGCCATCGCCGAGGCTGGCGTAAGCGATCACCATCCAGATGGCGGCGTGTGTGTATTGCCCGCCGTTCTCGCGCACGCCCGGCACGTAGCCTTTGATGTAGCCGGGGTCGAGCGCGCTCGTGTCGAACGGCGGCGTGAACAGCAGCACCAGTCCGTCGCCGCGCCGTACCAGATACTCTTCGACCGCCGTCATCGCGCGGCGTGCGCGCTGCTTGTCCGCCGCGCCGGAGATGACGCCCCACGATTGCGCGATGGAATCAATGCGACACTCCTCGTTCTGCACCGAGCCGAGCGGCGTTCCATCATCAAAGAAGGCGCGGGCGTACCAGTCGCCATCCCAAGCATTTGCTTCCAGCGCGGCGCGCAGTTTCTCCATGTGCGCGCGATAACGCGCGGCGCGTTCCGGCTCGCGGCGCGCCTCGCAAAACGGCGCGAAGGTATTCAATGTCGCATGTAGAAACCAACCGAGCCACACGCTCTCGCCTGTGCCGCCATTGCCGACGCGGTTCATCCCGTCGTTCCAATCACCCGCGCCCATCAATGGCAAGCCGTGCGCGCCGACAGCGAGGCTGCGCTCAATCGCGCGCAGGCAATGCTCGTACAGGCTCGCCTGCTCCGCCGAGACGTTGGGCTGTGTGTACGATTCGTCCTCGCCTTCTTTCAATACGGGCGCGTCGAGAAACGTGACCTCTTCGTCGAGCAGAGATGTGTCGCCTGTGACGTTGAGATAAAAACTCGTGACGTAGGGCAGCCACAACAGATCGTCGGAGAAGCGCGTGCGGACGCCGCGCCCCGTCGGCGGATGCCACCAATGCTGCACGTCGCCTTCCTTGAATTGATGGCGGGCGGCGCGCACGATCTGCTCGCGCGCGATTTCCGGCTTCGTATAGACGAGCGACATTACATCTTGTAACTGATCGCGGAAGCCGTAAGCGCCGCCCGACTGGTAAAAGGCCGAACGCGCCCACACGCGGCAGGCAAGTGTCTGGTACAACAGCCAGCGATTGAGCATCGTATCCAGCGCCGCATCCGGCGTGTGGACTTCCACCGCGCCGAGCGTTTCGTCCCAGTAATCAATGACCTGGTGGAACGCTTCTTCGACGGCAGATGCGTGCCGGTAGCGAGAGATAACAGCACGCGCCGCTTCAATTGACTCGCCTTCGCCGAGCAGCAGCACGATGGGCCGCGTCTCATTCGGCGCGAGTTCGATAACCGCTTGCAGCGCCGCACACGGATCGAGTCCAGCCCCGCTACGGCCCGACAATTCGGTGCGGCGCAAGGCGGCAGGACGCGCGTGCGAGCCGTTACGCCCCAGGAATTCTTTCCGGTCGCACGTCATGCCTCCGACGCGCTCGCTCATCGCGGCGAAGGCGATCCGTCCGGCAAATTCGTTGTTGTATGCGTTGCGCGCGAAGATGCCGCCGGTGGCCGCGTCAATTGACGTGACGATGTGATGAGCCGACTTGCCACGCTCGACGCCGAGCGTCCATTCGGCGTAGCTCGTCACTGAGAGCCGTCTTTTTTTGTCGCTCCGGTTTTGCAGGCGCAAGAGCGAAATCTTGACTGGCGCGTCGAGCGGCGAGAACTGCAAGAGTTCCTGTGCCACGCCGTGACTCGTGTGTGTAAAGATCGTGTAGCCTTGCCCGTGCCTGATCTGATAAGACGCGGCCTCGCGAATCGGTAGCGGCGTCGGCGTCCACACTTCGCCCGTCTCCTCATCGCGCAAGTAGATTGCTTCGCCGACCGTGTCGCTGATGGCGTCATTTGACCAAGGGGTTAAGCGATTCTCGCGGCTGTTGCCCGACCAGGTGTAGCCCGCGCCCGTCTCTGTTACCTGAAAGCCGAACTGCCGCGCGTTGGCGATCACGTTCAACCAGGGGGCGGGCGTCCACTGCCCATCATTGAGCGTAGTGACGTACTCGCGCCCGTCCGGAGAAAAGCCGCCAAGCCCGTTGAAGAAGGAGAGAGCGGGCACATTGCCCGGTGGCTCTTCAAAATTGCGGGCGGACGTGCGCGGAACGAAAGGCGCGGGCAACTCATCTTCGACAAGGCGACGCCCTAGTTGCTCTTCGAGCGTGCCGCGCTCCGTCACGATGACGACGCGCGCCACCGCGTGCAGCAGAATCTTGTCTGCATCCGACATGACATCCGTGCGCCGCAAGAACAGTCCGCCGGGTTTATCCAACAGCGCGGGCGAGCCGCTCGCGCGAATCAACGTTTGCAGCTCATCGTGGAGAGCTTGTAAGTAAGACGGCGGGTGATCGTTTAAGATCACGAGCTCAAAGACGAGACCTTTGAGCCGCAGATACTCGTGGCAGCGCAGCATCTGCCGCACGCTCTCCAAATCTTCCGCGCTGCTAATGCGCACGATCACGATTGGCAGATCGCCGCCGATGCCGTGCGGCCACAAGCCGGACTGCGCTTTCGTGTTCATTGCAAGAACGCGTGAGCTTGGACGCAGCGAAGAAGCTGAGTAGAGAATGCGACTGGCGAGCCGCTGATAGAGGTGTGCCTCCTCCGTGTCCATATTTAGATGGCGCAGCTCGACTTGTGAGGTCGTCCACGCCAACGCCGCTTCGCGCGCAAAGATGTTCGCGTCATGATATTTATCGGCGAGTTTGATCGCGTCTTCGCGCGTGCGCGCCGTGGCCGTCGCGAAAGTGATGCGCGCCGTCTCACCGGGCTTGAGGCGCACCCGTTGCCGCAGGGAGAAAATTGGATCGAGCACCGCGCCCACCGTGTTCGAGAGCGGGCGATCTTCAAAGATGGCAACGGGATCATTCGCCGTATGGCCCCGACCGAGAAAGCGGGCGCGATCCGTTTCGTATTGCACCGCGCCGACTGTCTCTCCGCCCTCGACCACGATAGTATGCGCGCCCCAGATCGGCTCATCGTGCGCGGAGCGCAGACGACGTTGCGCAAGGAGCGCGTTTTCGGCAGCCACGAATTCCGTGATGATGAACAGGTTGCTGAAGGCCGGATGCGCCGCGTCCGCCGCCATCGGCGCGAGGGCGACTTCCATATAACTCGTCACTTGAATTTCGCGCGTCCGCGCGGATTCATTCGTGATCGAGACGCGGCGCAGTTCCGCGTTGTCTTCGGGCGAAACTATGATCTCCGTATGCGTCACGATGCCGCCGTCATGCCGCCGGAACTCGGCCTTGTCTTCGGAGAAGACCACTTCGTATTCTTGCGGCGGGGTCGCTACCGGCTGATAGCCCGCCGACCAGATCGCGCCGCTGCGCATGTCGCGCAGGTAACAGAAGCTGCCCCAACTGTCGCGCGTCACGTCTTCGCGCCAACGCGTCACCGCCACGCCGTCGCACACGGAATAGCCCGCGCCCGCCATCGTCAACATCACCGAGTAAGAACCGTTGGAGAGAAGCTGCGTGCGCGGCGTCGGCAAATCTGCCGTCGTGTATCTGCGGCGCACCGGCATGGCGAGCGGGCGCGCCACACGGCCCGATAGAACTTCTTCGGCGCGCGGGCGCGCCGCCGTGAAGCCGCGCGGGATGCGCTCTTGCAGCAATAGCTCTGTGGCCTGCACGCGCGGCTCAGCATGAAAGCGTTGCTGCATGATCCGTTCGTGCAGCAGGTTGTCGAGCGTGATGAGGCTCATGCCTTGATGGTGGGCCATGAACGCGCGCACGACCGCACGTTTCTGCGTCTCCGGCAGACGCTCCGGCGTATAATCAATCGCTTCGTAAAAACCGTAGCGCGCGAGCGCGGATTCGCGCGCCAGGCGGCGCAGGTTTTCTAACGCAGGGCGCGGGGCGACAATCGCGGCGAGCAGCGTCGAATAAGGCGAGACGACCAGATTCTCGCTGAGGCCGCGCTTGAGTCCGAGACCGGGAATCCCGAACGGCCCGTACTGGTAATTTAAGAGCCGGTCGCGCGCGTTGTAAGCCGACTCGGACATGCCCCACGGCACGCCGTGCTGTGCGCCGTATTCGATCTGCCGCGCGACCACGGCCTTGTAAGTCTCGTTCAGCAGCGTCTCCTCGTAATCGCGCATCACGAGCAGCGGCATCAGATACTCGAACATCGTGCCCGTCCAAGAGACGAGCGCCCGCCCGCCATTAACCGGCACAAGCTGTCGCCCCAGCCGAAACCAATGCTCTTGCGGCGCGTCGCCTTTAGCCACGGCAACGAAACTTGCCAGCCGCGATTCCGAGGCAAGCAGATCGTAGAAAGAGTTGTCGGGTTGGCCCTGCGCCACGTTGTAGCCGATGGTGAAGACCTTTCGTTCTTCATCGAACAAGAAACGAAAGTCCATCTCTGCGACGAGCCGGTCGCAGCGCGCAGCCATACTGCTCAGGCGCGCGAGCAATTCATGCGCCGCCTGCGCCGCCGCTTCAATTGCGCTTGTCAAAACTTGCAACCCACCGAGCGCCGCCTCACATTGCGGCGTCTCAGCTGGCGAACATTCTTTGAGTTGCGCGCTCAAAGCGGCGAGGGCCACGAGCATTGCGGCGCAGTGTTCGGGCATCTGCGCGGGACCCGGAACGTCATCGAGTAATAACTTTAGCTCCGGCCAGAGCGCGATAACTTCGGGCGAACACTGACCGATGATCAGCGCTAAGTGCTGCGTGAGCGCGCCGCCCCAGGGCAGGAGAGTTTGCAAGTCGCGCAGGCACGCACGCGCTTCGTACAACAGACTGTTCGACCAGAAACGCAATTCCTCAAAATTTTCGCCATGTTGCTCCCCGGCGAGCGAATCGAGCAGGTCTTGAATGTGCGCCGCCTGTTTTTCAAGCGCGGTGCAGAGCGCAGACCACGCGCTGCCCGTCGCCGGTGTGGCGGCCGTGACCAGAACGAGAGACGCCGCGATCTCTGCGCGTAGTTCTTTGACCAATAGATTTCCCGCGCGCTCGCGCGATGCGCCGATGTGCGCTGCTTCGTCGCGCATCAGCAAGATGGTGTCCGCCAGTCCGCGCAGCACGCGCTCGCTGAACAGCGGCGCGTCGGCGAGTTCCATGCACGCCTGTTTGACGGCGAACAGATGTCCGGCGAGGTTGCCGCTATCAACGGTCGAGACGTACTGCGGCGTCAAAGCTTCGAGCGTGCGCGTGTCATACCAATTGAAGAAATGGCCGCGAAAACGCGCGAGTTGATCGAGCGTCGCGAAAGTGCGGGCGAGGCGTTCGCTGAGTTCGAGCGTGCCCGTGTAACCGAAATCATGTGCGGCGACGGTTGAGAGCAGCAACAGCCCTATATTGGTCGGTGACGTGCGATGCGCGATGACGGGCGTCGGGTCTTCCTGATAATTGTCAGGCGGCAGCCAATGATCTTCGTCGCCGACGAAGGTCTCGAAATAACGCCACGTGCGGCGCGCGATAAGCCGCGCAGCGCGCTCGTCTTTCGCGTCGAGGGACAAGCGGTTGTCCGTGCGCCGGCGGCTCACGCGGTAGATAATGAAGGGTGCGACGAGCCACGCCAACAAGAACGGGGCCGCGAGGGGCAGCGCCGCCGGATGGCGCAGCAAGACAAGCGCGGCGACGAGCGTGGCAATCAACTCTGACGGCCATATAAAGCGCAACGAAGCGGCGAGGCTGTGCGCGCTCCGACTCTCCGCCTGTGCCGCCGTCTCCCATTCCAGCAGATGTCTATGCGAGATGAACTTCCGATAGAGCGTGCGCGCGATGGCGTCAATCATCAAATACGATTGCTGCGCGAGCGTAATGATCGTCAACGCAACCCGCGCCGTGTTCGCCCACACGTCATGCCAGAGATGGCGGAGATGGCCGCCCCAAGAGACGCCGCGCGGCGGTCGAATCAGGCTCGTCGGCACGTTCGCGTAGATCGGAAACGCGAGCGTGAGCAGAACGAACAACGTCCACCACAAGGGAGAACCCGGCAGAAACGTCCACCCGGCGACGAGCAGCAAGAGGAACGTCGGCGCGACCAGGCTGCGGCGCAAGTTGTCGAAGATTTTCCAGCGTGCACTGAGCGGTAGCTCGTTGCGCACGCTGCGCCGCGCTGCATCCGGCACGAAGGGGAGCAGCCAGCGCGCGATCTGCCAATCGCCGCGCGTCCAACGGTGCTGCCGCTTGGCGTAAGTCTCGAAGCGCGTCGGGTAATCGTCGATCAATTCGATGTTGGTGACGAGCGCGGCCCGCGCAAACAAACCTTCAAAGAGGTCGTGGCTCAACAGCGAATTCGGCGGCGTGCGCGCGGCGGTGGCCGACTCGAACGCATCCACGTCGTAGAGACCTTTGCCCGTGTAGATGCCTTCGCCAAAGAGGTCTTGATAGACATCCGAGACGGCGGTCGTGTACGGGTCAACGCCGGTGTTGCCGGATGAGAGGCGCGCGAAACGCGACTTGGCGGCGCTCGTCAATGAGATACTGATGCGCGGTTGCAGGATCGCATAACCGCGCGTGACGCGGTTCGTGCGCGCGTCTAGCTGCGGGCGGTTGAGCGGATGCTCGGCCGTAGCGACGAGATGGCGCGCCGCATCGCGTGGCAGTTGCGTGTCGGAGTCGAGCGTGATGACGTAGCGAATCTGCGCGAGCAGCGCGGGCATGGCAGTGGCTACGACGAAGCTGGTATCACGCGCGCCGCGCAACAGGCGATTAAACTCCTCCAACTTCCCGCGCTTGCGCTCCCAGCCGATCCATTTCTCTTCGCTCGCGTTCCACTGGCGGCGGCGATGAAAGAGATGAAAGCGGGCGGCGGGCACATTGCCGTCAACGTCGTAGCGCGCGTTCAACTCTGTGATGCCGTCGAACGCAACGTCGAGCAAAGCCGCATCGTCAGGCATTTCTTCCGCCGGGGCATCGGCGAAATCTCCGAGCAATGCGAAATAGAGATTCTTATCTTGATTAGCCAGATAGTGGACTTCGAGTTTTTCCAGCAACTCGCGCACGCCCGCGACGCTCGTAAAGAGCGTGGGAACGACGACCATTGTGCGCGCGTCGTCCGGCATCTCGTCCTCAGCGTCCATACTGGGCAAAGTGCGCGGCTTGAAGATCGTGGTCAGGTCCCAGTTCAAGATGCCGAGCGCCAGATCGCTCGCCGGGACGAGCGCAAGCAGCGCCAACGCAAAGATGGTTGTGAGACTGCCCCCCGCCTGCACTGCGTAAAAGACGAGCGTCGCCAGAACGAGCGTGGTGAACAGGGTGATCAGACCTAAATAAGTTAACGTCGGATGGCGGAGCGCGGCCCGCAGCACACTTTCGCGCAGGCGTGGGGAGTAGTTGAAAGATGTTTCCAAAGCCGCGCGCCCGTCGTCGATCAAATAGTAGCCGACGTGGGCGCGGGCGCGATCCTGCGGGTTGGCTTCGTGGTGCGCGGCGGCCAGATCGACGGCGCGGCGCGCGACATCGAGCTCACGCGCTTTCGTCCGTTTACTGATTCGCTCGACGACGTGGCGGTACGAGTCGCGCGTCGCAAAATCCATGCGCGCGTAAGTCTCCGCCGGGTCTTCGGCGAGCAGCGGATCGACGAGGCTGACGCTCTCGAAAAAATCTCGCCAGTCAAGCGTCGAGATCAGCCGCATGCTGGTGATGATGTTGCCGGTCGTGACCTGCGAGGCGGCTTGCCGCTGATGCTCCTGCTGCACGATGCGCTCGGCGTTGCGCCCCTGCCGCGCGAGTTGTCGCTCCAGTCGCTCGAACGCTGGACTGACTTCCGGGTCTTGATCGCGTAAGCGCCGGATCAGTTGCACAACGAAGGCGTTGCCCAGCTCCGCGGGCTTGCCGAGTCGCTGTTTGAGCATGGGAACCAGCGCATCAGCTTGCCGTCCGGCGAGTTCCAGTATTTCGTCGGCGAGCGTGTCGGCGCGGTCACGCTCGTTGCGCGAAGCGACGATGCGCGTCGCCAGCCGCCGCAGATTCTCCACCAGCACCAGCCGCAGTGTGATCGGCACGGCCCACAGTTCGCCGATAGACAGGACGGCCACTTGTTGATACGCGCGGATAAAACGCCGCAACGTCTCCTGATCGAGGCGGCTGTCGGTGTGGGCGGCGAGCGCGAGCGCAAGTGCGTAAATGCGCGGGTAGCCCGTCAATTCGCCGGCTGCAAGTTTCGGCAGTTCCTTGTAATAACTCTGCGGCAAGTCCTCGCGTATCTCGCGCAACTGTTCTTCGACGATGTGAAAATTATCAACCAGCCATTCGGCGGCGGGCGAGATGGCGCGCTCGTTGCGGATGGACTCGGCGAGCGCGCGGTAAGCAGCGACGAGTTTGCGCCCGTTGTCTTCGAGGCGTGGCAGGAGCAGACGACGGCGCGGCGATTGACTGGAAACTTTGTGCGCGGCGGCGATCTCCGCGGCATACTGTTCGAGCCTTTCGACGCTATACAGTTCTGCGCGAATCGGCTCTTCCTCAGCATCACCGCGCGCGGCGAACCCGCCACCATCCGCTCTTAACAGTTCGTCCATATTTCCCGTGCCCGAAGAATCCAGAGGCTACGCGCCACCCACTTAACAAGTGCGCTGCTTGAACAATTTAGGCCATCGGGTTTCCCTTGTCATTGCCCCGCGCAACTTTCTCTTCAGAAATGATAACGATGTGGGCGACTGAAATCAGCGTCTATCGTTTTTGCCTTGCCTCAGTGCGCCGCAAGCTAACCGCGCGCCGACAACCAGCCATTAGTAAAACCCGCGCGGCGCAAGCCCAGCACAAGCGGCGGACACCCGCGCAGCAAACGCCAGAGAAAGCCCGTGCGGTAATTCTCGATCATCATCACAATCGGCCCTTGATCCAGCCCATAGTAGCCTTGCGAAATCCAGCCCGAGTTAGCCTGCGCTCCGTCCGAGAACGTCGGGTTGTAGCTGCACTTGAAGCCGTACTTGCTGGTCATCTCAGGGAAGGCTTCGTCGAAATATCTAATCGAAGGCAACACAAGGTCGGGCGCGAACGGTAAGGATGCGATCACCGCCCACGGCGCGAGCGTGCCGTCGTCGGGTCCGTCCGGGATGCTCCGTGCCCTGTAGTCATAGAACTCCCGCTTGACGCCCTTGATCATGCGCGTCGCCGGGCCGGGGCCGTCGCTCGCCGTGATGCCCCAGCAATATTTGTCATAGCACTTAAACTTTTTCGGATTGTGAATCGCGTATTGCTGTTGCACAAAGACAGCGCGGCGACTGTTCTGGAAGTAGTCCAGGCCGCGCTCGCGCATGTAATCGTCCTGAATGCCGCGAAAGTCGAGCCAGACATGCGAGAGTTGATGGACGAAGAGCGGGCCGGCATAGAGAAATTCAAAGTCGTAAAGTTTTTTCCACTCGTAGGTGCGCGTCCACGCTGCGTAAGCTTCGGCGGGCAGCGGATGCGTCGGCGACCCTAAGCCGAGCACGTACAGAATCAGCGCCTCGTTGTAGCCTTCCCAGCGATGTTTGAGAAATCCCTTCTCCGGCTGCCACCCGTGCGCGACCTTCAACGCGCCGTTCTGCGCCCACTGCCAATCGGCGCGAGCGTAGAGCGCGTGGGCCAATGTGCGTATCTCTTCTTCCTCTGCCGTCTCGCGGTCGAAATACGTGCCAGCGGTGAGCACGCCTGCGAGCAGAAACGCCGTGTCAATCGTCGAGAGTTCCGAATCGTTCGCGCGGCGACCCGTCTGCATATCAAGAAAGTGATAGTAGAAACCTTTGTAGCCGGTCGCGTCCGGCTCTTTTGATTGCGGGCTATGCCAGAAGAAGCGCAAGGTCGTGAGCGTGCGCGCGATGGCTTCGGCACGTGGCAGGTACTTGCGTTCGACGCCAATGGTATAAGCCGTCAGGGCGAACCCGATGGCGGCGATGCTGGCGGCGGAGTTCTCGCGCGTGCTGTCCGGCACCATCCCGTTCTCAAGGTTGGCTTCGTGCAAAAAATAGCCGAACGTCGCCTGCTGTAGTTTGGCTAACGCTCCCTCGCTTAATGATAGCTGTTCGGGGTTCGGATTCACTTTTTGTCGCCTCCGGTTTGTCGCTCTCCCGTCAACTCTAAAGTGATCGCCGCCACGGCGTGCGCCGGCAGATCAAGCTCTAAATGCACGTTCCCGTTTTCATACGTCCATGCCTGCGGCTCGCGCAGCGTTTGCGAAGCCGCGTGCAGTTGCTCGACCTGCAACGGACTCAGATATTCCGGCGCACCCATGTCGTGCCAGACGCGGGGCGCGTTCGCGTGCGTCTCATCAATGCGCTCGACATAGACGCCGCGCGGTTCTGCCATTCCCGCAAGGTGGATTTTTACTCGCTGCTGCTCAATCGGGTGGCGCGGCAGCGCATGGTTGGTCAACAGCACGGTGACGGAATGCTCGCCGCGCACGACCCACGCATCAACCGTCTCGTGGATGCCGTCGGTTGGCAATCCCTCCGTGCCGAGTTTGTGCAGCAACTCGAAAGCCCTGTAGATCGGTTTCGCAATCCCGTGTACATTCAGCAACCCGAAGCCGCCGTGAAAAGGGACGGACGGAAAATAGTTCTCCTCGAAAATGTCCGTGAACGTCCAGAAACTGTAGCCTTCGACCAGCCCGTTCGTCTCCATCATCGATTTCCAAGTCTTTGATGCGTGGCGGCACGTGCGGCTCACCCACCTGCGCGGCGCGTTGACGAATCGTTTTCAAGACCGTGTTGCTGCTGATCGAGAGCACACGGGCAATATCACGGATGCTGGAACTGTTCATGGTCATCGGCACAATCAAATCACGGATGAAGGATTGGCAGCCCCGATAACTAAGCAGATCACAAAATGTATTTGGGTATTCAGAACTCATTAGAGCCTGTAAAACAAGCGAAATTGATCTTCATAATCTAATGTTCGACTCTTTTTCTGACTGAGTATATAAACCCTTTGTTTTCAACAACAGATTTTTCCGTCCGGACTCAATTTGTAAAAATCGCGTTTGTAAGTTGCTGAAAACAGGGCACTCAAAAAGAGTCGAACATTAGGTCTTCATAATACCTGGAAACATTTTATCAAGTGCTTATATTGCGTAATGAACTGGCGACGACAACCCTTGCACAGGTGGTTTTGTTTTCCATTGGCAGTTGTGCCATTGTATTTTCAGAATCACCACGAACGAGCTTTGCTGCTGCGCAGAGCGTGCCCCTACTTGTCTGGCAACTTGTGCATCTCGCGTTTCAACCGTCGCCTGCACGCTTGCCGCGAATGGTTGGCGGTCGGCACCGAAGTGTTGTGTGCAGGGGCGACACACGGCGCAGTCTTTATTATTGATAGCCTCCCTATCCCGGTCTGTAAAAGAGTCAGAGCGCGGCGCTGTCGCAAAGTCAGAGGCCTGGATTATTGCGGTTATTGGGCGGCCAAGAAAGAAAAGTTCTTCGGCTTCAGGCTGCATCTGAGCTGCAATGCAGCGGGCGCTCCGGTGCGCTACGACCTGCTGGCTGCGCGCTTTCATGACCTGACGCCAGGGCCTGACTTGGCGGTCGTTTTGCCACCCGCCGCCAAACTGTTCGGCGACAAAGGTTATATTAGCGAGGATGATGCGCAGACCATCGTACTGGAGACGGGAGTGCGCGTGCTCGCCGCCAGACGTAAGAACATGAGACCGCTTGAATGGATTGATGAGTATGAGTTGAAACAATATCGCAAGGGTCTTGAAACCCGCAACGCTCAAGTTGAGAAGATGGGCATCGAACGCTTGTATGCGCGCACCAACACTGGCTTTGAAATCAAGGTTCATGCTTCGGTGTTCGCTTTGTCCGTTACCATTCTCAACTAGCAATCAAGGTAACCATCTGTTTCTCGAAGTCCGCTGAGATGCACGCGGCGGTGATTAAGCTCTACGTCAATCACGTCAATGCTTACCAGCATAAATTGTGAGACATGACCTTCCGCGCGATGTTCTGCAAGGCCAGGTAGAGCAACTTCACCGCCGCCTCGTCGGTCGGGAACGACCCGCGATTCTTGATGATTTTCCGCAGGCTCATGTTCACCGTTCCGAAGTCCAGATATAGGGGATCGGAACATACAATGCCTGCGCGCTTGACAGATTTTAGAATTTGAATGATTCTAATGTTACTTTATTTTTTAGGCACCCAATGAGAAACCACGAACTTCCTTTAGGATTAACGAAACAGCGCAAGGCTGTTCTCAGGGTCATCCGTGAATCGGAAGAGCATCTGACGGCCAACGATGTCTACGATGCCGCCCGCAAACTCATGCCCGGCATCTCGCTCGCGACGATCTACAATTCGCTGCGCTATCTGAACAACGAAAGGCTGATCGGCGAGGTGCGGTTCGGTGCCGACGCGACCCGCTACGACCGAAAGTTAACTCGGCACGACCACGCGCTCTGCAGCGCATGCGGGAAGCTCGTCGATCTGAACCTGCCCATCCCGGCCGGGTTGCTGCAGACAGCGGGTCGCCTTTCGAAATTCAAAGTTGCGTCAATCGAAGTGACTCTGCGGGGGCTGTGTGAAAAGTGCCGCAAGTGAACGGGTGCGCGGCTGATTAAATTCTTGACGAGAATGATTGATGTGGATCCTCGTCTTGCAAAAATAAAAATGTAAGGAGGCGGATATAATCGTGGAAGAGGGCGGAAAAAACGGAAGCAAGAGAGAGACGACTTCGGGACTGGGTGAAATAACCCCGGAAGGCAACGGCTCCGGTCGATGCCCGTTTACGGGTGGAGCGATCGGGTACACTACCAGCACGCGCAGATCGAACCGCGACTGGTGGCCCAATGCATTGGATTTGAAGATCCTTCGGCAACATTCTTCGCTGTCCG
>JBBQGM010000089.1:0-21379 GCA_038322995.1 Pyrinomonadales bacterium
TCTCCACCCGGGCGTGCGCCCCGCGTTTTTTGTGTGGGGCCTTTGTTTTTCACCCTCTCGCCGCGCGCCACCCACGACTAAAATATATGCAGGTAGTTAGACGCAGACGAGATGTGGTGCTGATTGGCGTGCGGGCGCGTGCGCCGCAGGTGGCGCGTGTGCTGGCGCTGCTCGTGCTGGCGGCGGGCCTCATCTACGTCGGCATAACTTACAACAAGGCGCGCAAGGTGAAGCAATTCATCATGCACGGTGGGCCGACGGAGTTGTCCACGCGCGTCACGAGCCGGATTGAAAACTTCGAGCAGCATGTGACCGAGGGTGCGCGGCAGACGATGTTGCTGCGCGCGGCGCTTTATGTGACTTATGACGACGGGCATCACGAGTTGCAGGACGTCCATCTCGAATACTATGCGAAGGCTGGCGGCACGGACATCGTGAACGCTAAACAAGCGTTCTACTTCTCGGAAACCGAAGGGGCGAAGTTTATCGGCCAGGTGCGGATCGAGACGCGCGATCATTTGAAAGTAGAGACGGAGCGGCTCGCTTACGATGTGAAGAACGAGCAAGCGATCATCGATGTCCCGTTGACCTTTGCGCGCGAGAATGTGACGGGGCGGGCCGACAAAGCGGAAGTGGCGGCGAAGGACAAGAAACTCGATTTGCACGGCAACGTAGAGATCACGGTGCAGCCCGAGGTGAAAGACGCAACGGCGAAGTCCGGCCCACGCGGCCGGCCGGTCACGATCCGCGCCGCCAACGCACACTTCGATCAGGCGCAGCACCAACTCCTGTTCTCCGGTGGCGCGACCGCCGAACAAGCACGCGACATCATGAGCGGCGAGACGCTCACCGGCTGGCTGACCGAACAGAAAAAGTTGAATCGCATACAGGCGCAGGACAATGCCTATCTGCGCACGATGGACGAGGGCCGCGCCGCCGAAGTGCATGCCGCCGAGATGAATTTCTACTTCGACGCGGAGCAGCGTTTGCAAAACGCGACGGCCGTGACGAACGTGCAGGCGCACACGCTCGATGCCGACGCCGAAGTACAATTGAGTGCGCCGACCGATGCGCAACTCACCTTCGTCGTGCAGGCCGACCGTAGCGTCCTGAAAGAAATGCGCGCCGAAGGGCGACCCGTCATCACGATGGCCGCGCCGAAATCAAAGGCAGGCGATCCGCGCGCCGCGAGTAAGCGTTTGACCGCCGACAACGTGCGCCTGTACTGGCGCGCGGCGGGGCGCGATCTCGAACGGGCTGAAGCAATCGGCAATGCAGAGTTGATTATCGATCCCGTGCAACCATCACCCAAAGCGGAACACAAGACGCTCACGGCCACGCGCTTCGACTGCGAGTTTTACGAAACCGACAATCTCGCCAAAGCGTTCACCGCCACGGGCAACGCGAAGGCCGTCTTCACGCCGACGCAGCCGGCGGAGAATCGGGGCGTGCGGACGATGACGGCGCAGAAGATAATCGCCGCGTTCGTGCGCGAGACGCAGGACGCGGAGCGCGTGGACGCGCAGGGTGGCGCGCAGTTCAATGAGGGCGACCGCAACGGGCAAGCCGAGACCGCGAGCTACACGGCCGGCGACGCGATGGTGCGGTTGCGCGGCGGCGAGCCGGTCGCATGGGACGCGCGGGCGCGCATCAAAGGGGCCGAGATCGATTCCGACACGCGCAACAAAATCTCTTACGCGCGCGGCAAGACGCAGACGACTTATTACAGTCAGGAACAGACGGGCGGCGCGTTGCCGTTCGCAAAGGTCAAAAGCCCGGTCTTCATCGTCGCCGCGAGCGCGGAGTTTCAGCACGACACGGGGGTCGGCATCTACACGGGCGACGCCCGCGCGTGGCAGGATGACAACTTCGTGCGCGGGGACAAACTGACGCTCAGGCGCGAGCAGCAACGCATGGAGGCGGACGGCAACGTGCAGAGCGCGCTCTATCAGGCGCGGCGTAAAGATGCGACGGGCACGCCCGCTGTCGTGCCCGTCTTCGCCACCGCGCAACGCATGTTCTATTCGGCCACGGATCGCCTCGTGCATTATGAAGTGAACACGGACATTAAACAGGGCACCGAGCGCATCACGTGCGACACGGCCGACGTATTCTTGCAGAAGACAATCAACGAGATCGATCATACCGTCGCCCAACGCAACGTCGTGCTGACGCAACCGGGCAAGCGCGGCACAGGCGACTGGGCACAGTACACGGCGGCCGACGAGACCGTCACGCTCAAGGGCAATCCGGCGCGGGTCGAGGACTCGGAGCAAGGCGACTCGCAAGGGCCGCGCATGACCGTATACCTGCGCGAGAACCGCGTCGTGACGGACAGCCCCGGCGGGCCGCAGGCCACGGGCCGCGTGCATACGACGCATAAGATCAAAAATCAGTGAGCGTGTTTGCCGGAGCGCCGCTGATAGCTTTTAACTGATCAACGTGAGTACCGACGTACAAGTTACTGAACTGCTCGAAGCTGCGCGCCACGAGACGCAGGTGGAGGCGGATGGGCGCGCCATGTCGCCGCCGTCAAAGACTGCGTTCGTGGCTATCGATCTGGTGAAGTCTTACGGCCGGCGGCGCGTGGTTGATGGCGTGAGCCTGCATGTGGAACAGGGCGAGGTGGTCGGCCTGCTCGGCGCGAACGGGGCGGGCAAGACGACGACCTTCTATATGATGGTGGGGTTGGAGCGGTCGGAGGGCGGGCGGGTCTTGTTGGGCGAGCGCGACATCACAAAATTGCCGATGTATCTGCGCGCCCGGCTCGGCGTCGGTTATCTGCCGCAAGAACCGTCGGTCTTTCGCAAGATGACGGTCGCGGAGAATATCCTCGCGGTGCTGGAGACGATGCCGCTCCGGCGGCGTGAACGCTTCAAGCGCGTGGAAGAACTGCTGCAAGAGTTTGGCATCGCGCAGGTGCGCAATACGCGCGGCGATAGGTTATCCGGCGGCGAGCGGCGGCGCACCGAGATCGCGCGGGCGCTGGCCACCGAACCGCAGTTTATCTTGCTCGACGAGCCGTTCGCCGGGATCGATCCGCTCGCCGTGGACGACATCCAGAAGATGATTCTCTACTTGCGCGGGCGCGGCATCGGCATCCTGATCACGGATCACAATGTGCGCGAAACGTTGGGTGTCACCGACCGCGCCTACATCATGGCCGACGGGCGCATCTTCCGTTCAGGGCCGCCGCAAGCATTGACGGAAGACACGGAAGTGCGTCGCCTCTACCTCGGCGAAAAGTTCCGATTGTGAAGTATGGCGCAAAGTTCGCTGCACGCGCGCCGCCTGATCGGTTATAATCTCCCTGTCGCAAGGTTTGCGACGCAAGCCCTACAATCGGAGCCAGGAATTTTTGCGCAGGCTGATTTGATGTCAAGCTATGTCCGTTAGACTCACCACCAATCTTTCCCAACGGCTCGTGCTGACGCCGCAGTTGCGCCAGCGCATCGAGATGTTGCAGATGACGACGCTTGAGTTGGGCGCGCTCATTCAGCAGCAGATGTTGGAGAACCCTGTCCTCGAAGAAGTGCAATCACAGGAAGAGAAGCGCGAGCTCGAAGAGCACATTCTCGATCAACTCGCATCGGGCACAGGCGATCCCGACACGCTGGCACGGGAATTGAACGCCCCCGAGCTCAACGGCGCTGCCGCCAACGGCACGGGCGAGGCCGCGCTGCTTGATGCCGCACCGGCGAGCCTCGATGCGCCGGAGGCCGCGCCCGCGGGCGAAGAGGCGGAAGGCGGCGAGGCGGCCGACCACGACGCTTTTGACGAGATCGATTTCGGGCGCGAGTTTCAGGACTATCTCGATCCGGGTTACAAGACGCAGGAGTATGAATACCGCGACGACCAGCCGACCTTTGAACAGTTTCTGACGCGCCCCGAATCGTTGACAGAGCATCTGACGTGGCAGTTGCACATGAACGACGTGCGCGCCGAATTGATCCCGGTCGCGGAAGCGGTCATCGGTAATCTCGACCCGGACGGGCGCATCAATGCGACCAACGAAGAGTTGGCGACCCTCGAAGGCTGGCCTGAGAGTTTGGTAGAAGAGGCGCGGCAACTGGTGCAGCGCCTCGATCCGACCGGTTGCGGGGCGCGCGATGTGCGCGAATGTCTGCTCGTGCAGTTGGAGGCGTGTGGCGTGCTTGACCGGTTGGCCACGCAGTTGATCCGCGAGCATCCGCTCGGCGACTTGCAGCAGCATAAACTGCCGAACCTCTCGAAACAGTTAAACGTGCCGATTGAGACATTGCTCACCGAGCTTGAGTTGATCCGCACGCTCGATCCTTATCCGGGCCGGCGCTACTCGTCCGACGAGGCGATCATGATCGTGCCCGAAATCTTCATCGAGAAGATCGACGATGAATACTTCATTTATTTCGCCGACGACGGCAGCCCGCGCCTGCGCTTGAACACCGGCTACCAGCAGATGCTCGGCCAACCCAACACGAGCAAAGAGACGCGCGACTTTATCAAAGAGAAACTGCGCTCGGCCGTCGATCTCTTGCGCAACATCGAACACCGGCGGCAGACGATCTATCGCGTCGTCGATTGCATCGTGAACCGGCAGCGCGAGTTTCTGGATAAGGGCGTGCAATATATTCGCCCGATGATGTTGAAGGATGTGGCGGAGGAGACCGGCATGCACCTCTCCACGATCTCGCGCGTCGTCAATCGCAAATACGCGCACACGCCGCAGGGCGTGCTTGAGTTGCGCCGCTTCTTCACCGAGGGCATGACGAACGAGGACGGCGAAGAAGTTTCGACGCGCATCATCAAACTGCGGATCAAGAAAATGATCGAGGACGAGGACGGACATAACCCGATCACCGACGATCAGATCGTCAAGATTCTCATCACGGAAGGCATCAAGCTGTCGCGCCGCACGGTGGCGAAGTATCGCGACCAGATGTCGATTCCGGGTTCGCGCGAGCGCAAGGCGGTCGTTTGACCGCGCGCCCCGGCCGGAAAAGTTTTTAGCAGTTTCAGCAAGCAAGCAGGTTGGCCCAAGCAGGGCGGCGGCGGGCCGCTTTTGGCCGCGCAGCGTTTTGTTTGGGCCGACGCAGCACGGGAGGAGACTAACAAATGGAGTTTGAGTATACGGGCCGGCACATGGATGTGACTCCCGCTCTCCGCAGTCACGTCGAAGATCATTTCAGCAAGATCGGGCACATCTTCAACGACTCGACCGCCCGCGCGCACATCATCATCGAAGTGGAGAAGAACCGGCAGATCGGTGAGGTCTTAGTTCACTGGCGCGAGCACACCTTGACCGCGCGCGACAGCAACGCCGACATGTATCAGGCTTTGACGCGCGCCATCGCCAAGATCGAAAAGCAGGCCATCAAACTCAAAAGTAAGATCATCGAGCGCAAACAGGGCGCGCAGGCTTTAGGCACGCTCGTGCCCGACGACGGCCAACAGGTGGAAGCGGCCGAACGCAGCCCGCGCATCATCAACGCGCGCCGCTATAACGTCAAACCGATGACACCCGAAGAGGCCGCCCTGAGCCTATCTGCGGACAGCAACCAGTTCCTCGTTTTCCGCGACTCCGACACCAACCGCCTCGGCGTCCTCTACAAACGCAAAGACGGCAACTATGGCCTGATCGAGCCGTAAGCGCTTACGCCAAGTTGAATCCATATCTAGCAAGGCGGGTTGCAATAGGAGACACGCGCCCCACCTTCTTGCTTACCCTCCGACGCATTTGCCATAATGCGCGCACGCGGGCCTGTAGCTCAACGGATAGAGCGACGCCATACTCTACAAATTTGCTCATCAAATATTCTATTCTTAATAGCATTAGGTACTGTGGTTTGATGAAATTAATTAGGTAATGAGCCTGGGAGGACTCGAACCTCCAACCCCAATCTTAGGAGGATTGTGCTCTATCCTTTGAGCTACAGGCCCATTAAATATGATTATTACAAATAGTAAGGAACTGTAGCAAGAACAGCGAGTTTAATAGCGCTGCTTAGCTCGCCTGACGGTATGAGGAATTTCAGTTATCTATAATGATTAAGCCTGATTAAGATGAGCAAATGCGTATGTTGGAAATGTCAGATGTTTATAGATACAGACCTGTGGAGAAAAAGCGATGAAGGAAGCAACTTATGATAGAGGCAATATTAGCGAGGGGGTTGTTATGGCTGCCTACCTGAAGGCTGGTTTTATCATCTCCATTCCCTTCGGCACAGGTGCTCCCTATGACTTGATCGTTGACATCGGTTCTCGCCTTTGGAAAATCCAGGTCAAGACAGGCTGGCTCCGTAAAGGTTGCATAATCTATAGAGCTAAACGCCGGATGAGGGAAGCAAATCCTTATGCCACGCGGCCCTACACGGAATTAGAAGTAGATTTCTTTGCCATTTATTATCCACCGATTGGCGCAATCTACGTCGTCCCATTCAAAATATGTGATGGGGATGGATGCCTTAGACTTGACCCTGTGCATAATGGGCAGCAGGAATTAATCAGATGGGCAAAAGATTTTACATGGGAGAAACATGTCGAAGCACTAGCACGCCCTATGCAGCACCTAGCTTTAGCGTGAATATGCTAGCGACTTCTGCCCGCAAATGTCTTTCGGCTTCAAGGCCGCTAAGGCGTAGGTTGCAAGTTCGATTCTTGCCAGGCTCATCTATTACATTTCGCACCGTGCCGTTCCCGCTTTGGCCGCCTTTGCGCTAAACTCTGCCTCGTCACGCCCGTAGTAGCGTAGTATCCACTAAAATCTTGGCAGTTGTTTGGAGGCTTTATATGCGACTTCGTTCTTTGCGCCACGCGTGCGCGCTTGTTTTGACTTGTGCGTTTGGCGCGCAGTCTGCGCCGGCCGATGCCCCGGTGTTGCTTGGTTTTGATCGCGCGGGCAGCGAGCGCGAGCGTGCGCTTGAAGCGCGCTTTGATGCCGCGCTCAATAAAGATGATCTGCGCACGTGGTTGAAGCGGCTGAGCGCGCGGCCGCATCATCTCGGCTCGGCGTATGGCAAGGAGAACGCGGAGTTCATCGCGGCGCAGTTTCGCGCGTGGGGCTTTGACACGCAGATTGAAGAGTTCAGCGTGCTGTTCCCGACGCCGAAGACGCGCGTGCTGGAGATGACCGCACCGGAAAAATTCACCGCGCGGCTGAGCGAGCCGCCGCTCGCCGAAGACTCAACATCAAATCAGACCGCCGAACAGTTGCCGGTCTATAACGCCTACTCGATTGATGGCGACGTGACCGCGCCGCTCGTCTATGTCAACTACGGCGTGCCGCGCGACTACGAGGAACTACAGCAGCGCGGCATCGATGTGAAAGGCAAGATCGTGCTTGCCCGCTATGGCGGCTCGTGGCGCGGCATCAAGCCTAAGGTGGCGGCCGAGCATGGCGCGGTCGGGTGTCTCATCTATTCCGATCCGCGCAACGATGGTTATTATCAGGGCGACGTTTATCCTAAGGGCGCGTGGCGCAACGAGACGGGCGCGCAACGCGGCTCGGTCGCGGACATGCCGACCTTCCCGGGCGATCCGCTCACGCCCGGCATCGGGGCCACCGCCGATGCCAAACGGCTCGACATCAAAGATGCACCCACGCTCACGAAAATTCCCGTCATGCCGATCTCGTACAGTGATGCGCTGCCGCTGCTGCGCGCGTTGGGCGGCCCCGTTGCGCCCGAAGCATGGCGCGGCGCGCTCGCTACGACTTATCACATGGGCCCGGGCCCCACTACCGTCCATCTCAAACTCGAATTCAACTGGCAGCGCGTCCCCGCGCGCGATGTGATCGCCAAGCTCGCGGGCGCGGAGCGACCCGATGAGTGGGTCATACGCGGCAACCATCACGACGCCTGGGTCAACGGCGCAGACGATCCGTTGAGCGGGCAAGTGGCGATGATGGAAGAGGCGCGCGGCGTCGGTGAGTTGGCGAAAACGGGCTGGCGGCCCAAACGCACCATCGTCTATTGCGCATGGGACGGCGAAGAGCCGGGCTTGCTCGGCTCCACCGAATGGGTCGAGACGCACGCCGATCTGCTCAACAAGAACGCGGTGCTATATATCAATTCCGACACGAACGAGCGCGGCTTCCTCAGTATGGGTGGCTCGCATACGATTGAAAAGTTTATCAACGAGGTGGCGCGCGATGTCGTCGATCCGCAGAAGAAAATCTCCGTCGGCGAGCGCGCCCGCGCCGCGCAAATTCTCTACGGCAGTGCGGACGAACGGCGCGAGGCACGCGAGCGCGCCGACATACGCATCGATCCGCTCGGTTCCGGGTCTGACTTCACACCGTTCCTGCAACACATCGGTGTCGCCACGCTCAGCCTCGGCTACGGCGGTGAAGGCGAGACCGGCGGCGTCTATCATTCGATCTTCGACTCGTTCGATCACTACACGCGCTTCGGCGATCCGAATTTCGACTACGGCATCGCGCTCGCGCAGACCGGCGGCCGCGCCGTGTTGCGCTTTGCCAACGCCGATGTCTTGCCCTACGCTTTCGGCAATCTGGCCGACAACATCGGCCAGTACGTGCGTGAAGTCACGCATCTCGCCGACGACATGCGCGAAGAGTCGCGCGAGAAGAACCGGCGGATTAGTGATAAGACCTACGACGCCGTCAATGATCCGACCGAGACGCACGTCATCCCGACCGCCGACGCGGATGTGCCGTTCCTGAACTTCGCGCCGCTGCAAAATGCGTTCGCGCGCCTGCAAGAGAGTTCACGCGCCTATGATGCTGCGCAGCGGAATTTGACAGCACAGGGACGCACACTGACCCCGCAGGCGCAAGGGGCGCTTGATGAGGCGTTGAAGCAGACCGAGCGCGCGATGATCAGCGCGCAAGGCTTGCCGCGTCGGCCGTGGTTCAAGCATCAGATTTATGCGCCCGGCTATTACACCGGCTACGGCGTGAAGACGCTCCCGGCCGTGCGCGAAGCGATTGAGCAACGCAACTGGCCGGAGGCAGAGCAGCAGATCAATCTCGTCGCCGCAACCCTCACGCAGATCGCAACCGCGATTGATCGCGCCACGGCGCTAACGCAAAACGGCAATCGCTAAAGTTGCCGGCGCGCATGACGGCACATGGAACTTAAAGGCGGGCGTATGCAACCAACATACGCCCGCCTTTAAGTTTGCTTGTCGCGCGCCTACGTTTCAACCACGCGCGTGCTAAGACCCAACCATGCGCCGTTTGCACTGCGCCCCATGATGTACACATCAATGTTTACCTGTCCGACGCGATAGACACGCACGTCCGCAAGATTCGTTCCCAGCCATTGCAGCAACGCCTGATAGCGGCGCGCGGTCGTTAATTGCTCGGCGTGCTTCCACTCTGGTTCTGAAGCAGCGGCGCGAAAAAAATCTTCCAGCCGCACGGTCTCGACCGGTGTGGTGGCGTCGTGCCCGGTCAGGCGACATAAGCCTGCGGGTGTCAGTTCGGCGTCGCCCGGCCATTGCACGGGCGTAAAGGGCGCGTCGGTCTCGCTCATAAAGAGGAGTCCGGCGGCGGCCTGTGTGAGTTCGGTTAACAGTTGCTCGTCGGTTTTCATGGGCGGCGGTGGCAGGGAAGTTTAGAAGCGGTAGTAATAAAAAGATACGGGGCGCAGCGAGTGCGGGTACTCGCTGCGCCCCGTATCATCGGTTTGCTTAGCGAAGCTTGCCGGTTGGGCCCTTCTGTGTCGTCGTGGGTGCGGCGAACTGATTGTCCACGCGCGCTTCGATGACGGCTTGAATGTCGGCCGGCACGTTGGAGAAGAAGTCGTAGCCGGTTAAGGCTTCGACTTGATCGACGCTGACGATGTACTGATGCCAGTCCACCGTTCTGATCCCTTGCGTGTTGGGCATGATGACGGCGATGGTGCGCGTCTGGGTGGTGACGCGCGCCACGTCGTCCGTGCCCACTGGCAGGACGATGATCACCTTCCACGTCTGGGACGGCACGACGACGTGCCCGTTAGCGATGGTCTGAGTTACACCACCGTTCGAGCCGGTGCCACCTTGCCCGACGCCGCCCGCGATGATGTACAACTCGTTGCCCGCGCTTAGGAGCGAGCGGCTATAGCTCTCCAATACTTCCCATGGCCCCTGATTGTTGTCCGGTGCTTGCGCCATCATGTTGGTCATGAAGAACGTGACCGAGTTGTCGGCGTTGCTCCGCAGCCGGTCAGCCGACGGGCAGTGGTGGCCGCGGTCGAAGCCGGAGCCGGAATAGTCTGTGCCCTGTACATGATAAAAATCAACGGGCAGACTGGGGTCTTCGCGGAAATCGTCCTGCCGTGTGCCGCCGCCGGTCGTCCACGACGTATCGAGATGCCAACTCACCCAGTTCGGCGTGCCCCGGTCGCGGTTATAAGAGACGGCGTACTGCGCCTTGTCGAGCAGGTAGTTCAGTGGCATGTTCACGTCCGTAGCCGCGTTGCTCGGATTGCCCATCACGAGATGCTCGCTATTCGAGACCGGCACGTCCGGTGCGGGCGCTTCCACATTGAGGAGGAGTCGATAGCTGCCACCCTGCTGCACGCCAAGGACGAACTGCACGTTGATCGCTGCGTTGATGCCAAGCGGGCTGGCCGTCGTGATCGAGCCGGCGGACAGCGTAGAGTGCAGCCCCCCGCCGAGCGTTTGCGTGGGCGGCATATCAAGCGTCAGACCGCTGACCGGCACGCTCGTGCCATTCGTCAGCGTGACGTTCACGTCGGCTGAGGTCAGCGCGCGTAGGTCAGCCTGCGTGCCGCCCGCGCTGGCCGAGCCAAGCGTCGTGATGTCCACGATGCGGAAGCGTAAGGTCGTCACGGGTGCGCCGGTCTTGTTCGTGAATTTGCGCCGGATGGTCAGCGTGCCGAGCGTGCAGTTCGGGCCGCCGCAACTGTTCGGCGTCGTATCGCGCACGCGGTTGGGCGCGGCCGTCGATGCCGCTTGCGGATCGATTAGCGCCGCTTTGATCTGCGCGTTACGCTGCACGGGACTATTGCGCGCTTCCGGCGACGGCGCGCCAAGGGTGGCCTGTTGCCCATCGTAACTGCCGCCGTCGGTAGCGATGAAGACGAAGTCGGCGAGGTTGTCGCCGGTGGCCTGCGCCACGCCGGAGTTTAGTTTGCGTGCGAAACTGTATTCGCCGTCGGTCGTGATGCCACCGGCCGGCGCGAGACCCGCGCCTTCGCGGAAGAGTGCGCTCGGCACGGAACTGAAGCCGACCGCATCAAGCTGCGCGCCGGTGGTGAAACTGGCCGCATTGTTAAAGAGCGCGACGCCTGCGCCGTCGGGAATGTCAGCGCTCAGACTGCCGTCGGCGGCGGTCGGGAGACTGTAGCTTGCGCCGGTGACGAGGAAGTGGCCGCGCGCTGGGATGGACGCACCGGCGGGCGCGACGAATTTGGCCGTGCCGGTATTGTCGGACGTGACGAGCGTCCAGCCGCTCATGTTCACCTGGGCGTCGGTCTGGTTATACAACTCGACGAACTCGTTGGTCGCGGCCGTCTGCGCGCCTGCGCCGTCGGGGTCTATGCCGTGGAAGCGAAACTCGCTGATGATGACCTGCGGCGTCGCCGTGAAGTCGGCGGTTGCGTCGCCGCTCAGGTTGTTGAGCGTCCGGCTCGCGGGCGTGATGGTGAAGCCCGTGGCGCTGGCCGTGATGATGTAGTTGCCGCCGGCCGTGACACCCGTGAAAGTGTAGTTGCCGGCTGCGTCCGTCGTTGTCTGCGCTGGCGACGCGCCGCCCGTGAGGGTGATGTTCGCGCCGCTGATGCCTGCGCCGCCCACCTGTTGCACGCGCCCGCTAACGCTGTAAACGGCGGCGGTCGTCTGGCTGCCGGTGGCGGGGTTGGCAAGCAGGTAATCGGCCGTTGCGCCGGAGCCGTTAAACTCAAAGACGGCGAAGAAGTAGGTCGTGTTGGGTGTGAGATTGGTGACGGTGACGTTGCTGGCCGAGCCGTTGAAGACGACGAAGTTGCTCGCGCCAATCTGTGCGCCGTTGCCAAAAGCGGCGTTGGCTGCGTAAGCCGTGCCGTCAGCGGGACTGCCGTCCACCGGCGCGCCAGCTTTGGCCAGCACGATCCGGGCCACGCCGTTGCCGTTTGTCCAGTTGACCTTGAGCGAGGTCGCGCCAATGTTGGTGAAGGTCACGTTTGTCGTCTGGACAGTAGGCTCGCCCGTGGGTGTGCTGCGGAGCGAATTGATGAAAGCCGTGTTGTTGGCATTGTTGCCCACGCCGAAGGTGAGGCCCGGAGTTGCGCCGGTCGCATCCGTGCCGTTGAAGTCGGCGAGGGTCTGCGTCGAATTATTGGCGAAGACGAAATTACCGCCGGCCGACGTGCCCGTTGCGATCAGCTTCGGGGTCGGGGCAGCGGTGAATTGCGCGCCAGCCGAGCCGCCAGCGAGGGCATGTATGCTGCCGGTGACGCCCGTCGCGCCGCTGCCCGCCGCTTTAATCATGATCAACTCGGTCGTGGCAATGTCGAACGTGCCGCCGAGCGAACTGAAGTAGGTAGCGTTCTGCAAGCCGAGGTCGAGATTAAAGTCGCCGCCGCCGGCGGATGTGTCGGCCGCAGAGTTGTCGTTGCGCAACACGATGAGCGTACCGGCGCGGACGCTGCTCCAGAGTGCATCGTTCGAGAACTGATATTTGCCACCGCCGTCGCTGGCCATGCTGCCGGAAAAATCCTTGAGGATCAGGCCGCGCATATCGAGGCCATCTTGCACCACCAGCAGTTCGACCACATCGGCGGTCGTGCCGGAGTTGAAATATTTATTAACTACCACGCTCTGCGCCAGCGCGGACGCGCCCAGCAGCATGGTGCAAATCATCGCCGCGAAAAAGAAGCTGACTCGTTTCATTATTCTCCCCGGATGCATCACAGACGTTGACATAGACCGCCCCGCGCGGCTGCGTTAAGAGGCCGCGGGCAAAGCGATACCACGCGCACCGGACAGACCGGCGCGTTGCTGAGCGTAAGGCGCAGCGATTCAGTTATCAGTGAGTGTGGTTGATTGTGTCCGTGGCGAGAACGATGCGGAGAGGGTGCGGCCCTTCCTACCCAATCATATGCTCGAACTTATACCCGAAACCGGTTGAAATCCCAAATACTTGCGGGTTGTCGTTGCGAACGAGTTTTAGACTCGACGGACGCTCAAGCGGTTGCCCGTACATGCATGCGCGCCGGTGAGTATTTATGCGGCCGCACGCGTTTTTTCTTGTCATACACAGTACCCGCGCGTAGAATTCCGTTCGCCTCTCATACGACCGCGCCGACCACCGTAGATTAATATGCCGACCACTGGCACCAACGGCTATTGCCCCGACCGCGCGACGCAGCTGGCGTGACCCCTCCTTCATGGTCTCCGTCAGCATTGGGTTGCAGTTCTTGCGGCACTAACTTGGGAGCGGCACGCGAACGTAGTGTAGAATATGGGGCACAAAGTCAACGCAGCACTAACGCGAGTAGGCGGCGCAGGCGAATCGCCCGCATGGCCTATCATCGCTTGCAACAAAAGTTCAACCCAACTCAACAGACCGCCCGGCGTGAATTGTGTGCGGCAGCAGCACCCGCCGGACGAGAACGGACGCGCATGAAGGCGCTTGATCTGGCGATTATCTTTGGCTATCTGTTTGGCGTCGTTGCGCTCGGCGCATGGTTCGGGCGCAAACAGAAAACGACCAGCGACTACTTTCTCGGCGACCGCAGCGTGCCGTGGTGGGCCATCGCCGCCTCCATCGTCGCTACGGAAACTTCGACCATCACTTTTATCTCTGTGCCCGGCATCGCCTTTGCGCGCGGCGGCAATTTCGGTTTCCTCCAACTTGTCTTTGGCTACATGCTGGGGCGCATCGTTATCTCGCTCCTCTTCATTCCGTCCTACTTTCGCGGCGAGTTGCTGACCGTCTATCAGTTACTCGAACGACGCTTTGGCCATCGCATCAAGATGCTTGCGGCGTCGCTGTTTGTCATCATGCGCAACATCGCCGACGGCATCCGGTTGCTGTTGACCGCCATCGTGCTGGCCGCCGTCTATACCACCTTCCAACCGCAGGCGAACGCCGAGACGGTCGTCGTCGCGTCCATCGTGCTGATCGGCATCGTGATGATCGTCTTCACCTACTTCGGCGGCATGGAGGCCGTTATCTGGATCGAGGTGGTGCAACTCTTCATCTACATCGGCGGCGCGGTGGCGGCGGCGCTCGTGCTGATTAACAAAACAGACGGCGGCCTGAGCGCGGCGCTCGCAGCCGGCGCGCAGTACGGCAAGTTCACGCTGTTCGACTTCTCGCTCGACCCGACCAAGACCTACACCTTCTGGGCCGGTCTCATCGGCGGCTGCTTCCTGACGATGAGCACGCACGGCACAGATCAGTATCTCGTGCAACGCTATCTCTGCACGGATCGCCCGCGCCGCGCCGCCACCGCGTTGCTCACGAGCGGCGCAATCGTGCTGGCGCAATTCATCGGCTTCCTTTTCATTGGCGTGCTGCTCTTCGCTTTCTATCACCCGTACAGCGATCCAGCTTACGCGGGCGCGGCTTCAACTGCTTTCCCGTTCGCGGGCGGCGACCGTGTTTTTCCGGACTTCATCACGAAGCAATTGCCGTCGGGTCTATCCGGTCTCGTCGTCGCCGCCATCTTCGCCGCCGCGATGTCTTCGTCGCTCAACTCCATCGCGGCCACGGCCGTCAACGATCTCTATAAACCATTCAAGCCCGACCGCGATGACCGCCACTACTTCCGCGTCTCGCATTGGCTCACGCTTGTCTGGGGCATCGTGCAGATCGCGGTCGCGCTCGCCGTGCGCAAGCAGCAGGCCTCGGCGCTCAGTCAGGCATTGTCGATTGCGGCGCTTATCAACGGGCCCGTCCTGGGCGTGTTCCTTGTCGGCACGTTCCTGCGTCGTGTGAGCGAGCCGCCCGCGCTGATCGGCATGGTCACGAGTTGTCTCGTGATGCTCTACATCTATTTCAAGACGCCGCTTGCGTGGACTTGGTACGGCGTGATCGGTAGCGCCGTAACTTTCTTCGTCGCGCTCGGCGCAAGCTTCGCCTTCAAACCCGCGCCCGTCGAACGCCGCGACGAGCTATCGCCCGGCACAGCGCGCTAAACACTTTCGGCCCGCGCCTGAAACAGACGCTAACTAATGCACAGCAAGATTATTACCAGCCCGGTCACCAGACGCAGATTACGCGCGCACGCGACGTTGTTGCTGCTCGTCGCCAGCCTACTTACGCCAACTCCGCTGTTACGCGCACAACAAGGCGATGCCACGACACGCAAGGACGCGGCGACTGATAAGCGCGCCCCGCATGCGCGGGCGCAGACCGTCGCCATGCCGTATCATCGGCAGCCGACGCGCGCCGCGCTGAAGTGGGCGGACAAAGAGTTGCGCCGCATGACACTCGATGAGAAGATCGGGCAGTTGATCGCGGTCGGCATCAATGCGACGTACCTTAATCAAGAGAGCGATGCGTTCCGCGAGTTGCGGCGACAGGTGGAGCAGAATCACATCGGTGGTTTGATCTTGTTTCGCGGCTCCGTCTATGAATCCGTGCATCTTGTCAATCGCATGCAGTCGTTCGCGCGCGAGCCTTTGCTTGTCTCGGCCGATCTGGAAGCAGGCGCGGGGATGCGCTTCGACGATACGGTCAATTTCCCTTGGAACATGGCGGTCGGCGCGACGGGCAAGCCTGAGTATGCGCGGCGACAAGGCGCGTTAACGGCGCGCGAGGCGCGTGCGCTCGGCGTCGCGCAGATTTTCGCGCCTGTCGTGGACGTGAACAACAACGCTGCGAACCCGGTCATCAACGTGCGCTCATACGGCGAAGACCCGCAAGCGGTCGCTTTGATGGGCGCGGCTTTCATCGAAGGTGCGCAAGCCGGCGGCGTCATCGCTACCGCCAAACATTTTCCCGGCCACGGCGACACCGCGACCGACTCCCATCGCGGCTTGCCCGTCATCAACGTGCCGCGCGCCCGCCTTGATGCGGTCGAGCTTGTGCCGTTTCGCGCGGCGATTGGAGCGGGCGTCGGCGCGATCATGTCGGCGCACATCGCGCTGCCGCAAATCGAGCCAGCCACAGTCAGCCCGCGCGCAGGGCGACCGACCTCGACCTATGCCGACAGGGAAGTGATCGTCGAGAACGCGACCTTGCCGGGCACCCTCTCGCCGCAAGTTTTGAATGGCATCCTGCGCCGCGACCTCGGCTTCGACGGCATCGCCGTCACCGACGCGCTCGACATGAGCGGCTTGACGATTTATTTCACACCGGGCGAAGCGGCGGTGCGTGCTGTTGAAGCCGGCGCGGACATGTTGTTGAAGCCGTCCGACCCGGACGCGGTGTTGAAGGGTGTGCGCGAAGCGGTGCAGTCGGGGCGCTTGACGGAGAAACGGATCGAGGAATCCGCGCGGCGGTTGCTCGCGGCGAAATACGATCTTGGTCTCGTCAAACAACGCACCACGGCGCTCGAACAGATCGATCAACTCGTCTCCGGTAACGAGGCGCAGACGCTTGCGCAGGAAATCGCCGAGCACGCGGTCACGCTCGTGCGCGACGACGCGCATCGTCTGCCTGCGACGAGCCTTAAACCCGACGCGCGCATCTTCAATCTGGCGATCACGAACGGTGAGGATCGTTTCTTCATCGCGCAACCGTTCGTCGGCGCGATGGCGCATGGTGGGCGAAAGATGGAGACGTTGGTGCTGGATGAGCGGTCATCCGAAGCGGAAATTAAGAAGGCCTTAGAGCGTGCGCAGGATGCAGACCTCGTCATCGTCTCGATGTACGGGCGTGTGCGGACAGGTCAATCGAACAGCGGCGCGCTGCCCGAACCCGGCGCGCGTGCGTTGACAAAGTTGATTGAGCGCAAAGCGCCGCTCATCGGCATCAGCTTCGGCAACCCGTACTTGTTGATGAGTTATCCGGAGTTGCAGACCTACATGGTGGCTTATGGCGACATGCCCAGCCTGCAACGCGCCGCCGCCCGCGTGCTGCTCGGCGAGATCGATGTCGTCGGTCGTCTGCCGATCTCCCTGCCGCAACTCTACGCGCGCGGCACAGGGATTCAGTTGAAGGCGCAGATGCGGGCACGCGTTGATGATAGTCAACAGATGTTCTTTATCATAATGAATGCAACTGCTCCAGAGCTTGCCCGGCCGCCAGCATATAACCCTGCGTCGTTGTTCACGATTCGGATAGCAAGGGTGAATCCAACTATTGGCGAGATATTGGGAGCAATAAAGAAAAGTATGCCTAACTTGATTCCTGAAGAATATCAGCCGCGCCTCTACCTATCTCTGCCAGAGATTGGTGGGGGTAAACCGGAAGCGTTCGATAATGCTAAGACCGTTGCTGATTATAAACTTAAAAACGGCGCTGCCATCGCGCTGTTTTTATCTGGACAATAAGAACCGGCAACTTATGGAATTATTGATGTCTATTTTCTGTTGCCCTGCCAAATTAATCTTCAGCCGTGCAGGCACGCCATTGCGTTTCTTTCTTGTCTGCTCGTTGCTATTCACATTAGGCCCATGCTCACTTGCTATCTCTCTGCCTATCACACAGCCCGCAGCAGTCGGCATGTCGGCCGAACGACTCGCGCAGATCGATCAAGTAATTCAGCAATCAATCGAGCGCAAGGAGATGCCGGGCGCGGTGGTGTTGGTCGGGCGGCGTGGGCGCGTGGTGTGGCGCAAGGCTTATGGGGCGCGGGCGGTTGAGCCGGCGCGGGAGGCGATGACGACAGACACGATCTTCGATCTGGCCAGTCTGACAAAGGTGGTGGCGACGGCGACGAGCATTATGATCCTGGTCGAGCGCGGACAGGTGCGGCTGAATGACAACTTAGTGCGCTATCTCCCCGAAGTGAAAGGCGAGGGACGCGATGCCGTCACGATTGAGCAGTTGTTGACACACCGCTCAGGCTTTGCGCCGGACTTCGATCTCGCGGAGCAGTGGACGGGTTACGACGAAGCGATCAAGCGGCTGGCGACGGAACGGTTACGCAATCCACCGGGCGCGCGGTTTGTCTATAGTGACATCAATTACATCGCGCTCGCTGAAGTCGTGCGGCGCGTGTCGGGCCTCGCGCTCGCCGAGTTTGCGCGCAAGCATATCTACGAGCCACTCGGCATGCGCGACACAGGCTTTCGGCCGGCGGCCGCTTTGCGTCCGCGCATCGCGCCGACCGAGAAGCGCCGCGCACAGGCCGCTTATCTTGGCGGGCGGGCGGAGCCAGCGAGCGCGGCGGGCGAGCAATGGCTGCGCGGCGAGGTGCATGATCCGACAGCGTTTCGCATGGGTGGTGTCGCGGGCCACGCCGGCCTATTCTCGACCGCTGACGATCTGGCGATCTATTGCCAGATGATCTTGAACGGTGGCGCGTATAACGGCGGGCGTATCCTGAGTCCGTTTGGTGTGGCCGCGATGACGCGCCCACGCGCGGTGGAAGCGGACGGCACGGCACGCGGGCTTGGTTGGGACATAGCGAGCGGCTTCTCATCGAATCGCGGCGACATCTTTCCGCTTGGCTCGTTCGGCCACACGGGTTTCACGGGCACATCGCTCTGGCTCGATCCGGCGAGCGAGACGTTCGTCGTGTTTCTCAGTAATCGCGTCCACCCGGACGGCAAAGGCGACGTGACGCCGGTGCGCAGCCGGGTCGCGTCCATCGTCGCCGCGTCAATCATGGACACGAGCGCGGAAGCGGCCCGCGCGGAATCGGCGCGCTTCTCGGCCGAGTTGCTGGCGAGCGTCGCGCGCATCACGGGCGCAAACTTGCCGACGGCCAACGCCAGCAGTGCGAGCGCGACAGACACGGAAGTCTTGACCGGCATTGATGTCTTAGAGCGCGATGGCTTCAAACAACTCGCTAACCTGCGCGTCGGGCTGGTGACGAATCACACGGGCCGCGACCGGCACGGGCGACCGACGATTGACGTGCTGCGCGCCGCGCCGAACGTCAAACTCGTCGCCCTCTTCTCGCCAGAACATGGCATACGCGGGCTGGCGGACGAGAGCGTGTCAGACACGAAAGACGAGCAGACGGGCCTCCCTGTCTATTCGCTCTATGGCGAGACGCGCCGGCCGACGACCGCGCAGTTGCAGGACCTCGACGCCCTCGTCTATGACATACAAGACATCGGCACGCGCTTCTACACGTACATCTCCACGCTCGGCTACGTGCTGGAAGCGGCGGCGGCGGCGCATCTGCCGGTTTACGTGCTTGATCGGCCGAACCCGCTGGGCGGCCTTGACGTGGAAGGCCCGTTGGCAGATGCGGACAAGCTTTCGTTCACCGCGTATCACACGATCCCTGTCCGGCACGGCCTGACGGTCGGCGAGCTTGCGCGCCTCTTCA
Organism: Pyrinomonadales bacterium; assembly: GCA_038322995.1. GTDB lineage: Bacteria > Acidobacteriota > Blastocatellia > Pyrinomonadales > Pyrinomonadaceae > QHXQ01. The sequence goes on from JBBQGM010000089.1 coordinate 19,326, forward strand.
ACGAAGAGCGCAAACTTAATTGCGATTTGCGCGTCGTGCAGATGGATGGCTGGCACCGCGCGCAGTGGTTCGACGCGACGAATCTCGTGTGGGTCAATCCTTCGCCCAACATGCGCAGCCTGACCGCAGCGACACTTTATCCCGGCGTCGGCCTGCTCGAAACGACGAACCTGTCGGTCGGGCGCGGGACAGATACGCCGTTTGAACTCATTGGCGCGCCGTGGCTCGATGGCCAAAAGTTGGCCGCTTATTTGAATGAGCGCCACATCGCGGGCGTGCGGTTCGTGCCCGTGCGCTTCAAACCGAACGCTTCGGTTTTCAAGCATGAAGAATGCGGTGGCATCAATATCGTCATCACGGAGCGCGCGGTGTTTCAATCTGTGCGCGTTGGGATAGAAATCGCGGTCGCACTCAGGCGGCTCTATCCGGCGGAGTGGCAGGCGGACAAGTACACGCGCCTGCTCGTTAATACTGACGCGCTCACGCGGGTAGAGCGCGGCGATGCGCCCGCAGAGATCGTGCGCTCGTGGCAGGCGGCACTCGACGAGTTTCGCCGCGTGCGCGCGCGCGTCTTGTTGTATCGCTGAAAATCCGAATTGAATTGAGGGTGAATTGATGCGGAAAAGCTTGCTGGCCAGTCTATCTATTGCGACCCTGCTGTTGCTGCAATCGGCCGTGTTTGCGTGGGACGATACGGGGCACATGCTGGTCTCGACGATTGCGTATGGCCGATTGAACCCGACGGCGAAGGCGCGCGTCGATGCGTTGACGAAAACGATTCGCTTCTGCGGTAAAAGTTATGACGGTGTGACGGTGGCTGTCTGGATGGACGACATCAAGAGCGATTCGACGCACGACGATATGCGCGTGTGGCACTACACCGATTATCCCTTCTTCGATGGCGTGCCCGTCGATCCCAATGTGAAGCCGGATGCGGAGAATGCGGTTGCGCGCATCAAGTGGGCCACGGAGACGTTGCGCAAGGGCACAGGCTCGGACAAGCACGACGCCGAACTACTTGGTTACCTGTTCCACCTCATCGGCGACATACATCAACCGCTCCATGCCACGACACGCTTCACGGCGAAGAACCCGAAAGGCGATGCGGGCGGCAACGGGTTCAAACTCGTGGGCGTGCCCGACAATTTGCATTGGTACTGGGACGGGGCGGCCGGCGCATTCAATTTCTGGTCGCCCCAGCGTCCGCTCGACACGCGTGACCGTGGCCGCTTAGAAGAGTTTGCCCGCACCTTGACGACAGAGTTTCCCGCCGGGCAGAACGCGGCGGCGCAAGAGTTGAACCCGGACAAGTGGGCGCAGGAGAGTTATATGCTGGCGACGACGGTCGTCTATAACTTGCCGGAGAATACCGTGCCGACCGATCAGTACAACACGAAGGCGCGCATGATCGCGCGGCAACGGCTCACGCTCGCGGGCTATCGCTTAGCCGATGTCATTAACAGCATTTTCCCTGAAAACAAACTCGGCGCATAGCTCGACGAAGCAGCCACGCCAAACTAAAGGCGGCGTCTCGCATGAGACGCCGCCTTTAGTTTGGCGTGGCTGCTTCAGGGTTAGAACTGAAGCTTCAGACCGAACTGGATGACGCGCGCCGACTCGCCGGTCTGGATGACGTTCGTCGCGGTGTTGGGCGCAACGGTCGTGCAGCAAGTCTGCCCAAATTGCGGACTCGTGAAGGTCGGCGAACCGACCGATGCGCTGCGTGGGTTGTCGAAGTTCGGGTGGTTGAGCGCGTTGAACATCTCGGTGCGGAATTGCAACTTCCAGCGCTCGGTAATGTTAATCACCTTAACAAAACCGAGATCGACATTCCAGTAGCTCGGACTGGTGAAGATGTTGCGCCCCGCCCCGTTGCTGCCCACCGCCGGAATGGCAAAGGCACTGTTATCACGAAAGACTACAGGGCCGATGACGTTGGGAATCTCCTGCAACTGCGACTGCACAGGTGCAATCACGGCGGCGCGCGAGACGTGCGAGCCGTTCCGCGTGAACACGCCGCTGTTGACCTGAAACGGCTCGCCGGTCATGTAGGT
>JBBQGM010000090.1:0-20616 GCA_038322995.1 Pyrinomonadales bacterium
GTGGCGCGGCCTGAGCCGACGGGCGGAGACGATGCGCGGAACGCTTACGTGTTCGAGCGCGCCGTCACGTTTAATAATCCTGATGGGACGACGAGCGCGGGGCGCATAGACCTCTACAAGCGCGGCTGCTTCGTGTTGGAAGCGAAGCAGGGCAGCGGGCGGACGGCGGAGGCAGCGCCGTTGTTCGCGGGCGCAGCGGTTGCCGCGCCTACGGCACGCGGGCGGCGGGGCACGGCCGTGCGCGGCACGCGCGGGTGGGACGTGGCGATGCGGGCGGCGCGTGGGCAGGCGGAGCAGTACGTGCGCGCGTTGCCGGCCGCGGAAGGTAATCCGCCGTTCGTGGTCGTGGCAGACGTGGGTTATTCGTTCGAGTTGTACGCGGACTTCACGCGCGCGGGCAAAACTTATGTGCCGTTCCCGGATGCGCGGACGCACCGTTTGTTGCTGGCAGACTTGCGGCGCGAAGAGGTGCGCGAGCGTCTGCGTTTGGTGTGGACTGAGCCGCTTAGTCTTGATCCGGCGCGGCGCAGTGCGCGGGTGACGCGCGAGGTGGCGCGGCAGTTGGCAGAGTTGGCGCGGAGTTTGGAAGCGGCGGGCTACGGGGCGGAGCGCGTGGCGAATTTTCTGATGCGCGCGATCTTCACGATGTTCGCGGAGGACGTGCGGCTGTTGCCGGCGGGCGCGTTCACGGCGTTGCTCGAAGAGGTGCGCGCGAAGGACGTGGGCATCTTCCCGCAGATGGTCGCGTCGCTGTGGGCGACAATGCAGACGGGCGGCTTCTCGCCCGCGTTGCGCGAGCAGGTCTTGCGTTTTAACGGCGGACTGTTCGAGGGCCAAGAGGCTTTGCCGCTCGACGCGGCGCAACTCGATCTGCTCTTGCTGGCGGCGCGGGCCGACTGGCAAGACGTTGAGCCGGCCATCTTCGGGACGCTCTTAGAGCGTGCGCTCAACCCGCGGGAGCGGCACAAACTCGGCGCGCATTATACGCCGCGCGCTTACGTCGAGCGGCTGGTGTTGCCGACGGTGGTCGAGCCTTTGCGCGAGGAATGGGAGTCGGTGATGGCGGGCGCGGTCGTGCAGGCGCAGGGCGGCGGAGAGGTGGCGGCGGCCGAGACGGTCAAAGAGTTTCACCGGCGTCTGTGTCGTGTGCGCGTGCTTGATCCGGCGTGCGGGAGCGGGAATTTTCTGTACGTGACGCTGGAACATCTGAAGCGTTTGGAAGGCGAAGTGCTGGACGCGCTGCACGGCTTCGGCGAGCGGCAGGGCGTGTTGGAAGACACGGGGCTGACGGTTGACCCGCATCAGTTGTTGGGCTTGGAGGTGAACCCGCGCGCGGCGGCGATTGCCGATCTCGTCTTGTGGATCGGCTATCTGCAATGGCACTTCCGCACGCGCGGCGAGGTGCTGCCGCCCGAACCCGTGTTGCAGAAGTTCCACAACATCGAGTGCCGCGATGCGGTGCTGGCCTACGATGCGGTCGAGCCGGTGACGGACGATGCGGGCCGCGCGGTCACGCGCTGGGACGGGCGCAGCTACAAGCCGCACCCCGTCACCGGCGAGGACGTGCCCGACGAGACCAAGCAAGCGCCCGTGCTCCGCTACACCAACCCACGCAAAGCCGACTGGCCCGCAGCGGATTTCATCATCGGCAACCCGCCGTTCATCGGCGCAGCGCGTATGCGTGCTGCACTTGATGATGGCTATGTTGAAGCTCTGCGAAGAACATATCCAGATGTCTCTGAGAGCAGCGACTATGTTGTTTATTGGTGGGATAAGGCTGCGGACTTAGTACGCGAAGGGCGGATTAAACGCTTCGGTCTCATTGCCACGAATAGCTTGCGGCAAACCTTTAATCGCAGGGTCATAGAAAAACATCTGACGGCTAAGAGTCCCGTTTCACTCGTTTTCGCTGTGCCAGATCACCCTTGGGTAGATTCCGCCGATGGCGCAGCGGTGCGAATTTCAATGACTGTCGCCGAAGCAGGTCAGCATGATGGTGCGCTTAGTAAAGTTGTGAGTGAGAAAGACGGCAGTGGCGAAGGGCTAGAGGTTGAATTAGCCAAGAGTGAAGGGAAAATATTCGCTGATCTCACCGTCGGGGCAAACGTCGCAAGCGTAATCCCGTTGCAGTCGAACGAGAGACTTTGTTATCGCGGTGTACAATTGATGGGAGCAGGCTTCCTTGTAACACAGGAGATAGCACAACAACTTGGCATTGGTCATGTACCTGAACTAGAGAAACATATTGTTCCATATCGCAGCGGCCGTGACATCACTGACGCGCCACGTGGGAGCATGGTGATCGATCTGTTCTCACTCACGGAGCAAGAAGTACGGGCGAAATTCCCAGAAGTTTATCAATGGATTTTAGAGCGGGTGAAACCAGAGCGCGAACAAAACAACCGTGCGTCTTATCGAAATAAATGGTGGATTTTTGGTGAGCCGCGCAGGGAGTTGCGATTAGCATTAGAAGGTTTAAAGCGATATATCGCCACGGTTGAAATAGCAAAGCATCGAGTGTTCGTCTTTTTAGATGAATCTATTCTGCCGGAAAATAGATTGGTCAGCATTGCTCTTGATGATGCTTTTTATCTAAGCGTGTTGTCTAGTCGCATACATGTTGCATGGGCACTCGCCGCTGGCGGCACGTTAGAGGATCGTCCTGTCTATAATAAAACGCGCTGCTTCGATCCGTTCCCGTTCCCTGATTGCGACGAATCACAGCGGGCGCGCATACGCGAGTTGGGCGAGCAGTTGGACGCGCACCGGAAGCGGCAGCAGGCGCAGCACCCGCGTCTGACCGTCACCGAGATGTACAACGTGCTGGCCAAACTCCGCGCCGGTGAATCGCTCGCCGAGCGCGAGCGCGCCACGCACGAACAGGGTCTCGTCTCCGTGCTGCGCCAACTCCACGACGAGCTCGACGCGGCCGTCGCCAACGCCTACGGCTGGCCCGAGACCCTCGCCGACGAAGAGTTGCTCGCGCGCCTCGTCGCCTTGAACGCCGCCCGCGCCGCCGACGAACGGCAGGGCCGTGTGCTATGGCTGCGCCCCGCCTTCCAACACCCGACCGGCGCGACGCAAGCCGCCCTCAACACCGGCGCGGCGACCGTCACACAAGTCGCCACCACGCCGCGCGCACGCCAGCCGTGGCCCAAGTCCATCCCCGAACAGGCCCGCGCCGTCCGCCATGCGCTCGCCGCATCAGGGCGCGTCGTCACCGCCCCCGAACTCGCCCGCACCTTCCTGCGCGCCCGCGCGCCAGGCGTCGAAGCACTACTGCAAACCCTCGCCGCCCTCGGTCAAGCACGCGAAGTCGCGCCCGGCAAGTACACCGCCTAAGTCGAGCGGCCCGCGCTCCCGGCAGAGTGTACGCGGTGTTAGACTGCACGCATGGCGGCGACAAAAGGGCAGGGGGGCGCGTTGCTGCGACTCGCGCAGACGGCGGAACGGGTGGCGGCGACGACGAAGAAGTTGGAGAAGTCCGCGTTGCTTGGCGCGTATCTGCACGAGCTTGACGATGCCGATCTCGCGCGGGCGGCGCGCTACTTCGCGGGGCAGCAGTTCGCGCAGAGCGACGCGCGCACGACGAACGTCGGCAGCGGGCTGTTGCGCGCCGCGTTGAGCGAGGTAACGGGATTTGAAGTGGAGAACCTGCGTCCGCGCTATGTGCGCTTGGGCGACGCGGGCGAGGTGGCGGACGAAGCGTTGCGCGAAGCGGGGCGCGATGAGGTTGTCAACGCAAGTTTCACACTCGCCGAGACCGATACGCTGATCGAAACTTTGAGCGCGACGCGTGGGACGAAGAACAAGCAGACGCTCGTGGTCGCAGCGTTGCGGCGTGTGACCGCGCTCGAAGGGAAGTATCTCGTCAAGTTGCTCGTCGGCGATCTGCGCATCGGGTTGAAAGAGGGCTTGGTTGAAGACGCGCTGGCGCGTGCGTTCGCGCAACCGCTCGCGGCAGTCGCGCAGGTCAACATGCTGACGGGCGACATCGGCGAGACGGCGGTGCGCGCACGACGCAATGATCTGGCCGGCGTCAGCATGCGCCTCTTCCATCCGCTCAAGTTCATGCTCGCCACAGCCGCCGCCGACCTCGCCGATGTCGCGCGCACGCTGCCCGCATGGTTCTACGCCGAAGATAAATTCGATGGCATACGCGCGCAGGCGCACGTCGCGGCGGGCCGCGTCGCGCTCTTCTCGCGCACGCTCGACGAGATCACGCACCGCTTTCCCGAACTCGTCGCGCCGCTCAAGGCTTTGCCGACCGACGCGATCATTGACGGCGAGATCGTGCCCGCACGCGGCGCAACGATCCTGCCGTTCCTCGAATTACAGAAGCGGTTGGGGCGCAAGACGGTCGGCGCGGATTTGCTGGCCACCACGCCCGTCGTCTTCATCGCTTACGATCTGCTCTACGCCGACGGGCGCGTGCTGATTGACGAGCCGCTCGCAGCGCGCCGACAGACGCTCGAAGGTTTGATCGCAAACGATCCGGCGGCGACGTTGCGCTTATCAATCGCTAAGCGCGTTGATGATGTGGCGACGCTCGATGCGTTGTTCGACGCGGCGCGGGCGCGCGGCAACGAGGGGCTGATGTTGAAAGACCCTGGCTCAGCCTACAAGCCGGGCAAGCGCGGGCGCGAGTGGTTGAAGTTGAAACGCGCGCTGGCGACGCTCGATGTCGTCGTCACGTCGGTCGAGGTCGGGCACGGCAAACGGCGACATCTGTTGTCAGACTACACGTTCGCCGTGCGCCGTTCAGCAGATGATCCTGAATTGCTGAACGTGGGCAAAGCGTATTCGGGTCTGACGGATATGGAGTTGGCGGAGCTGACCGAATGGTTTCGCGCGCACACGTTGCAAGAGTTCGCGCACGGGCGCGTGCGCATTGTCGAGCCGGCCGTCGTGCTTGAGGTGACGTTTGATCGTGTGCAGGCGTCCAAGCGGCACAAGGGCGGCTACGCGCTCCGCTTCCCGCGCATCCTGCGCCTGCGCCCCGATAAGACCGTGGCCGACATAGACACGCTCGATGCCGTTGCTAAATTGGCCGAGCCGGATGAGGCAGTTGTACCGCGCACAAATTAGCGTTGCGGTCAGTTCATCGCGCTGATTATCGCGGCGCACTCTTCACTGCGCCCACGACCACACACGCCTATATCCTAAACGTGCATTTGCGTGCGCGATGTCATTGGTTCAACTTCGTTTCGATCCGGCGATCCGGGATCAGCCAGATGAGCGCGACGATCACATAGAGGCCGGCGGCGAGCCACTGATACACGAAGGCCGCCGGGATCGCGATGAGATAGAGCAGCAACGAGAGTTTACCTTTCTTGTCATTACCCACTGCCGTCGCCAGCACCGTGTTGGCCGCTTCCTGCGCCAGAATCGAGCTTTGCAGGATCGTGTAGGCAATCGCCGCCATCAGCAACACCACGCCATACACGGCCGTCGGTAACGACGCAAAATGATTCTCGCCCATCCAACCGGTCACAAACGGGATGAGCGACAACCAGAACAAGAGATGTAGATTCGCCCAGAGAACTTTGCCGTTGATCTGCTCGGTCGCTTGCAGCATGTGATGATGATTGTTCCAGTAAATGCCGAGAAAGACGAAGCTCAGTATGTAAGTGAGAAAGATGGGCAACAACGGCCGCAGCGCCGCCAAATCTGTGCCGTGCGGGATTTTCAATTCGAGGATCATGATCGTGATCAAGATCGCGATCACACCATCGCTAAAAGCTTCGAGCCGCGTTGTCTTCATTCACCTCTCCTGTGGGCTGCACGTCTCGCCCGCCCTTAGCTCGCCCATCATCATTGAGCTATTGCGCACGCAGTTGTAAGCGATAGAGCACGAAGTTGCCGATGCGCTCGCCGGCGTCGCGCGTGTACCAAAGCTCCAAGTGCGCGAGGTCGAGTTGTTGGTCGGCGGCGAGGAGCAGGTACGCGAGTTGCGGGTGCGTGGCGCGGGTGCGGTCGAAGCGGGCGATGTAGTCGGCATAGTTGCGGGCCTCGCCCGCGATCTCTTCGGCGCTAACAGGTTTGTAGTTGACAGTCAGCTTGGGGTTGGCGCGCTCCCAGCCGAAGATGGCGTAGTGGACGAAGCCCTGATGCTGGTAGGTGCGCACAAACTCGTCCGCGTCCACGCCGCCATAGTAGAGATATTGAAAGAAACGCTCCTTGTTCTCCGCCACCGTCACGCCGGAAAAGACGAACATGTGCGGGGCCCACAAAACGGCCTGCGGCGCAACCATCGGCAGATTGTCCGCCCGCGCGATGTCCGGCGTGAAGACGACCGCAAGCGGGTTAGTCGCCGCGCCCGGCTTGTCGGCATAACTCTGTAACGCGATCTCGCGCAGTCGTTGCGCTAGGGGGCGCGCTTCGTCGCGCACCACGTTTGCCGCCGCGAACCTGCGCGTGGCAATCCACGTCTCGCCCGCGCCCCAGCCGAAAGTGATATAGGCGATGGCCAGTACGAAGTAGAGGGGCAGGCTGCGTTGGGCCGTGCGCGCCCCGCGCCAGAGCAGCGGGGCGGCGAGTGCGGCGGCGATGAGCGTTATGTAGTTCGCCACGAACTGCTCGTAGTGCATCGGTTGCAGCGAGCGACCCGTGACGATCTGTTGATTGAACAGCACGAACGGCAGCGCGGCAAACGCGAGGGCGCACAGCACACGGGCATCGCGCCACGCGAGGTGCTTGCGGTTCAGCCCGACGCCGAGCGCAATAAGGACGCCGAGCGCGCACGCTTCGATTGAGCGCCAGAGATCGGGCGCGTGTGTGCTGACGAGTGCCTGCACCACGTCCATCGTCGGGGCGCGGTGCGCGAGCAGGCGTGCATAGGGGATGAGCGCGCCGATGGCGATTGCGCCGACGAGCGCAAACGAAGGCCAAGTTTGTCGCCAACCGGCGGGCTTAAACGTGAGCCACAACAATGCCAGCAACGCGAGCCACGCAGCAGCGGCCGTCCATAAATAAAAATAGCCATAGACGCAGACGACGAAGCACGCGCCCGCGCCGAGCGCGCACAGCAGTCTGCGGCGGCGCGTCAAGGCAGTGAGCGCGCGCCACACGAGCGGGAAGAAACTGATGAAGAAAGGGAACGACGCGGCCGGGATATAGCGGCGCAAGAAGGGCAGATAGACGTAAGCGGTCTCTTGTCCGAGCAGCGCGCGGATCAGTCCGTTGCCCGACAACAATATGCCGAGACAGAGGACAAAGGGCACACCCGCCGCCGCCGCGCGTTCGTCTTCGGTGACAAGCGCGAGCAGCCAGAAGAGCGCGAGCGCGGTGCTGAACGCGACGAGCGGCGTGAGCAAGATGAATGCGGTGGCGGTTGAGAGGCCGAGTGCCCGCGCGGGCAGCGCGATCAGGTAAGCGGGCACGAACTGGATCGAGAAGAGCGATTCAGGGAGCGGCGCGGCCGGCGCATCGGCCGCGCCCGTGTATGGATCGTTGCGGCGCGGCCGGCCGTCGATGAGCGCGTTAACGTAGGCGGCGTAGGCCGGTTCGTCCGTGTAGAAGTAAGCGTTCGCGCCGGCCCACGCGCGCCCGCGCTCACCCCAGAGATAAACTTGCGGGAACAGCGCCAGCAGCGTCATCGCCGCCGCCGCGAGCAAACCCCAACGCCAACGGATACGTTTAGGCAACGCGCGTCCTTCATCCTTCGCTCCCGGCTGATTGAATTACCCGGCGCGCGATTATAGCCTGGGCCCGCGCCTGCGCCGCAAATGAATCGGCCGCGCTGCGGCTCGTGCTGTTGACAAGCCTGCAAACGCGCGCGAAGATGCGCGCGTCCGCGCTACCGCTTATGGCCACTGCTATCCCCGATCTCACGCTCGCACGTTCGTCGTCAGCGCGCCCGGCCGCCGTCTCGACGTGTCTGTTGATGCTCGTCGCGCTGATTGATTCGCAAGTCGTGGGCGCGATCACGCCGCAGGTCGCACAGGGCTTGTTGACCACGCCGACGCTCGTCGCGGGCAGCGTCATGATCTACGCGGTGGCGGCGGCGACGGTCGCGTTGTTGTTGGGCCGGTACGCGCGCCGCATCGAAGCGGCCACGTGGTTGCCGCGCGCGGCCGTGTTGTTTGTCGTGGCCGATCTGCTGGCGGCGTGCGCGCCGCGGTTGGCGGTCTTCTGGTTGGCGCGGGCGTTGGCGGGCTTCGCCGGTGGCCTCGTGTCCGCGCTGGCGATTGCGGCGCTAGCCAACGCCTCGGCTTATGCGCAACGCGGGCGACAGATGAGCGGCGTGGCGATCAGTTATTTCCTCGCGCCGGTGTTGGGTGTGCCCGTCGGCACATGGCTCGCGGGGCGCTTCGGTTGGCGCGTGGTATTTGGCGCGGCGGCCGGGCTGGTCGGTTTGGCGGGCCTGCTCGTGCGCCAGTTTCCGCTGCGCGCGGTCACAACAGAACACACAGACGACACGGCCGACGCGACGAGCGACAGAGCGACGCCGAACGCTGCGCCGGTGCGGGCGGGCGCGAGTCTGGCGGCGCTCTGGCAGTTGGCGTGGCGCACCGGCGCGACGCGGCGCGGCATCATCAGCGCGTTCTTCATCTCCGGGGGCTTAGTCGGCTTAACCACATATCTGGGCACGTGGTTGTTCGATGCGTTCCACGAAGGGCCGCGCGAGGTGGGCGCGATCTACGCGGTCGCGGGCCTGGGCGCGGTCGTGGGCGGCGCGGGCGGCGGGCTGCTCGCGGACAGGTACGGCAAGCGGCGCATCGCTGTCGGCAGCAGCATTGCCATGTGCATGTTGCTATTGTTGCTCCCGACGTTCAATCGCAGCGCCGCGTTGTGGACGTTAATCGGCTTGACCGCTTTCGTCGCCGCTTTGCGCGTCGCCCCGTTGCAAGCGTTGATCACCGAGTTGGTCGCGCCTGCCGAGCGCGCGACTTATGTGGCGCTCCGCAACGGCATGTCGCAACTCGGCATCGCGGTGGCCGTGGCGGTGGGCGCGCGTTTGTATCCGCGCTACGGGTTGATGGGCGTCGCCGCGTGGTGCGCCGTCTTAACCTTCGGCGCATGGCTCAGCCTGCGCAAACTGCACGACCCGCATCCGCCTGTGACGACCGATGTGGGCATGGTTGAGCAAACACCACGCAGCGGCTGGCGCGTATTGCGCAAGTTGGCATATCTGGTCTGTGCGCTCGTCCTCTTGATCGTCGTCGGCCTGCCACTGCTCTTGAGCTTCGCCGTGACGAAGGCGGGTACGCGCCCGGACGAGCGGCGACGCACAGACACGCCGGCCGCTGCGGGCGCAAGCTTTGAAGATGTCACGTTCGGCTCGGTGGACGGTAATCAATTGTCGGGTTGGTATCTGCCGGCGCGCACGCACGCCGTCAATATTGTGCTGACGCACGGCCTCTTCCGCTCGCGCTACGAGATGCTGGCACGCGGCCTGGAGCTTTGGCGTGCGGGCTATGGTGTGTTGCTCTACGACCTCAGACGACACGGCGCGAGTTCGGCCGAGTTCTCGACGATTGGTTACGACGAACGACACGACGTAGAGGCGGCCCTCGCATTCGTGCGCCACCGCGCACCGGGCCAGCGGCTCGTCTTGATGGGTGTCTCAATGGGCGCGGCGGCGACATTGCTCGCGGCGGCGGAACAGCCCAATGAGCAAGACATCATTGGCATCATTGCCGAGTCGAGTTTTCTCTCGTTCGCCGACACGGTCAGGCATCACGTCTCGCTTATTCACTCGTTACCTGCTGAGGGCAGCAATCCAAGATTCAGTGTACCTGCTTTTCCTTTCGCCACGCTGCTGATAAAGTTCACCGCATGGCGGATGAACTTCAGGCCCGATGATTTCGACGTGCTGCGGGCCGTACGAAAAGTGGAACGACCGATTCTATTTATTGGCGGCACGGCCGATCAGCGCATGCCGAACGAGACCGTGTTGGAGCCGCTTTATGCCGCCGCGCCAAACCCGCGCAAGCGCAAACTCGTCGTCACGGGCGCAACGCACGGCCACGCCTACGACACAGACCCCGTGGGCTACATGAACGCCGTCCGCGACTTCTTACAGATGGCCGAAGCAGCGGCCGGCGCACAGTAAAATTAACCGCGCGTTGAAACCACAGCGGAGCCGCGCGCGTATCAAGCAACGTCTCCGACTTGGTTAGTAAACCAGCACATTACAGTTCACTCAGTTAGCGAAAGGAATCACCCGTCATGACAGCACCTACAAAAATACACGCCCGGTTATTGCTCACTGCCGCCCTGCTCGTCGCCGCTTGTGCCGCGAGCGCAATGGCGCAAGACAACATGCAAGGCATGCAGGGCATGGACAAGCGCAAGCAGACCACCGTCCAGACTTCCGCCGTGGATGCCGGCCAGACGAAGAACGCGGTCGCCGTGCGTTATCTCAATCTGCCGTGGGGCGAGAAAACGTTCGGCTACATCGAGAACGGCAACGACCCGCGCAATAATGGTTACTATGCCGGGCGCGACTGGCCCGTCGCGCATCTGACGCTCGCCGCGCCCGCCACCTTCGCGGGCAAGAAACTTGCGCCCGGCGACTATGTCGTCATCATCACACCGGCCAAGCCGAAAGAGAACAAAGGCATGATGCTCTCCCTTGCCACGTTCACCCCGGCGGATGCGGGCGGCACGTTCTTGAAGGCCGGCGACGTGTTCGTCGAAACGCCGCAGGGCGCGAACGTCGTGGCGTCGAAGCCGATCAAGTTTACAAAGGGCGGGCCGGCGATTGATCATCTCATGATCGAGACCGCGAAGACGGGCCGCACCGTCTGGCTCAAGTTCCACTACGGCGACCGCATGTTGACCGAAAAGCTGGCGCTATAAAGCCGTGAATCGTGAATCGTAAATCGTGAATAGGCAGCATACGGTTTCTCTATTCACGATTTACGATTCACGAGTTTTTAAGGACAGGAGAGTTAACGCGATGAATGAGCAAGACACGAATGGCGCGGGCCGCAGTAGGGCCGTGACCACGGGCACAGCGGATGCCGCCGCCGCCGCCGAGCAGGTCTCGACCGCCGCCGCCATCCCGATGGCTTCGGACGAGTCAACCTCTTCTTACTCGATGCTTGAGCCACGCATGAAGAAGGTCTATGGCGCGTACTATAAAGAGTTGTACTACACGCCTGAACGGCGCGTGCTCGATCCGAAGGTGCAGGAGTTGGTCTCAATCGCCGCTTCACTCGTGGCCAAATGCGACGGCTGCATCGACGGGCACATGAAAAAGGCGCTCGCGCTCGGTGTGACCAAAGAAGAGATCAGCGAAGCGATCTGTATCGCCGCTGCCATCAACGCCGCCGCGATGATCGACTTGAGCGATCAGTCGGCAGCACGGCTCGGGTTGAACCATTTTCCGGACAAGCAGAGAGCGTAACGGGCCAGGGGATGTTGATGCAAAGAGACAATGGTAACGATTCGCTGTCGCGCATGCTGCGCGGGGCTGCGGCCTGCGCGCTGGCACTGACGACGGCGGCAGCGGTGGCGGTGGCGGCCTGGCAAGGACACGCCACCGCCGACGCGCAAACTGCGCCGGGCTCGAGTCCGGGCGCGGCGCAAACTTCGCCGCCGCAGACCAATGTTGCCGGGCGCATCGAGTACACAGAGTTTCCGTCGGCCAGTCTGGGGCGCAACGTGCGGTGCGCGATCTCGCTGCCACCCGCCTACGAGCAGCAGCCGAAGGCGCGTTATCCGCTCGTCATCTTTTTGCACGGCCTCAACAACGACGAGCGCGATTGGGAAAAGGAAGGCCTTGAGGCCAAGTTGACGGCCATGCGCGCCAGCGGCAAGGTCGGCAACTTTATTGTCGCCATGCCTTACGGGGCGAACAGTTTTTACATTAACGGCAAGGACGGCACGCGCTACGAGGACGCCATCGTTAAAGATTTTTTGCCCTTCATCGATAGCAAATATCGCACGCTGGCTGCGCCGCGGCACCGGCTGATCGAAGGCATCTCGATGGGCGGCTATGGGGCGTTGCTGATCGCGTTCAAACATCCAGAATTGTTCGCGGGCGTGGCCGCGCACAGCGCCGCGCTCTTCAACGAACTACCGCAACCGCCGACCGCGTCGACTGATCGTTACGGCAGCTATCGCTATCAACTCGCCACCAAACTCTTCGGCGCGCCGCCCGACGCGGAATATTTTCAGGCTAACAATCCGCTCAATCTGGCTAAGCTCAACGCCGACAAGATCAAGCGTTTGCAAATCTACTTCGACGTGGGCGCACAGGATCGCTACGGGTTCGATGCAGGCAACCGCGAGTTGGACGCGCTCTTAACCACGGCCGGCGTCAAACATGAATATCACCTCGCGCCCGGCGGACACGGTTGGACGTTTCTCGCCGAGCGGAGCGAGCCGGCGTTTACGTTCGTGTGGAATGCCGTGCGTTAGTGGGTTAACACAACCAAGCGCCTGGTTCTAGACACGCAAAGAGCAGCGAAGTTTCTCGGCGCTCTTTGCGTGTTTTCTGTGCGCGGAGCGCGGTTAAAAGCTTCGGCGCGAATATGAGACGCGATACCTTAAACAACATCGAGCATGCGCCGTTCGACGCGATCATCATCGGCGCAGGCATTAACGGCGCGGGGAGCGCGCGTGATGCGGCGTTGCGCGGCCTGCGGGTATTGCTGCTCGATCAAGGCGACATCGCGGGCGGCACCACGTCTTGGTCAACCCGGCTGATTCATGGCGGCTTGCGCTATCTTGAGCACGGCGAGTTCGGGCTGGTGCGCGAGTCGCTGCGCGAGCGCGAACGCCTGCTGCGCCTCGCACCGCATCTCGTCCGGCCGCTGCCTTTGCTTATCCCCCTTTACGCTGACGGCGTGCGCGCGCCACGCACAATCCGCGCCGGTCTCTGCGCCTACGATCTACTCTCGTTCGACAAATCACTTGCGCCGCATCGGACGCTCACGCGCGCCGCGACGCTCCAACGTGTGCCTGGTCTGACCGCTGAAAACTTGCGCGGCGGGGCCGTTTACTACGACGCACAGGTTGAATATGCCGAGCGGCTCGCGTTAGAGAATGTGCTGGACGCGCAAGCGCACGGCGCAACGGTGCTGACCTACGCACGTGTGACCCGCATCGTTGCCGAGCAAGGTGTCGTGCGCGGCATCGAGCTTGAAGACTTGCGGGCGGGTGGCACATATCGCGCGACTGCGCCGGTCGTGTTGAATGCGGCGGGGCCGTGGGTGGATCAAGTCGCTGCTGGATCGAGTCTGCCGCTGCAAGGGCAGATGATCGGCGGCACCAAGGGGAGTCACATTATCGTCGCGCCGTTCAGGGCTGCGCCGTCCGTCGCGCTCTATGTCGAGGCGCAAACTGATCGCCGCCCGTTCTTTATTATCCCCTGGCAGGGCCTGTATCTCATTGGCACGACCGACCTGCGTTACGAAGGCGATCTCGATGTGGTGACACCGGACGAAGCGGAGATCGCCTATCTGCTCGTGGAGACAAACCGCGTGCTGCCGGCGGCGCAACTCACGCGCGCCGATGTGCTCTACAGTTATGCCGGCGTGCGCCCCCTCGCGGTTCAGTCCACCCGCGCGCCTGCCGGGATCACCCGCCGCCACTTCATACGGGATCATGCGCCGCAACTCGCGGGCTTCGCCTCGGTCGTCGGCGGCAAACTGACAACCTATCGCGCCTTGGCCGAGCAGGCGGTTACTTTCATTTATCAGAAATTGCGTCGGCCTGCGCCGGCGTGTGTAACGGCCCAACGGCCGCTGCCCGGTGCGCTGTGCGCGGACTTCAACACTTTCAGCGCAGGGTTCAAAGCGGAGTGCGCGCTCCCCGGTCAAACGAGCGAACGATTACTGCGTATCTACGGCACGCGCGCCCCGGAGGTGTTGCGGTTGGCGGCGACGGACGCGGAGTTACGCACACCGTTCAGCCCGGAGAGCGGCGCAATCGGCGCGGAAGTCGTGTTCGCGTTCCGCGCGGAGTTGGCTGAGACGCTGACGGATTGTTTGCTGCGGCGCACGATGGTCGGCCTCAACCGCGCGGCTGGTCTCGATGCGGTGGAAACTGCCGCGCGGCTCGCGCAAACGCATCTCGGCTGGGACGATGTACGGGCAGAGCGCGAGATAGTCGCTTATCGCCAGTACGTCAAACGCTTTCACCCGCGTGCGCTCGCAGTAAGTGACGAGTCGCGCGCAAGTGGCCCTGCAAACTGAATTTGAAGTGGCTCTTTTAATCCGCCCATGCGCTGGCTAAAATCATGTGCGGAATCTTGGGCAACGCCGTATATGACGGAGGCAGAGTTAGCATGGGCGATGTGTGGCGACGCAGCAAGTTTATGATGAGTACCGACCGCACGGGCGTGGCGCGCGGAGAGGGCGCGCGGAGTCGATGAAGCGACCACTCGTCGTCTGGCTCATCCTCTGCTTGATCTGGGGTTCGACGTGGCTCTTCATCAAGCTGGGCCTGGAAGATTTGCCGCCGATCAGTTTCGCCGGCATCCGCTTCGTCGTTGCCGCCACGATCCTCTTGCTTTTTCTGGCCGTCCGCCGCCCGCCGTTGCCGCGCGCACGCCGCGACTGGTGGCTCATCCTGTACACCGGGCTACTCTCGTTCAGCATCAATTATGGCTCGGTCTTCTGGGGCGAGCAGCGCGTCTCTTCCGGCCTGGCCGCGATCCTGCAAGCCATTATCCCGGTCTTCGGTCTGTTGATCGCGCACTATTATTTACCGGCGGAACAGATCACCTGGGCGAAATTATGCGGGGTGCTGCTCGGCATCGCGGGCGTGGCCTTAATCTGTGCGGATCAGTTGCACGGCGGCGGGCGGGCGGCGGTGGCCGGCAGCCTGGTCATCGTCGCGGGCGCGTTCGCCGTCGCGTACTCGAACGTGCGGATCAAATTGCACGGCGGGCACATCGATCCGGCGGTGCTGGCGGCGGGGCAGATGTTGTGCGGCCTGGGGCCGCTCTTGCTGGTCGGGTTTTGGACGGAAGGCAATCCGCTCAAGTTCCATTGGACGGCGCGGGCCGTGCTTGCGCTTTGCTACCTCGCCGTCGTCGGTTCGTGCCTCGCGTTCCTGCTCTACTACTGGCTCGTGTTGCGCATGGACGTGACCAAGACGATGCTCATCTCGCTGGTGACGCCGATCATCGCCGTGCTGCTTGGCATGTTCTGGTTGCACGAACGGCTGACGTGGCGCATCGTTGTCGGCGGCGCTGGCATCATGTGCGGCATCGCTTTGAACATGCGGCGGCGGGCGAAATTGATGGCGACAGAAGAAGCGGCTGGCTAGCCGGGAGGCGAGAGCGTATGAGTGCAGTGATCAGGTTGGCGCAAGCGGAGCAAGAGCTTCAGCTTTGTTATCCGGTCATGGCCGAGTTGCGGCCGCACGTCGCGGCGGATGAGTTTGTCCGCCGGGTCAACCGGCAAGCTGAGCTTGCCGGTTACAAGTTGGCTTATCTCATGGATGGCGAGGTTAAAGCCGTGGCCGGTTTTAGAATCTCGGAATGTTTAGCGTGGGGCAAATTTCTCTACGTGGATGATCTCGTGGCTCAGAGTGCCGCGCGCTCTAAAGGTTACGGCGGCGCTTTGCTTGACTGGCTCGTCGAGTATGCAAAAGCAGAAGGGTGTGCGCAGTTTCATCTCGATTCGGGCGTGCAACGCTTCGCGGCGCACAGGTTCTATTTGATTAAAAGAATGATCATTGATTGTCATCATTTTGCGTTGAACCTACAGGCGTGACGGCCGACCACGGGCTGCGTCTTGCGTCGCTCATGGCCGGCCATCAGCGGCCCTATCATGCGCCCCACGCGCGCAAGTTTACGGCTGAGTTGGCGGATTGGGTTCAGGCGCGGTGTGCGGGTCTGCTTGCGAGGTTGCGCCGGTTGGCTCGCCCGCACAGGTCTCGCCACCTTTGCGTT
Organism: Pyrinomonadales bacterium; assembly: GCA_038322995.1. GTDB lineage: Bacteria > Acidobacteriota > Blastocatellia > Pyrinomonadales > Pyrinomonadaceae > QHXQ01. The sequence goes on from JBBQGM010000090.1 coordinate 15,857, forward strand.
GGCGCATCCATTCGGCGATGGACTCGCGGATGAACTCGCCTAAGTCTTCGATGTCGCGCGACGACTTCTGCCAGAAGTCTTTGAAGGATGAGCGCGCGTCGATGACGAACGCACCGACATCCGGGCGGTGCTTGCGCAACTCCGGCCCCAACTCATCTTCGTAGTAGGCGACGAGTTGGCGGCACGCCATCGCCACCACCGCCAGCGAGCTATCGGGCGGCAGCGGCTCGAAGATTGTGGTCACGCCCGCGTCCAATTCTTTCAAGCGGTCGAGCACGCGGTTGTAGCGGCCGGCGCAATAGCCGGCCGCGCCGGGGTCTTTGGTGCCGCCCGTCCACTCGGCTTGCATGGCCATGCGCCCGGTGCGGCGCAGTACGTTGATCAGCTTCAGTAATTCTTGCTCTCGTTCCATCTTTCAACCTCTTGTTCCGTTTGATTCAAGCTGCTCGCGCAGCAGTTTCTTGCCTTGATGCACGCGCCACTTCACCGTCGTGAGCGGCACGCCGACGAAGGCCGCGATGCGTTTGAGCGGCATCTCGTCCAGGTAATGCAGGCGCAGGACGAGCGCGTAATCAGCCGGCACACGTTCGAGCGCGTGCCTTAGTTCCGCCTTGTCTGCCTGTTCGACGAGCGGCGTGTTAAGCGTGACCAGCTTTGCCAGCAACACCTCGTCCAACTCGACGCGACCCACTTGATGTGCGCGCTCGCGCTTGGTGAACCGAAACGCACGATGCCGGGTGATGGCGGAGAGCCACGCCGCGAACTTCGACGGCGCTTCGAGCGTGGGCAGGGCCTTGAAGGCGATGAGCAACGCTTCCTGCGCCACGTCCTCGGCGTCGGCGCGGCCGACGATGGCTTGCGCCGCGCGCATGACCGCCGCACGATAACGCGCGCACAATTCGTCGAACGCGCCCAAGTCGCCCATCAGCGCCGCGACGACCAATACCTCATCCGGCGTCTCCCCACTCGTATCATGCACCATGCACGCTTTCGCCAGCCTTCACTGATTAAGAGACACGCGCGAGGGAAAAGGATAGGGGCTTGCAGGAAAATTTTTTGGCGGGCGCGTACATGCGAGCAGGCAGGCTAAGCAATAAACCACAAAGGCCCACGCAGCCACACGAATAAACTCGCGGGTTCTTTCGTGGTGCTGCGTGGGCCTTTGTGATTAAGACTTTCCTTCTTGCCCTACTTGTTTTCCGGGGGCAGTGGGCTTGTGGTGTCAAGCGCCACGCGCCACTTGTTGCCGGCGCGTTGCCAGATGCGCACGTAGTAACCTTTCTCTGTCGTCGCGCCGTCCTGCTGTTCATAACTGCCGTAGGTATAGCCAAGATCGCCGGACTGGGCTACATCTGCTTTGATCGGTGTGCCGGTCAACCTCATCGTTTTGTCTTTTAGATACGCGCGCACCGCGCTTTGACCGACGACAGGGAACACGCCGTTGCGATGCAGCCGCGCAGCATCGGTCATCGCGGCGGGCAATGCCTGCGCGACGCCGCGTCTTGCTTCCGCATCGAGCAGCGCACGGTCGGCTGCGAATAGCGCTGTGCGCTCAGCTTCTAAGTTCACGTTGCCGCGCGCTTTGTCGTGGACCGGGCGCGGCGACTGGAATGTCAGCGCGGGCGCGTCTGTCGGCGGGGCCGGTGTAGCGATGCCTAAATCAATGGCCACTTTCCAAGCGCCGTCCGTTTGTCTACGCCAGATCGAGAAGTAGTAACCGTGCTGCGTTGGTCGTTGCTGCGGGCTGTGATCGGTGAGTGTGTAGGGGCCAGTCGTGTAGCCGAGATCGCCGGCGCGCGCTACGTCGGCGAAGATGGGCGACCAATCGAGCGTGAAGGGCGGCGGCGTGGCGGGCGCGGGTCGTTTACGAAACGCCTCCTTCGTGAGCGTCGGGTGCGGTTGGAAGTTGATGCCATCGTCGGCGAAGTAGATCAGGAACGATTCACGCACGCCCCTTTCGACTGAGAGCTGCGCAAACGAACGCTCCGCCGCGACTAATGATGCGAGCGCGGGCGATAGATTCTGTTCCTGCGCCGAACGGGCCGGCGACAAAACGAGCAGCAGTAGCGCGCTCAGCAATAAAAAGCCCAACAAGTTTCGCCTCATTAGCTCATGTCCTCGTGCATAAATTTCCCTTGCGTGGCCAAAACGCAAAGCTTTTACTCAACTAGCCCAAACGCGCGGACGGGGAACGTGCCCATGCCTTTGACCTTGACCGGCACGGCGAAGAACTTGCAGCCGCGCGCGGGCAGGGCCGCGAGATTGCACAGGTGTTCGACAACCGGAATGCCTGCGCCCAGCAAGAGCGTATGCGCGGGTCTGGTCAGATCGGCCGTGTCGTCAATGTTGAGTGAGTCGATGCCGACGAGCCGCGCGCCCGCCGCCACGAGATACGCTGCGGCGACGCGCGTGAGAAACGGATGCTCGCTGAAATACTGTTCCGTCTGCCAATGTTCATCCCAGCCCGTATGCACGAGTACGGCCTTGTCGCGTACTTCGTGCGGCGCAAAGACTTCTGCCGCAATCGCGCGCCCGCGTGCGCGGGCAATGCTGATGACAACAGCGTCGATGTTGGCGATGGCGGCCAGATCGAGTTGCGCAACATCCTGCCCATCGGCGTAGCGATGAAAGGGCGCGTCGAGATATGTGCCGGTGTTGGCGACCATCTCAATGCGCCCGATGTGGAACTCCGTGCCAGCGGCATAGAGCGTGCGCGAGGCGGCGCGTGTCAGGTAGTCGCAGATAACGGGCGCGGGCAGACCGCGATAGGTGACGAGACCAGCGGCGATCTCGTGGCTCACGTCGATCAGTCGCGCGCGGCGCGGCGCATCGGTTAACATGTGGGCATTCTATCCGATCCGATTTGTCAGGAGCACAAGCAGTGGAGTTGATGCTAGAACAAGCGGCGCGCGTTGCACTCTGGCAGCGCGTGATCGCGGAGATTGAGGCTTATGCCGGGGAAGTCGGCGAGTTGCCTGTCAGTGTCACGCCCGATCCGGTGGCGCTACGCGCACGGCTCGCGCCGTTTGATTTCATGCGCGCCGTGCCGCCGCAAGACGCGGTCGCGTTCGTCGTCGCCGCGCTCAAACAGACGCAGGTACACACGCCGCACCCGCGCTACTTCGGGCTGTTCAATCCCGCGCCGACGACGATGGGCATCGCGGCCGATGCGCTCGTCGCGGCCTTCAACCCGCAGATGGCCGCATGGAGCCATAACCCGTTCGCGGCCGAAGTGGAGGCGCATCTTGTCCGCGCCTTTGGCACGCGCTTCGGTTACACGCAGACGGATGGCACGTTCTGCTCCGGCGGCGCGGAGGCGAACCACACGGCCGTACTGACCGCGCTCACGCATGCGTTCCCCGCTTTCGCACGGCAAGGCGTGCGGGCGCTCACCGCGCAACCTGTCCTCTACATCTCGGCCGAAGGGCATCACTCGATCAGCAAGGCCGCGCGGCTCTGCGGCCTCGGCACGGACGCCGTGCGCGAGATTCGGGTGGACGACAAATTAAAGCTCGACTGCGCCGCGCTCACAGCACAGATCGCGCGCGACCGCACCGCCGGCTGCGCGCCCTTTATGATCGTGGCCACAATGGGCACGACCAATTCGGGCGTGCTAGATCCAATCGCCGAGTTGGCCGACATCGCCGCCGCGCACGGGTTGTGGCTGCATGCAGATGCGGCGTGGGGCGGGGCGGCGATGTTAGTTGAGGAACTGCGCCCGTTGCTTACCGGCATCGAACGCGCCGACTCGATCACGTTCGACGCGCATAAGTGGCTCTCCGTGCCGATGGGCGCGGGCGTGTACCTGACACCGCACATGGACATCCTCACGCGCACTTTCCGCGTGGAGAACGCCTATATGCCGCGCGCAGTTGAGAGCGCGCACGACATCAGTAGTCCCTACGAGCATTCGATGCAGTGGTCGCGGCGCTTCACGGGCTTGAAAGTTTTTCTCTCGCTGCTCGTTGTCGGATGGGATGGTTATACGGCCGCGATTCGCCAGCAGACCGCGATGGGCGCGTTGCTGCGCCGCGAACTCGCACAGGCCGACTGGCTACTCGTCAACGAGACCGCCCTGCCGGTCGTCTGCTTTGTTGACCGTGCGCCGCGGGGCGACACGTTGCCGCATCTCAGTGCGATCCTCAACGACGTACTTTCATCCGGCCAAGCGTGGCTTTCAACCACGCGGCTCGGCAACGGGCAGCACGTCTTGCGCGCCTGCGTCACGAACTATCGCACGGCCGAAGCTGATGTGCGCGCCCTTGTGCAGGCTGTGAACGATGCGCGGGCCAGACTCGGCCGCGCCACAAGTTGAGAAGCGGTGTGAAAACTCAGAGACAGAAGGAATTTAGCCACGAAGCACGCGAACCGACACACCGGTTTTGGAGTCTGGTTCGTGCTGCTTCGTGTGGTTCGTGGCTAATTGTCCGGCTGTCAGAGTTTTCAAATAGCTGCTCAGCTTGGCGGGGCAAAATCGGCGGCTGAATCGGTGAGCAAGCGCGTGATGGTCGGGACGAGCAGGGCCACATCCTGCGGCTTGCGCAGGAACGCGTCGATGCCGGCCCCGTGCGCCGCGCCCGCGCTGGCGCTGGCCGAGAGCAGGACGATGGGCGTGCGTTGGCGCTGCACGAACGTGCGCACCTGGCGCACGATCTCCAACCCGGTCGCGCCCGGCACGTCGTTGTCGAGCAGCAGCAGGTCGTAGTGGGTGGCGCTGGCCAGTTTAGCGAGCGCGGCAGTCCCGGTGCTGCAAAGCTCGA
>JBBQGM010000091.1:0-19576 GCA_038322995.1 Pyrinomonadales bacterium
GCTTCTTCTTCCGCACGTCTGCGCGCCTCAGCCTCGACCTGGCGCTGCTGCTCCGCTGCCAGTTCACGCTGCTGCCGCTCCGCTTCAACGCGCCGCGCCGCCGCCTCCACTTCTAGCCGGAGCTGTTCTTCTTCCGCCCGCCGCGCCGCTTCTTGTTTGCGCTGCTCTTCCTCGGCGGCCCGTTGCGCCGCCTCTTCGGCCTCACGCTTAAGGGCTTCTTCTGCGGCCCGCATGCGGGCTTCCGCTTCTAGCCGCTCCTGTTCCTTGTTGGCACGCCAGCGCGCGGCTTCTTCTTCTTGCCGGCGGCGCACTTCGGCTTCGCGCCGTTGCGCTTCGAACAGTATTTGCGCATCGCTGATGCCCCTAAAGGCATCGGTACTCCTAACGCCCGCGGATTGTTGGTCACTAATAGTGCCAGCGAGTTGATCACGCGAAGTTGGAGAGATGAGGGTCTCAGGCTGCAAATCCCCCGCTGTCTGCGTGGGCCGCCGCGTGGCGTAGTCTGTAGTCACAGCTTCGCGCAACTCATTGATAAATTCGCCAGCCGTTTGTGGCCGCCGGTCAGGGTCTTTTTCCAGCGCGCGGCGCACGACGTTCTCGACGCCGGGCGAGACGGGCACACCATGCTCGGCGAACCGGGGTGGCGCGTCCATCAGGTGCTTCTTCATGATCGCGGGCACCGAAGGGCCTTTGAACGGCACGTCGCCCGCAAGCATTTGGTAGAGGATGATCCCCAGACTGTAAATGTCGGCCCGCTGATCCGGCTCCTCGTCCGACCACTGTTCGGGGGCCATATAGTAAGGCGACCCCATGATGCCCGTTGTCTTCGCCGCGACAAACGAGCCGAGCAGTTCGCCTGACCTGATCTTCGCCAGTCCGAAGTCAAGCACCTTGACGGCCTCGCTGATCGGCAGGGCGTCCTCAATCATGATGTTCAGCGGCTTGAGATCACGATGCACGATGCCGCGCCGATGGGCTGCCCCCATCCCGGCCCCGACCGCGCTCATAAACTCCAAGGCCTGAAGCGAGGTAAAGCGCTTGATCTCATTGAGGACATCTTGCAGCGATTTGCCTTGAATAAACTCCATGACGATGAACGGCATGGTTTCGTTAACCAAGCCATAGTCCGTCACGGCAATAACATTGTGGTGGCGGATAGCGGCGGCGGCCATGGCCTCCTGCCGGAAGCGTCTGGCCAGTTCGGGATCGTTGCCGACTAGATCGGGGAGGATGACCTTGATCGCGTGCGTCGTTTTTAGGAAGATGTGCTGTGCTTTATAGACGGCCCCCATGCCACCCTGCCCCAGCCGACGGCGCAGTTGATAGCGACTATCCAGCACCGGCGGCACCGGAAAAGTCGTGACCAAGAGATCATCGTCGATCAGACAGCGCTCGCTTTGATCAGGAAAGCAGCGATTGCAGGAGGGACATTCTTTCATCGGCGCGGATCGAATCTAACCTTTGATTGCTTATTAACCATCCGGCTCGCACGAGCGCAAAAGGGTTAGCACTCATGACGTCGTTTGGGCCTGCCCTATTGGGCGCTCTGCGCGGCATGCGGCCCCGGCAGCGCCGTCTTGTTCCGTTTATAGACACGGGCCAGGAGCAACGATTGCAAGGCCCGGCGGCGCACCAAGCCGACTATCAGGCCTGGACGGGATACTAACAACTTCATGTTACGATAGGCAAGGCTATGAGGTTCAAGCCTGGGGGCCGCAGGGCCGCTCAAGACAGGCAGCCCACATAACCAGTCTTTGGGAGCGCATAAATGGTCAGCAAGAAGGCAACAACCAGCCTGCGGCCCGACCACCTAAGGGCCTTCGGGCCAGAGGGCGATGTGGTGCATGTCATCGTCGATACGCCGCAGGGCAGCCGGAACAAGTTCAAATACGACGAGCAGCTTGGGCTGTTCAAACTGGGCGGCGTGCTGCCGGCGGGTGCGGTCTTTCCGTTCGACTTCGGCTTCGTGCCTTCAACCAAAGGCGGCGATGGCGACGCGCTCGATGTGCTTGTGTTGCTGGACGAGCCGGCGTTCGTCGGTTGCCTGATCGAGACGCGCCTGATCGGCGTGATCGAGGCCGAGCAGACCGAGCAAGGCGAGACGACGCGCAACGACCGGCTGATCGGCATTGCGACGACAGCGCGCAATCACAAGGGCGTGCGTTCACTGGGGCAGTTGCATGAGAATCTCATCGCCGAGATCGAGCACTTCTTCATCTCGTACAACGAGATCAAGGGTAAGGTCTTCACGCCACTCCGACGCGGCGGGCCGCAGCGGGCGCGCAGTTTGGTGGAGGAAGGGGTGCGTGCGTTCGAGCGCGGCAAAGGCCGGCGCGGCGCACCGAGTCGGACTAAGCAGCAAGAGTAAGCGCTGAGCGCGTGATTATACTAGACGTGAACAGAGAAGCCGACGGGGTAGTCGTCGGCTTCTCTGTTTGCACTTTAATTAAGTGGAGCGGCTAGTTGCGCGGCGGCAGTTGCGGCGGCCGCCGTTTTTTCTTATTACGCTTTCGGGCCAGCGCAGATTTCAATTTCGCCTTCTGCCCACGCGACATGAAGAAGGCATGCTTCTTCGCATCCTTGATGATCTCTTCGGTCATCACCTTGCGTTTGAAGCGGCGCAGCGCGCTCTCAATTGATTCACCGGAATTAATCGTAACTGTTGCCATCTTCTCTCCTGATCAAAAGCTTATAAGTCTTATGCGCTTAGCCTGCATTGGCACTGGCGCTTTCATTGGCGTTACTTATTTAACTAAACAGCGCCCAAAGGTCAAGCGGCGAACCACAGGCTAGTACCTTGTCATCCCGGCGGCCCTTGCGAACCGCCAGGGTGCGTGTTCGTCAATTCAACTGCTGGTTGACTGAATAAGTGGGTTACCAGCGCGGCTCGCGATTGCCGCCGCCACCGCCACCGCCGCCGTAGCCACCGCCACCACCGCGATTGCCGCCGCCGCCGCCGTAGCCACCACGGCCGCCGCCGCCGCCGCGATTACCGCCGCCGCCGCCGAAGCCGCCGCGCTCTTCGCGCGGCCGCGCCTCGTTCACAGTCAGGTTACGGCCGTTGAAGTCTTTGCCGTTGAATTGTTCGATGGCCTTTTGGCCTTCTTCCTGCGACGCCATTTCCACGAAGCCGAAGCCGCGCGAACGGCCGGTTTCGCGGTCGGTCACGACCGAAGCGGATTGCACTTCGCCCATCTGGCCGAAGAGTTCCTGCAAGTCCTCACCGGTGGTTTTGAAGTTGAGGTTACCGACGAAAAGTCTGATGGTCATAGCGGACAGAATCCTCTCCCCCGTTGGGAGCGCAAAGAGAAGCTCGAATACTGTGGGCTTCGGCGGACGGTGGCAGCGAAGTCGCGGACTCGGACGCTCTCGGCGAGCAGCTTCTACCAGTTAACAAACGACCCTGCTCTCGAACTATCCTGACGCCGCCGCTCACACTGCACTGCCTTGCGCGGGGCGCATCACCGTTGATGCGCGAGAGAGGAACCTGAACAGGCGACATTATGCCTTGCGCCGGCGAAAAAGGCAAAAACTAATTGGCACCTTTGTAGTCTTGCGCGCCCGCAATGCTAGCTGCCGGGTTGGCTTCAGCTTGTGCCCGCTATCTTCCTTATCATTTGTCGGCGGCGCGCTGAAATGTTTTGCGGCTTATTTGCATAAGCATATAGGAAAGGGGATTTCCAGGGCGGCTAAGGTGTGGCTATTACAACTGCCCGCGAACTTAAACCGGGGCTATTTCATTCTCGATAACAGGAAAGTGCGCCCTGAAATCACACGACAACAGCCCACGAAAGTTCCTGTGATTTCCTGGGTCAGGGTTCGCCTTAACCCGCATGAACAGTCGCGGAGAAACAGACTCTATAGAGATTTGAAAAACCTTGACAGGTCTAAATTATGCAGATATCATGTCGGCTCTTTAGCGTGTTTCAGGCTTGCCTCTTCGTCCTTCAAACGTGCATTTGTCGAGGCACCCCTTCCCATTTAGCCCACATCTGCTTATGAGCTTAGGTTAGATGTCTGTGCATCGGAAAGACCAAGAAGAGAAGCTTCCTCAGACCTTGTAAAGTCTAGAAGCTTTCGCTTGGCCATCTGTCGCTAGCGCTACTTAGTCCAGTAGCTCCCCTTCAACTCTTTTGCCCCAAGCACCTCAAGGAGATCGTTATGACCCGCAAGATCACCCGCACCGCTTTATTCTGTCTTAGTTTAACGTTGATGGCCTTGTATGGCTCCATCGTCCAGTGGGCTGCCGCGCCTAATGTGACGCCGCCCGGCATCGCCTGGGCTTGGGGTAATGACGAGCGGAACCAACTCGGTAACGGGACGGGTGGTAGTGTTGGTGTCCCAACACCACGCGGTGTGCGGGACAATAATGATTCAACTGGCTTCCTCACCGGAGTTGTTAATATCGTTGGCGGTGGTAGGCACACCCTGGCGCTCCAGTCTGACAGCACAGTCTCGGCCTGGGGGCTTGACAGCTCCGGCCAAGTGGGCACCGGACCTATCCCCTCCAGTAACGTGTATGCGTTCCCCGTGAAAGTGTTAGATCCTAATGGTATTAATAATTTCAGCAACGTCCGGGCCATATCCGCAGGGAGTAGTCACAGCTTGGCCGTCAAGATCGACGGTACGGTTTGGGCCTGGGGAGCTAATAATAACGGGCAGATCGGCAACGGTGATCCCGTCGGCAACCCCAATAGTGATAGAAGCCTGTTGCCCCTACGGGTTAAGGTTGATCCGGCATACGTCCAGACCGAAGGAACGCTGCTCACCGGGGCGACCACTATCGCCGCAGGGGAGCAACACAGCCTGGCGCTAAAAAACGGACGGGTCTGGGCCTGGGGAGTCAATAATTCGGGCGCGCTGGGCAACCGGGCCATCACCAATGTCATTTTAAATTCGCCGCACGGATTCGCTGTGCTGGTCGATGTGCTTACCAATGTTCAAGATATCGCCGCAGGTTCTCACTTTAGTCTGGCACTAAAAACGGACAAGACCGTTTGGGCATGGGGCCGAGATGATAATGGACAATTAGGCAATGGCGTCGTCAGCGGCGGCAACGCTGACAATTTCACCTATCTCACCCCGGCGCAGGTGCTCAATTTAACCAACGTCAAGGCCATCGCGGCCGGCAACGCACACAGCGTGGCGCTACGTGAGGACGGGACTGTCTGGGTCTGGGGCAGCAACAGCTTGGGCCAGTTAGGACTCGGCGACCATACCAGCCGCCTGACCCCCACTCAGGTGCCGAATCTGACTAACATCATCAGCATCGCGGCCGGCACCAGCCACTCACTGGCGCTCAAGGCTGATGGGACAGTTTTCGCTTGGGGTACTAACGCTTTATTTCAACTAGGCGCGAGCGGTATTCAGGAGAGCACTACTCCGTTACAGGTGAACGGGTTGGCCGGCGTCACGCTCATCGCGTGCGGTTTCGATCACAGTTTGGCCATCAAGCCAGACAACATCGCCGGGCGGGTCACGAATGCGACGACCGGCCAAGCACTCTCGAATATCTCGCTTAATTTGACCGGCGCGCAAACAGGCACGGCGACACCTGACTTCCAGGGCTTCTATGCCTTCGGTAACGCCACCGGCGCAGCGACGACACCAGCAACACCGAGCGGCCCCTATGCGGTCACGCCGGTGCTGCCGACGGGCTTCACTTCCGCTCCGTCTAATGTCAACATAGCCAGTTTAAGTGGGAATCTGCGGGCCGATTTCACGATTACGACTGTGCCGGGGACTTGTATCCATGGTTCAGTAAAAGATCTGAATTTTCACGGACTGAGCGGTGTCACTGTTAGTCTGCTGACATCATCAACGCAGTCACTAGAATTACTTCAGACGGACATGAACGGCATTTACGATTTTGGTTGTAAGCCGCCAGGTCCGACCTATACCGTCACGCCATCGCTTGTAAATTATGCCTTCGATCCCCGGAATCGGACATTCAGCAGTTTAGGTCAGATCGAAACTGTTGACTTCATCGGCGCATTGCAGAGTTTCAACGAAGGGACTAATCAGAACATCGTCTGGAGTTGGGGCTCCAATGGGTTTGGCAAGTTGGGCTATTCCACTGCCCCGAACAGTGATAACCCGATGCCGTCTCAGGTTAGCAGCCTGGTCGACTTCACGGCTGTAGCCGGCGGCGAATCACATAGTATCGCGCTCTCGCGCAGCCGCACGGTCTTCTCTTTGGGCAACAACCAGAACGGGCAACTAGGTACCAACGATTCTTTATCAACCAGCAACGTGCCGATACCAGTGGCCGTACTCAATGACATTAAGGCCATCGCCGCAGGATTCCAGCACAACCTGGCCCTGCGGGACGGTGGTACGCTCATGGCTTGGGGCTACAACAATCAAGGTGCCGTGGGCGATGGGACTGCGACGGATCGCCGTGTGCCTGTAGCGGTGAGTGGTAATCTTAGTGGCATCACCGCCATCGCCGCCGGGAAGCACAGTCTAGCGTTGAAGAGCGACGGCACGGTCTGGTCATGGGGCAGCAACGACTTCGGCGCGCTCGGCAGCGCGCTGGTGGGCGAGCGGGCCGTGGAGTCGAAGAGCACCGTTCCGGTGCAAGTGACGGGGCTGACCAACGTGACAGGCATCGCCGCCGGCTTAAACCATAGTCTCGCCATCAAGGTGGGTGGCACCGTCGTCGCGTGGGGGCGCAACCGGGAAGGACAGTTAGGCAATGGCACAATCGATCCCCCTTCGGACAACCCGGCCTATATCTCGCACATTACGCCGACGCCGGTGCAAGGCTTGGCGGGCGTCACGGCCGTCGCCGCCGGCGAGCGGCACAGCCTGGCGCTGAGCGGCGGCACGGTCTGGGCCTGGGGTGGCAATAATGCCGGCCAACTGGGCGACAACTCTACCACGACCCGGCTGACGCCGGTGCAGGTGCCGGGCCTAGCTAACGTTATCGCGCTCGCGGCGGCCGGGGATCACAGCATGGCCCTGAGGTCTGACGGCACTATCTGGGCTTGGGGTAGCAACGGCGCAGGTGAATTGGGGGTGGGTGATCGTACTGAAAGGCACGTGCCCGTGCAGGTCATTGCCATTACCGGCGCGGCCACGATTGCCGCCGCGCAGAATCACAGTTTGGCGACGGTTGCGACCGATCAGATTAGTGGCTTCGTCAGAAACGCCGGCGGCACCGGACTCAATAACATCACGGTGACGTTGGCCGGGCCGTCCACGGTAGTTACGCATACGCTCGCGGACGGCTCGTATAAGTTCACGCTGCTAGCACTGCATGGCGATTACACGGTTACGCCGTCCAGTCCGAGTTTTACTTTTAACCCGCCGTCCCGGCAGTTCATGGACTTGCGCGGCAGTCAGACACAAGACTTTATCGCCACGCCGGGCCAGAGCCAGGTGCCACCGGCAGCAACCGCCAACATAGCGCCCCTGGATCTGCTCACGCAGGCCAGTTTGACTTCGGGGCTGCTCACGCAGGGCAAGCCTGTGCTTGATAAGCGGCTCAGCGTGACTGTGGATGCGGCAACCAAGGCAATCCGGATCACGCCCTTGGCCAATGCCACCAGCGAACATTATGCGGGACTAGTCACGACCAAGGCAGTCGTCTTCAATAACATGAGCATCAGCGTCCGAATGGATCAACCGGCCGACGGTAACAGCGAGACGCTCTTTAGCGTGGGTACAGACAAAGACAACTGGCTCCGCTTCAAAGTCGCCAGCGCCAGCGCAGCGGCTGCGGCGGGAGAAATGCCTGACGGTGTTCACACTGAGGAGGCCGGGGCTGACAAGATACTGCTCCTGCAACAGAAAAACGGGACGCAAGCGCCGACCACGCTCGCCACGCTTCCGTATTCAGGTAACAGCAACATGCAGCTAACGAATGCGAGCGGTCAAATTACCTTCGCCACCAGCGCCAACGGCGTTACCTGGACAACACAAAAAACCGTATCGGCGAACGTGCTGCCCAGCAATGGGGGTTCGACCTCTGTGGCTATTGAAATTAGTGCGGGTACCGCGCAGCCGGTGCCGCAACCGGGCACAGCCATCTTCTCTAACCTCAGCGTTTCGGATGCGACGCCGACTGTGCAGTTCAGCGCCGCGACTTATACCGTGGCGGAGAACGCTGCGTCCAACTCCGCGACCATCACCGTCACGCGCACGGGCGACACGACGGGCACCGCGACGGTGGACTACAAGACGGTGGACACCGACACCTTCACGGTTAACTGCGCCGCTACGCAAGGGGCCGCCTTCGCCCGCTGCGACTTCGCCACCAGCCTCGACACGCTGACCTTCGCCCCCGGCGAGACCCAGAAGACATTTAACATCCCCATCATCGACGACGCCTATGTCGAAGGCAACGAGACATTCCAAGTCGTCCTGAGCAATCCCGCGGGCGCAACGCTCAGCGCGCCTGCGACGGCGACCGTGACCATTGTGGATAACGACACTGCGTCGCCGACCACCAACCCGATCAACAAGACAGCATTCTTCGTCCGGCAGCACTACCTCGACTTCCTGTCGCGCGAACCGGAAGCGGGCGAGCCGTACTCAGCAATCTTGAACGGCTGCCCGAACGTCAATAACATCGATCCGAACAACCCGTCGGCTCGTTGCGACCGCCTCAACGTCTCCGGCTCCTTCTTCGGCTCGCCGGAGTTCAATGACAAAGGCGTCTACGTGATCGTGGCGTACCGCTTGGCCTTCAACCGCCTGCCGCTCTACACCGAGTTCGCCCAAGACTTGCGAGCTATCACCGGCGCGACCACGGCGGAGGTCTTCGCCAAACGGGCCGCCTTCGCCGTCGCCTTCACGCAACGACCGGAGTTCACGGCGCTCTATCCGACAAACTCGACGCCTACCGCCTTCGTGGACGCGCTGCTCGGGCGCTACAGCCTGACGCAGATCACCGCGCCCGACCCGGCGAGCCCGGACGGCGCGGTGAAGGTCACGCTGACGCGGGCTGACCTCATCAACCGGCTAACGGCGGGCACGTTGACGCGCGGGCAGGTCTTCCGCGCCATCGTGCAATCGGATGAAGTGCGCGTGCAGCGCGAGGCAACGAATGCGTTCGTGGCGTCACAGTATTATGGCTACCTGCGGCGCACGCCGGACACTGCTGGGTTCAACGGCTGGATCACCTATCTGGCCGCGCATCCCGGCGATTTCCGCACGATGGTCAACGGCTTTGTGAACTCCGTTGAGTATCGCCTCCGCTTCGGCCCCGATACACTCAATTAAGTGTTGATGCCGACAAGGCGTAGGAACGGCAACAGAAGGTAGCCCGCAACAGGTGCCCTGGCGATTGCGGGCACTAATCTGATAAGCCCCGGCAGCGGTGAAAGAAGCAGGAGCTTTCTTTCACCGCTGCCGGGGCTTTGAACCTTTTATTATTGCTTGTGCCCTGCGGCTCATGTAAGCGAGTACATAACCGCCGCGCTTGCGGAGTTAGCAGTCGTTGCTATCTACGAGCCACAAAGCCAGTTTACTTCTTTGCTTCGTCTTTAGCCTGTTTGTCGTAAAAGATGATGACGATGCCGAGCCAGAGCGCGGCCAGCGCGGCGAGCAGGAAGAAGATCATGGCGAAGCCGGGATAGCCGAGAATTTTGAACGTCGTCTCGACGCGCATCAGCATCGCCGCGCCGACGATCATCGCGGCGATGATCAAACCCAACGTGATGCGGTTGGCCACCTTCTGCAAACCTTCCAACAGAATCTTCTCGTCAATCGCGTCCACCCGGATCAGCAGATCGTTGTTGCCCACGGCGTCCAGAATCTTATTCACGCGCCCGGGCAGTTTTTCCACGAACTCTTTCACGTCAATCAGGTTCGACATGATGTTGCCCGGTGCCAGCGACTTCAAGAGCCGTTGCTGCATCAACTCGGTCGCATAGCGGCGGATGACGGCGTTCGGATCGAAATCGGCGGCCAGCGTGTAGACCACCTGATCGAGATTGAGCAGCGCCTTCGCGATCAAGGTGAACTCCGGCGGCAGGCGAAAGTCGGTCTCCGCCGCGATGCGCTGGATTTCGAGCACGACTTGACCGGCGTCGATCTTCGTCAGGTTCGCGCCCGTGTGGCGTATGACCAAATCAGCGATGGCGCGGCGAAAATCAGTCTCGGCGAAATCGGGCTTGCGCTGGCCCATGCGGATCGTGGTTTCCGCCGCCTCGTGGCCGCGCCCTTCGCTGATCGCCAATAACAACCGGAGCATTTGATCTTGGAACTCGCCCGTGAGTCGCCCGACCATCCCCACGTCGAGCAAGGCGATGCGCCCGTCATCGGTGAGAAAGATATTGCCGGGATGCGGATCGGCGTGGAAGAAACCGTCCACGAGTATCTGCTGTAGGTACGCGCGGAAGAGTTGTTCGGCCAACTCCGCCCCATCCAACTCAAGCCGCGCCAACGGGCTGAGCGCGGTGATCTTTTTGCCGCGCACGTAGTCCATCGTCAGCACGCGCGAGGTCGTGTAGTCGGCCACCGGGCTGGGCACGACGAGCAAGGCGAACTCGCTGAGCGCGTCGCCAAGCGTGATCAGATTCGCCGCCTCTTCGCGATAGTCCAACTCGCGCAACAAACTTTTGCGCAGTTCGCCGAGCATTGTGGCAAACTCGTACCGCCGGCCCATCTCCGTATGCTCGTCGAAGAACGTGGCTAACTGCGCGAGCGCGTCGAGGTCTTGCACGATGGTCTCGCGGATGGCGGGCCGCTGCACTTTGACGACGACGGGCCGGCCGTCGCGCAACTCGGCGCGGTGGACTTGGCCGAGCGAGGCGGACGCGACCGGCGTGGCCTCGAAGTGGGCGAACGCTTTTGACAGCCGCACGCCCAACTCGCTCTCGACGATCCGTTCCACCTCGGCGAACGAGAACGGACCGATCTTATCTTGCAAGCGGGTGAGGGCTTCGAGGTACGGCGGCGGCAACAGGTCGGCGCGCGTCGAGAGCAGTTGCCCCAGTTTGATGTAGGTTGAGCCTAGCCGTTCAAGATCGGCCGCGAGTTCGTCCGCCTTTGCCGTGCCCTCTGTCTGCACCTCTTCTTCGGCCGCTAACGCCGCGCCGAGGCCCGTCTGCTGCACGAGGTCGGAGCGGCCGTATTTCATAAACAGGTACGCGATGTCTTTGTAGCGTTTCAGGTGTTCGGGCTTGAGCGAAATTGTCATTCAATGACTCCATCCGGGTTGGGCGCGCCGTGCGCAGTTGGTTAAAGGCGGTGTCGGCGAGTAGCAAAGCCTACTAAGTTTGTAGCCTTCAATGGCTGATAGCGTCAAGCAAGGCAGACTGTGGCGGAAGTGCGCGCCGGTCACAAGTGCCACAACAAACAAGTCTCACACGGTGTTCGACGGCGCATAGAAACGGCGTAAAGCTGACCCTCGTTGTATGTCGTTGCCCGGCACGAACGTTGCTCTGCGAGGCAGCGTGAACGGTGCCAGGTCAGACTTTCAGCGCATGGGTCATGGACGCAATCTTTGCGTTACGCCGGAGGTCGCTTGCGCAACAGGAAGAGCGCGGTCATTTGAGGAGGTGGCCGCGCTCTTCCCCGTTCACGCACCAGCAGGCGCACGCAAAGACGCAAAGAGGCGCAGGCAACGACTGTGCGCTGCCCGTGCTTGCTGTGCGGCTGTGCGGCTGTGCTTGCTGCCTTTGCTTGCCGGCCTCGCGTTCTCAGCTTGCACCAACGCGCCCGCCGAAGAGACGGTCACGGTGGACGCGAGTCGCATGTCCGCAGTGCCCGCGAAAGCGCCCACAGTCGCCGTCCCGCCGCAACTCCCCACGCGCGACGAAGACATCGAAGCCGCTGGCGACCACATCGCCGCCGCGATCACTTCTTTGAGCAAACGGCGCAACGCAGCGCCCGCTCGCTCAGCCGCCGCCGCCGCCCAACGCGCGCTCGAACAGGCCGAGGGCGCACTCACGCGCGCCCTGCACGACAAGCCGCACGACGAACCCGTCCGCGAGGCCCTGCGCGCCGCGCTGCGCGATCTCAACGCCGCCGAACGCACTATCCAACGCAACGCCTTTGCCGACGCCAAGCGCGATCTCAACACACTGAACAAAAAATTGGACACGCTCCACGGCGCGGAAGATAGCAAGCTGTGAAAGTCAATTGGCAGTAGGCAGCTAAAGACAAGCAGAAAGTTGCTGGTTGAATACGACCGGCGGGAGTTGACGATAGCGCGTTCATTATAGCCGTTCGTGCATGCGTGAGCCGCCAATTGCCGGGAGCGCAATTTGCTCTCGCAGACTTGCTTTAACGGCCTACTGCTTCTCTTCTCCGTCCAATGGCACGCCGAATCTTTCCGCCATGCGATAGAGCGTGCGCCGGTCGATCCGCAAGACCTCGGCGGCGCGCGTGCGATTACCGCGCACACGTTCGAGGACGTGGAGCAGATAGCGCCGCTCAAGCTCATCAAGCGCAGGTAGGTCGGCGTAGAGGGCATTGAGCGGCGAAGGTTGTGCGGCCATGTGCGCGTGCGCCGCGAACGCTTGCAGTTTCGCGGGCAGGTCTTCGGGCGCGACCTCTGTGCCGCGCGCATGCAAGGCCGCGTATTCGACCGCCGACTCAAGCTCGCGCACGTTACCGGGCCAAGCGTAAGCAGTGAGTACGGCCAGCGTGGTTTGCGCGAAGCGCAGCCGGCGGGGCAGACCGGCAAGCGCGGCCCGCAGGAAACGCTCGGCCAAGAGCGCGATGTCGCCGCGCCGATCTCGCAACGCCGGCACATACAACGTGACGACACCGAGCCGATAGTACAAATCTTCGCGGAACTTGCCAGCCTTGACTTCTTGTTCCAGATCGCGATTCGTCGCGGCTACAACGCGCGCATCCACGCGCGTCGTGCGTGATGCGCCGACCCGCCTGATCTCGCCCTCCTGTAGTGCGCGCAAGAGTTTGACCTGCATGGCCGGGCTGGTCTCGCCGATCTCATCGAGAAAGAGCGTGCCGCCTTCAGCCTCTTCCCACAAGCCTTTGCGATCCACATGCGCGCCGGTGAACGAGCCGCGCACATGCCCGAACAGTTCGGCTTCGAGCAGCGTCTCCGTGAGCGCGCCGCAGTTAACCGGGACGAATGAGCCGGCCGCACGCGGACTGTGCTTATGGAGCGCGCGGGCGACCAACTCCTTGCCCGTGCCGGACTCGCCGGCGACCAACACGGTTGAGCGCACCGGCGCGACGCGCGCGATCTCTTTATAGAGTTCGATCATCGCGGGCGCGCGGCCCGTCAGCCCTGCCTCTTCATAGCGCGCCGAGATCGCGGCCGGCTCATCAATATCACCCTCGCCGCTCCCCCCCGCGCCCGGCCGCTCCATCGCCCGGCGCGCCGTCGCGATCACTTCTTCCACCTTGAACGGCTTCGAGATCAAATCCCACGCGCCCTCGCGCGCCGCTTCGACCGCCGCGCTCAGCGTGCCGAAGCCGGTTACGAGAATGACCGGGCAGTGGTCGCGCAAACTGCGCAGCAAGTCCAAGCCCGACTGGGCGGCTTCCAGGTTGACATCGCTCACGACGAGATTGAACGGCGCGCCCAGCGTCGCTAATTCGAGTGCCCGCGTGGGTGTTTGCGCCGTCTCAGTCGTCCAACCCTGAGCAGCGAATATCTCGCGCAACAACTCGCACGAGGCCCGATCATCATCCACGACCAGAATACGTTTCATTGCGAGTTATCAAGCCCTTGCATCAACGCCCGCGGGGGCCGCCTCCGACTGACGCAGATCCAACTGTGCGGCTGGGAAATATAAGCGAAAACAGGTGCCGTGCCCGCGCTCGCTCTCGACCTCGATCTCACCGCCGTGTTCGCGCATCACTTGCCGCACAACAACTAAGCCTAAGCCCGTGCCGCGCCCGCGCGCTTTTGTCGTGTAAAGCGGATCGAAAATGTGTGCGCGCACAGCCTCGCTCATGCCACTGCCGGTATCGGCGAATTCGACGACGATCTGCGGCCCGGCACATACGGTGCGGACGTGTAGTTCGCCACCGTCGGGCATCGCGTCGAGCGCGTTATTGAAGAGATTGATAAAGACCTGCTGCAACCGATCAGCGTCGCCCGCGACCGGGGGCATGGCGACGGCAAGCGTCGTATGCAGGCGGACGCGGCGCGCGTCGAGCGCAGGCGCGACCGTGTCGAAGATGCGCCCCAGGAGTGCGTTCAGATCAAGCGGCGTATGCACGACGGTTTCCGGCCGGGTGCGGTCGAGCATCCGGCGCACGATCCGTTCGATGCGCTCGATCTGTGCGCTGATAGTGCGCAGGCGCGGGGCGGCGCGTTCGTCCGCGCCGAGTTGGGCGCTCAGTAGTTGTACGTGCCCGCTGATCAGATTGAGCGGCGTGCCGACCTCATGCGCGAATTGCGCGGCTGTCTGCCCGGCGGCGGCGAGGCGCTCAAGCTCGGTCAGTCGCCGCGTCGTGCGCCATAGCTCGCGGTTGGTCGCTTCAAGTTGCTCGTTCTGCTGTTGCAGCGCACCGGTCGCCTCTTGCACGCGCTCTTGCAGCACGCGGCGTTGGCTCTCGCGCTCGGCGGTCATCGCATGCAGGCGCGTGATCATGTGATTGAAGCTGCGCGAGAGCAGGCCCAATTCGTCGGGCGCACGCGCCGGGGCCTGCGCTGAGAGATCGCCGCTTTCAGCGCGGGCCATCGCGTCGAGCAGGCGTTCGACGGGCCGATAGACGAGTTGGCTAAATAACAGATACGTGCCAAGTGTGATCAGCACGACGGCGACGAGCGCCATCAACGCGGCGGTGCGCTCGTAGCTGCGGGCGATGGTCGGCGCGTCCTCAAGTTGTTCCACCAACTCGACCGCGCCGCTGTAACGCTCGCCCTCTTTGACCGGGACGAAAACACGATAGAGCGAGGCCCGCACGCCGGCCGGGCGCGCGTTGACGTTGCGCGAGGACAAACCGCTCCGGAGCGCAGCCTTCATGTCGTCGGGAATATCTGCGGGGCCGGCGTCGCCCGCCACGGCGGCCACCTCGTAAACGCCGCCCACGCGCTCCCAGACCCGCACGGCCACCACGTCGGGCCGTGCGCCGCGCACGAGCGTGGCCGCTTGCGCGAGCGTCTGCGGATCACGCGGCGCGGGCATAAGGCTGATCTGCTCGGCAAAGTTGAGCGCCTGAAGTTCGGCCCGCGCCTTCTGCTCGTCGCGCACGATCTCGGCGACGCGCGCCGTCGTATAAGCCAGCACCACCGCCAGCACGGCGATGGTGATCGCCGATGCCAGCAACGTCGTCTTCGTGTGCAGTTTCAGCGGACGCATTAGCGATTAACGATGAATGATAAATGATGAAGGCGAAACAGGGTCGCGTTCATCGAGTCGCTGGCAGCAGCATTGGCGGCGCTTAAGCGTTCAACCTGAGCCGTATAATAACTAACCGATAGTAGATAACCAGTGCGTGCTAGAAACAGAAAAAGGGCAGGGCCGCTGTTCGGCTGTGCCCCACCCTGTTCCTGTTTTTGCGCCGCACGATGGGCCGGCGCTGCGGTCGTGCTGTTGGCGACTAAGTGTTGCTGTTCATGGTACCGCCATCCATTTTCTTGTGCATCTTGTGCATCTTGTGCATCTTGTGGCCGCGGTGATGATGTTTGTGTTTCCGGTGATGCTCCATCATGCCGCCGGACATGGTGGTGTTGGTGTTGGTAGTGCTCATGTTGGCGTCCTGCGCAAACGCAAAGCTACCTAAGCTGAGCACGAACACGAGCGCCAGAACGGAGTTGATTACCTTTTTCACTGTTACTTTCTCCTTTTTGCCCAATCGTCGCGGCTTTGATTGGCCGCTTGAGTTGATAAAACTTGTTACTTTAATGGGCGGGCGTAATGCACGTATTTAACGCCTGAGCCGAACGCCTTCACTCCCGCCCGATTATCTACGCACCCTGCGCCGACGGCAAAGCTTGTGCCAGCGCAAAGGCATAAGAAGCGATGCAAAATTTACGCCTTTCCGTCGCCGCCCGTCAAATTTCATTGTGGCACTTCTGCGCGGGCGACAAAGTTGCCACAGAGAGACTGCTAGTGCTTGAGCTTGATGTTGCCGCTGATAGTCTTGATGACGAGCAGCGGGCCGCCCTGACCGAGGCGGCCGGCGAGGTGTTGCCCGACGAGCCGCTTCTCGACTTGCAGCCCAAACGCATCATCAACCTTAATTTCGCCGCTCGTCGTATCAGCCCGCACTTCGACGTTCGGCGTGTCGCCGATTTGCACCTCGACGTTGCCGCTAATGGCCTCGAAGGATTGTGGCGCATCGCCCGGCGCGCGGGTAGCGAGGACGATCTTCGTATTGCCCGTGAGCGTCTTGGTGATCAGCGCGCCGCCGACATCTTCGAGTTTGATGTCGCCCCGCTGCGCCGTGACCTCGATGTGCCCGTGGACGCCTGTCAACTTCACGTCGCCATTCAGCGTGCTGAGAGTGATGTGCTGCAAGCGGTGCGGCAGTTTTACCTCGTAGCGCACATCCTCTATGTCGCCCTGGCCATCCGGCGCAGTGCTTAGCGCCAGATGATCGCCCGCTTGCTGAAGTTCGATCTCGACGGCCTCGCGCTCCTCAGGCGTGCCGCCGTGCTTGGTCACTTTCACTTCCACTTGTGGCTTATCCCAGCCCTCGATCTTTATGTCGCCGTTTAGATTGGTCAACTCGAACTGCCCTGCGCCGGGCGCGAGCGGAAACGTCTTGGTGATAACGGTCTTGTCGTCTGACACGTCCGCGTCGTCTTCAGCAAGCGTTTCAGCATCGCCCCTTATAACGGGCACGCGCGGCGGCGGCGGCCGCGGGATAGCGGGCGGACTGATCGTGATCGTTCGTGTCGTACTGGCCGTCGAGCGCAGCTTTTGATAGGCGAGGGCTAAGCCTAAGAGCGTTGCGCCGCCGAGGACGATAAAGAGTGAAAGTAGGATCAAGGCGAACGATGGTCGGCGGCGCGCGGCCGGTGCGGTGGCGGCAGCAAGCGGCATGACCTGTTGCGGCGGCCGGTAAGCGGCGGCGGGCGCGGTCGGCAGCGGCCCGAAGTTCGGGTCGGTCGTGCGCTCGCCTGCGCGCGGCTTGGTGGCCGTGGGCGCGTTAGCCTGCTGGTCGGAGAGCAGTTGCGTGGCTACGTCGTCGTGCGCGCGCAACTCTGTGCGCGCCCCGCACGAGCGACAGAACTGCTGCCCTGAAAACAACTCCGCGCCGCAATTTTTGCATCGCTCATTCATAATTCACCGCCGCTAGCTTGTTGAATGGCTCCCAGTCGAACCGCCGCGCCGATTGTAGCCGCGCCTCAGTCGTTTGCACAACAGAGTCAAGACCGCACGTAGCGCTGCTCTGCGGTTAACGTTTGCAAGCAGCAGCGGGTTCAAAAAACGCCGCCCGACCTACTTATCTGGTCGGGCGGGATGCGCGGGCGCTTGCATGCGCGGTTTATAATTTGCTCAGTGCGCGCCGGGCAGGCCCGACGGCTGGCGCGTTAGGTAGTCGCTCAAGGTGAGCGTGATCATAATAGCGAGCCAGA
The DNA here is from genome assembly GCA_038322995.1 of Pyrinomonadales bacterium. GTDB lineage: Bacteria > Acidobacteriota > Blastocatellia > Pyrinomonadales > Pyrinomonadaceae > QHXQ01. The sequence continues at coordinate 17,465 of JBBQGM010000091.1, forward strand.
AGAAGCCGCTGGTGACGACGACCCACGTCAGACGTGGGCTGTAGCGCACGTGCATGAAGTAGAGGATGACGAGCGTGGCCTTCGTTACGGCGATAGCCAGCGCGACGATGGTGTTGATAGCGTCGTTGCCGAAGTTGAATTGTGCAGCCAAATAGGTAACGCCGGTCAAGACGATCAACGCGCCGAAGATCACAAAGTAGATTGTTCTTGAGACAATATGTTCCGACATACGTGCGCGCCTTCCCTCTAGTGATGTAAGTTTGCGCCCAATAGATATAGCAGCGGAAACAGGAAAATCCAGACGATGTCCACGAAGTGCCAGTAGAGGCCGCCCAACTCGACCGGCGCATGATATTCGGGTGTATAGCGCCCACGCCAGGCGTAGTAGATGAGCAAGGCGAGCATGCCGAGGCCGATGATCATATGGAACGCATGCAGCCCCGTCATGACGAAGTAAATCCAGTAGAACATGCGGATCGCAGGCACATTTGCGCCCGCCGGCATCGCCTCCGGCGTCTCCGCCGTGTTCCACGAGAAGTTTTGCCACGGCACGTGGCCGACCTCAAACTTCTCGGCATACTCGAAACTTTTGACGACGAGGAAGGTTGCGCCCAAGACCATCGTGACCGCCAGGAAGATGATCTGCATGCGCCGTTTGCCGGTCTGCGCGTAATAGACGGCGAGCGCCATCGTCAGACTGCTGCAAATGAGCACGACCGTATTGATCGCGCCCAGTTTGACGTTCAGCCCGCTGCTCGCGGCGGCGAACGACGCGCCGTTGAGCGCGCGATAGAGCACGTAGGCGGTGAACAAGCCGCCGAAGAACATCACCTCGGTGATGAGGAAGACCCACATGCCGAGCGTGCCCGCCTCGCGCTGCTGCTCCATGTTATCGAAGTGATGTTGGAGCGCCGTCGAGGCGTGCTGCTCGGCTTCGGTCAAATGTATGTCTGCCGCACTCATCCCTTTGCTCTCCTTCAGGTAGTCGCTGGCGCATCCGGCAGCGGGCGCGAAGACACTTCATCGGCCGGCCCGATCACTTCCATTTCTTCCACGGGCCGGAACTCGTAAGCCTCCCACGTCACAATGGGCGTACGGGCAAAATTCTCGGTCGGCGGCGGCGACAGTGTGCGCCACTCCAAGCCGGTCGAGGGCCACGGATTTGCCGGGGCGAACTTGCCATAGCGCATCGACCAGATGAAGTAGATGCCCGGAATCAATAGCCCGAAGCCGAGGATCGACGCGCCCGCCGTGGACATGACGTTCAAGACCTGGAATTCGTCGGCGTAAGCGTGATAGCGGCGCGGCATGCCCATGTAGCCGGCGAGAAACTGCGGGAAGAATGTCAGGTTGAAGCCGACGAAAATGATCAGCGCAGCGAAGCGGCCCCAACCTTCCGGGTACATGCGCCCCGTGATCTTCGGCCACCACATGTGCAGCCCGCCCATATAGCCCATCAACGCGCCGCCGACCATGATGTAATGGAAATGGGCGACGATAAAGTAAGTATCGGTCAGATGCACATCCATGCCGAGCGCGGCGAGAAACAGCCCCGTCAAACCGCCGACGGTGAACAACCCGATGAAGCCAAGCGCGTAGAGCATCGGCGTGTCGTAGGAGATTGAGCTTTTATAGAGCGTGGCCGTCCAGTTGAACACTTTGACCGCTGACGGAATGGCCACCGCGAAACTGATGAACGAGAAGATCATGCCCGCGTAAACCGACTGGCTCGACGTGAACAGGTGATGCCCCCAGACGAGAAAGCCGAACACGGCAATCGCCAGACTGGAAAAGGCCACGAACGAGTAGCCGAAAATATTCTTGCGCGAAAAGGTGGCGATGATCTCGCTGACGACGCCCATCGAAGGCAGCACCATAATATAGACGGCCGGGTGCGAATAGAACCAGAACATGTGCTGGAACAAGACGGGGTCGCCGCCTAAGCGCGGATCGAAGATGCCAATGTGCGCAAGCCGTTCGAGCGCAACGAGCAGCACCGTGATGGCGATGACCGGCGTGCCCAAGACCATGATCAAACTCGCCGCGTAGTGCGCCCAGATAAAGAGCGGCAGCCGGAACCAAGTCATGCCGGGGGCGCGCATCGTGTGGATC
>JBBQGM010000092.1:0-19469 GCA_038322995.1 Pyrinomonadales bacterium
GTGTTCGATCATTTGCACGATGCGCTGCTCATGGCTGCGCTGTTAGTCACCTTAAATTCTACCCGCGCCGGCTGTCAAGTGGATTTTATTTACTCTCCACTCAGTCTTCAGTGTAGCGCCGCAGCAACTCGGCCCAATGCCCTTGCGCTTTGAGGAGCAGTTCGCAGACTTCGCGCACCGCGCCGAAGCCGCCGGGGAGTTTGGTAACGTAGTGCGCGGCGGCGCGCGTCTCGGCGGTGGCATCGGCGACGGCGACGGCGAGCGCGGCGCGACGCATGAGCGGGATGTCGGTCACATCGTCGCCGACGACCGCGACCGCGCCCTCTTCGACTCCTGCCGCCTCCAGCACCTCCGCGAACTCGACGATTTTATTGTGTGTGCCCTGCCGGACGTGCGCGATACCGAGGTCGTATGCGCGCCGTGTGACGGCTGTTGCGGTGCGCCCGGAGATGATGGCGGATTGCAGCCCCGCGCGATGCAGCAAGACGAGGCCGTGCCCGTCACGTGTATGAAAACTTTTTTGCTCGTCGCCGTCGGGCTGCAAGGTGATGCGCCCATCGGTCAGCACGCCGTCGCAATCCAGCACCAATAACTTGACGCGGGCGGCGCGCAACTCGATGGCGGCAAAGTCGGACATGCAGGCTTTAACGTTCCTCGAAGATCGGAATCTCCGCAAGGCGCAACCCACCGCCGGTGCGCGCGAGGATATAGACGGCCGTGATCGTCTTGTCGCGCCCTTCGGCTTTGGCCGTGATTGAGATGTCGGCCGCGATGCGCTCGCCGCCGGCCGGTTCGGTGCGGAGCAGGCGCGTCTGCCACAATTCGGGTTGGATTTTGATGAAGCCTTTGGTGAAGTCGAGCAGTTCGCCGGGCACAACCAACGCCTCGATCTCAGTCTTGCGCCCGCCGCGAATCGCCAGATCAAGTTGGGTGATAAACTGCTTCACGTTCTCGTCCGGCACGGCGGCGTTTGGGCCGGGCACGGCCTCGGCCCTGATGCGGGCGGTGCGCGCGGCCAGCGTGGGCGCGTAGCCGCCTTCGGCACGGGCCGCCTCGGTGTAGCGCAGCAACGCTTCGGCAGTTTGGCCCTTGCGCTGGGCAATCTCGCCAAGCCCGTGTGCGCCCCATGCGAGTGTCGCGGGCAACGGCAGTTTGTCGTCGAGCGCAAGGCGAAACTCGCGCTCGGCGTCGGCGAGTTTGTTCTGTTCGAGCAGCGCCCGCGCCAGGAAGATGCGCGCCTCTTGCATGAGCGGCGTGGTTTGCAGCATCGTGCGCGCGACCATTTCGGCGTGTGCGTAGTCGCCGCCGCCGACCGCGCGCGTCACCTCTTCGAGACCGCCATCCAGCCACGGCCCGCGCGGCGCGCTGTCGTTGGCGTAGTCAACCTGCGGATAAAGTTTTTCGGGATCGACTTCCGCGCGCACGAGTTTGGCCGTCGTCTTGAAATGCGCGTCGCCGAAATCCTGCGCGGGCATTGTGATCTCGGTGCTGAGTTGCTGCCCCGTATCGGTCGTCGCGGCCACCATCACGGTGACGCTCTGCGCGCCGGTATTCCTGAGCGCCGCGACCCATTCGGGGCCGCGTTGCTGCGGTAGCCCGATTTGTAGATCAGTCTGCGTCGGCTGATCGAGTTGCGTGTCGAGTAACGACTTCAACGCAGCGCCGCCACGCTCATTCAGTGCCGCGCGCAAGGTTGCGAGTGCAAGTTCGCCCGTTTGGAGTTGGGCGCGCAGCAGATTGAGGAACGCATCACGCCCGATGGTGCGCTCGGCAAGTCGCCAGACCATCGCGCCTTTGTTGGCAGTGGAGGTTAAATAAGTCGCGTCGAAGGGCGTGGTCAGCGCAAGCGGCGCATCGCGGCGGGCGATGGCGGTATAGGCAATGCGCTGGCGCAGCCGCTCGGCTTCGGCCGCGTCGCGCCCGAACTGTTTGTCGAGGAACAGCGTGGCCAGATAGCGCACCAAGCCTTCGCGCACGACGCCTGCACCTGCGCCGCGCACCGGCGTCGCGCCGCCGATCCACAACCGCGCGACAGCTTCGGCGATAGCCATAGCGCTCACCGAGTCCACTTTTGCGCGGCGGAATGCGGCCGCATCAAGCAGCACCGTACCGCCCATGTCGAAGCCGACGCCGCGCCGCGCGGCCACGAGGCGCACGGGCGCGTCGGGCGCTGGCCCCAGCAAGACGGTGTAAAACGTGCGCGCGGCAGCGGCGACCGCGATTAATGCTTGCGCTTGCCGCCGCTCGTCCGCGCTTGTGCCGACGAACGTGAGCGCGCTGATGCCGCGCGCGTCGCCTGTGCCTTCGACCGTCTCCCACTTACCTGTCAGGAAGAATGGTTGCGCGGCAAGTTTTTGCTCGAACGTTGTGCCGGTTGCCGCACCGGATGAAACCACGTTCTCTCCGCTCGCGGTCGTCACCGTTAAATGCACCGGCGCATAGTCCGCGCCCCAGGCGGCAAAGTGCGTATTAGGCGTGGGATACCAGAATGAGAGCGGCAGAAACTGCGCGCCTTCGGCTGAAATGGCAGCAAGGCCCGTGTTCTGCGCTGCGAGTGGCAAGCGATAGTCAATCGTGATCGTCACGCTCGCGCCCGGTGCGACGGCCGCCGGCAGCGTGATCTGATCCGCCTGCGTCTTGGTGCGCTCGTCATCGCGTTTGACGAAAGTGGCGGGCGCGTCGCCAACCGCGACTGCCTTGATCTCGGCCGCCGGGTTTAGGCGCACTGTGAAGGTGCGCCCGTCGCCGGGGCTAACGTTGCGCGCGGTGAGGATGGCGCGGGCCGTGAGCGCGCGTTCGTTCGCGTTTGCCGCCGGCAGCGTCGCCGCGATGTCGAAGCGCGTCATCTGCCACACCTGCGCGCCGGCCACCGCGCCAGTCTGCGCGTGTGCGTTACTGGAGAGGCAGAGAAACAAGAGCGCGAGCCAGAGTTCGCGTGGGCGCAAAGATTTCATAAACGATTCAGCATTTCACCAAGCGAGTTAATCAGGCTGGCACGAGCGCATCGCGCCGGACGAGCGTATGCAGGTCGCGCAGCATGTGCAGCAACGGCTCAAGCCGCGCGAGCGGCAAGGCGTTCGGGCCGTCGGACAAGGCCGCCGCCGGATTGTCGTGGACTTCCATGAAGACCGCGTCCACCCCGCAGGCGACGCCCGCGCGTGCGAGCGGTTCGATGTACTCCGACTGTCCGCCCGTTGCATGACCCAAGCCACCGGGCAGTTGCAGGCTGTGCGTCACGTCGAACACAACCGGCGCACCGAACCCGCGCATGATCGGAAACGCGCGCATGTCCACCACGAGATTGTTGTAACCGAATGCGACGCCACGCTCCGTCAGCAGCAATTTTTCGCACCCGGCGGCCCGCGCTTTCTTAACGATGTTGCTGGCGTCCTGCGGCGCGAGAAATTGGCCCTTCTTGATGTTGACCACGCGCCCTGTCCGCACCGCCGCATCGATCAGATCGGTCTGCCGGCACAGGAACGCGGGAATCTGTAACACGTCTACGACCTCCGCGACCGGTGCGACCTGGGCCACGTCATGCACGTCGGTCAACACGGGTAAGTGCAACTCCGCTTTGATGTGCCGCAGCACATCTAACCCGGTCGCCATCCCCAGGCCGCGAAAGCTTTCGTGCGACGAGCGGTTGGCTTTGTCGTAAGAGGCCTTGAAGACGTAATCAAGCCCGGCATCACGCGCCCGTCGGCTGCACTCGCGCGCCATCATGAGCGCATGCTCCGGCGATTCGACGACGCAAGGGCCGGCGATGATCGTCAATCGCCCGTCGCCAAAGGTCGCCGCGCCGACGCGAAACGATTGCACCTGTCCATCATTAGTCATCTTTGTTGGGCGCGCTCCGGCTTAAAAAGGATTCTTGAAAATCTTCTTCAGTTTCTTGACCGCCCCGCCCAATTTTGAATTTTTCTTCGGCTCTACAGTTGGGCGCGGCTCAGGTTTCTTGTCAGTGCGTTTCTTGTCTCTGCCCTGTTCGGGCGTGGGCGTTGCTGTGGGCAACGGCGTCGGCGTGGGCGTCGCCTGCGGCGAGGGCTGCGGCGTACCGTCAGTCGCACCCATACTGGCTGGCTGGCTCAGGAACGCGGGCTGCATGTAAACGGCCGCGCCGATGAGCAGCATTAACAAGACGAAGCCGGCGGCGATGAGCAACGGCGCGATGCGGCGTAGCTGCGGCTGCCCCTGTCGTCCGCCGGTCAGGATGCGCAGCCGCGTGAACGCGCGCAGAGGCGGTTGGAGCCCGTTTGGCTCCGTCGGCGCGGGCGCAAGTTCTTCAGTCGGCAACGGCGCATTGCCCGCCGTGTCCGCCAGCACGGTCGTATCGCGCGGATACGCAGCGGCGCGCTGCTCGCGCATCCGTTCGAGGTCGAGCACTAACCGGCCCGAAGATGTCTGCGTGCCGGCCTCGCGCAGCATGTCGGCGGTCGGCGCGCTCATTTCGGCGGAGTGCTCAAGGCCCAAACGCTGCGTCGTCTCATGCAACTCGCGGCGGAACGCGCTCGCATCGGCAGGCCGCGCTTCCGCCTGCTTCTCCAGTGCGTGTAGCACGACCGTTTCGAGCGCGGCGGGGATCGACGGCCGTATCTCACGCGGGCTGCGCGGCGGCTTCGACGAATGTTGTACGGCGACCGCGATGGGCGACGTGCCGGTGAATGGCGTCGTGCCCGTCAACAATTCATAGAAGATGATGCCGAGGCTATAGACATCGGCGGCGGGCGTGAGTTTCGCGCCATCGCATTGTTCCGGCGACATATAGCGCGGTGTGCCGATCATCACGCCGGTCTGCGTCAGCGCGTGCGTCTCCGAGTCTTCGACCGCATCAGCCGCGAGTTTGGCGATGCCGAAGTCGAGCACCTTGACGACGGGCGGCGAGTTGCGCCGTTGCACGATAAAGATATTGCCCGGCTTGAGATCGCGATGGATGATGCCGGCCTCGTGCGCCGCCGCGACGGCCGCCGCGATTTGCAGCATCAGCGAGACGGCGCGGGCCAGATCGAGCGGGGCTTCGAGCGCCAGCACTTCGCGCAAGGAGCGGCCTTCGAGCAACTCCATCACGATGTAAACTAACCCGTCCTGTGTCTGCCCGAAATCTGTGACGGCGGCCACGTTCGGGTGCTGCAAACGCCCGGCGGCGCGCGCCTCGCGCCGGAAGCGTGTCTGGGCCGCCTCGTCTTCCACGAACCGCTGATTAAGGACTTTGACCGCGACCGGTCGATCAATCAACAGATGCGTCGCGCGATAGACCGTGCCCATGCCGCCCTCGCCGAGCCGTTCGTCGAGCCGGTACTTGTCATCCAGCACAAGCCCGAGCAACGGATCGACCCGATTGTAATCGGCGGGCGGGGCAACCGGCGTGAAGTCGGCCATGGTGGCGTCGGCTTGCAACGGCGTGCCATCCACCGTGCAATGTCGCACCTCCGGCGCGTAACGCCGGTGACATGTCGGACACTGAAGCATAAGAGCAAGAATGAGTGCCGCATGCCGGGCAAGCAGTCTGCGCTTGTCGTTCGGCACACGTCACTTGGTACGCGCCCATTATTGTCGTGCCTCAGCGGCGAAATGTACAGCGCGATATTTTGACCACGGGGGCAGGCAACAGCGGCGCGGCGGCCTAATCATCCCCGGCGACGCCCATGCGCTCCGGCTGCGTGGTTTCAGGTTGCGGCGTGTCGTGGATGGCATGCTCGGCGCGCAGGCGATTGGTGTGTGCGGCGCGCACGAAGGACGTGAAGAGCGGATGCGCGGCAAGCGGCTTCGACTTGTACTCCGGGTGAAACTGGCAACCCAAAAACCACGGATGTGTTTCGCGCGGCAACTCGACCATCTCAACGAAGCGACCGTCGGGCGACTCGCCGCTGATGCGCAAACCGGCGCGTTCCAACGTCTCGCGGAATTCAGGGTTGAACTCGTAACGATGACGATGCCGTTCGCCGATCTCGTCTGCGCCGCCATAAACTTCGTGCGCCAGACTATCCGGCGCAAGCCGGCACGGGCACGCGCCCAGGCGCATCGTGCCGCCAAACTCTTCGACGCCCACGAGGTCGCGCAGTTTAAAGATGATGGGATAGGGCGTGTCCGCGTCGAACTCGGTCGAGTCGGCGTTCGCAAGCCCGCAGACCGTGCGCGCATATTCGATGGTCGCGGTCTGCATGCCGAGGCAGATGCCGAAGTAGGGCGTGCGCGTGCGGCGGGCGTAGGTGATGGCGCGGATCATACCGGCAATGCCACGCTTGCCGAAACCGCCGGGCACGAGGATCGCATCGAAGTCGCGCAGGCGCGCCTCGTAATCGTCGCCCATCAACTCTTCCGACTCGATCCAACGCACGTTGACGCGCAGGTTGTTCGCCACACCGCCGTGCGTTAAAGCCTCGCGCAGAGATTTGTATGAATCTTCCAACTCAACGTACTTGCCGACGATCCCGATGGCCACTTCGCCCGACGCAGGCTCGCGGATCGTGGCGACAAGCTCGCGCCAGTGCGCAAGATCGGTGTGCGCGGCGCGGTCTTTCAACCCGAGCGATTCGATGATCAGATTGTCCAGGTCTTGCTCATGCAAGGCGAGCGGCACTTCGTAGATCGTGGCCACATCCTGCGCGGTAACGACGGCGCGCTCGGTCACGTTGCAGAAGAGCGCGATCTTGGCGCGCAGGTCGCGCGAGAGCGGCCGGTCAGACCGGCACAGTAAGATGTCCGCCGTGATCCCGATCTCGCGCAACTCGCGGACGGAGTGCTGCGTCGGCTTCGTCTTCAACTCGCCCGATGCGGCGATGTAGGGCACAAGTGTCAAATGGACGAAAACCGCGCCTTGATGCCCTTCCTCGTTGCCCATCTGCCGGATCGCTTCGAGGAATGGCAACGATTCGATGTCGCCAACCGTACCGCCAATTTCGACAATGACGATGTCCGGGCTACCTTTCGCGGCGACCGCGCGCACAGCTTGCTTGATCTCATCGGTAATATGGGGAATGACTTGAATCGTCTTGCCGAGATAATCGCCGCGCCGTTCTTTCTCGATGACGGAGAGATAAATGCGTCCGGTTGTCCAGTTGTTCGCCTGTGAGAGTTGCGCGTGCGTGAAGCGTTCGTAGTGGCCCAGATCGAGATCGGTCTCCGCGCCGTCATCGGTGACGAACACCTCGCCGTGCTGGAAAGGCGACATCGTGCCGGGATCGACATTGATGTACGGATCGAGTTTCATCAGCGTCACCGTCAAGCCGCGCGCTTCGAGCAAGCAGCCGATGGACGAAGCTGCCAGCCCCTTGCCCAGACTCGAAACCACACCGCCCGTCACGAAAATATACTTAGGCATCGCTCTCCTCTGTCTGCTCGGAGTTATCTTTGTTCGCCTCTGTCGGCGCAAATTCGATCATCTGCGACTTGGCCGCAGTCACCACATCCTCATCATCGCCCGCGCCCGGCACACGTTTCTTGTTGTAATATCCGTGCCGCATGTCCTGCCGCACGGCTACCGCCGCAGCCGCTTTCGGCTGCAACAATTTTTGCAACCCGAACACAGCCGCCTGCGCACGCTGCCCTTCACGCACACGCTTCTCAAATTCTTCCTCGCTGATGCGCTGCGGCGGCCGGCCCAATATCGCCGACGCAACCACGACGCCGACGATGAGCAACACAATGAAGGCGAGACCAAGCCAGTCGCTCATAAAGCTTAGAGGTTAGAGGTTAGAGGTTAGAGGCTAGAAATTAGTTAAAGCTAAATAATCCTAACTAACCTCTAACCTCTCCTTCGATGATGGCCCGCACCCGCGCCAAATCTGCCGGGGTGTCCACACCGATTGATGGTTCATCCGTCTCAACGACGCGCACAAGCGCGCCATGTTCAAGCATACGCAACTGTTCGAGCGCCTCCGTCTGTTCAAGCGCGGACACGGGCCACTGCGCGTACTGTAACAGGAACGTGCGGCGATAGACGTACAGCCCCGTGTGTTTGCGAAAACCGGCGAGCAAGGCAGGCTCAATCTCAAGCGCGGCGGCGAGCGAACCAGAATGTCGCGCCGCTTCGCGCGGGTACGGCACGGGCGCACGCGAGAAGTAGAGCGCATAGCCACGCTCGTCCACGACCACTTTCACCACATCGGCACTCAACACGTCGGCCACCGATTCAATCGGTTCGCACGTCGTTGCGACGCCGGTCTCAGCGTCAGCGAGTAAAGCCTCGACCGCGCGCTCAATCGTGCGCGGTGAGATGAGCGGCTCGTCGCCTTGGACGTTGACAATCACATCCACGTTATCAAGCGTCGCCGCGACTTCGGCCAGCCGGTCGCTGCCGGTCGCATGATCAACGTGCGTCATAGCGGCCTCGTATCCGGCGGCGCGCACGGCGTCGGCAATGCGCGCGTCGTCAGTCGCTACAATCACCCGCGTGATGTGTCGCGCCGCGAGCGCACGTTCGACCACACGCACGATCATGGGTCGCCCGGCGATGTCGAGCAACGGCTTGCCGGGTAGACGCGCCGAATGGAAGCGGGCGGGAATGATGGCGACGATGCGTGTCTGTGGTGAGTCCGTGCGGTTCACGGGCCTGCACGTTACATGGCGACCGGCGTGAGTGTCAATGAGAGCGATTAGCTGTTAGCAGTGCCGACTGCCGGCGCGCGATTCGTTATATAGTACCAGGCTCCATGATTGAGCCAATAGCTAACGGCTAATCACTAACAGCTAACAGCTTGCTTGTTTGACACGGCATAGGCGGCGGGCTACCATGCGCGCGCTAGTCAATCGCATTAAAAAGTCCGCGTTCAATTCGATTTTCTAATTATTTTAGCGAGGCTTTGATGCCGCTTGGTGTCACGGAAAGTATCCTTGAATTGGTCGGCCGCACGCCGTTGTTGCACCTCTCACGCTTCGCCCGGCCGCCGCTCGCGGACATCTATGCCAAGCTCGAATACATGAACCCCGGCGGGTCGGTGAAAGACCGCGCCGCGCTCGGCATGATCCTCGACGCCGAACGGCGCGGTGTGCTAAAAACGGGCGCGACGATCATCGAGCCGACGGCCGGCAACACCGGCATCGGGCTGGCCCTGATCGGCGTGGCGCGCGGTTATCGTGTTATCCTGTGTGTGCCCGAAGGTTATTCGAACGAGAAGATGAAATTGATGGAGGCATTGGGCGGCGAGATTCGCTATGTGCCGAAAGAGACGGGCATGGAAGGCGCACTCCATCTCGCCGAGGAGTTGGCCGCGCAGACCGAGAACAGTTTTTTGCCCCAGCAATTCGCGAACCCGGCCAACCCTGATTACCACGAAGCGACGACGGCGCGCGAGATCATTGAACAGATGGACGGACGCATTGATGCGGTCGTGATGGGCGCGGGCACGGCCGGCACGTTCACGGGCGTCGCGCGCGCGGTGAAAAAGTTGAATCCACGCGCGCTCTGCGTGTTGATCGAACCGCAAGGTTCAATCTTTGCCGGCGGTGCGCCGGGCGACCGCAAGGTGGAAGGCGTCGGGCAGAACGAGTTCATTCCGGTCAACTTCGACGCGGAACTGGCCGACGAGATCATGATGATTCACGACGATGAAGCATTCGCCAACGTGCGCCGCATCGCCGCCACCGAAGGCGTACTCTGTGGCGGTTCGTCGGGCATGGCGGCGGCCGCCGCCCGGCGCGTCGCCGAACAACTCGGCCCCGGTCGGCGCGTCGTCACGCTCTTCCCCGACGGCGCGGAGCGTTATATGAGTCAGGGCATCTTTGATTAGCAATTAATTCTTATGGGTTTCTCAACTACAGCGATTCACGCGGGCAACGAGCCTGACCCGACGACGGGCGCGGTCTCCGTCCCGATCTATCAAACTTCCACTTATGCGCAGGACGGCCTCGGCAAGCATAAAGGCTTCGAGTACGCGCGCACGCAGAATCCGACGCGACTCGCGGCCGAGCGCAACATCGCCGCGCTCGAAGGCGCGCAGTACGGCTATGCGTTCGCCTCCGGTATGGCGGCGATTGATGCGACCATGCGGCTCGTCAAGGCGGGCGATCACGTCATCGTCTCGGACAACACCTACGGCGGCACGAACCGCCTGTTCACGCGCATCCTGGCTAACTACGGCCTCGAGTTTACGTTCGTGGACACGAGCGACGCGACGAACGTCGAAGCGGCGTTGCGCGATAACACGCGCATGGTCTATGTTGAGACCCCGACCAACCCGGTGATGACCGTGACGGACTTGCGCGCCGTCGCCGACATCGCGCACAAACACGGCGCGCGGCTCGTCTGCGACAACACGTTCCTGTCGCCTTACCTGCAACGCCCGCTTGAATTCGGCGTGGACATCGTGTTGCATTCGACGACGAAGTATCTCAACGGCCATTCGGACGGCATCGGCGGCATGGTCGTCTTGAATGATGAGCAAGATGCGGAGTGGTTGAAGTTTGTGCAAAACAGCGTGGGCGCGATTCTCGGGCCGTTCGATTCGTGGCTCGTGCTGCGCGGCACGAAGACGCTCTCGCTCAGGATGGAACAGCACGACAAGACGGGCCGGGCCGTCGCCGCGTTCCTTGAAGAACATCCAAAGGTGCAAAAGATTTACTATCCCGGCTCGCTCTCGCACAAACAGCACGAGTTGGCCAAACGCCAACAACGCGGTTTCGGCGGCATGATCTCGTTTGACGTGGGCACGTTGGAGAACGCGCGCAAGGTGCTCGAAGGCGTCAAACTTTTGACGCTCGCGGAAAGCCTGGGTGCGGTCGAATCGCTCATCTCGCATCCGGCGACGATGACGCACGCTTCCGTCGCCTTGGAGACGCGCCAACAACTTGGCATCACCGACGGCCTCGTGCGCATCTCCGTCGGCCTCGAAGACACCGAGGACATTATCGCTGATCTGGATCAGGCGCTAGGCACACTTTAGAAACGGGTGACAAGTCAGGGTTGACAGGCTACACTGCTGGCGCTTGCGCTTCACTCTGCACTTCGGACACTTGTCGCTAAGTTATGAAAATCGAGCTACATGCACAGACGGATGTGGGCCGCGTACGACAGGGCAACGAGGATAATTTTCTCGTACTCGATCTGACGGCGACGCGGAGTTGGATCGGGTCGGACGGAGTAGCGGAGCCGCCCGCCGCGCTCCGCGAGTTTGAGTTGGACATGCCGGGCACGGTGCTCGTCGTGTCGGACGGCATGGGCGGCGCGCTCGCGGGCGACGTGGCCAGCCGCATGGCGGTCGAGACCGTGCGCGAGATGCTGATCGGCATCAACGATGGCGCGGGCGGCGAAGGCGGTTGCGGTTCCGATGTGCCGCTCGTCGAATGCTTGCGCAACGCGGCCGGCTACGCCAACTACGCCATTCATCGCAAGAGCGTCGACGACCCCCGGTGCAGCGGCATGGGCGCGACCTTGACCGCCGCCGCCGTCACGAACTACGCGGTTGACTTCGTGCAAGTTGGTGATAGCCGTGCGTATATCATTCGCGGCAACGAGATCAAGATGGCGACAAAAGATCAGTCGCTCGTGCAGCAACTTGTGGACGTGGGCCAGATCAGCGAGGAAGATGCCGAGACGCACATGTTCCGCAACGTCATCCTGCAAGCGCTCGGCGCGCAGAGCGAACTATCGCCCGTCATGTCGCGCGTGCCTTTGCGCAGCGGCGACCTGTTGCTCTTATGCAGCGATGGGCTATCGGGCAAACTCCGCACGGAAGAGATCCGCGAAGTGGTTGCGGCCCATACAGACGATCTCACGGCCGCCTGCGACGCGCTCGTCGTCGAAGCCAACCGGCGCGGCGGCGAAGATAACATCACGGTCGTCATTGCCCGCTTCACCGGCGACGATCTGACCGCAACCGACGGTTCGCCGATCACCGTCGAACACCCGCTCGGCGAGCGCCCACTCGATGGCAACGAAGACGACACGACGCCGATTCCTTAAACAGAAAGGCTGAACGCAGACTGCTGAACGAAGGCCGTTCTTCGTTCAGCAGTCTGCGTTCACCACGTGCTCATTAACCTGCTCGTGCTGCGCATCTCGTAAGCATAATCACAAACCGAATCAGGTAATTCAGCGCAGCCATCGCAGTAAACGATTAGGGGCTGGTCGTGAAGACTGACTTAACCTGCGCGACGGAGTTCGTGAGCAGCGTTGGCACGCTATAACCTGCTTGCCCGACGGCCTCGTAACAGATGAACAGTCCCGCGCAAGAAATAACGAAGGCGCTGAGCGCGGGCAACACGCGCACCAAACCGGCCGCTGCTTGCAGCGGCCGATCTATCCAGCGCCGCGCATAGACAAACAACAACCCGATGCTCGTCAGTGCCGTGGCCAACCCGAAGCTGAACGCGACGACCAACAACATGCCGTAGCCGACGCGGTGCAAGGAGATCGCCGAGAGCAACACAACTAAGGCTGAAGGGCATGGCAGCAAGCCGCCCGAGATGCCGAGCGCAAGCAGACTGCGCCACGTCACGCGCCGGCCATCTGTGCCAGGCGGCAGATGCGAATGCTCCGCTCCGCCATGCGTGTGCGTCAACGCCGTCGCGTCGTCGTGCGTGTGGTCGAGTTGTGCGTGCTCTGCTTGCGCGTGGTCGTGACCGTGTTCGTGTTCGACAAAACCGAGGGCTGCGCCGAGTCGCCTAGCGAAGAGGCTCAGCCCGATGACGACGACGATTGCGCCGGAGACGAAACTCAAGATGGGATAGAGGCGTTCGGGCACGATGTACTGCGCGGCGAACAGCGTGATCAGGCCGAGCGCGAAGACGCCGGCCGTGTGCGTGAGCGTGACAGTTAGACCGAGAAAGGCCGCGTGCTTGGCCGTGCCGCGCGAACCGATCAGATAGGCGGCGACCACCGTCTTGCCGTGGCCGGGCGACATGGCATGAAAGCCGCCGAGCACGGCCGCGAGCAACAGACCGAGCAGCGCGCCGCCGAGCGTCAACTCTTTTACGCTGATCAATTCCGCTAGCCGGTCGCGCGCGGGCGGTTCGACCTTGCGCCCGTCGCGGGCCAGCAAGGGGCGTGCGTGCGCCGGCAGCGCGCCCGTGGTGAACGTCCATGCGGCCGTGCGTTCATCGAGCGGCGCGGCCAAACGGTCGTTTGGATAGTCGCGCAACTCGTTGCTCAAGCCCGTGCCGTAAGCCGTGCTGTCGTACACCTGTGCGCCGGCCGCGGCCGTAACGACGACCTCGTGCCAACCGATGCGCCCTTGATGATTCGTGTCCGCGAAACGCACGTGCTGCGCCGGGTTTGCGCCGGCCGCGAGCGCGCCTTCGTAATCACATTCGAGTCGCAGGGTCGGCAAACCACCGGCACCCGGCAACAGGCTGATGCGTTGTGTGTCGAGTTTGAGCGGTACGGCTGCGTTATCAATTGTCAGCGTCAACTCGTTCGCATATTCGTGCGCGGTGCGGGCCGCGTAAGCTTCGAGTTCAGCTTGCGCAGGCTGCCCGTCGCCGTCCACATCAAGCGTTTGCACTTCTTGATACGTGGGAATCTCGGCCATGTCCACGACGTAATGCACACGAATGCGCGCCGGACTAACTTCAAGCCGGGCGAAATGGTTAACGGTGAAGTTGCCTAGCGGATGCGCGTGCGCGGGTGCGGGTGAAACGAGCCAGAGGGTGGCGAGCAGGCACAGGGCGAAGAAGCTACGCCGGCGCGGATGAGACGGATGGGGACTACTCATAAATAAAACTCGATGTGGCAACCTACTCGGCGAGCGCGTGCTGCACAAACGTGGCTTGCAGCGGATCGAACTGCGGGTTGAGCGCGAGCGCACGCTTGAGATAAGCGGTGGCGGCGGCCTGATCGCCCGCCGCCCGCGCAATCTGCCCTGCGTGATAGAGCAAGCGCGCATCCTTCGTCCCTAACTTCAGCGCTTCTTTCATCGCCGTTTGCGCTTCCGCGAGTTTCCCTGCTTTGAGCGCCGTCCAGGCGACCGCGTCCGCCCCGTAGATGTCGTGTCGCGCCTGGTATTCGCGTGTCGCCTGCTCGTAAGCCTCAGCCGGTTTCAGATCGTGATCGGCGTAGAAGAGTGCAAGCTGCCGATTGTAGAGCATGCCGTTCAATGCGCTCAGCCGCGCGATCTGCTCGACGAGCGTGTATTGCGCCTGCGCCTCGCGCTCGCGCCCCGCGAGTTTGTAGAGATCGCCGAGCGCGGCGACGTAAGTCGGGTCGGGCAGCCGCTTCGTCACTTGTTCGTATTGCGCAATTGCGCCCGGCAAATCGCCACGGGCCGCGCGGACACGGCCCAACGAAGCTACGGCACGGTAGTAGCCAGGGAAAGTCGTCAAGGCTTCGCGGTAGCGTTGCTCCGCTGTGTCGTAAGCGCCCTGCGCGAAGGCCACCTCGCCAAGTTGCCAGCGACACCACGCGACCGTCTCCCGATCCGGCTGGGCCGGATCGAGCGCCCACGCGAGGGCAAACTGATAATGCTCGCGCGCTTGCTCAAACTCGCTATGCAGGACGGCGAGCCGGGCGCGGCGCAACTGCGCGCCGAGGCTTTGTGCCCCGCTCACCTTCTCAAGTTGCGCGAAGGCAGTTTCCGCCTTGTCGTAATCGCCAAGTTCGAGCAGCGCGTCGCCGAGCAGTTCGTAGGGATAGCCTTTGCTCGGTTCGAGTTGCGTCAACTGCATCGCATGATCACGGGCGGCGGCGAAGTCGTGCGCGGAAAACTCGACGTACCCCAGCGCAACCAGCCCCCCCACGTTTTGTGTGCCTTGCACCGACTGTAATGAAGCACGGGCGGCGCGCTCCGCGAGTTCCAGATATTTAATGTCACCGGTCTCGCGCAGTCGTCTGAGGTAATAGCCGCTCAGTTTGTTGAGGGCGATGAAATCAAGCGGGTCTTGCCGCACACGATCTTCGAGGAAACGGATCGTACCGCTTTCCAATTCGTCATCTGAGGGCAGGGGCGCGGCGACGGGCAGAGCGGGGGCGGAGGTGGTGGTCGCCGGGCGCGTCCAATAGCCCCCGCACGCCTGGCACGCGCCGACGGCCAGCGCTGCCAACAGATAGAAAGACAGCTTCCGACCCTTTATCATGTTAGCAAATTGCAGCGGCATTCCCTTTAGTCTGGCCCGTTGCGTTATCGGCCCTATTAATAATGAAGGCGATAGCCGGGGCATATTCAACTCAGCCAGCGCGATGCTAGTGCGCGCTTATATCGGCTGTCAAACAAACGCTCCCACTGTCGCACTACATTGTTGCTTGTTTGGCTCATGTGATATACGCGACCGGGCGGCACGGGAGATGCGGAGGCACGAAGATTGTCTTGCTGCCACAACTCGCCAATCAACTTACTACGCTACACGGGCCGTGCTCAGTTCAGCACAGACTTGAACGCGGGCGTGAAGATGCGAGCGCAAGTCCTGCGTGAGATTATGGACAACCTCACGTTCGCGGCGGCGGCAATGAATCGCGCGTCTATCCTGTCGCAATACTTCGGGTTATCTGCGGCGCGATCCGGATACGGCCGGCGCTAACAACTTCCTGAACTTCCTGAACGCCAACCAGAATAACTTCCACAGTTTCGTTGATTCCATCGAATACCGCGCACGTTTCAACACACGCTAAGGAATCGGTCATCCCCCGCAAGGTCAGCCGAAGGGTTACAAATCCCGTCCGATCAGACCGTAGAATAGTAACAAAAATGAGATTTGTGTTGACAAGCGGGGCGCTTTATTGCATATATGTGCTTCCGATAATTTACTTGCGTTATTGCATCCCCACGTTCTTTGGCCGCACCAGCCCGCACAGTTGTCACCATCAGGGTGGACAAAAGAATTAGGACGTGTTCTGAATCGATCACTCCACGGACAGTCTGCATATAGACTGTTTCTGCAGACTAAGATGTAAGGAGAAGAAATCATGGCTTCCGTACGCAATAAAAGATTTGCGCTGGCCGCTCTCGTTGTGCTGACGACACTCGCCCTATTGTTGCCGCCCACGCCGCCGATCAACGCCGCCGATCACGGCGACGCGCCGACCCCCAACCAAGATCAGGCGACAGACATCGGCGACGCCTATTTCTTTCTCGATCCAAATGACAACAACAGGGTGATTATCGCCAGCGACGTGCATGGTTTCATTGTGCCGGCGGAGAACGCGAATTTAGGTTTCTTCGATAACAACGTCCGCTTCCACTACCAGATCGAGAATACAGGCGACGCCCGTGGCGATCTGTTTATAGACGTAACCTTCTCGAAGCAGACCAGCCGCACCGTGCCCCAGACAGCGACCATCGCCCTGTCGAGCGGCCAGACCTTTACTGCGCCCACGACTATCTCCACCGCAGGAACCAGCCAAACCGATCCGACAGGGACAGTCCCCACGCCGCCCCAGACGAAAACCACCGACCCGACCACCGGCATCACCTTCTTTGCCGGGCTGGTTGATGACCCGTTCTTCTTCGACGTCCCCTCTGAGATTTGTTACCGGAACTCGCGCATCGCCGGCACGACGCCGCCCAGAGGCACGCCCGCCAACCCCGATCCTACATCCATCAACCCCAATTGCTTTAACCGCAAGCGCGACAGCTTCGCGGGCTACAATATTTTGATGGTTGCGCTTAGCGTGCCCAAAGCATTATTGACCCCGCCACCAAGCGGCATCTTGGGTCTGAACGTCTACGTGCAGCGCCGCATTCCCACCGCGTTCTCTAAAGATGGCACCAGCACCGGCTTTGGCCGATTTGTCACGGTTGACCGCATGGGCATCCCCGCCGTCAACACGGTCTTCATCCGCCCCTTGCAACTCAAGGACGCCTACAACCGCGCCTCGACAGTTGATGACGCGAACGGCAAATTCGCCGGCGAGGTCGTGGCCGCGCTTCAGAGCCTACAAACTGCCACCGCGCAAATCAACATCCTCGCCTCTGTGGCCGTGTTGAATGGCGACATCCTACGCCTCAATCTCAACACACAAAACACCGGCACGGGTGGGGGCAACAATGCGGCAGCAGCTTTCCCGAACGGGCGGCGGCCGGGCGATGATGTGCTTGACACCATCGTGACGCTCATCAACAGTAGCCAGCCCGTGACGCCCAGCGGCAAGGTTGACGGGGTGGACGGCAATGACGTGCCCTTCCAGGATACTTTCCCTTTCTTCGCGCCTGTGATTCAGCCATTTGGGGTCAGCGCAGGAGCCGAAGACCGGACGCGCAACTAGCTCTTGAGTTATTCGGCAGCGTGCGCCCTTTAATTGCTGGCAACGTAAGAGTGACCCCGGGTGAACACTCAGCAAAGGAACAACGTTATGAGAGGCTCGAACCGAAGCAAACGCCATTGGGCCGGTATGATGTTGGCATTAGCCCTGTTGCTGAGTTTGGCTGTGCTGCCGGATTATGCGTCAAGCAGTACACGGCATACGGCCGTAACTGCGGCCAGCACGCACACTACTGGCTTGCGCACAGTGCAGCACGAACCCGCGCCTGTCCAGCAAAAGGCGCAGCCCACACATTCCGCACCGGGTCAGGTCGAGCCAAAGAACCACACACCAGAGCCGCCGGGTAAAATCGCGTTCGCAACTGATCGCAACGACAACTTTGAGATTTATGTGCTGAACGGCGACGGTGGCGGCTTGGTTCGCCTGACCGACAATCCAGCCACTGACGTGAGTCCTTCGTGGTCGCCCGACGGGATGAAGATCGCGTTTGTGAGCAGTCGCGACGGCAATCCGGAAATTTACGTCATGAATGCCGATGGCAGCGGGCAAACGCGGCTCACCAATAACCCGACCGATGATCTGCGCCCGGCGTTCTCGCCTGATGGCACGAAGATCGCCTTTGTGAGCAATCGTACCGGCAATGATGAAATCTTCGTCATGGACGCCAATGGCGGCAGTCAGACGAATCTCACCAATAGCCCGGAAGCTGACTATACGCCCACGTGGCGGCCCGATGGCGCGAAGCTCGCCTTCACGAGCGACCGTGATGGTAATGCCGAGATTTACAGCATGGATGCCAATGGCGGCAACCAGTTGAACCTGACCAACAACACAGCCGACGATCTCAATCCCGCATGGTCGCCCGGCAAGATCACCTTTCAGAGCGACCGCGACGCCGCCAGCAACGGCAACTTCGAGGTTTACGCGATGAACGGCGCGGACGGCAGCAGCCAAACGCGCCTGACCAATAACACGGCGGTTGATGCCGACCCGGCGCGCTCGTCCGACGGCGCAAAAATCGCCTTCGTCAGCACGCGCGATAATAATTTCGAGATTTACTTGATGAACGCCGACGGCAGCAGTCAGGTGCGTCTGACCAACGACGAGTCGAGCGACATTGAGCCGTCGGTGCTGCGCACGCTTTCGACGACGCCTGCGGCGAGCACGGTGCAATTCGGTGCCGCGGCGCTGAGCGTGGCCGAAGGGGCCGGCAGCGTGGCCGTCATGGTGACACGCACGGGCGCGACCACGGGCACGACCATCGTTGATCTGGCCACGGTTAGCGCCACAGCGTCCGACCGCACCGACTACACGAACATCTCCCGCACGCTCAGGTTCGCACCCGGCGACACAGCGAAGACCGTCAACGTCCCGATCATTAACGATGCTTTCTTTGAGGAGAGCGAGACATTCATCGTCACGCTCAGCAATCCGACCGGGGCGACTTTAGGCGCACCGAGCACGGCCACCATCACGATCACAGACAACGACACTGCCCCATCGACGGTCAACCCGATTGACAACGCGACATTCTTCGTCCGGCAGCAATATCTCGACTTCCTCAACCGCGAACCGGACACGGCCGGACTGAACGCTTGGTTGAGTGTCCTCAATAATTGCACTGCCGGTAACACCGCATGTGACCGCGTCGCAGTCTCGCTCGCGTTCTTCGGCTCACCGGAGTTTCAGAGCCGGGGTTTCTATGTGACTCGTTTCTACTTCGCGGCCTTTGCCCGCAACCCGACCTTCCTAGAGTTCTTCGGCGATCTGGGCAGCATCAGTGGAACGACACCGGAGGAGACGAATGCGTTGCGCGCGGACTTCGCCGACAATTTCACGAACCGGATCGAGTTCCACTCGATCTTCGATGCGTTCAACAATACGCAATTTGTTGACCGGCTCAGCGCGAACATCGGCATCACGCTCACCAACAGAGATCAACTGCTCAGCGATCTCAATGCGGGCCGGAAGACCCGCGACCAAGTGTTGCAGGAGATCGTCGAAAGCGCCCAGTTCATGACCAACCTGCCAACCTTCAACCGTGCGTTTGTGCTCGCAGAATATTTCGGCTATCTGCGCCGCAACCCGGATCAGGCAGGGTTCGATGCATGGATTAACTATCTCAACACGCATCCGGGAGACCTGCGCACGATGGTCAACGGCTTCGTCAACTCCACTGAATACCGGGCACGTTTCGGGACGCCTTAAGGAATTGGCCTTAACGCCAAAACCGCAGGGTCGGCCGGAAGATTAAGTCTTCCGGCCGACCCGGCGGTTTTGTGCTATTGGCGCGCGGCCCCTCCTTGTTATATGCCTGTTGGCTTCTTATCAATAGCCTGTGCAG
>JBBQGM010000093.1:0-19322 GCA_038322995.1 Pyrinomonadales bacterium
GCGACTCTGACAGTAGCGGCGCAAGTTTCAAAGCAACAGACCACGCCGGCCGCGGCTGCGAACGAAGATGCCCAAACACTTGTCCTGCTGGCTGTGCAATTCGATAACGCGGGTCGCTACACCGAGGCTATCGCAGTGTACAACCGCGCCTTGCGGCTCGCGCCGAACGACTACGGCATCTACAACAACCTTGGCTACGCGTACACTAAACTGAAACACTTCGAGGAAGCCGCCGCCGCATTGCAACGGGCCATTGCGCTGAAACCCGACTTCGCCAATGCCCATTACAACTTAGGACACGTCTACAGCGAAACCGGGTATGACGTGGCAGCACTCGCCGAGTTCAGTCGTGCCGTCGAGCTTGCGCCAGCTTACAACGCAGCGCGCGTTGAGCTATGCCAGACCCAGCTCGCATTGGGACGTAACGACGAAGCCGTCACGTGCTACGAAACGCTGCTGACACGCGCGCCGCAGGACGCACAAACGCGCACCAACTACGGCTACGCTTTGATCTGGACGAAGCAATACAAACAGGCCATCGCCACATTAAAAGAAACTGTGCGGCTGTTTCCCGACTACGCGCGAGCCTATAACAATCTTGGGAGTGCCTTCGTCCATACGGAGCGCTACGAACAAGCCGTTTTAGCCTTACGCCGCGCCCTCGACCTTGAACCGGATAATGAAGCGGCGCGCTACAACCTCGCCCTTGCGTACCTGGCGGCAAAGAACAAGTCCGCCGCGCTAGCACAATACGTCATCTTAAAACGCACACATGAGGGGCGAGCGCAACAGCTTTATGACTTAATGTTCAGCACGCAGCTTGTCTCTGTGCAGCCGAATTAAAATCGCCGGCCGCCCAAGCCGCCGCCCGCGCCAGAGCTTCGCCCCGCATCCGCTTGAAATTAAGTATAGGGACTGTCCGCGAATTGCTGGCGCACAGTGACATTGAACCTATACATACTTGTCGCCAGCTTGGTAAAAACCAGCTCGACGATAAGATTCGTCGAGCAGTTCAATCGGATGACACACAAGTAAGGGGAGACCTTTGAGTTGCGCGCCTGCGCTGAGTTGCATGTGACAGCCGGGATTGCCGGTCGCTAGAATTTGTGCGCCGGTGGCGGCCACATGATTGAGTTTTTCCGCCAGCACGCGCGCGGCTAACTCCGGCTCGATCAAGTTATAGACGCCCGCGCCGCCGCAACACACGTCGCTATCGGTGAGCGGCGCGAATTTAAGATCAGGAATGGCATGTAACAAGGCGAGCGGCGCGGCGGCGGCGTGCTGTCCATGTAGGAGATGGCACGAAGCGTCGTATGTCGTCAACGTGTCTGTGAGGGCTGCGCCCGTGCGCAGGCCCGTCGCCTGTAATTGCTGACTGACATCGCGCACACGCGCACTGAAACTGCGGGCGCGCTCGGCATAGTCTGGATCACCCGCCAGTAGTTGCGCGTAAGCGACGAGCAACGCGCCGCAGCCGCTCGCGTTAGTGACGATGGGCGCGGCCGCATCATCGGTAAAGGCATCAATGTTCTGCCGCGCGAGTTGCCGTGCGCCGGCCAGATCGCCCGCGTGCGCATGCAGTGCGCCGCAGCAGACTTGTGCGCGCGGGCAGGACGTGGTGCAACCGTTTACTGCCAGCACCCGCGCCGTCGCGCGGTTGACGCGGGCGAACAAGCCTTCGGTCACGCAGCCAGCGAAGAGCAAAGCGCGCGATGGGCCGGAGGGTCGGGCGAGAGCGGTACGTGGTTGCGCTTGTGGGGATATGCCAACGTCCGCTGCTCGTGCAGGCACGTGGGCCGCAGCCGAACCTTCAAGCAACGCGAGCGCGAAGTCAGCACGCGGCGCAAGTAGGCGCGGCAAGCCAGTCGCGCGGAATAGTCTAGTCAGCCTTGAATCGCGGAGCAGCCGCGTGCAGGTGAAAGCAAAACGTAGGCGCGTCGGCGCGAGCCAGATATGGCGCAGCACGAAGCGCAAGAGCCAATGCGCCACGCCGCGTTCGTGCCTGACTTGACCTAGGTCGGCGCGGGCGGCTTCGAGCAGTTGCCCGTATTCGACGCCGGCGGGGCACGCGCTCTCGCAGGCGCGACAACCGAGACAGCGATTGATATGGCGCGCGAAGGCGGGCGCGGCCACGCTCAAGCGCCCGTCTTCGACCGCGCGCATCAGGTAGATGCGCCCACGCGGGCCGTCGTTCTCGTCACCGGTCTGGACATAAGTCGGGCACGCTTCGAGACACAGGCCGCAGTGGATACAAGCGAGCAGCTTGCCTTCTTCGTGTGCGAGCGCGCCGGGCAGTTGGGCCGACTGTTTGTTCATCAGAATGCAAATCTGCCGAGCGACAATGTCGCGGCCGGATCGAGTTGTAGTTTAATGCGTTGCATCAAACGCGCGGTCTCAGCTCGTAAGCCCCACACGTCAACTGCTTGCTTCAATTCAGCCGGCGCGCGTTCGATGATCAACGAGCCGCCCAACGTCTCAGCCGTGTGGCGCAAGCGCGCGAGCGTGGCCGGGTCGTAAGCGGAGTCGGTCGGCGTCGCCTGTAGGATGCGGAGCCGGCCGTCGCCGAGGCCGGCGTGCCAACAAGTGGTCGGCCAGGGCCCGCCCGCTGCTTCTGCTTGTAACGCGGCGATGAGTGCGGGCAGATGCGACGGGCGCACACTAATGCGATAACTGATCTGCCACCCGGTCTGCACCGGTTGCGCCGCCAGGCCGCGCCATAAATGCTCGTCCGCGTGCAAAAGCTCAATCGCCGCCGCGCCCGCCTGCGCGCATAACGCATGCGCCCGCGCTGTCTGATCGGCGACGGCCGCACCCGTACCGGCGAAGCGCACGAGCAGCGCGGCATGCGCCGGCGCACCGGGCACGGCAAGAATTTCGGCGAGTGTCGGTGAAAGTAGCTCGACCGCGACGGGCAAAAATATGCCGGCGCGCAATTGGCGAGCGCAAGTGAACAGACTAGCCAGCGCTGCGGCGCGCACGATGAGCGTTGCTTCGTGCGTGGGGCGCGGGCGTAGTTTGAAGGTCAACTCGGTGATTAGTCCGAGCGTGCCGTAGCTGCCGGTGAATAGTTTGCATAGATCATAGCCAGCCACATTTTTGACGACGATGCCGCCCGCTTTAACTTGTCGCCCATCAGCCAGCACAACACGCATCCCTAGCACGAAGGCGCGCGGATTGCCGTAAGCGAAACTCTGCGCCCCGCCCATGCCGGTGGCGACCACGCCGCCGACACTCGCCCGTCCATCATCCGGCGGATCGAGCGGCAACCATTGCCCTGCGCCGCTAGTCGCTGCATTTAGCTGTGTCAGCGACAGCCCCGCTTCAACCGTGGCGACCAGATCGGCCGGCTCATGCCTGAGCAAACGATCTAACCGGCGCGTGCTGATAACGACGTTCGTGCGGGGCAGTGTGTTACCCGCGTCGAGCCACGTCGCCGCGCCCGCCGGCATAACCGTCAAGCCGTCGCGTGCGGCCAACTGCATAACTGCGCCGGCCTCTGCTTGCGTCGCGGGTGCGGCCGTAAGTGTCTGCTCGGTTTGCGTCACGTAGTCAGCGCCGAGCAACGCGGCTAGTTGCTGGCGCACGGTGTCCACTGCGAAGCCGGATCGGCTTGCTGTCGTTTGCGCCGGCGTGGACGGGGTGAATACGGGAACGATCTGTGCTGCTGTTATAGCGTCGGCGGGCGGTACACGCGCAACCGCACGCGCTTCGCCACAACCGCGGGGCGCGGGGATGATCTTGCCGGGGTTGCACAAGCCGGTCGGATCAAAGGCGGCGCGGACGGCCAGCATTGTGGCCAGATCGTCGGCGGAAAAGATGAGCGGCATGTACGTACGCTTATCCAACCCGATGCCGTGCTCGCCGGTGAGTGTGCCGCCGACGCGCACGCAGGTCTGGACGATCTCTTGATTGGCGGCCTCAACCCGTTGCACTTCATCCGCGTCGCGCCGGTCGAAGCAGAGAATCGGATGCAAGTTGCCGTCGCCCGCGTGAAAGACGTTGGCCAGCCGCAGCCGGTATTTCGCGCCGATGCGATACGTTTCCGCCAGCACTTCGGGCAGCCGCGAGCGCGGCACAACCGCATCTTGCAACATCATGTCCGGCGCGAGCCGGCCCATCGCGCCGAACGCGCCCTTGCGCGCGGCCCAGAGTTTTTTACGTTCTTGCTCGTCCTGTGCGTGCCGCACATGCCGCGCGCCGTGGGCCAGACAGATCGCTTCGGCTTGCGCCGCCTCAGCATCAAGTCCGGCTGCGAGGCCGTCCAATTCGATCAGTAACGCGGCTTCGGCGTCGAGCGGCAGCCCGGCGGCAAAGACGCTCGCCTCGACCGCGCGGATCGTCGCGCCGTCAACCATCTCCAAGCCAGCGGGCACAAGGCCGGCCGCGATGATCGCGGAGACGGCGCGGCTGGCCGCGTCTACGTCGGTGAAGTCCGCAAGCAGCGTGCGGACAGACTGTGGCAGCGGCACGAGGCGCACGGTCGCTTCGGTCGCAATGCCGAACGTGCCCTCCGAGCCGACGAAGACGCCGAGCAGATCATAGCCCGCCGCTTCCGCGCCCGCGCCGCCGAGATCGATGATCGTGCCATCGCTCAATACGACGCGCGCCCCAATGACGTGATCGGTGGTCGTGCCATACTTCAGACAATGTATGCCGCCCGCATTCTCCGCGATGTTGCCGCCGATGGTGCAGGTCACGCCGCTTGAAGGGTCGGGCACGTAATGCAGTCCGTGTTGCGCGACCGCGCGCGACAGTTGCGCGTTGACGAGGCCGGTCTGGACGACGGCGAGACGATTCTCCGTATCAACTGCCAGCACGCGCCGCATGCGTGCCAGCTCAATCGTGACGCCATTGTCGAGCGCGAGCGCGCCGCCCGACAGTCCCGTGCCCGCGCCGCGCGGCGCGAAGGGCACACCGGCCCGCACGAGGGTCTGCACGACGGCCGCAGTCGCCTCGGTGCTGGTGGGGAAAATAACGGCGCGGGGGCGATGCCGGTACTGCGTCAGCCCGTCGCATTCGTAGACGAGCAACTCGTCTGGCTCTGAGATTACGTTGTCAGGGCCGACGATGGCGCGCAAGTTTTGGACAAGCTGATCCACGTATACATTTTGCCGGCCGCTACTTTGAAATTCTGCCCGGACAGGTGCGAGCGATGATACACTACGCGCCCGGTCAGTCTGTAACCGTTCTTTTGTCTCCTAATGAAAAGCAAAACTACCCGACGCGCTCGTTATCGCCACAGGGCGCTTGAGCGGTGCCTTGGCCACGCATGCGGCCAGTCAGATGCCTAAAGGTCTGAGCGGCTTTAACCCTTGAAACGGCGGAGCGCATTTTGGAATTGACAGTCGTTGATGGTTTGCGCACGTTGAAGTTCGACCTCGTGCTGACGCTGGCGCTGGCGGCCGTGTTGCTATTCATCGGGGGCGGCGTGCAAAGGCGCATTGGCTTGCTGCGGCGCGCGAGCATCCCGGCGGCGGCCATTGGCGGGTTGTTGTTTGCGCTCATCGTGCTGGCGATGCGCACGGGTGGTGCGGTCGGCGTTGCGCTCGACGGTAGTCTGCGCCCGCCTTTGCAGACGACATTCTTCACGACCATCGGCTTGGGCGCGACTGTGTCGCTGTTGCGCGCGGGCGGTTGGCGCATGGGGTTGTTCTGGTGGATCGCTTCGACGTTGGCGGTGGTGCAGAACGTAGTCGGGATCGGCGTCGCGTATGCGGTCGGCGCACCGGCGGGGCTGGGTATCATCTGCGGCGCGCTGACGCTGACGGGCGGGCCGGCGACGGGGCTGGCCTTTACCGATACATTTGAAAAACTCGGCATCCAGGGCGCGGGCGCACTCATCATCGCGTCGGCAACCTTCGGTATCTTCGCATCGAACCTGCTCGGCAATCCCATTGCGACTGCGCTCATCCGCCGCTTTCGACTTGTGCAACCGCGCGCGCCCGTTGTGCCCTGTGAGCGCGCAGCCGACTTTTGGGCCGTCGGCGCGACCAACAGCGCGGCCGTGAATGAAGAAGAAGTTATAACGGCCAATGAGGGCCCGCTTGAAGAGTTGACGGGCGGCGCGTTGTTGCGGCATCTGCTGATCATTCTCGCGGTGATGGGCGCGGGCGCGTTACTCAGTTTGGGTTTGACGCGCCTGCGCGTGACGCTGCCCGGTTATATCGGCGCGATGATCGTGGCGGCGTTGGTGCGCAATCTGGACGAGCGCTGGCGTTGGTTGCGGCTCGACATGCGCGCGGTCGAGGCCCTCGGCGGCATCGCGCTCGCGCTCTTTCTCGTGCTGGCCTTGATGGATTTGAAACTGTGGCAACTGGCGGGACTGGCGCAGCCGATGATTATCATCCTCGCGGTGCAAATCGTCTTGATGATCGTCTATGCCGTGCTGGTCACGTTCACGTTGATGGGGCGCGATTATGAAGCGGCGGTGACGACGAGCGGACACGTGGGCTTCGGTCTGGGCATCACGCCGAACGCCGTCGCCAACATGGAAGCCTTGGTTGCGCGCTATGGCCCCGCGCCGCGCAGTTTCCTCGTCGTGCCGGTTGTCGGCGCGTTCTTCATAGATTTCTCGAATGTCATCATCATCACGCTGTTCGCCAACTTCGTGCGTTAGGCTGGCGCGAGCGGTTTGGATCGGAGCAACGATGAAGCAAAGCGGCAAACTCGGCACACTGGTTATAGGCGGGCTTTTGGCGTGCGCGCTGCAACTTTCAGCACAACAGCCGGCGCATAAATCCGCGCCGGTTGCGGCCAACAATCTTGCGCCCATTGCTGCGCCTACGGTGCAAACGTTAGTGGACGAAGCCGCGCAGGCGGCCTTGCAGCAGTTTGCCGCCAAGGGCCTGAAGCAGGAGCAATTGGCGATCACGTTGATCGATCTGCGTGATGCGCAGCATCCGATGCAGGGGAGTTTTCGTGGCAGCGAGCGCATCTATCCGGCGAGTGTGGTGAAACTGTTCTACCTCGTCGCGGCGCATCGTTGGCTAGAGGACAGACGGTTGCCGGACACGGAGGAGTTGCGGCGCGGTCTGCGCGACATGATCGTGGACTCATCGAACGATGCGACCGGCTACATTCTCGATCTGCTGACGGACACGACGAGCGGGCGGGAGTTGTCGCCCACAGCGATGCAGCAGTGGCAGGCGAAGCGCAACGCCGTCAACCGCTACTTCAGCGCGCTTGGCTACACGAACACCAATATCAACCAAAAGACGTTTTGCGAAGACGCCTACGGGCGCGAGCATTTCTCGCGCGGCCCCAACGGTGAGAACCGCAATAAGCTGACGACCGACGCGACCGCGCGGCTGCTGGCCGAGATCGCCACGGAACGCGCCATCACGCCTGCACGCAGTAAACAAATGATGGAACTTCTGCACCGCGACTTTTCCGGCACGAGCAGCGACACGGATGATCAAGCGCACGGCTTTACCGGCAGCACGCTCAAGGCGGGCGCGCGACTCTGGTCGAAGGCCGGCTGGACAAGCGAGACGCGCCACGACGCCGCTTACATCGAACTGCCGAACGGCGCGCGATTCGTCCTCGTCATCTTCACCACCAATCACGCCAACGAGCGCGACATTATCCCGACCATCGCGCGCGTGGTGTTAGCCAAGCTAGAAAAGTAGTCGCCAACCGTGCATCGGCAATCGTGAGTAGCTAAACCCTGTTCTTTCTATTCACGATTGCCGATGCACAGTTTACGGCTTTTGGGCCAAGAGCGCGTGCTTCGTCCAGCCGATCACATCGAGCGGGGGAAAATAATATTGCGAGACGATGCGGAGGTGGCGTGTCGTGGCGGCGGCAACCTCGGCGGGCGGGTGAGTTTTGAAGCGGAAGAGCATTTCGAGAAAGGTGCTGGCGAGCGCGGGGCGCACGGGCAGATGCAACAGATGGCCGCCGGGGCGCAAGACGCGCGCCAACTCTTGCAAGCCGGCGGCGAGCGGTACGTATTCAAGCGCACCGCTCGTTGTGATGAAGTCGAAGGAGTCGGCGGCGAAGGGCA
Organism: Pyrinomonadales bacterium; assembly: GCA_038322995.1. Classification (GTDB taxonomy): domain Bacteria; phylum Acidobacteriota; class Blastocatellia; order Pyrinomonadales; family Pyrinomonadaceae; genus QHXQ01. The sequence continues at coordinate 8,006 of JBBQGM010000093.1, forward strand.
GCGCCAATACATTGCCCTGGATGAAGCACACCTGCTGCGGGCGGCGCGGGCGCGTGGCCGCGATCACGCGCCGGGCTTTGTGCAGCGAAGGAGCCGAGAGGTCGAGCGCCGTGATCTGGGCTGAGCGGGGCAGGGCGCGGAGCATGGCCAGCGTGAGCAGGCCCGTGCCGCAACCGGCATCGAGAATTTGCGCGCCGACGGGCAGCGGCAGCGGGTGCTCGCGGAAGTAGCGTTCGAGCGAGCGCCCGTAGCCGTTAAACTTAAACGTGATGTCGTAGAGGTTAGCGAAGCGGTCATAGAGCGCCGCCGCCCCGCTCCCGCCGCTCGTCATTGTTTCCGCGTGCTGCTTCATGTATGCTGCGCACTCCATCGCGCCGGTGGTGTTAGTTCTAACTCACGCCGGCCGCGTCGTCCGTAAATCGAGACATCGCCGGTGTGTGCTTGTGCTTCCTGCGGGCTAGCTTAACTCGTTGCGCGGTGCATCAATCCACGGCCCCTTGATGATTCGTAAATCAATTGGTTCAATACTAACATTTTTCGTGTTTTAAGGAGACCTCCTCAAAGTGTTTGAGACAGAAAGCGACGTGTTGACGTGGTATGAAGCACAGCCGCGGGCGCTCACCGAAGATTTCGTCAGCAATATTCCGTGGGCCGAGGTGCGTCGGCACGAACTCGACCCCGCGTTCGTGCCGGTGCTGGTTTACATGCGCGACGTGGAGGCGTTCACGGACATTTACTATTCAGAGCTACGGCGCACGCCGACCGGCAAAAGTCCCGTCATCAAGCGCTTTATGGATCGTTGGAGCGTCGAAGAATTCCAGCACGCGGAACTGCTCAATCGCTTTCTCAACGAAGCTGGTATCCCGACAAGCAAAAGTTGGTTTGATGAAGCCCGTGCCGCGATCCCGTTCAACTACACATTCGAGAATCGCTTCTATCCGCTCATCACCAACTGTTTCGGCGAGCATTTCTCGGCCGTCCACATGGCATGGGGCGCGATCAATGAGATGACGACGCTGCAAGGCTATCGCCGCTTGTGGCAACTGGCGAAGCATCCGGTGCTGGAGCATCTGCTGCGCGCCATCGCGCAAGAGGAGGCCGCGCACTCGAAATTCTACTGGAACATCGCGCGCCTCAAGCTTCAGCGTTCAGACTTCACCCGCAAGTTAGCGCGCACCGTCATTAGCAAATTCTGGACGCCGGTTGGCCAGGGCACAAAGCCGAAGCTGGAAACTAACTATCTGATCGCGACCTTATTCAAAGGCGCAGAGGGCGTTGATTTCTTCGACCGGAACGTCAATCACAAGCTCAAGCAACTGCCCGGCTTCGCGGGCGTCGATGCGGTCACGCAGCGGATCGCACGCATCGCCATGTAAGCCAACACAACGGCATCTGCGCCAGACAACGACGGGCAAAAGTCGCAACCCCTCTCCGGGAGTTGCACTTTTGCCCGTTTGCTTTTAACTTTTGCAGGCCTGCTCGGCCAAACCTGTTACCGGGAGTTTTCCGCACCGCCATGAAACGTCTCTTTCCCGTGATCATTATCGGCGTCGTCCTGCTCATCGTACTTGGTGGCGGCGCATTGCTTATGCGCACACCGCAAGCGCAGCCGACGCGGCCCACACCGCTTTCGAGCGCCACGCCCACACAGCGCATCGTGCCGCTCGACACCCAGCCGGTCCATTTCAAAGGGCACCTCGACGCGCCCGTGCAGCTTGAAGAGTTCGGCGATTATCAATGCCCGCCCTGCGGCAACTTCCATCCCATCGCGCAGCGTGTGTTGGCGCAATACGGCGACCGCATCCGTTTCTCATTTCGCAATCTCCCCCTAGCCAAGATTCACAAGTTCGCGCCCGAGGCCGCCCGCGCCGCCGAGGCCGCCGGGCAGCAGGGCAAGTTCTGGGAGATGCACGATCTGCTATATGAGCATCAACAGGAATGGAGCAAGGGTGAGGCGGCGCGTCCCTTCTTCCTCAAATATGCGCAGCAGCTTGGGCTTGACGTGAGCCGCTTCACGCTCGACCTTGACGGCGCAGTCGCCGGCATGCGCGTCGCACAAGACGATAGCCTCGCGCAGGCACGCGGTGTGACGGGCACGCCCACCTTGTTTCTGAACGGGCGCGAAGTCCCTTTTGAGCAGATGATGGATTTCGACAAACTACACGCTGCGATTGATGCGGCGCTCGCGGGCAAGTCCTAACCGGTCGTGGCAGACTCGACTATTAACGGGGCCCAGACAGGGCCGCGGCGGCGGGCAGTTATGCTCGACGCGCTCGCGGCTCTGTTGTCGTTGGTGGGTCTAGCGGACGCCGTTTATTTAACGGTGGAGCATCTGGCGGGGCGGAGTGTGCGCTGCACCGTCACCTCAGGTTGCTCGGAAGTGCTCAGCAGTTCGTATGCCACTGTCGGCCCCGTGCCGCTCGCGGCGCTTGGGGCGCTCGCCTACTTCGCCGTCTTCAGCCTCGCCACGCTCGCAGCTTTCGGTTATACGGCGGCGCACAAACCTCTGATCGCCCTCGTCGCCATCATGTGTGCGCTGTCGCTCTGGTTGCTCTTCGTCCAAGCCTTTATCATCAGCCACTTCTGCCAGTATTGCCTGCTCTCGCTGGCCGTCACCCTCAGCCTGACCGGCATCGTCATCGGCGGGCGCATGCTTCAGCGGGCTGCGCGGAACAGATGAACCACCAGCCACGTCGCACCCGCGAGCATCAGCAATAAAAGTAAGCCGCAGCCAAGCACCGTCAACTTAAACTTGTGCGCGCGGTTCGGATCAGGCGGCATCAGCGAGCCTTGCGGAAAATACGGCGGCGGCGTGGACGTGGACATAAATATTCACGGCACCAAGGCTGTAAGCAACTACCTGCTCATAGCAGCTATGCGTGAAACGGATGCGCTCAAAAGAATAACCTCACGCTAAGGCGCAAAGACAAAACCATCAATTCAGTTCTTCTAGCTCACAGCGCAATAATTCGGCGACGCTCCAGGCTTGGGCAATACAGCCGCGCGGGGTGTGCGGTTGGTCTGCGTCGAAGATTTCTGAGACTTGACCGAGACCAGCCGCGCGCAGATGCGCGCCAAAGGCCGCTGTCCAGCCGCGCGCAGTGGCCAGACTCGCGGGTGTGCGCTCATTGACCTTGAGATAGGCCGTGATGAACGGCCCCAACAGCCACGGCCAGACCGTGCCCTGATGATAAGCCGTATCGCGTGCATAGGCGTCGCCTTCATAGCGTGGCCGGTAAGCGGGCGATTTCGGCGCGAGCGTGCGCAGGCCGACGGGCGTCAGCAGTTCGCGCTGCACGTTCTCCACGATCCGGCGCGCGCGCTCGCCTGTCACGAGCGGGTGCGGCAAACTGACGGCAAAGATTTGGTTCGGGCGCACCGCCGCGTCCGGCGTGCCTTCATCGCTAATGCAATCGTAGAGACCGCCGGTCTGTTCGTCCCAGAACAAGCCGTTGAAACTGGCGCGCGTGCCGTCGGCGATGGCGCGGCAATGCGCGGCTGTTTTTGTGTCGCCGAAACGCTGCGCCATCTGCTCGACCGTGCGCAGCGCGTTGTACCAGAGGGCCTGTATCTCAACCGGCATACCCGTACGCGGCGTGACCACGTAGTCGCCAATCTTTGCATCCATCCACGTCAACTGCACGCCCGGCTCGCCCGCGCGCAGCAAGCCATGCTCGTTCATGCGGATGCCATAGTGTGTCCCTTGTTCGTGCCACTTGATGATGTCGCACAGGGGCTCGTAGAAATGCTCGCGCACGAACTGTTCATCGTCAGTGCGCCGGAGCAATTCGCCGACCGCGTGGACAAACCAGAGCGTGCCATCCACCGTGTTGTATTCGGGCGGCGCGGCGCTGTCGGGAAAGCGGTTTGGTAACAGCCCTTGATTTAGATAGGCGACGAAGGCGAGCAAAATTTCGCGCGCGATGTCGAAGCGTTTGAGCGTGAGCGCGAGACCGGGCAACGAGATCATCGTGTCGCGGCCCCAATCCGTGAACCAGTGATAGCCCGCGATGACCGTGTGCAGATCGCGCCCGCGCGGGACGATGAACTGCTCGGCGGCCGCGACGAGTTGCTGCACATACTCGCTACGGTCTGCGTGGTTGGCTATAACATCTTGCCGCCGCGTGCGCTCCTGCGCCTCATACTTGTCCGCGTCACGCACATTGCGCCGCTCGGTTGAGGCGAGCAAACTGCGCGTCTCGCCGCCCTTGAGTGCGCAGACGAGCAGACCGGGATTGAACAGGTCTTCGTGATGATCGAAGCCGCGCGCACGTTCCTCCATCAGCACGAACTGGCGATACCAGATGTTGTCCACGTAAAGCTGATCTGCGTCATGCGCGAGGTAGAGCATCGTGTTGTCGTTGCGACGCATGATGCGGACTAAGCCTGGCTCGATCTCGACAGGCGCGAACGCATCATGTTCCTCGTGCGCCATCGCATGGTAGGTGCGCAGGGCGACGAGCGGGCGCAGTTCAAGCGTGGCCCGCACGTTGGCCGGGGCGTTAAGCTTATAGCGGATCACGGTCGTGTTCTCACCATGCACCATGAAGACTGATTTTTCGAGGGTGTAGCTGCCGACGCGATAGGTGGTGATGGGGAACGGATCGAGGCGGAAACCGTCAGTCAACAGATAGCCGTGCGGATGGATCGTGCCGCGCTCGTAGTAGTTGGTGGCCAACTCGTACGACTGGTCGCCGATGAGCAGTTTCTCTTCCAACTTGGCGAGCAGGACGGCGCGCTCGGTGGGCGGCCGGACGGCGGCGACGAGCAGCCCGTGATAGCGGCGCGTGTTCGTGCCCGTAATAGTAGCCGAAGCATAGCCGCCCAGCCCGTTTGTCTCTAACCACTCGCGCCCGGTCGCGCCGGCCAGGTCGCGGCACGCTGCCCCGTCGAAACTGATCATAGAACCGCTGCTCCTCTCACAGTTCCTGCCTTAACGGCTCAACCCCTGTTTGCCTTGCGCGCAGACTTGTACCACATAATTAGGCAGAGACCGCAAGAAATAATTTCAGCCCGCGTTCAGGAAACGGTGGGCGCAAAAACATTGAAATAGGAGTGTGGGCCGATGCGAAAAATGTGTCTATTGGTGCTGGCTGTGGCGTCTGTGCTGACTTCAGCGGGTGTTGATTCGGCTACAAGCAAAGGCGGGGCGGGCGAGGGCCCGGAGCGTGGTGGGCAGCCAGCAGCAGCGCGCACGCAGAGCGAACGTGAACGACCGATTAGCGCAAGGGCATTTAATCTTGAGGTGACAATCGACGGTTACCCGCTCCAGCAATATCCGGCGCGCGGGCGCGTGTACATTGAGGCGCAAGCGGGCGCGGAATATGGCATCACGCTCCGCAATCCGTGGCCCGACCGCGTGGCCGTTGCGCTCGCGGTGGACGGTCTCAACACGATTGATGCCCGGCACACGACGGCGCGGGCGGCGAGCAAGTGGGTGATCGAACCTTACGGCGCGATTACGATCAGCGGCTGGCAAATGTCCTCCACGCTCGCACGCCGTTTCTACTTCACTAGCGAGCGTGATGCGTATGCGGCCCGGTTGGGCCGGCCCGACGAGCTAGGCCTCATCACGGCCGTCTTTTTCCGCGAGCGCCGACCTATCACTATTGTCCCGCCGCCTCGTCCGCCCTACATCCTTGAAGACGAACAAGCCCGCACCGAGAGTCGAGACAAAGGGGCCGCGCCCGCCAAACAGTCGTCGGCCCGCGCGGACAGTGCGGGACAAGCGCGCAATCGGGCTGGCGCGCCCGTGCCTTACGACAACGACGACTACGCGGCGACCGGCATCGGCCGCGCGGTCGATCATGACGTGCGCCGGATCAAGCTTGAGTTGGAAGATAGACCTGCGGCCGAAATCTCGCTTCGTTATGAATACCACCCGGCGCTCGTGCGTCTTGGCGTACTGCCGCACCCGCACCCGCACCCGCCAGCGCCCGATCCTTTGCAACGACGCGAACACGCACGCGGCTTCCACCACGAACAATTTTGCCCTGAGCCATGAATTAGAATGCGCCGCGCAAGTTGACGCGCAACAAGAAGGAACGAAAGCGATTGGTTGGAGTCTAATCCGGGTGTAAACGCAATATGCCCGGAGGGAAACACATGTCGCGCTTCATACACCCGCTTGATCACGTGCGCGTGGCCGCGCCGTGCGCCGCTGATTGGGAACGCATGCGCGGTAACGACTGCGTGCGCTTCTGCGACCGCTGCAACTTGAACGTCTATAACTTGTCGGCGATGTCCTTGCGCGACTCTGAACAACTGATCATGCGGACGGAAGATCGTCTGTGCGTGCGTTTCTACCGGCGCACCGACGGCACGATTCTGACGCAAAACTGTCCCGTCGGACTGCACGCACTAAAACGCCGCGTCTCCAAGATCGCGGGTGCGGTCTTCGCTGCTGTTACGACCTTTTTAGTTGGCTCCGGGCTCGCGGTAAAGACGGCAGAGGTTACGTCGCAGCCGCTCCCCGTGCCAGTTGCAGAGGAAGCAACTATGGCTATGGGTGCCTATTCCTTCGACGAGCCAGTTAGGGAACCATACGGGGCAGGGATATTTTTAGGTGGTGCCCTTTTCTTAGCTGGCTATCCTTTGATGAGACTCAGAGCGCGGAAAGAGGCAAGACGACGCGCAGAATTACATATCTGGCGCAGGTCATAGCAACTAGCCAAGACAATTTATGATCAGTGGGAAGATAGCCGTACGAGCTATTCCCCTATAGGTTTAGTTTGCCACCGATTAATGTTGTCGCCGCAGGTCAGCGGTGTAGAGTTGCTTGTAGGCGCGGTAGTAGCCCATGACTTTGAAGACGTAATCCTTGCTTTCACTAAATCCAACCTCGGCGGAAAACACGCCGGGGTCTTTCTGTGTCGCACGCCTCACCCAGCGCGCGACGTTATCTTCGCCGCCGTTATACGCAGCCGCCACTGCTTCCGGCAAGTTCGGGAACAGGCGAAAGAGTTCAGCTAGATACTCGACGCCGACCGGGATGTTGACCTCCGGCCGGTAAAGCTCATCTTCCGTCACGTGCGGCAAACCCGCGCCCGCGCCATACTTCGTGGCGGCATCAATCGTCAACTGCAACAGCCCGCGCGCACCCGCTTGCGAGCGTGCGCGGGGATTATAGCTGCTCTCCTGGCGCATGATGGCCAACACAAAGCGCGGATCAATATCGCGTCCCTTGACGGCCTTTAGCAGCACTTCACGAAACGGCGCGGGATAAGCGCCCGCTGCGTTGATGATTTCGCTGCGTACGGTGGCGGCGCGCGGCGGGGCGAAACGTTTGTAAGTGCCGCCGAGGTCGCGCAAGTGCTCGGTGGCCAGTCCGCCGTAGTAGGACGAGGCGCGATCAGCGATGGCTTGATAAGCGGCTGCCGCCGGCGCGCTCTGCTGCGCGCGTTCGAGACTGTAAGCGCGCAGATAAGCGACTTCGTCTTTCGTGGTCTGCACGCCAACCGGGAGATTGCCGGCGCGTAATTCGTCGGCCGTGCGGATGGCGGATGACCAGTCGCTACCCGCCACGTCGAGGCGCAGGCGGGCAAACAGAGCGTTGGTGTCCGTGGCCGTGCCTCTATATTTTTCGCGCGTAAGATTGATCCAACGGATCGCTTCGGCGGGCTGACCCGCTTCGCGATAGCTATCAATCGCATTCAAGTAAGCGTTCTCGATGCGCTCGCCCTGCGGGAAGCGATTCGCGTATTCGATGTACTGCGCCGCCGCATCGGCCGGGCGACTCATGCGCAGTACCGTCGCCGCGACGTAATAGAAGCCTTCGCGCCCCTCTTTCTGGCCCGAGAACTCGCGGCCTAGCCGCTCAAAGTAGGGCAGCGCCTCCACGTAACGACGCTCGATGTAGAGCGAGCGGCCCAGGCCAAAGAGTGCGGCGGGCACGTTCGGGTCGGTCGGATAGCGGCCGATGAGAGTCTGCCAATGGTTGCGCGCTTCGGCGAAGGCACGGTTGGCGAGATAGACGGCGGCGCGGCGGATATGTTCCTGCGGCGAAAGTTGCGGCAGTGCGTCGGCAACGCCGCGCCCCTGTGTGTCGAGCCTGCGCGCGAGCACGAGCGCGTCGTCGCCTTGATCGGCAGTGGGCAGCGGCTCGAAGAAGGCCGCGGCGGCGGCGCTTGGCGGCGCATCGCGTGCCGGTTCAACCCGCGTGCAAGCAAGAGGCAACAGGCCGGATAAGGCGAGCAGTATAAAATTAACGATTAGTGCCGGCATGTTGCTGGGACGATGCAGGTAGCTGTTACGCATCGTGAACGTTTGGTCTGATGCATGTGCGCCGGGTTTGCGTTCACCGGGAGCAGGGAAATGGCCTAACGTTGCCTATTAGCCAAAACGAATGACCGGCTGAAACACGCACCGCTAGTCGGTACAGTATGCGTCAACCGGCCATGCATGCACGGTTAGATGTTGCTGCCGCATTCAGGACAGCCACAATCACAGTCGATGGTTGTTGTGCCGGCCTTGCCTTCGCAGTAAGCACTACAATATTTTTCGCCTTCGTCGGCGGGACATGTGCAAGTTGCGTTCCCGCATTTTCGTTGTTCGTTAGCCATAGACTCATTCTCCTTTAGGAAGTTGTTTGACGGTCTGCACTTATTCTACCAGCCAACCGCCGGGCCGTACATGTAGGGCCGCGTTGGCCCGCAGTCGGGTCAAGCAACAACAGCCGCATCCTCTTCGATCAGTTCATAACTCGACACGATCTCGGCCGTCGGCCGCAACGTCGCTGCGACGCTGCAATACTTCTGCTCTGACAATTCAATCGCCTGCGCGACTGCTTTCGCCGACAGGTTGCGCCCGCGCACGATGTGCCGCACTTCGAGCCGTGTGTAGCTGCGCGGATGCTCTGCGCGCCGCTCACCGCGCACTTCGACGCGGTAGCCCGTCACCTGTTCACGCTTCTTGCGGAGGATGGAGACCACGTCAACGCCCGTACAACTGCCGAGCGCCAATAGCAATAATTCCATCGGCGTAGGTGCACTGCCGCGCTTGGAGTCTGTCTCAATCGCAAGCGCGTGCCCGCTCGGGCTGATGCCGACGAATAGATCGTCACCCGCATATTGAATAATGGCCTGTGCCTCTTTCACGTCCATAAAATACGTCTCCCTTCGTTATGCCGAGCATAACATGTCGGCACGATGCGGCACTGCTCCGCGTCGGTGCATGCGAATTGCAATACAACAGCAAGTGGCGCAGTTGATAGGGCGGCACGCGCGAAAACGCAGGGTAAAACTCGGATGCAGTAATGCGCCATGCTACAGAGAGCTTTGCCTGGTGCATGAACTCTGTACGACTGCGTACCACAATCGTTTTGACCGGCTGATAAAATGAACGGCAACCCGTAGGTCGCTGGCCCGAATCTCAAAAATGAGACGATGTGGATTGCGAGCCTGCGCCGCCGACAAAGAAATTTTCTCTCCCGTTTGTCAACACTGATTCCCCCTAATACGAATAACTGGCTATCTGATGCAGCATGACGGCTGCGCCTGTGGCCACGTTAACATGTAACCAAGGATGGAGGACTAAAAGGGATGTATCACATCAAACAGACAGTTTCATTGTGCCTGATGCTCGCGCTCGTGAGCCTTGGCTTGACTGCACAGGGACAACGGCGACGCACGCCGCAACGCAGCTATTACCAGATCGGCGACATTATCACCCGCGTCGAAAATGCGTCGGCGCAATTCAACTCAAGCGCGACCGCCGAGTTGAATAACGGCGCAGTCGGCAACGGGCAGCAACAGAACGCTGACACTTACTTGAGCGATTATCAACGTGCGTTGCAGCAGTTGCGCGCCCGGTACAACCGCCGGGCGGTACGTACGGCCGACGTGCAACTCGTGCTCGACCGCGCGATGCTCCTAAACACTTTTGTTAATCGCAATCAGATTAGCGCCAACGTGGTGAGTGATTGGGCCAGCACGCGCACCGAGTTGAACGAACTGGCCCGCGCGTACAGCATCAACTGGCGACCGGGGACGGCCGCCGCCCGCCGCAATCAGTATCCGGGCGACAATCAGCAATATCCGGTGAATAATCCGCCGTACAATCAATCTTCTGGCAATCAGCCTTACGGCGTTGACGCCATGCTCACCGGCACGTTCCGCCTCGACACCACACAGAGCGACGTGGCGCGCAATCAAGCCGAACAGGCCACGCGCACTTTGCCTTACCGTGATCGCCAGCGCGTACTCGACAATCTAATGACGCGGCTTGAAGCGCCGGACGCGCTCGCCATTGAACGGCGCGGGCGCAGCGTGACTATCGCGTCCTCGCGCGCGCCGCAACTTACGTTCGAGGCCGACGGGCAGCAGCGCACAGAACAGACAGCCAACGGACGCAGCATTCGCGCCACCGCTTCGATCATCGGCAACCGCCTGACCGTCAGCACAACCGGCGACCGCGGCAGCGATTTCAACGTCACCTTTGATCCGGCGGACAACGGCCGTCGCCTCTTCGTGACCCGCCGCATCACGGACAGCAACCTTAGTCAGCCCGTCGTCGTCCGCAGCGTCTACACACGCACGGCCGATGTGGCGCAGTTCGACATCTACAACGGCACGCAAGGCTATCCGACTAATACGACGGGTAGCAACAGCACGTCGAGCGACTCGTATATCGTGCCGAACAATACGACGCTCGTGGCCACGCTCAATAACGATCTTTCGACGCAGAACGCTAAAGAGGGCGACCGCTTCACGCTGACCGTGCGCGATCAGGGCCAGTTTGACGGCGCGACCATCGAAGGCACGGTCGGGCGCGTGACCCGCTCGGGGCGCGCCACGGGGCGTTCGGAAATGGCGCTCAACCTTGATACGATCCGGCTCCGCGACGGCAGTTCATACCGCTTCGCCGGCACAGTTGAGAGCGTGCGCAATCCCAACGGCGATGTGGTGCGGGTCGATAACGAGGGCACGGTACGCGACGATAGTCAGACGACCAAAACCGAGCAGCGCGCCGCCATCGGCACGGCGCTCGGTGCGATCATCGGCGCGATTGCGGGCGGCGGCAAAGGCGCGATCCTCGGCGGCATCCTCGGCGCGGGCGGCGGCGCGGGCTCCGTCTATGCGCAAGGCCCGAACGATCTTGAGTTGCGCAATGGCACGGAAGTCAGCGTGCGCGCCAGTGCGCCGAATCGGTAAGCATTTGGCTTGAACCTAAAGCATTGCCGGCATGGGCTAGACACTTTACCGGCTTAGGGCATCGGCGCATCGCGTCAGTGTGGAGTTAACGCCGAAGGGCCCGGGGGGCAAGGGCAACAAAAAAATTTATTTTAGCGTTTGAACCCCCCCCAAAGGGGGGTTATAAT
>JBBQGM010000094.1:0-19277 GCA_038322995.1 Pyrinomonadales bacterium
TGATTTGCGTGCATCGTCATCTCCTATTTGCGCAACGAGCGGGCGCGGCTTGTCATACCGTAGATGCGGTGAAAATTCTAACCCATTAAAGCGATTCAAAGTAGAGTTGATCCGGGTAACACCAACCCCACTCTTCGCCCGACTCGAACGACTTGATGATCGGATGTGCGGTCGCGTGAAAATGTTTGGTCGCGTGTTTGTTCTGCGAATTGTCGCAACAACCGACGTGCCCGCATGTCTGGCACAGACGTAGGTGTAACCAGCTAGCGCCGAGGGCCAGACATTCCTCGCAGCCTATGGTGTGGGGCGCAACCGGGCGCACTTCGGCGAGATGAGTGCAACGCGTGGTCATGTTTTGTTCTTTCTCCCTTTCCGCGGCGCTTGCTTGGTGCCGCCGCGCGGGGGCGGCTGTTTCAGCGCGGCCAATGTTTTGGTCGCGGCCGCGAAATACTCGTGACAGAGTTTGACGAACGTGTGAATGAGCGGCGATTGGTAGCCGCCGCGCAGGCGCGCAAGGCCAAGCTCGGAGTTGATCCGCGCGCCCTCGATCCACCAACGGACAAGCCGCCCCGCCTTAATTTCTTCCACCGCGGACTGCACGGGCACGATGCCGACGCCCAAGCCCGCCTCGACCATACCCCTAATCGCCGCCAACCGGCTCAACTCCATAATTACTTTCGGTTTGAGACCGGCTTCGGCGAAATACTGATCGATCAACCGGCGCGTGTTGCCGCCGCGTTCGCCCAGGATTAACGGTTCGCCCGCGAGGGCGAACGCGCTGATGACGCGCTGTTGCGCCAGCGCGTGCTGCGGGTGCGCGATGGCAATCAACTCATCTGCGAGCAGCAACTCGGTCTGGATGCCGCGCGCCGCGACGGGCAGCGAGACGAACGCGAGATCAAGCTCGCCCGTGAGAATCTGCTTGACGAGTGCCTCGCTCGTGCCGGAGACGACCGACACTTCCATCTGCGGGTGCTGCGCCCGCAATGCTTTGAGTAGTTGCGGGAGCGGATCGCTACTGAACATGACGGAGGCGCTGCCCAGTCGCAGCCGTCCACGCGTCGCGCCCGTCAGTTCAGCCATCTCCGCGAGCGCGGCGTCATGCTCGCGCAGGATACGCTCCGCCCGTTCAAGCAACAACTCACCCGCATGCGTCAACACGCAACGCCGTTGCGCGCGGATGAAAAGCGGCAGCCCGATTTCTTGTTCAAGCTGATTGATACGCATGCTGATCGCGGCTTGCGTGACGTGCATGCGTTGCGCGGCGGCGGTAAACGTCTGCATCTCGGCGATAGCTTGGAACGCGCGTAGTTGACGAATCTCCATGACGAACCCCGGTATCACTAGTAATTATCGACTGGATAAAATCTTTTAGTTTTAATTATATGTCAAGCCGGGCTTAGAATCGCAACCGCTCTGCGAACGCGAACAAGCACACACCATGACCCACCCCCGCGAACAGGCGATGAAGGGCAAACGCACAACCAGCAAACTCCCGCTCAAGGCACAAGCACGCACACCCAGCTACGTCCTCGGGGTGGATGGCGGCGGCACGAAGACGCACGCTGTCGTCGTGGACGAGGCGGGGCGCGTAAGCGGTGAGGGCTTCGCGGGGCCATCAAACCCGCTGCGGGTGGGCGTGGATAGCGCGGCCACGGCTGTGCGTGAAGCGGTGGACGCGGCGTGCGATGCGGCGGGCGTGCGCCGCGCCGACATCGACGCGGCTGAAGTGGGCCTCGCCGGTGTGCGGCGCGCAGACCTGCGCGAGCGCATGCACGAGACTTTGCTCGGTCTGGTCCTGGGCACAATTGAAGTCGTCACCGATGCGGACATCGCGCTCTACGGGGCGACAAATGGTGCGCCCGGTCTTGTCCTAATCGCGGGCACCGGCTCGATCTGTTGTGGGCTGAATGCGCGCGGTAAGCGCACGTGCGCGGGCGGCTGGGGGCCGCTGGCGGGCGACGAGGGCGGCGGCTCGTGGCTGGCGCGCCGCGCGTTGCAGGCAGTGGCACATGCGGCGGACGGGCGCGGCCCGGCAACCACTTTAGGCAAAGCCGCGTGCAGTTACTTCAACATCGCGGTGGCGGAAGATTTATCACTCGCGCTCTATGCGCCGAGCATGACCAACGAACACATCGCGGGTTTCGGCCGCTATGTCATCGCTGCGGCTCGGAAGCGCGACGCGGTGGCCAAGACGCTCATCACCGAAGCCGGGCGTGAGCTTGGTCGGGCGGCCGTCGCCGTCATCCGCAAACTAAACATGCGGGCGGAAAGTTTTCAGGTCGCTTACGTCGGCGGCGTCTTTCGCGCGGATGAGTTGATCCTCGCTCCCTTGCGCGAAGTCATCAACGACGTAGCCCCACGCGCCTATCTCGCACCACCACAATTGCCGCCGGCCATCGCCGCCACATATATGGCCCGCGCGCACCGCGCCCGGCTCGCGTTGGCCGGCTGAAAGGGCAAAGCCGCAAGAGATGGAAGAGCAGCTACCAATCACAGAGCAGGAGAATGCGCGCACGAGCGAGATCGCGCGTTTGCCGGCCGCCGGGATAGTGCGGCTGATGAACGAGGAGGATGCGCGCGTGGCTGCGGCGGTCGCGACGGTGTTGCCTGCGGTGGCGCAAGCGGTGGATGGGATCGTCGCGCGGTTGCGCGTGGGCGGGCGCTTGTTTTATGTGGGCACGGGCACGTCGGGGCGGCTGGGCGTGTTGGACGCGGCGGAGTGTCCGCCGACGTTTGGCGTTGCGCCGGAGTTGGTGCAGGGCATTATTGCGGGCGGTTATGAGGCGCTATATCGCGCGACCGAAGCGTCGGAGGACGATGCGGCGGCGGGCGCGCGGGACGTGGCCACGCGGGGCGTCACAGCGCAAGACGCGGTCATCGGCATCGCGGCTTCAGGGCGCACGCCGTACACCCTCGGCGCGGTCATGCACGCGCGCGCACTGGGCGCGTTCACTGCCTGCGTCGCCTGTGTGCCGGATGCGCCCATTACGCGCGCGGTCGAGGTTGCCATCGTGCCCGTCGTCGGCCCAGAAGTCATTGCTGGTTCGACACGTCTGAAGGCGGGCACGGCGCAGAAGTTGGTGCTCAACATGCTTTCGACCGCGACGATGATCCGGCTCGGCTATGTCACCGGCAATCGCATGACGAACATGCTACCGCGCAACGAAAAACTGCGCGCCCGCTCGCGCCGCATCCTGCGCGCGGAGACAGGACTGAGCGAAACGGATGCCAGCATGGCGCTCGAAGCGGCCGGCGGCGACCTGCGGACAGCCATCGTGATGTACAAGTCCAGATGTGCCCGCGCACAAGCCGAACGCGCACTCGCGGCTGCGAAGAGCAACGTCCATGAGGCGGTTGCGTCGATTGAACAGCACAAGCAACAAGCGAAGTAGCTGCCGTCGAATCGTGCTGCTGCAATCGCCGACCGGCAATCATTAATCATTTATCTGCAAGCGGTCGTAAGTGAGCAATGGTTGCGCCGAGACCGCCAGCCTGCGGCGGCGCATCTATCCAGTCAAGGACGAAGGGTGTGCGGGCGAGGATGGCGCGCACGGCCGCACGTTGCACGCCGCGCCCCTTGCCGTGAATCAGGCGCACGCTGCGGAAACCGAGGCGCTGCGCTTCCAGTAGATAAGCTTCAACAGCCCGCCGCACCTCTCGCGGCGCAATGGTGTGTAGATCGAAGATGTCTGTGATCTCAAGTTGGATGGGTTCGGGAAATGGGTTGAAGGGATCAACTTGTTCGTGAGTCATCGTGTCTGCGACCAGGTGTTCGCGCTCCCCGCGCACGTCGTTTTCGCGCGCCGTAAACAGCGCGCACAAACTCTGCCAACAGGCGCGTATAGTCATAATGTTGCTGCGTGGTCGTGGCGAAAGCCTACCTTGACACTCGTTGCGCGTGCGCCGTACACTCGCGCTCTTCCAAGTCACAGATAATTCAGCGTTACGGGACAGGGCGCGCGGCCAACGCGCCGCAAGGTTTAAGCTCAGTGTGAACTAACAAGCTATCTGCTGCGGAAAGGATAATGAAGATGGGGAAGCGAAACAAGATCACAGTGGTGGGCGCGGGTAACGTCGGCGCGACCGCCGCGCACTGGCTGGCGAGTAAGGAACTCGGCGATGTGGTGCTCGTGGACGTGGTTGAGGGTGTGCCGCAAGGTAAGTCGCTCGATCTGGCGCAGGCCGCGCCGATTGAAGGTTTCGACGCGCGCATGATTGGCGCGACCAACGATTACGCGCAGACGAAAGACTCCGACATCGTGATCATCACCGCCGGGTTGGCGCGCAAGCCCGGCATGAGCCGCGACGATTTGTTGAAGACGAACGGCGGGATCGTCTCGAACGTGGTGGACGAGTGCGTTAAATACTCGCCGGATGCGATCTTGATTATCGTCTCGAATCCGCTCGACGCGATGTGTCAGGTGGCGTTCAAGCGTTCCGGTTTGCCGAAGCATCGTGTCATCGGGATGGCGGGCGTGTTGGATTCGGCGCGCATGCGTTGTTTCCTCGCCGAAGCGTTGGACGTGTCGGTTGAGAATGTGACGGCGTTCGTGTTGGGCGGACACGGCGACACGATGGTGCCCTTGCCGCGTTATTCGACGTGCGCGGGCATCCCCGTGACGGAGTTGCTGTCGGCGGAGCAGATCGACGCGATTGTGAAGCGCACAGCGAACGGCGGCGCGGAGATCGTGGGCTTGCTCAAGACCGGCTCAGCCTATTACGCGCCCTCGGCTGCGGCGGTGGAGATGGCGGAAGCGATCTTGAAGGACAAGAAGAAGATTCTGCCATGCGCTGCGTATCTCGAAGGCGAGTACGGTGTCAACGGTCTCTACGTCGGCGTACCTTGTAAACTCGGTGCGCGGGGCTTGGAGCAGATCATCGAGATCAATCTGACAACCGAAGAACGTATTGCCTTGCAAAAGAGTGCGGCATCCGTGCAAGAGTTGATTGACGTGTTGGGGATTTAAGCAGCGCAGGCACGAAATATCGCGGTTACGGGCGGGCATAATAACGAGTTATCGTTACTATGCCCGCCCGAACTTTTTATCCGTCGCCAGCCGCAGCCGGGAGCCGATGCGGCGGTCTGTTATTGCCCTGCCGGCGCGAGATCGAGTAGCTCGGAGATGGCTTGTTGCAATTCATCGCGCAGGACGGGCTTGACGAGGAAGCGGTCACAACCGGCGGCGGCGGCATCGTCGGCGGCCGCATCATGGCCGGTCAGCACGATGATGGGCAGTGCGCGCCAGCGCGCATCAGTTTTCAGCGCAGTGATCAATTCGCAGCCGCTGACTTCGGGCATCGACCAATCGGTCAGCAAGAGATCGACGTGTGCTTGACTGGCCAGCAACGCGCGCGCGTGGGTGGCATTGTCGGCCGTCAGCACTTCGTAGCCCATGCGCTCGACGAGTTTGCCGAGCAAGGTGAGCAAGTCGGGTGTGTCTTCCACGATCAGCACGCGCCGCTTCGTGCTGACCTGGGCCACGGGTACGACATGGGCGGGCAAGAGGATTGAGTAGGTTGCGCCGACGCCGCGCTGGCTGCGCACGGCGACGTTGCCGCCATGTGCGGCAGCCACGCGCTTGGCAATAGCGAGGCGGACGCCGCAACCGCCTGCGTGCCGGTTGCCGTCCGCCGGTCGCCAGAACGAGTCGAAGACAAAGGGGAGTTCTTCGGCGGGGATGCCGTCGCTCGAATCGCTGACGTTGATGATGACGAACTGGCGGCCCTCGTCGCCGCGCCGCGTGCCTGTGATACCCTGTGCTTCGACAACGACATCGCCGCCGTCGCGCGTCGCGCCGAGCGCGCAAGCGAGCATGTGCCCGAGGGCGCGGCGTACCTGCCGCGCATCTGCGGCGAGCGGCGGCGTGTTCGCGTGCAAGCTTGTTTTGATCTCAATGCCGCGCAACGCGGCCTCGCCGCGCACGGGCGTAATCAACTCTGTGAGCAGCGGTTCGGTCGCCAGCAGCTCGGGCTTGAGTGGGAGCGGACGCTCTTGATGTTGGGCCACTTCGAGCAGATCGTCCACGAGGCGGCGCAGCCGCGCGCCCTGCCCGACGGCCGAGAGCAGCAGTTCGCGGTCTTCCACATCGAACGGCTCCCGCGCACTCAGCTTACTGTCGAATAGTTCGAGCAACGCGAGGATGCTGGCGAGCGGCAGGCGTATCTCGTGGACGAGTGTGTTGACGAAACCACTCTTCAACCGCGCCAGTTCGCCCTCGGCTTCGGCGGCGGCGTCCACCGGTACGTGCGCAAGAGACAACTCCAGCGTATCAGTATTCATCATCTTTTGGGTGTAACCCTTCGGACGGGAGAGTCCACTAGCAGGAGAGATCGGCCCAACCGGCGGCGCAGCCACGGGGCATGAGCGCCGGCAATTAGAGTCTATAAAGTTTGCGCGTAGGCCGCAAGTTAAATTAAGAGCAAATCTGTTCAGGGCGGGTTTTGTCCCTGCCCGTAATTGGCCTGTCAGTACTGCCTGCGGTTGTGGGCGGGTGTGGTGACGGAGGCAGACCCACCCGCTACCGCAGGCGGTGCTGACCTAAACACGTTGGCGTTAAAACAGCGTGTAGATGAACGGTGCGAGCGCGGAGCTTTGCGCGAACACCAGCAGCACGCCGAGCAGCATCAGCACGATGATGATCGGCAGCAGCCACAGCTTTTTGTTTTGCGCGAGGAACTGCCAGATTTCCCCCGCCAGACGCATCTTGCCCATGCCGAAAACTCTCCCTCGTGCCCGTTGGCGGTAAACTTAAAAGGTACGCTCGAATTGTTCTTTTGTCTGCCGTGTGCGCGGACGTGCGACCCAATAGCTAACGCGCTTTGGTTTGCGCCGGTCGAGTTTGTCGCGCCGCAGCAAACGCCCGACGAGGTTGTACGGTGCGAACACGCCGTAGAACATCAAGCCCAAGAGGATGCGGCTGTTGACCCACCCTAGCACGGTGGCGACGCGCATCCAGAAAATGTGAAAGCCGCGCGCCAGCGGTGGCAGCAGTAAGCCGACGACGAGCAAGGTCGCACCGATGCCGCCGAGCACGGTCACGACGGTCATACGTCCGCGATGGTAGTTCCACGCCGCGAGCAGCAAGAACATTGCGGCGACGGTGAGCGCGGTCTTGCGCGCCTGCGCGTCGGTCACCGGCGCTGGCCCGTGTTCGTCAGTCAAGCTGAAACTCCTCCTGCCACGCGGCATCTTGCTCGAGTAAACTCACATCTTGCTCGCGTTTCTCTAGCACGTAGTCGCCGAGCACGAGCACATCCATCTCTGTCCGCATGAAGCAGGTGTAGGCGTCGGCGGGCGCGCAGACGATTGGCTCGCCGCGCACGTTGAAACTGGTGTTGATGACAAGGGGGCAGTCGGTCAGACGCTCGAAGGCAGCGATGAGATCGTAGTAGAGCGGATTGTCTGCCCGCCGGACGGTCTGCACGCGCGCGGAATAATCGACGTGGGTGATGGCGGGCACGTCCGAGCGGGGCACGTTCAGCTTGTCGATGCCGAACAACTGCTGCGCTGCGTCGCTCATCGGGATGCGGTGGCGCTCCTGCACGGGCGCGACCAAGAGCATGTAAGGCGAATCGCAGTCCAACTCGAAGTAATCTTGCACGCGCTCGCGTAGGATCGAAGGCGCGAACGGGCGGAAGGATTCGCGGTACTTGATCTTCAAGTTCATCTGCGCTTGCATCTGCGCGGAGCGCGGGTCGCCGATGATGCTGCGCCCGCCGAGCGCACGCGGGCCAAACTCCATGCGCCCTTGAAACCAGCCGACGATCTTCTCTTGCGCGAGCAAGCTTGCGACATACTCCACCAACTCGTTATGCGCCAGGCGGCGATACGTTGCGCCGGTCGTGGCGAGATAGGCGTGTATCTCTTCATTCGTAAAGTCGGGGCCTAGATAAGAGCCGCGCATGCCGTCGGCGTGTGCGCCGCGCATCTGTTCGACCTTGCGTTCGTGGCCGAGGTATTGATACCAGACCGACAAGGCGGCACCGAGCGCACCGCCCGCGTCGCCCGCCGCTGGCTGTATCCACACGTGCTCGAACGGCCCTTCGCGCAGGATGCGCCCGTTGCCCACGCAGTTGAGCGCGACGCCGCCCGCGAGACAAAGATTGCGCTCCCCGGTCTCTTTGTGTGCGTGCCGCGCCATGCGCAGCATCGCCTCTTCCGTTACGTCTTGCACCGAGCGCGCCAAGTCCATCTCGCGTTGCGTGAGTTCGCTTTCGGCTTTGCGCGCGGGGCCGCCGAAGAGCCGGTCGAAGGCCGCGTTGGTCATGGTGAGGCCCTGACAGTAGTCGAAGTATTTCATGTTGAGCCGGAGCGAACCATCTGCGCGCAGATCAACCAACTCGTCGAGGATCAGCTTGACATACTTAGGCTCGCCGTAAGGCGCGAGCCCCATGACCTTGTATTCGCCGGAGTTGACCTTGAAGCCGGTGTAATAAGTGAAGGCGGAATAAAGCAAACCGAGCGAGTGTGGAAAGTGCAGTTCGGCCAGCAGATGCAACTCGTTGCCGCGCCCGTAGCCGAACGATGACGTGGCCCACTCGCCGACGCCGTCTATCGTCAAGACGGCGGCCGAATCGAACGGTGAGGGGAAGTAGGCGCTCGCGGCGTGGGCTTCGTGATGCTCGGTGAATAGCACCTGGCCTTTATAGTGGCAACGATCTTCGATCTGTTCGCGTATCCACAACTTCTCTTTCAACCAGAGCGGCATGGCCATGAGGAACGAGCGGAGGCCGCGCGGCGCATAGTCGATGTATGTCTCAAGCAGGCGCTCGAACTTAAGCAGCGGTTTGTCGTAGAAGGCGACGTGATCAACCTGCGCACCCGCGATGCCGCCAGCCTTTAAGCAATACTCGACGGCGTGGGCGGGGAAGCGATGGTCATGCTTTTTGCGCGTGAACCGCTCCTCCTGCGCCGCCGCGACAATCTCGCCATCGCGCACCAGACACGCCGCCGAGTCGTGATAATAAGCAGAGATGCCGAGAATATAGGTGGCTTGCATGCGTGATTCTTAATTGGGCGCGCGGGTGCCACAGGCGGGGCACGCAGTAATCAGCGTGAAAGATAGTATGCGGGGAAATGTTAGTCAAACCACTGACATATAGCCGTTTGCGCTTGAGCGTCACCTGATTGCCGGGCGTGCGCGCATGCCGCTCGCGCGCCCGGCGACACACAGTGGCCCTGCGCTAGAGTGCATCTAAGCGCCGCTTGAGCGGTATATCTTGCGCCATCCGTCGCCACTATTGCTTCGACTTGTATAAAGGGCCGCTGATCGGGGCCGCGTTCTGCCGCACGGCGGTGCGGAATATATCTTTGAACGACTGGCCCTCTGCCCAGACTACAGAGACCGAATGCAGCCTGCTATCAAAGAAATATATGGTGTAGTGATCCGCACCCTCGGCGACGAGTTGCGCGGCTTTTAGTTTGAAAGGGATTAGGCCCGCCTGCAATAGCTCGTCAAGCACCTGCTGGGCTTCCAACTTGAGCGCGGCGCTAGCCATGCTGATACGTTCCTTTCAGGTGGCGTGAGAAGGCGCTGCGTAAAGATCGAGGTATAGACATGAAGCCTCTGTATTTCATTGAACCAAATTATAGAGCACTGTGACCCACCGCAGGATTAATAGCACTGTGTTGCCCCACCAGCCGAATGACCGGCGACTTGTAGTGCCAACTGCCCGGCTGGCAATCAGCTAGCGCATGCTAGCATTTGCCGCGTGTGATGCGCAGTAAAAATGGGAGGATGAGATGACGGAACAAGACCCGGCAGATGCGCAGGGAGTTAACAGCGCAATGGGGCTGCAAGAGTTGGCGACGTTGATTCAGGTGCTGAGTATAATCGTCGCCTCGGTGCTGAGCATCTGGAGTTTCAATGGAGCGCGCAAGAAAGAAGCGGAGGCGCGGATAGTTGAGGCCCAAAAGTATGAACAGCAGCGCACGGATGACGCCCGCCGGCAACGCATCGAGGCCGCCAAGCCATTTTTAGAGATGCGCCAGCAGAAGTACATGGAAGCGATCAAAGTGGCGGGTGTGCTGGCTAGTCCTGATGTCCACACAGCCGAGGAGATCAAAGTGGCGGAGAAGCGGTTCAGCGAGTTGTATTGGGCCGAGTTGTCGCTGGTTGAAGCGCGTAACGTGGAGTCCTCGATGGTCATGCTGGCCGGTTCGTTGGGTAAATATTCACAGCCGACCCCCCGCCAGCAAGCGGCGCTCAAACTGGCCCACGATTTACGCGACTCGCTGGTTGAGTCTTGGGGTGTCGATGAACAGTACGTGCGGAACAAATAACGTGCGCGCGCGCCAGTTAACAAAACCGTGGCAGCCAGTTCAGGCCCCCCACAATGGCGCACACCATGAAGCGAATGGTCACACATTAACCTAATGCTTGGGGCAGCAGCCGGACTGATGGTTTACGTCCGAGCCGGCAACAACGAATCGGAGACATAAAAAGTCGCTGCTCATAGACGAGACGGCGACTCATCGAGGCGCTAGCTCAAAGATCGGCCTATCGCTTGAGCCAGCCGAAGAGGCCGTGGACGAAAGTCTCGCGGTTCTCTTCGTAGATGGCTTTGGTCAAGGGGATGGACATCGGGCAGACGCGGACGCAGTTCTGCGCGTTGCCGCAGGCGGTATAAGTAACGAATAACTTTGTTAAGCAGCACCGTCTGGCTTAAACTCGATAGATGAAACTGCCTCATGCTGAACGAGCCGTGGTGAAGTTAGAGAAGCTCACGCAATACTCTCTTAACCCCGCGCATGACAAAGGCGGGCATAAAGCGCGGGTCTTCGCGGCGACATTAGGAATCGGCATTGCGGATGCTGAGTGGCTGCAAGGTGAATTGCTGCGGGTCGCGCATAAAGGCGAGGCGGTGCTGACCAAAACCTCTATCTTCGGCACGCATTATGTGATTGATGCGCTCATCACGCGCGGCGAACGGTCAGCTATAGTGCGTACCGCGTGGCTGGTTGACGCGGGGAGCGAAAACCCGCGCCTGACGAGTTGCTATGTGAGAGGTAGATAATGAACGACATCAATGAAAACGACGTGGTGGCGCTGCTAGTTGATATTCCTGAGCAGGGATTGTGGCGGGGCGAGGTGGGGACGGTGATCGAAGTATTCAGTGCGAACGAACATCATCCCGCCGGCTACATGCTCGAATACGTTGACGATGAAACAGGCGAAGTTTACGCGCACGCTGAGATTACCGACGCCGCGCAACTCGTCAAACTACATCGTCGGCGACGCGCGGCGTAAACGGCGCACGCTCAACTTGCTCGTAAAAAATCAAGTCAAGATAAAAGAGTCGCCGCCTGTTTGACAGGCGGCGACTCTTCGGCGAAATTTAGCTTACGTTTCAGCGTTTGAGCCAGCCGAAGAGGCCATGAACGATAGTCTCGCGGTTCTCTTCGTAGATGGCTTTGGTCAAGGGGATGGACATCGGGCAGACGCGGACGCAGTTCTGCGCGTTGCCGCAGTTGGTGATGCCGTCGTCGCCCATGATGCCTTCGAGTCGTTCGTCGCGCGTCATCTTGCCCGACGGGTGCATGTTGAAGAGGCGCACTTGCGCGATAGCCTGCGGGCCGATGTAGTTGTCGCCGTCATACTGCGGGCAGGCTTCGAGACAGCAGCCACACGTCATGCAGCGCGAGTAGGCGTAACGCTCGGACACTTCAGCCTGCGACATGCGCGGCCCCGGCCCCAGATCATGCGAGCCGTCAAGCTCGATCCACGCATGCACGCGCTTCAAGTGGTCGAACATCTGCGAACGATCAACGGCCAGGTCGCGCACGTTGGGAAATTTCGACATTGGCTCAAGCGTGATCGGTTGGTCGAGTTGATCGACGAGCGCGGAACATGATTGCCGCACCTTGCCGTTGATGATCATCGTGCAGATGCCGCACACCTGTTCCAGACAGTTCATGTCCCAGACGACGGGTGTGGTGCTAGTGCCGTCTTTCTTGACCGGGTTCTTCCTGATCTCCATCAGACACGAAATGATGTTCAAATTCGCGCGATAGGGAATGCGAAACTCTTCCCAGCGCGCGGGCGCGTCGGGGTTGTCGCGCCGCTTGATGCGCAGTTCGACGAATTCGCTCGGCGGTCGCCGGGTCGTTTGTTTCATGTGGCCGTTCGCTTGTGCGCTCATAATTTGTCTGACTTACCCCCCGCGTCTGCGATTGACTTGCCTTGCTCGCGCCGCGTCTCGGCCTCGCCGTGATCCACGTCGCGCACCTGCTCTTTGTTCTGACTCCATACGGCCGGCCCCGACAGATCGCGCGGCTTCAAATCCGACCCTTCGGCCGGCACTTGCGGCGCGCCGTCTTTCGCGGGCAGTGCAGACGTTTGCGCGCCGGCCGCCGCCGCCTCGGTCTTCTTTTCCGTGCCCTTGCTGTAATCGCGTTTGCGCGGCTCGATCAGACCCACGTCCACCGCTTCCCAAGAGAAGACCGGCCCTTCGCCGGAGAACTCCGCGATGGTCGTCTGCATAAACCGCTCGTCGTCGCGATTCGGAAAGTCCGGCTTGTAGTGCGCGCCGCGCGATTCGTCGCGGTTCAACGCGCCGAGCGTGATGACGCGCGCGAGGTGCAGCATGTTGAGCAGTTGCCGCGCATGCGGCAGTGCGTGCGTGGCCCACATGTTCGAGTCGTTGATCGAGATGTGCTGATAACGATCAAGCAACTCAAGCAACTTCTCGTCCGTCGCCTGCAAACGGTCGTTGTAGCGCACGACGGTCACGTTGTCCGTCATCCACTTGCCCATCTCTTCGTGAATCACGTACTGGTTCTCGCCGCCCGATTGCTTCAACAACCCCGCGTTGATCTCCTGCTGCCGCTTCAATTCCGCATCGTAAACGCGCGAACCGTCCGCGCCGTTGCGCTGCACGTTCTTCGCGTACTCGATAGCGGCCGGCGCGGCGATGAAGCCGCCATAGACGCACGAGACGAGCGAGTTTGCGCCCAGACGGTTCGCGCCGTGGATCGAATAGTCGCACTCGCCGGCCGCGAGCAAACCGGGCACGTTCGTGCGCTGCTCGAAATCAACCCACAGCCCGCCCATCGAATAATGCACGCCGGGAAAAATCCGCATCGGCACGTGGCGCGGGTCGTCGCCGACAAACATCTCGTAGATTTCCAGAATCGCGCCGAGCTTACGATCAAGTGTTTCAGCCGGGATGTGTGTCAAATCGAGAAAGACCTGATTCTCGCCCGCGACGCCGTGCCCGTCGAG
Source organism: Pyrinomonadales bacterium (assembly GCA_038322995.1). Taxonomy (GTDB): domain Bacteria; phylum Acidobacteriota; class Blastocatellia; order Pyrinomonadales; family Pyrinomonadaceae; genus QHXQ01. The sequence goes on from JBBQGM010000094.1 coordinate 13,227, forward strand.
ACAGACCTGAAAGATTTCGCGCGTCGCGATGTCGCGTGGCACGAGGTTGCCGTAGGCCGGATATTTCTCTTCGAGAAAATACCAACGCTCGTTCTCCGGGATCGCCGACGGCCCGCGCTTGTCATTCTTTTCTTTCGGCACCCACACGCGCCCGCCTTCGCCGCGCGCCGACTCGGACATCAAACGCAACTTGTCTTCGCCGGGGATCGAGGTCGGATGCACTTGGATGAACTCGCCGTTGGCATAACGCGCGCCCTGTTGATAACAGGCCGAGACCGCACTGCCCGTGCAGACCATCGAGTTGGTGGACTTGCCGAAGATGAGACCGGGGCCGCCCGTCGCCATGATGACCGCATCGGCCGGGAAGGCTTTCAACTCAAGCGTCGCGCGCTCCAACGCGACGAGGCCGCGCACGACGCCGTGATCATCCTGCACGAGCGACATCATCTCCCAATGCTCGTACTTCTTGATCTTGCCGGCCGCTTCATAGCGGCGCACCTGTTCGTCGAGCGCGTAGAGCAGTTGTTGCCCGGTCGATGCGCCCGCGAACGCCGTGCGGTGATGGAGCGTGCCGCCGAAGCGCCGGAAGTCGAGCAAGCCTTCGCTCGTGCGCGAGAAGGGCACGCCCATGCGGTCGAACAAGTAGATGATCGACGGGGCCATCTCGCACATTGCTTTGACGGGTGATTGATTGGCGAGAAAGTCGCCGCCATAGACCGTGTCGTCGAAGTGCTTCCACGGCGAGTCGCCTTCGCCTTTAGTGTTGACCGCGCCGTTGATCCCGCCCTGCGCGCAGACCGAGTGCGAGCGTTTGACCGGCACGACGGAGAACAGATCGACGGCGTGGCCCGCTTCGGCGATCCGCATCGCGGCGGCCAGTCCGGCGAGTCCGCCGCCGACAATCGCGATCTTCAAATCTTTACTTGGTGTCGCCATCTTTGCAACGTTCCCTTATTTAACTTTTGTCACCGGCTGATCCGGGTGCGCTGGATTCGGGACAAGCTTTTGTCTGGCACAGTCCACAAGCAAGTCCAATTTCTCTAATACCGTCTGCCCCACCAGCACCTCATCACCTAGCACAAGCGCCTCTTCCATTGTGTCTCGGCCGTAGATGTTGAAGATGACAGGCTCGGTCACACCGACAGCCTCATTGCGTCCATCTGCGTACTCGACCACACGTTGCCCGCGAATCGCTAGACCCAACTGTTGGACGACATGCGCCGGCAAGATGCTGCGCACCACGCCGGTATCAACGAGTGCGTCGGCTTCATATTGGCGAATTTCGTCAGCCGCGATCTGCCCGCGCCGCGCGAGCGCCTCGTCAACCGCGTTGACCAGCAGCGTGTTGGCGCGAACTTCGCCCATCTTAGTAAAGAATCCCTCCGAGCAGTCCGCCCGTCCAGATGAACGCCATCATCGCGTTGATGCCTACCGCAAGCAGAAAGACGCCAAGCGCGATGCAGGCGTAGCCCATCACGCGCTGCGCCCGCTCGCCGATCACGATGCCCCAGTCCACTGCGAACAGCCACAGCCCGTTGGCGAAGTGCCACACGGTCGCGGTGATACCGATGGTGTAGACAACTCTGACCCACCAGATGCTGAATTCGGCTTGAACGATCTGAAACGCCTCGTTGGCGTGCGTCGCGACTGAGCGGGTATTCAGACCCGGAATCAGCCCGAAGCGAAAGTTGAGCACGTGAAAAGTGATAAAGAAGAAGAGAATAATGCCGGTGACGCGCTGAATGGTATAAAACCAGTTGCGCGGGTACGGATAGTGCAGATTGTTCGGTCGCCACTGGATCGTGATGAAGAGGCCGTAAAGCGCGTGATAGATGAGCGGGATGAAGATACCGCCGATCTCGACGAAGATGATGTACGGGATCGACTGCAAGTCAGTCACAGCCGCGTTAAAATTTGTCAGCCCTTGATGCGCGTCGAGCGCCTTCGAGTTGGTGTAGAAATGCTCCAAAAGAAAGACGCCGAGCGGGATGATGCCCGACAGTTGGTGCAGCTTGCGCAGCAGAAAGTTGCGACTCAAACGGACAGCCATCTCAGGAAAGACCCTCCTCTTCGCCACCGAACGCACGACGCGCGCCGACCACAATTAAGGGCGTTTATGCGCGTGCATGCGCGGCGAACGATACAGCTTGCAGTGGAACGCCCATGATTATATGGCGCGCGGCCGGAAAAGCAATCGTTAGTTGCGCGCTGAGCGCATCTTTCGCCCCAACAGCCGGTACAATCGTTTCCATCTGCGAGCAGAGTTTAGTCATTAATCGCGGGCAGGTAAAATGAAATAACTAGCGTGTATTGTCCTGCCAAACTTATAATCCGTGTGTGCAGATCGAAACATTAAAAATCTTCTGTGATCTCGTGGACACGAAAAGTTTTTCGCGCGCCGCTGAAGCCAATTACGTGACGCAATCGGCGGTCAGTCAACAGGTGCGCGGGCTGGAAACTAAATTCAAGCGCAAGCTGTTGGAGCGCGTGCGCGGGCGGCGCGAGGTGCGGCTGACGATAGACGGCGAAGCGTTCTATCAGGAAAGCCGCAACGTCGTGGCCGCGTACATGCGTTTGGAAGAACGCATGCGCACGCTGACCGGCACGGTGAGCGGCAACGTGCATGTCGCGACCGTGTATAGCATCGGGCTGCACGAGCTGCCGCCCGCGATCCGCCGCTTCATGGAGTTGTACCCGGAGGCTAAGATCGATCTTGAGTACAGCCGCACGACGAGCATCGTGCGCGACGTGCTGAACGGCACGGTTGAGTTGGGCGTCGTCGCGTATCCGAAGAAGAAGAGCGGGCTGAAGATTGTGCCCTTGCGCGGCGACCGGCTCGTGCTGATCTGCCCGCCGAAGCATCCATTGGCGAAACTGAAGAAGCTAAGCGCGCGTGAACTCGATGGATTGGACTTCGTCTTGTTCGAGCGCGACATCCCGACGCGGCAGGCGACCGACCGCATCCTGCGCGCACACGGCGTTGCCGTCCGCCGCGTCGCCGAGTTCGACAACATCGAGACGATCAAACGCGCGGTCGAGGTCGGCTTCGGCGTCGCCATCGTGCCGCGCCCGAGCGTGATCGACGAACAACGCACGGGCCAACTCGCCGTCGTCGCGCTCGCCGAACCGGAATGGACGCGCTCCGTCGGCGTCATCCATCGGAGCGACCGCACGCTCGGCACAGCCGCGCGCAAATTTATTCAACTGTTAACGGAAACAAGCGAGCAATAAGTGAGAGGGGCAACAAACTGGCTGACGAACTTACAAAACTTTCCGCAACAAGGTTGCTCGAACTCATGCACACGCGTGAGGTCTCGCCGGTTGAAGTGGTCGCAGCGCATCTGCGTCGCGCAGATGAATTGAATGCGCAACTGAATGCCATCGTGACATTTGCGCCCGCCGTGTTGGCGCAGGCGCAGGCGGCTGAGCAGATGATCATACGCGGCGAGCTGGCAGGGCCGCTGTGCGGTCTGCCGATGACAATCAAGGACACGATTGCCACGCGCGGGTTGTTGACGACGAGCGGCTCGCGTCTGCGCGCTGACTATGTGCCGGGAGTAGATGCGCCGGCAGTGGCGCGTCTGCGGGCGGCGGGCGCAATCATCTTGGGCAAGACAAACGTCTGCGAGTTGGCGCTGGATCACGAGTCGGCGAATCCGCTCTTCGGGCGCACCAACAATCCGCACGATCTTACGCGCACGCCGGGCGGGTCGAGCGGCGGCGCGGCGGCGGCCATCAGCGCGTGTCTATCGCCGGCGGATATGGGCAGCGATTTGGCAGGCTCGATTCGCATCCCCGCGCATTTCTGCGGCATCGTCGGTTTGCTGCCGACCATCGGGCGCGTGCCGAACGCGGGTCACTTCCCGCCCGCCGACGGGCCGTTCGCCGCGCATGAAACCTTCGGCCCGATGGCCCGTTGCGTTGACGATCTCGCGCTGTTGTTCGATGTGTTGGCCAATGATGAGCCGTTGACTGCCGGTCAGCGCGGCAGCGCACGGATGGAAATCGAACTGCGCGGTTATCAAGTCGCTTGGTACACCGACGATGGCATAGCGCCCGTGACGGCGGGGACGAAGCAGGCCGTTGCGGCGGCGGTGCGCAGCTTAGAGGCGGCAGGTCTCGTGCCGTTGGCGGAGCGGCCGCCGCATATCGCGCGAGGAGCAGAACTGTGGCTGCCACTGTTCGCGCGGGCAGTGCAGCGGCAGATGTGCGCTTTGCATGAAGGGCGCGAGGCGTTGGCCGGCCCTTCGGCGCAAGGCATGTTGTGGCGTGGCACTAAAGAGGCGGGGCAGACGCTTGATGAATATTTCGCCGCGTGGTTTCTGCGCGACGGGCTGCGCGCGGAATTACTGCAATGGATGAAGACGACTCCGCTCATCGTCGCGCCCATCAGTGCCGGGCCTGCTTTCCTGCATGATGCGCGTAGGGTGAGGGTTGGCGATGAGGAACTGAGTCTCTGGCGGGCGTTCAGTTATGCGCAGACGTTCAACGTGTACGGGTTGCCGGCCGTGGCCGTGCCCGCCGGTCGTTCGCCGGAAGGTTTGCCGCTTGGCGTGCAGATTGTCGGGCGACCGCATGCGGAAGCGGAAGTGTTGGCTGCGGCGCGCATCGTGGAAGCGGCGCGCGGCGGCTGGCAGCCACCACCGCCAATGCTTTCAACCGACCGGCGCGATCCGTTATAGTTGCGCCGCCAAAGCGCAGCGGAATGTGCGTCTCTGCCAGCCCCTTTAATTCGGAGGTGAAAAATGCCCGCTTTATTTCTACTCTTCGTCCTGTTCGTGTCGATCTCTGTGCTCGTCGTGGCGTTGAAGACGATCAAGATCGTGCCGCAGGCAACTGTGTTGGTGATCGAACGCTTCGGGCGGTTCGACCGGCTGGCGAACAGCGGCTTGAACATGATCATCCCGTTCTTCGAGAAGCCGCGCGCGGTCTACTGGACGAGCGTGCGCCCCGGTCTCACTTCAATCGATCTGCGCGAGCAGTTTATCGACCTGCCGCCGCAGCCCGTCATCACGCGCGACAACGTAACGATCCACGTGGACTCGGTCGTCTACTGGCAGATCACCGATGCGATCAAGGCCGTCTACGAGATGAATGATCTCGTCGGCGGGCTGGTGCAGTTAACCATCACCGGCATGCGCGCCGTGATGGGCGACATGGATTTGGATCACACGCTCTCGCAACGCGATCAGATCAATGCCAAACTGCGCATCATCCTCGACGAAGCGACCGACAAGTGGGGCGTGAAGGTGACGCGCGTGGACGTGAAGAACATCAATCCGCCCGAAGACGTGCGCATCACGATGGAGAAGCAGATGACGGCCGAGCGCAACCGGCGCGCATTGGTGCTGCAAGCCGACGGCGACCGGCAAGCCGCCATCACGCGCGCCGAAGGCGAGAAGCAGTCCGCCGTCACGCGCGCCGAAGGCGAAAAGGAAGCGGCCATCCTACAGGCCGACGGCGCAGCGCAGGCCCGTCTGCGCAACGCCGCTGCCGAAGCCGAAGCGATTTCGCGGATTGCCCAAGCCATGTTGGGGCACGGCAACCCGGCGCAATATCTGATCACGCAACGCTACATCGAAAGTTTGAAAGAGATGGTGCGCGGCAACAACTCGAAGGTCATCTTCATGCCGGTCGAGACTTCGACGATGCTCTCCAGCGTCGGCATGATCAAAGAGATGTTCACCGAGGCGGGCGAGCAGCGCCCGGCGCAGACCGAGCCGCCGCCGCGCCCGCGCCAACTGCCGACGTAGTCCTGCCTCAAGTTGGATTAGACCGCCGAGCGCGGTAATTGTCGGCTTTCGTCGTGTTAGACCGCCAAGCGCGGTAAAAGTCGGCTTTTCAGGGTGTTAGACCGCTGGCGGTAAAAGTCGGCTATAGTCGAAAAGTACCGCGCTTGGCGGTCTAATAAGCGTTCTGCCGCTTCGCATCAAAACGGAAGTTGCGTTGAATGTATCGGAGTAAGCAGTCTGCCGCGCCAGTTGAATAGTACAATCAAAGGGCGGCAGAACAACTCATTCGAGCGGAGCGGATTCAGCGTGGCCTTCATCG
>JBBQGM010000095.1:0-17879 GCA_038322995.1 Pyrinomonadales bacterium
GGTCGTGGGGGGGGGGCCCCCCCCCCCCCACAGGTTCTCGCCGCCGCGCCAGCCCGCCCCCCCCCGCCCCCCGAATGACCCCCGTGAGGACGGGGCGGGGGCCCCACCCGCCCCCGGTTCCTCGGGGGGGCTTGGGGGGGGCGGGGCGGGGCGGGCTGGCGCGGCCGCGCGCTCCGGGGGGGGGGCGCGGCCCCCCCCCCCACGACCGTAGTCGTAGCTGTCATCGGCGCGCTCCGGGTCGTAGCGCTTGGCCCGGGCCCGTGGCCGCGGTTCGTCAAGGTTGCGCTCGTAGCGCCCGCGCTGGTCGTAGTCATATTCGTCGCGCCGCCCCGTGCGGTCTGCGGCGCGGTCGGGATCAGAGTCGTAGTCTGCATCGTAACGGTTTGCCATGCTGCTTCATCCTCCTTGTCGCCTGAAGCATTTAACCGCTTCAGGGGCCATTAATTCCGCCGTGGGGTCGAGCATGGGGAGCCGCGTCGGCCCGTAAGCGGGCGTGCAGGGGATTTCGTTGGTCGGGGAAGACGGAAAATATACTACGCGCTCGCAAAGGCTGTACAGGTTATGCCGCCCGGCCGGGCGCACGCCGGCCGTTTCTTTCATTATCACACCATATTTATACGAATCAGTAGTTGAACTCGAGCAGGGGAAATCAACAACTTACGGACGCTATTTTAGCTGCGGACATAAACCCGATAGCGTAAACCCTTTGTTTTCAACGTCGAAATTTTTCAACTATTGATTCGCATTTTTATGTATCGGGCGGGTGCAACTGAATGAGTTATACATACGTCTTAAGCATGTTTCCAATTGCTGCCCGAACGGCCGCCGGTACGGCGCAGCTTTCCCCTCAAATCCAAAACGATTGCTTGCCCGTGTGAGACTCACGGCGCGAGTAACGGCGAGAACTTTTGCGCTGTCGTGTGTTTGCTGCACGGCATTGTGCGCAAACTGAACCAGTCTCAGTATTCAAACTCCGGGTTTAGAACTCTTCAACAGCGCGCGGCCAACGCCCGCGCGCCCGTGCCCTCCTCTGGCGCGGCTGTCAGTGAATTTGTGTCTATGCTTACCATCAAACAATTGCGCACCCTCGCAGCCGTTGCTGCCCTACTTGTTTTTTCCGTTGTCGGCGCGGCGCAAATCAACGCGCCCGTCCTGCTGCCCGGTGATGTGACCCCGGCCCCGGCCGCCGGCCGGCAAGAGAACCCGCAGATCGCGCGCGGCGCAGACAGCTATTTGGCCGTCTGGGCCGACACGCGCACAGCCATCCGCAGCGACGGTTTCATCGTCGGTTTTTCCGGCCCTTACACCGGCACCGGCCTGGGCACTATGATTGACATCTATGCCGCGCGGCTCGACGCTGCCGGCAACGTCATCGATCAGACGCCTATCGTTGTCAACGAAGCGCAATACAATCAGGGCTATCCGCGCGTCGCGTGGAACGGGCAGAACTGGCTCGTCGTCTGGCTTACGGAGCATGAGGACAACCGCTACGCCTACGATCTGCTCGGCGCACGCATCGCGCCCGACGGCACGCGACTCGACCCGACGCCCATCGTCATCGCGGCCAACGCTTCAGCGCAAATCTTTCCGCAAAATTTGATCGTTGACGGCGCGGGCAACAGCGTCGTTGTGTGGGACGCGTTCAGTCCCGGCAGCAGCGTCCGTTCGGTTTATGTCGCGCGCATCACGCCGGCGGGCACGGTGCTAGACCCCGGCGGCAAGATCGCCTACACGCACACGAGCCAGAACCTCGGCAATACCGATCTCGCGTTCGCTGGCGACGGCTACCTGCTGACCTTTATCGACTATGCCGCCGGCCCGAACTTTGAGAACCTCGTCAAGGGCGTGCGCCTGACCGCGAGTCTCACCCAAGCGGGCACGCCGGTTCGACTCAACAATAATCTCGACGTGACCTCGCCCAAGAAGCCGCGCGTCTCGTCCGACGGCACTAATTATTTCGTCGTCTGGGGGGACGACCCCGGCTCGCTCACGCGCGTGCTCGGTGTGCGGGTCGCGCACAACGGGACGGTGTTGGATCAAACGCCGCTCACCGTGGCCGCCAACGCGGGCACGGGCGCGCCCTCCCTTAGCATCGCGTGGGACGGCACGAACTGGCACGTCGCCTACGACAGCGACTATAACCCCGCCAACGACACTTATGGCGACACCGACATCTACGACACGCGCGTCTCGAGCGCCGGCGCGGTGCTTGATCCGCAAGGCATCGGGGTGTCAGCCGCGCCGGGCTATCAGAACGAAGCAGCCGTCACGCCCGCGCTCGGCGGCGGCGGCGCGCGGCTCGTCTGGTTTGATCAACGGGCGGAGTTGGACATCTATACGGCGGGCGTGGCGGGGGCGACAGCCGGCGCGAGCACACCCGTCGCGCTTGGTGCGCCGCGTCAACTGAGGCCGCGCATGGCGGCGGGCGGCCCGGGCTTTCTCGTCGTCTATCGCAGCACGAGCGCCAGCGTAGGCCGCGTGCTGGCCCAACGCCTCGACCCGAACGGCAACGTCATCGACAACACACCGCTCGTCGTGACGACCGGTTTGCCATCCGTTAATAATCCTGCGGTCGCGTGGAACGGCGCTGAGTTTCTGATCGTGTGGCAGGCAGACGCCGGCGCGGGCTTACAAACTTTCGGCCGCCGCTTAACGAGCGCGGGCGCGTTCCTTGATGCCGCGCCGTTCCTCATTATGAATGGCGATACGCCTGACGTGGGCGCGCTCGGCGATACGTTTCTCGTCAGCAACATTCTGCAACCAACCTCGCAGTTGCGCTACGTGCAGGCGGTGCGCGTGTCGAGCGCCGGCGCAGTTTTAGGCTCGCCCGTCACGCTCCAGTTCAACTTCAACTTCGGGCCGCGCGTGGCGACTGTCGGCAATCGCTGGCTCGTCGTGTGGGAGTATCACGCGCGCCACGACGTAAGCGCGTCGTCGGTCAACGGCGCGTTCGTCAATGCGGACGGCACGACGCCGGGCTACTTCATTGTGTCGAGCGGCAGTTCCGGCAGTGCGCCGCATCTGGCCTCGGCGGGCGACACCGCGCTCGTTGCGTGGTCGGCCAGCAACAACATCCTCGCGCGGCGCATACAAGCCGATGGTACGCTGCTCGACGGCACGCCGGGTATTACCATCACGAACGCGATCAACTTGCAGACCGCGCCGGCCGTTGCGTGGGACGGCGCGCAGTATATTCTCGACTGGCTCGATCAGCGCAACGAGTCTTATCCGATCCAGCCACGCGGCGACATCTATGGGGCACGCGTGACCGCGACCGGCTTCGTGCTGGAAGAGTTCGCGCTGGCCAATTCGCAACTGCCGGAAGAGACGCCGTTCGTCGTCGCCGCCAACGGGCAGACCGTCTTCGCCTATGCCAAGTTCTACGACAACGCGCCCTACACGGCGCACCACATCACGCTACGGACGGCCCGCTTCGCCGCGCCGGCGGGAGGCACTGTGCCGCTTGCGCCGTCGAATCTTGTGGGCACGCGCGTCGCCGGCAACGTGAGTCTCGCGTGGACGGACAACAGCACGGACGAGGCCGGCTTTAAGATCGAGACCAGCGCAACCGGCGCAAGCCCGTGGACGCAGTTCGCCACGACGGCCGCGAACGTCACGACGCTCGACAACATCGGGGTCGGGCAAACCCAGTCCTACTACTTCCGCGTGCGCGCCTACAGCAGCGCGGGCGACTCCGCTTACTCGAATGTAGCTGCGCCGCCCTACGCGACGATAACCGCGCCGGAGTTTAATCAAACTTTCGCCGCGCACACGAACATCACGGTCAGCGCGGACGCATTCGACGCCGACGGCACGATCAGCCGCGTCGAGTTTTACGCCGGGCCATACGCCAGCCCGTCGCCGTTGCTGATCGGCACGGCTACCGTTGCGCCCTACAGCATCGTCTGGAACAACGTGCCCGACGGCACTTATTACCTGACGGCGCGGGCGGTGGATAATCAGGGGCAGACCGGCACGTCGAGCGAAGTTGGCATCATCGTGCGCAATGCGTTCTTCAACATCACGGGGCATGTCTCTGCGCCGACCGGCGCGGGCTTGCCCGGCGTCGGCATGACTTTGGGCGGCGATCAGGCGGCGACGACCACGACGGACGCGAACGGCGACTACTCGTTCAGCGGTCTCGCCTCGGGGCTGTACTTCTACACCGTCACGCCCACCCGCGCGGGCTACGGTTTCGACCCGACTTACCAGAGCGTCTATAACGTGAGCGCCGACCAGACCGCGAACTTCACGGCCGTGTCGAGCGCGCTCGGCCCGGTGCTGATCAGCGAGTTCCGCCTGCGCGGCCCCAATGGCGCTGGCGACGAGTTCATCGAGTTGTATAACAACAGTGATGCGGACGTGACGGTCAACGCGGTGGACGGCTCGCAGGGTTGGGGCATCATGGCGCAGACAGTTGACGGCTCGGTGCATGGCTACGTCGCTATGATCCCGAATGGCACGGTCATTCCGGCGCGCGGGCACTATTTATTGACCGACGCGATGGGCAGCAGCAGCTACTCGCTGACGGCGACGGCGGGCGACGTGGCCTATGCGCATGACCTTGCGGACAATACGGGCATCGCCCTCTTCCGCACGGCCGACCAGGCACAATTTACGGCGGCGAACCGGCTCGACGCGGTCGGCTTCAGCAGTGGGGGGGTATATCTCGATGACAACCTCTTCCGCGAGGGCGCGGGTCTCGCGCTCGCCCCGACGTTCGCCAACGCGGACGAGCAGTACAGTTTCGCGCGCAAGTTGACGAGCGGCACGCCGCAGGACACGGGCGACAACGCGGCCGACTTCGCGCTCGTCTCGACCAACGGCACGGTCGGCGGCACGCCCGCCATCCTCGGCGCACCCGGCCCGGAGAACTTGGCCAGTCCCATCCAGCGCAACGCGCAACTCAAGGCCACGCTCGTCGATGTGGCCATAGCTTCGACCGTCGCGCCGAACCGCGTGCGCGACAACGCGGCGGTAGGGCCGAACGCGCCGCTCGGCACGCTCACCATCCGGCGCAAGTTCGTCAACCGCACCGGGCGCATAGTCTCGGGCCTGCGCTTCCGCATCGTGGACATCACGACGCTGAACACGCCGAACCCCGGTGGTGCGCAGGCTGACCTACGCTTGCTTGATTCGCAGGACGTAATGGTGACACTGAGCGGCGGTGGGACGACGCTCGTCAAAGGCACGACGGTTGAACTGCCGCAGCAGCCAGCGCAGGGCGGCGGCTTGCACTCCGCGCTCGTCGTTGCCTTGCCGGGCGGCACGCTCGCACCGAACGCCTCTGTCAGCGTGCAGTTCGTCCTCGGCGTACAACAGGGCGGCAGTTTCCGCTTCACCGTCAACGTCGAAGCGCTGCCCTAAAGCAACGTCGGCCGGGGCGGTTGCGGACAAGCGAAAGGGTCGCTGATTGAAGCGGCGCGCATCAGCCGATGCAGCGCGTTCAATCAGCGACCCTTTTTTAACTGCCCTGACCCGCTTGTGCCGGTTGGGCTAGGCCTGTGGCTTACGGCGGCGACGCACTCTTGAGGCGAGGCCCGCGAGGCCCGTGCCGAGCAGCAGCATCGTGGCTGGTTCGGGCACGGCTGCCGGGTTCTGGGCCGTGCCGATGAAGAAGCTTTCCGGGCCGCCTTCGACGCCGGTAATGGAGGCGGCCAGACCGAGCCGCAGATTCGGGTTAGCGGCGATGGCGGCTTGGAGGCGAGCGGCGGCGGCGGCGTCCAGCCCGAAGGAGTAGTCAGAGTGGCCTTGCCCGTTGCCGCGTTCTTGCAAGGTCAGCGGACTATTGACGAGCGAAGCGGTAAAGACTGCCTGCCCGCTCGTATTGTAGGCCGTCAAGACCAGTGATTGGAGCGTGACCGCGCCGCGATCGTGGCTGTTCGGCTCGTTGATGTCGAAGAAGATGCGGAGTTGGCTGGCCTGCGACAGCCCGATCTCCGTGATGCTGACGGTCTGCGTATTACTACCGCGTGTCCAGTCGCCCGTCTTCACGTCGCCGTTGGGCGAACTGGTCGAGCGGCCGACTGAGCCGGTCGAGGTGGGGTTCTGGCCGTTTGACTGGAGCGACAGTACGTGCGGCGCGCGGGCATCCCCGCAACCGCGCCCGACGCCCGCCGGAAAACAATCATCGGGGCCAACGAACACAATACCGTCAGCGCGCGCACTGCCCGCGCCCAACCCTATAAACAACAACGCCGCGAAACTGAGAATGGAATTTGCTAAGAACCGATTCATAATCTGTAATCTCCCTTTGCTAAGCTAGCCGAGATAAACGGCCAACGACTGTTCCTTTCCAGTGTTCGCGTATATTTCTCTGCCGGCCGGTAGCGGGCGGGGCTGTGGTAGCGGCAGCGCCCGCCCGCTACCGGCAGGCGAACCCGACAAGATAGACGCACGTAACTGCTTGCTACTTAGCGTGCCCTAGCCCGTGATGGTGGCGCTGGTGGTTTCGCTCCACGGGCCGCGTTCGCCGCGTGCGTTGACCCAACGGAGTAGATAGTGTGCGGTCTGGCCCGCATCCGCGCCGGTGTAGTTGACAACGTAAGGGGTGGCGGGATCGACGGCGAGCAGGCGAAAGTCGGCCGGGTCGGCGGGCGGTTGCGGGCCGATGGCGACGTGGATTTCGCAGCCGGTGACGCCGGTGGGTTTGGCGCGGCGATTGGGCGTCGCGCTGTCGCGGTAATCGAGTTGATGGCGCAGCCGTTGGGATGTATCCACAGTGCCGACGGGGCGGGTGGTCGGAGCGGCGGCGGGAGTGGCTTGGGCGGCGCGCACGGTGATCCGCAGGCTGGCGCGGTCTTCGTCCGTCACGCCCGGCTCAGCCTGTATCTGCCGCACGCGCGCCCGCACCGCCGTTTCCACCGCCGCGCGGGCCTGTTTCTTGGCCTGCACTTTGGCGTCGAGCGCGACCTGCGCGGCCTGCACGCCGGTCACGGCCGTCTGAAAGGTGGCGGCCAGCGTGGACAGGTCTGCGAGCGCGTCGTCGGCCACGTTTAGCCGGCTCTTGCTCCTGGTGGCAGTGCTGACGAAGTTGTTGAGCCAGACGGCGAACTCGGTGTCCGGCTGTGGAATGAAATCTTTAGCCATGATTGAGGTACTCCTTGCCGGCGGTGTAGCCGGCGGTAGTGGCGTGGGTGTTTTGCCAGTGAATGCAACTGACGACAGGCGCTCAGGTGTATGAGCAGCGGAAATATAAAGCGGGTCGGGGCGCGGGCGCAAGCATAAATTAGCCGGGCATTCACCCCCTCATTCCGCCCATGTGTGCGCAACCGTCGCGCAATGCCGGGACTGATACGCTCTTAACCTGGATGTGACAGCAATCGTCTGCGGACTGCCGTCCGGCTTGTGACAAGGGAAGGCAGTAACGTGAAAAAGGAGGGCAGTCATCACGCGACCGCCCTCCCTGTTTGCATTACTGCCTTCCGTCCCGACGTGCCTGCCCTCCGGCTTGGCGTGCCTGCCCTCCCTAATCGGCGGACTGCCGTCCGGCTTGGCGTGCCTGCCGTCCCTTTTGTGCTTACTGCCGTCCCGCCCCGGCTTATTGCCGCCCCGCACACCCGCCGCGCCCTACGCCGTCTCAACCAGCGCGACCTCCGCCGCCGTCAGCCCGTACAACGCATACACCAACTCATCAATCTGCCGATCAAGCGCCGCGCACTTCCGCTCATACAACGCCCGCTCCCGCTCCGTCGCCGCCCCCGCCAACTCCCGCTTCGCCGCCATCATTTGATTGACCAAGCGCACTATGTCGTCGTGCTGCTTTTTCTCGGCTGGATTGGAGAGATTGATATTCGGAACAGGTAGGTCTTTGATGTCTTGGGGATTTAGCTTAGGGAAGATGTCTTTCCCAAAATTTGAGAGAGTTAAGCCACCATGCCAACTTACCAATTTTGAATTTGCGATACCTAATAAGTAACGCAGATCAACCTTAACACTGTCCTTCATCTTGAAAGGTGTAACACTATGGCCGTGATAAAAAGTTTCGTCGGCGATTGTTGCTTGTATTCTCTTTCGCTCGCCCGGAATCTCACGAAAGAGCAGGCGCGGGCCATCAAAAAATCTCGGATCGCGGGGAGCACCAAGCCACGGGCCGTAGCTTAACCATTCTCCGCTCCAATTGAGCATGTAACGTGAGACATCCATACCGGCCAGCCACTTACCACATGTATCATCATGCTCATGGTCGAAGTGATAACCGCGCCTTTTTATCAACGCGGGGTCTTGCCCACGATATTTATCGTAAGCCGTGATCCCTTGAATAGCTTCACCATAGTTTGACAAAGCCGAGCTATGATTTTTGATCTTTCTAACGACTGTATAAATACCGGGCTTCAGCCGATAGTCTATGGCAAGGATGTTAGATTCACGCCAAACCTCAGAGGGGATAATCCATTTCTCGTTTTCTTTTTCTACTTCAATCTTGCTTGCCTGCTCGCCAGCGCGCAGCACGAAAACAATTGTATTAACTACAGCTTGAGCAAAGACATTCTCCCCGCATACTTTGAGTCGCTCAAAAGCTGCTCTCCCAAAGATGAATCTTCTTAGAGGCTCGCTATTCTCTAGCTTGAGCCAAACCTCAGGTGTGATAAAGCTAACGTACCCACCGCTCTTTAGAAGTTCCAACGCTCGTTCTATGAAATAAATATAGCTGTCATATTTGTACCTATAGGATTCAAACTTTTCTCTTATGTAAATTTTCTCAGCGTCACTGAATTGTGCCCCGTAAGGCGGGTTGCCAACGATGGCATCGAAGCCGCCCGCGCGCATGATGTCCGTGAACTCTTGCTTGAAGCTCATCGGGTTGACCTTCAATTCCTCTGCGCGGTCGAATAGTTCCCCATCAAGAATGTCCCAATCAACGAGCGAGTTGCCGCTTTTGATGTTGTCGCCCAAGCTCGGCAGCAGGGCGGCGCGCAGGGCGAGTTGTTGGGCGTGCGCGGTGGCGGTCGTCTCGTCTTCGAGCAGTTTCAGGTAGAGCGAGAGTTGCGCCACCTCGACCGCCTGCGCGTCCACGTCCACGCCGTAGATGTTGTTCAAGAGGATGGTGCGCTTTTGTAGCAGCGACAGCCGCAACGCGCCGTCGCCCGCGTCCAGACAGCCCGCCTTCACACCTTCCGCGTGCGTCCGCTTGTTCCGGTTGTAATATGTCGTGTGATAGCGCAGCAGCAGATCATAGACGCCGAGCAGGAACGAACCAGACCCGCACGAGATGTCGGCAAAGCGCAACGCGCGTATCTGCTCCGGTGTCCGGCCCGCGATGAGTTGGCCCACCGTCTGCGCCACGATGTAGCGCACGATGTACTCCGGCGTGTAATAGACGCCGCCCGCCTTGCGCACCTCCGGCTTGTCCACCACCGCCGCGCCCTGCGCGCCCGCCTCGATGGTCTTACCCAGAAAGCGTTCGTAGATGCTGCCGAGAATGTGGATCGGAATGAGATGAAAAGCGTAAACCGAACGGACGTGCGACAGGTCGTGACAGATCGACTGAAAGACGCGCGCGTCCACGCGGAACGTCGGCGCGTCGAGAATGTCGTGGCGGCGAAAGATGATGCCGTTATAGACGCCGTTCAACCGTACCGACACGCGCACGAACTCCGCCCACGGCTGCGCCGACATAGCCAGCGGTTCGATCAACTCGTCTTGTTCAATCAGCTTGTCTTCCAGGAACCGCATGAAGACGAGCCGGTCGAGCGTGCGCTGCGTGATCTCCGTTAACTGCGCGCTGTCGAGTTGCGGGTTAGCTTGCTTGAAGGCGTGCGCGAGCGCCGCGCGGTAGCTGTCCAGTTCTTGGAGAAACGACTCGTCAACGCTTTGATAAATGCCGCGCGCAACGCGCGCCTGCTGCTGCCCCCGCCGCCCCGGCTTTGGCAACGCGGCGGCGTAACGCTCAAGCGCGCCGTCCGCCACTGCCTCGCGGGCGAACAGATGATAGATGCTGCGGAACTTCTCCTCGTCCGCGTAATCCGTGTAATGGAATTTTTCGAGCGCGGCGTATTGCAGCACCGCCGCCACGTCCGGCTTGTAGCGGCAATCGAGAATGTGGAGCGCCGCAAAGTCAGTCAGCACCGCGACCGGCGTATGCGCGTTCCAGCCGTACCGGACAGTCTGGAAATAATCCTGCGCATTGCTCAACTGCCCGCCCGGTTTCTTCGCCTCAACGAAGAATCGCACGTCCCCAAAGTTGGGCGCGACGGCGAAACTGTAATCCGCCCGCTTCCCGCGCCCCTCAACGTTGACTCGCTTCTCGACCGTCACCTCGCGCTCGCGCGGATTCTTCTGTGTCTCGTGCGTCACGTCCCAACCGAGCGCCATCCAGAAGCGATCAATAAAGTCTTGCCGGACAGCCGCCTCGTTGTACTTGGGCGACATAAAATCAGCCTCGTGCGCCTGAAAGTCCCGGACGAGTCGGCTGACTTGTGAGAAGGCATCGTCGAAGGTGTGAGCAACCATAAGGCGGCCACTATAGCAAATCGGTGCGGCCTAGAGCGATGTGCGCTGTGCTGCGCGGGCTGCCGCCAAACCGCCGGCCATAAGCGGGCGGGTCTTGCGACCGTAAGCACCCGCCCGCTTGCGGCCGGCTGCACTGACAGGGTCGTCGCGCCGACTGCGGCTAACCAAACGCCGCCCGCAATAACCGCACGCGCAGACAGGGGTGGACCTAACGGGAAAAGAGGCGTCCCCTGTCTCATTAGGGACACCTCTTTTCTGCTTACTGCCGTCCCTGTTTTGCTTAGGGACGCCCTCGCACATCCGTGGGCAAGCGGTTCACGCTGTAGGCGCGGCGATGGCGCTTACACCGGGTTAACTCAGTTTGAGTTTGCGCCGCTTGCGCATTCTTGAAGCGACGCCCGCCAAGCCCGTGCCGAGCAGCAGCATCGTGGCTGGTTCCGGCGTCGGTGTATTCGGTGTCGTCGCCGACAAGCCGTTTAGCAGTACGTCCTCACTAGAGGCTTGCACGGAGATGTATCTAAAGCCCGTCGGCACTGTGGCGAAGGTGAAGAAGTTGGGGAAATCAGTGACCCCGGAGGCGAGCAGCGCGCTGCCCCGAGTGCCCAGCGTGTTGGAGCCATAGATATTCCAGCCCTCACCCGCCTGTACCGAGCCGATTTGCAAACTGAGCGAAGTGGGATTTCTCGCATAGAGATTGGCCAAGTCCAGTTGGATGAAATTGGTCGTCTGAATCTCGAAATGCGGCGCGTTGGCGATGCCGAGGCCGGTCTCATCGCCGCCGTTTGTTTTGCCGTAGAGGTTGGTGGCATGATTATTAGAACTGAAGCCGTAAGCAGTGATGGTGACACTGCCGGAGGTGAACGCCTGACTGGTGCCCAGCACGCCTGTGTGCGAACCGGGGAAGCTAAAGTTAATGGTGTCGGCACGGGCAGCCGGGGCCGCGGCGAAAATTAAGAGGAGTAACCCCAATTTCATCAAGCCTAGTTTCTGAAGCATTTGTCGTCTCTCCTTACACGTTGTTATCAGTTTGCCAAGCCCCCGCACGGTGCCGGTTCATGTCTGTGCTTCAAGGTAAAGGATGAAACGAAGACCTATTTCAAATATTTCGTCAAGTAACACAGCGCGCCGGCGCGAACAGGCGCGAGCGTGGCAAGGCATCTCTGCCGCCTGCATCTGCCAACTGAGCCACTAGCCACATAACGGCAGGCAGCTAGCGAGACAAATAGTCACGCCGCCCCACGCACTAACACGAAAGCCTGCTTGCGGTTTCGTGTTAGTGCGTGGGGCGGCGTGGTTGTGGCCCGGCATGGGCCGGCGTGTGTGGTGCGCGGAGTCTTAGTGCGCGCCGCCGCCGAGGGCGGCGTCAAGCGCGGCTTTGATGGTTTCGTAGGCGTTGTCGTTGGTGATGCGGCCGTTGACGTAGAAGCTGGGCGTGTGGTTGAGGCCGATCTTCAAGCCGTCCTGTTGGTCGCGGCGCACCTTGTCGGCGAAGCGGGCGGAGCCGAGCGCGGCGTCGAAGCGCGCGCGGTCGAGACCGAGTTGGGTCGCGTACTCTTTGAGTTTGGCCACGTCGAGCGCGGCCTCTTTCTCTTTCTCATTCGTGCCCGCGCCCTGTTGCTTAAAGAGCAGCGCGGCGTACTCCCAATATTTATTCTGCTCGCGCGCGGCCTCGGCCGCCTCGGCCGCTTTGAAGGCATTCGCGTGTTGCGTGAGCGGGAAGTCGCGCACGACGAGCCGCACGCGGTCGCCGTACTCGCCGATGATGCGTTCCAACACCGGTTGCGCGGCGGCGCACGAGGGACACTGGAAGTCCGTGAACTCGACGAGCGTTACTTTGGCGGTCTGGTTTCCACGCACGGGCTGATCGTCGGTGGCGATTTCATAGGCGGGCGCGACGGGCGACTTGAGGAACGTCTGCACCGCCGCCGTGCGGCGCAACTGCGCGGCGAACGCGCCGCTGGCCGCTTGCTCCGCCTGCTGCGTCAGATACTGCATGAGTTGATCTTTGACCGCCGCGTAGTCGCCATTGATGCTCGCCTTATTAGCATTATAGAACGTCTGCGCGTCGGCTTCGGTGACGGGCTTCACGCGCGCCACCACCTCCGTCTTGTACAGCGCATCGGGCGTGACCTGGCGCTTCTGCGCCTCCTGCTGCAAGAGCAGATCGTTGATGCGCGTGTCGAGGTCTTGCCGGCGCAATTGGTAGATGCGCTCTTGCACCTGCGCGATGAGCGGGCGCAACGCATCCGCGACGTTGCCCGCCGTGAGCGGCTCGCCGTTGACCGTGGCCAGCACACGCGCCCGCTCGGCGGCGGTCGCGGGCGGCGTTGTGTCGGTCGCCATGATCTTAACCTGCGCCCCGGCCCGCAGCCGGTCGGCCAAGCCCTTGGCCGCGGCCGTCTGCCGTGCGTCCAGCATCGAGGCGATGAGGTCTTCCTTCACCTCGTTCAACGTGGCCGGATGCCCGACCTGCGCGTCGATCTGCGGCTTGTGCTGCTCGTAGAACGCCTGCACCTCGGCATCGGTCGGGCGCGGGGCTTTGTTGACTACTTCGTCGGCAAGGATTTTGTCCGCGCTCAGCCCGCGCCGTTTCGCTTCAGCATCGAGCAACTTCGCGTTGATCTCTAGATCAAGCTCGCGCTTACGCGCGGCCACCACCTGCTGCTCCAACTCGCGCACCTGCTGTTCGGTGTCCGCGCTCAGATCAGTGCTCATCACCTTGACGCCATTGACCGTGGCCAGCAGGCCCGGCAGCGGGCCGGCATCGCAGCCACAATCATCGTCGGTCTTGGCGGCAACAGGCACGGCGGCAGCGGTGGGTGGGGGTGTCGGTTTCGGCGCGGGCGTCTGCGGGCGGGCCGGCGGCGCGGGCGGGCGGCGCGTCTGCGCGCGTGTGCCCGACGCACAGAAGACAAGGGCGACGAAAGCGAGCGTTGTAAGCAATCTACTCATTAAATACTCCACACGGATTTGATTAACGGCAAACAGCATGTGCCGGTTGGACTGCGGCGCACGGCGGCAACAAGTGAACCTCCCTTTGTTGCCGCCGTGCGCGCGTGCGTTGCTACTAGCCAGTGTCCCGCCTGCTGCCAGGGGGGCTTGAACCCGAACTAAGCCGCCAGCTTAACCGACGAACGCGCGTGGGCGCAAAGCACCAACACAGGGCGATGAACTGACGGTTTAGCTGTCGTCTATTATGCTATTGACAGGCCGGCGTGGGCCGCCTAATGTATTGCGCACTGGCGAGAGGTGGACATGCGTTGCGTGCGGCCACCGTGTTCATGATTTCGCTCCGCCAACAGCAGCACTGCGTAGAACGCCAGTACGCATACTCGCAAACAGTGCCGCCAGAATCAGAAAGGTAATGCCCCATGTGTCCCCCGCTCTTGCGCCCGTCGGCCCCGGCCGGCCGTAGCAGTTTGCGTCCACAGACAGCCCGACGCTTACCACACCTGGCTGTTTTATGCGCCGTCCTCTGCTTGCTGTGTTTGCTTGGGCCCGCGCGCGGCCGCGCGCAGGACACAGTTACCGGGGCCTTTGAAGGCACGGTGACGAATACTGATACCGGCGCACCAATTATCGGGGCAGCGGTGCAGATCATTAATCAACAGACCGGGCTGCTCATCCCGAAAACTTCAGACTCACGCGGCCGCTTCTATCAGGGCCTGCTGCCACCTGGCATCTATACGATCCGTGTCAGCGCGCCCGGCTACCTGCCCAAAGAAGTGCAGCAGCGGTTGTTCATCACGCGCGCAGGCGAGGTCGTGCCCGTGCCCGTGGCCCTCGATCCTGCGCCTGCCACACCAGCACCGACGCCGGGCACATCCGGCGCTACCCCGGTCGCAACCCCAACGCCCCAGGCGTTGACCACCAGAGACACAGATACCCGCGCGCGCACTAATGCAACGGACGCGAGTCGCGGCGGCGCATTCACCGAAGAAGAAGTTACGACGCTGCCGCTCGGCGGCCGCACCGTCGTCCGCACGTTCGATGAATTAGCCTTACTGCTACCCGGCGTCGCCCCGCCGCCGCAGACGCTCGGCTCGGTGGCCGGCCCCGGCGTCGGCGCGGGCGTCGGCACGGCCGGCCAGTTCGCGGTCAATGGCTTGCGCTCGCGGGCCAACAACTTCACCGTGGATGGCTCGGACAATAACGACGAGGACATCGGTGTCAGACGACAGGGCTTTGTGGCCTTGAACTCGCAGCCCATAGAATCGGTCAAAGAGTATCAAGCGATCACGCTTTTAGCGCCCGCGCAGTTTGGCCGGAACATCGGCGCGCAGGTCAACGCCGTCTCCAAGTCCGGCGGCGCAAGCACGCACGGCGCGCTCTTCGGGCTGTTTAATTCTTCGCAACTCAACGCGCGGAATAACTTCGACACCGCGTTCGGCAACGCGACTACGCCGCTCATGGTCGGCAATCAGAATGTCGTCCGAGATACAAGATTCAGGAGTGACTTTTCTCTCGGCCTCACCCGCGCCAGATTTTCAGCCATCAGCCCCGCGCCGCTGACGGTGCGCAACCAGAGCGGCGGCGAGGACTCATTCACCTTCTGGCAAGGGGGCTTCGTCCTCGGCGGGCCGCTCGAAGACGCGCACGGGCCCGATGATCCGCCCCGCATGTTCTACTTCGTCGCGGCCGAAGGCTACGTCACCAACGCCCGCAAAGAAGAGAGCTTCGCCGTGCCGACCGTCCAGCAGCGCGGCATCTTCGGCTCCGGCGCGGCGAGCAATTTCGGCTTAACGAACTTCTCCGGCACCGCGTCTGATCGCTACACCTTTCCCGCCAGCAGTTCCGGCAACGCGGTCTTCAGCCTGTTCCCCTTCCCCAATAATCCGGGCGGCGTTTACGGCCCGAATACTTTTACGCAGTCGTTGCCCGCGAGCGCGCAGGGCAAGGTCGCGTCCGGCAGATTTGATCGCAACTTCCAACTCTACGGCCACCGGCAGTCGATCACAGCCCGTTATAACTTCACGCAGGACTGGCGCGACATACCTGCCACCGGCGGCGCGCTCTTCTCTACCCTCCGACCGCGCGTGCGGACGCAAAACCTTTCGCTCTTCCTAAACAGCGAAGCGCGGGCCGGTATCTTCAATCAGGTGCGCCTCTCCTACGGGCGCACGCGCCTCAATTTCGAGGATGTGCGCGACCGGGAGTTTCTGCTCCCCAGCGCCTTCTCCGATCCGACGTTTGGCTCCTTCGGTTTGATTAACGCGCCGCTGCTTGAGAATTTCACTTCGCCCGGTGTCAACGCAAGCAGAGCGTTTATCGCCAATGCGGGCGATGTGTTCTATCTCGCCGCCAGTTCCGACATCGGGCGCTGTGGCGTCCCCGCAGGCCAAGCCGCCCGCCCCTGCACGACCGAAGACCGGCTGGGGCCGGTCGGGCAAGTGAATGTCGCGGGCTTCAGCCCCGTCGGCATTGATGTCTTCAACTTCCCGCAGCGGCGCGTCAATAACACTTATCAACTGGCCGACGCGTTGACTTGGCGCACGGGTAATCACCGCTTCACCTTCGGCGCGGATACGCGGCGGACGGAACTCAACAGCGAATTGCCGCGCAACGCCCGCACGCTTCTCACCTTCAACGGTGTTCTGCCGGCCACATCCCGAATCCCGCTCACGACCGGCGCGAACAGCCAATCGCTGGCCAACCCGCTCTTCGGGCTGCCGACTACTCGCCCCATCCGGCCGGAAGACTTGGTGGCCGCTGGTGCGGCCAGCGGCGACTATCTGACATTAGCTGCGCCGGGCAGTGCCAGCATCAACCTGCGCTTTTACCAACTGGATTTTTTCGCCCAGGATGAATGGCGCGTGCGCCCGAATCTGACGCTCAATTACGGCTTGCGCTACGAGTACAACACACCGCCGCATGAGGCCCGCCGCCGGATCGAGGATACTTTCAACAGTCCCGCCTTGAGCCTCGTGCCGGGCTTGCGCAATTTCATCGACGGCCGCACGAGCATCTTCGAGCCGGATCGCAACAACTTCGCGCCGCGCGTCGGGCTCGCTTACACGGCTAATTTGTTCGGCCGGCGAAACGCACCGACCGTCTTTCGTGCCGGCTACGGTCTGTTTTATGATCAGATTCTCGGGGCCGTCGTGAGCCAGTCGCGCAACGTCTTTCCGACCTTCTTAACGACCAATCTCGCGGGTGGCGCAGGCAACTTCAATTTCGGTACTACGCGCGGCACGCTCAATATCTGCAACCCGGTGGTGACGCCGGTGGCCAACCCTTGCAGTAACGTCGCCCTGGTGGCCAGCGGTGTCAATACGCCTAACCCGGCGGTCACAACGGCCGCCCTCATTACGCTGATCAATTGCTTCGCCCGCGGCGGCGGCCCCACTTGCGCCAACGCGCGCCCGGAGTTATTGCCGGGCGTGAATGGGGCCGGGGCCACGCTGCCAGCCCGTCAATTGACAACACCAGCAGCCCACCAGTACAGCTTTACTGTCGAGCAGCAACTCGGGCCCAACCTGGCAGTCTCCCTCGCTTACGTCGGCACGCTGGGACGACACTTGCTGCGCTTCAACACGCCCAACCTCGGGCCGAATACATACCTGACGCTCCAAGCCCTGACGATTCCAACGGGACTCATCACCCCCGAGCCAGCCTTTTTCGGTTTCGCGTTGCCGCCCGGCACGCGCGCCACAGCGACGGGCGGCTTCACCGGCGGGCGGCCCGACAGCGGGGTCGGCGCAGTCAACATCTTCGAGACCACGGCCAACTCGCGCTACGACGCCATGCAATTGCAGGCACGCGGTCGGCTCGCCGGGGCGGTGCAGTACCAAATAGGCTACACGCTGGCCAAGGCGCTGGACGATGTCTCGGACGTATTCGATCTGGCCGGCGCATCAGCTTTGCCGCAGAATAGTTTGAATCTGAAGAACGAACGGGGGCCGGCCAACTTCGACGTGCGCCACCGCCTCGCCTACAACTTCGTTTATGACCTTCCGCTCTTTAGCGAACGCGGCCGGGCGTTCCGCGCGCTCCTCGGCGGTTTCCAACTCGCCAGCCTCGGTAGTTTCCAGACCGGCCAGCCCTTTACCGTGAACAGCATTTTCGACGTGAACCTGGACGGCAACTTAACAGATCGCCTGAACACCACTGGCGGGTTGGTGCGTACGGGCGACCGCCGGCAACCGTTGCGCCTGAACGTTGATCCCATCAGCCTGCTGGCCCCGGTCGGGCAGGACGGACAAGTTGGCCGCAACACGTTTCGCGCCGGCAGCGTGCTTGATCTGAACGCCGCGTTGCTCAAGAACTTTCGCGTCGGCGAGCAGCAAAACCTCAGCGTGCGCATGGACGTGTTCAACTTCATCAACCGGGCGAACTACGGCATCCCCGTCCGTTTCCTCGAAGCACCCAGTTTCGGGCAAGCCACAAGCACCATCACGCTGCCCCGCCGCATCCAGTTCGCGTTGAAG
>JBBQGM010000096.1:0-17664 GCA_038322995.1 Pyrinomonadales bacterium
TTCCAACACGAAGCAGCCGCGCTTGTAGAGGTCTATGCGCCCCGCGCTCGTCGTCCCATCAGGATTATTAAACGTGACGGCGCGCTCGAACACGTAAGCGTTCCGCGCATCGTCTCCGCCCGTCGGCTCAGGCCGCGCCACATTCAGCACGTCGCACAACTCCGACAGGAACAGTTGATAGTTCGCCCGCTCCGCCGCCTGCGACGCCTGCCAGCGCGCGATGAAACTTTCGATCTCCGGAAGTGAGGCCGCCACGTCAGTCATGCGTGGATTCTAAACCGGGGTGCACGAATTACCATAGCGGGCCGCCGGGAGCGCGGCCCTCCTTGCCGGGAGCGCGGGCATCTTGCCCGCATTGAGCGCGCCAGCGCGAACAAAATCTTACGTCACCGCTTACACGTGAAGTAGACTATAGCGCGGACTTTTAAGCGTGCGTCCGCACGCTTCAAAGTCCGCGCTCCCGGCGTGATGCGTTATGGTGGAATCGGGTTGGCATAGTCGTGGCTATCTGCCGCATTTTGAGGGCGGCGAGATATTTCAGTTTGTTACGTTCAGGTTGAAGGACTCGCTGCCGCAAGCTGTGTTGGATAGCTGGCGACAGGAATTGGCAAGAGATGACGAGGCGGCGTTGCGTCGGCGCATTGAGGCGTATCTCGACCAGGGTTATGGTCGCGCCTATTTACGAGCGCCGCACGTCGCGGCGCTGGTGCGAGCGGCGCTGTTGCACTTCGACGGAGACCGCTATCGGCTAACGGCGTGGGTCGTGATGCCCAACCATGTGCATCTGCTGCTGCGCCCGCTCGGCGCGTACACCCTCGCCGCCATCATGCACGCTCTCAAGTCCTACACGGCGCAGACAGCAAACCAACTCTTAACGCGCACCGGCCCCTTCTGGCAAGAAGACTACTTCGACCGCTATATCCGCGACGCAGACCACTACGCCCAGACCGTCACCTACATTGAATACAACCCCGTCAAAGCACATCTCTGCGCCACGCCCGCCGCTTGGCCCTACAGCAGCGCCCATTACCGTTCAACTTAATTGCCGGGAGCGCGGGCATCCCTGCCCGCCAACGAGCCGATAGGCGAGTCCAACTGTTCGCGCTCACGCGCTCATAGCGGGCAAGAGGCCCGCGCTCCCGGCGGTGGGCGGATTCTCTATTGACTCCATCCCTTGCTTTGGCGTAGAAGCAGTGCGCTCTGCAAACTCTCTCCTAGCGAACGTGAGTTAACGACATGAAACACTTTCTCCTGCTCATCGTGCTGACCATCGCGCTGTCAGCCTGCAATTTCAGCGGCCAGAAAACGGACTCGAACGCCGGTTCATCCGTCGCCACGGGCGGTGCGCCGGTTGAGCGCCCCGCGCCGACGGCGGCCCAGACGCAGGCCCTCGTTGGCGGACAGACAGTCAAATGGGAGCAACAAGACATCACCTGGACGCTGCCTAAGGGCTGGAACAAGATGGACGTTGAGAGCAAGCAGTTCAACTACGGCGCACCTGGTAACGCGGCCTTCTTCAACGCCAGCATCTCCCCGATGGACGCCAGCTTTCCCACCGACATCAGCATCAAGGCGTTTTATGACGGCGCGGTCACGCGCCAGAAAAACGGCGAGGTCGATGAGTTGCGCTGGCTGGAACTGGACGGCGTGAAAGGCGTGCAGTTTCGCGAAGCCAACCCGGAGAAGCCCGACGGCATTCGCCGCCTGCAATGGCTCGCTTATCGCAAATATAACGGTCAGACGCAGTTGGTCAACCTCAACCTCTCGTCGAGCGGCAAAGGCTTTCCCGCCCAACAGGACGCGCTCTACGCCATCCTCTACTCGACCAAACTTGCCCACTGAGCAAGCGGGCGCGAAAACTAGCGAGCGACCTGTCCAACTTGATGCCGGGCGCGCGGGCCGGATGCCCGCGCGCCCGGCCCTAAAGCGAAACTCACGAGCCGGGGACAGAGGGAAAACATCCGCCACGAAATCACACGAAGCAACACGAAGCCAACCGCACGAAAGTGTTGGTGTTTTGTTTGTGTTGCTTCGTGTGATTTCGTGGCTCATCTCCTCCGATGTCCTAATCTTGTGTGGTTTGATTTAGGCCCGTCGCTTTTCGGCGGCGGGTGGGTCGTAGTAAGCTAACGCCTCTTTCGCCGCTCGGCTTAACACATCACGAGGAAGGTTCATACACGACATGGCTCAGACCGTTCCCATTACCGTCGCGCACGGCGACGGCATCGGCCCCGAAATCATGGATGCGACGCTGCACATCTTAAAGGAAGCCGGTGCGGCCTTGGAGATCGAGACGATTGAGATCGGCGAGCAGATGTATCTGCGCGGCGTGGACACAGGCATCGAGCCGGGCGCGTGGGACAGTCTGCGGCGCACGAAAGTTTTTTTAAAAGCGCCGATCACGACGCCGCAAGGTGGCGGCTACAAAAGCTTGAACGTGACCGTGCGCAAGACGCTCGGTCTCTACGCCAACGTGCGCCCGTGCGTCGCTTATCACCCGTTCGTTAAGACGAAGCACCCGCAGATGAACGTGGTCATCGTCCGCGAAAATGAAGAAGATACTTATGCGGGCATCGAGCATCAGCAGACCGCGCAGGTCGTGCAATGCTTGAAACTAATCTCGCGCCCCGGCAGCGAGAAGATCGTGCGCTACGCTTTCGAGTATGCGCGGCGGAGCAATCGCCAGAAGGTCACGTGCTTCACCAAAGACAACATCATGAAGCTGACCGACGGCTTGTTCCACAAAGTCTTCGACGAGATCGGCGCGGAGTACAAAGACATCGAGCAGGAGCACTGGATCGTGGACATCGGCGCGGCCAAGTTGGCCGACACGCCTGAAGCGTTCGACGTGATCGTGATGCCGAATCTCTACGGCGACATCCTCTCGGATGTGGCCGCGCAGATCGCCGGCTCGGTGGGCCTGGCCGGCTCGGCCAACATCGGCACGGGCGCGGCCATGTTCGAGGCCATCCACGGCTCTGCGCCGCGCCGCGCCGGGCAGAACATGGCGAACCCGTCGGGTCTCCTGCTCGGCGGTGTGATGATGCTCGTCCACATTGACCAAGCCGACATCGCCGAGCGCGTGCATAACGCATGGCTGCGCACGATTGAGGACGGCGTCCACACCTACGACATTTTCAAGGACGGCGTGAGCAAAGAGAAGGTCGGCACACGCGAATTTGCCGAAGCCGTCGTCGCCCGCTTGGGGCAGACGCCGCAGACGTTGCAAGCCGTCAAGTACAACGCGGGCGGCGGGCAGACGACCAGCACAAAGGGCGCGGGCACGGGCGCAACCACCCAGAAGGAGACGGTCGGCGTGGATGTCTTTTTAGATTGGACACAAGGCACGCCCGACGAACTTGGCGCGACGTTGCTCGCTCTCGCCGGCGACTTGAATCTAACGGTCATCCACAATCGCGGCATCAAGGTCTGGCCCGACGGCTTGCCCGAAACTTTCTGCTCCGACCACTGGCGTTGCCGCTTCACCGCACAAGCAAAAGATGCTCCGGTCGCGCACACGCAAATCGTCGCGCTCTTACAGCGCATCGCCGCCGCCAAACTCGACTTCATCAAGATCGAGAACCTGTGCAACTTCGACGGCAAGCCCGGCTTCTCGGCCTGACAAAGAATCGCTTCCAGTCTGCACGGAATCGTTTATGCCTGACGCACAAACCACGCCGCCGCTCGTCGCCGTCATCATGGGCAGCAAGTCCGATTGGGAGACGATGCGGGTCGCAGCCGAAGTGTTGACCGAGTTCAATGTGGCGCATGAGTGCTGCATCGTCTCGGCCCACCGGACACCGGCGTGGCTGATTGAGTTTGCGACGACGGCCGAGGGGCGCGGGTTGAAAGTGATCATCGCGGGCGCGGGCGGCGCGGCGCACCTGCCAGGTATGGTCGCGGCCCAGACCTTGGTGCCCGTGCTGGGCGTGCCGGTCAAGAGTCGGGCGTTGCAAGGGCTGGACTCGCTGCTCTCCATCGTGCAAATGCCCCACGGGATTCCCGTCGGCACGCTGGCCATCGGACGTGCCGGGGCCACGAATGCGGCGCTCTTGGCGGTGGCGATTCTAGCGAATGATGATCCGGCTTTGCGCGAGCGCTTGCGCGAGTTTCGTCATGACCAGACGAAACAGGTGCGTGAGGGAACGTTAGACACGTGACCCGCCCCATCCTTCCCGGCGCAACCATCGGCGTGCTCGGCAGCGGCCAACTTGGTCGCATGTTCGCCATGGCCGCGCGCCGTATGGGTTATCTCGTCCACACCTTCTCACCCGAATCCGACACGCCCACCGGCCAAGTCGCCGACGTGGAAATTACCGCCGCCTATGACGACCTCACCGCCGTGCGCGCGTTCGCGCAACAGGTACAGGTCGTCACCTTCGAGTTCGAGAACATCCCTGCGCCGACGGTCGCAACGGTCGCGGAACTCGTGCCCGTGCGGCCATCCGGCGCAGCCTTGCACACGACGCAACATCGCATCCGCGAAAAAACTTTTCTCGCCGCCCACGGCTTCCCCGTCACGCCCTTTCGCCACATTCGCACGCGCGCTGAATTGCGGGCCGGTCTCGCGGAACTTGGACTACCTGCCGTCTTGAAGACCGCCGGCTTCGGCTATGACGGCAAGGGCCAGCGGTTAATTAAAACTGAAACGGAGACGGAAGCGGCCTTCGCCGCGCTCGCTGGGCGCGAAGCGATCCTCGAAGCATTTGTGGACTTCGCGTGTGAGGTCTCGGTCGTCTGTGCGCGCGGCGCAGACGGCGCAATCGTCCACTACGGCGTGATCGAGAACCGGCACGAGCGACACATCCTCGACTGCTCCATTGCACCCGCCGCCATCGCGCCCGCCATCGCGCGGGCGGCAATAGAGATCGCGACCGACTTACTCGCCCAACTCGATCTCGTTGGCGTCCTCTGCGTCGAATTATTTCTGACGCATGCCGACCGGCTTTTCGTCAACGAACTTGCGCCGCGCCCGCACAACTCCGGCCACTTCACGATTGACGCCTGCGTCACCAGCCAGTTCGAGCAACAAGTGCGGGCCGTCTGCGGGCTGCCGCTCGGCGTGCCCGATCAACTTCGCCCCGCCGCGATGGCTAACTTGCTCGGCGACCTCTGGCAAGGAGGCGAACCCGACTGGCAGGCCGCCTGCGCCGCGCCCAATGTCAAACTGCATCTATACGGCAAACACGAAGCCCGGCCGGGGCGCAAGATGGGCCACCTGACCGCGCTGGCCCCTACGACCAACGACGCCCTCCGCATAGTACGCACCGCCCGTATCGCCCTGACGCACAACAGCTAAGTGACCGAACTTCTTTTATAGTGAAAAAGATTCCTTGCCAGTTGGAACTTGATTGTACTATTGTCGTAGTACAATATGGCAATGCTCGAAGCGTTCAATATCGATGCCCGCGACCCGATGCCGCTCTACGCGCAGCTTGAGCGCGCGATCCGTTTCGCCATCACGACGGGGCGGTTACGGGTGGGCGACCAACTCCCGACCGTGCGCCAGTTGGCGGTGAAGCTGCGGATCAACGCGAACACGGTAGCGAAGGTTTACGCGGAGCTTGAGCGGGCCCGCGTGGTTGAGACGCGGCGCGGCGTCGGCACGTTCGTGCTGACGCCGCTAACTCCGCGTGCAGCCCGGCGCACGGGCGCGCAGGAGCGCGCCCAATTGCTTGCGCTCATCGAACGCTTTCTGGCCGAGGCAAACGCGCTCGGCTTTTCCCCTGCGGAGACGTTGGAGCACGTCCGCAGGCGCGTCAGTGAAGGAGAGTGAGAGGCCATGGCTAACGCTACAGATTTGCTCTTGGGGAAGCGCAACCTGCCCGCGCCGAACGTGCCGCGCACAAACGTGGTCGCGGCGTTCATGCTGCTCGCGCCGATTGCGGCGGGCGTCGCCGTCACAATCTTGCTGGGCAATCCGTTTGGCCTGATCGGCGGCATCCTGTTGGGGCTGTTGCTCGCGCAGTCACCGAAGGTGGCGAAGCAGTGGGAGAAGGCGGTGGTGCTGCGGCTCGGTCGCTACGTGGGCTTGCGCGGCCCGGGTCTGTTCTGGATCGTGCCGCTGCTAGATACGGTCTCCGCGTGGATCGATCAACGCATCATCACGACGAGCTTTGCGGCGGAGCAGACCTTAACGTCCGACACCGTGCCGGTCAATGTGGACGCGGTGTTGTTCTGGATGGTTTACGACCCGGAGAAGGCCGCGCTCGAAGTGCAGGACTATCCGCAGGCGGTGAGTTGGGCGGCACAGACGGCGCTCAGGGACATCATCGGGCGCACGTCGCTGACGGAACTGCTGCGCGGGCGCGAACGGATCGAGGAGGAGTTACAAAAGTTAATCGATCAACGCTCGAACCCTTGGGGCGTGACGGTGCAGTCGGTCGAGATGCGCGACGTGATCATCCCCGATTCATTGCAGGACGCGATGTCGCGCGAGGCGCAGGCGTCGCGCGAGAAGCAGGCGCGCATCATCTTGGGCGAAGCTGAAGTCGAGATCGCGCACATGTTCGAGCAGGCGTCGCTGTCGTACAAAGACAATCCGACGGCCTTGCACCTGCGCGCGATGAACATGCTCTACGAAGGCTTGAAGGAGAAGGGCGCGCTGATGCTCGTGCCCAGTTCGGCCGTCGAATCAATGGGCATGGGCGGCTTGATTGGCGCGGCGGCGATGCGCCAACAAATGTTGACCGAGAATGACCCGACCAAAGGCGAGACCAGCTAAACGGGCGGCCCTGACCGGGCCGCTAGTAATTGCCTCGCGCGGCGACCTATGCCGGCCGCCGCGCGGGTGACACACGATAGACCTCGCAGCCGCCGGTTCAGATCAGCCATGCATTAGCAGAGGAGATGGGCCATGACACTGTGCAAGACTTTGTGCAAGACTTTGATCTTCATACTCGTCCTGCCCGCCACGATCACAGTCTATCTGCCTTACTGGCTGCTCGCCGCACGCCCGGCGACGGCGCAACTCTATGCGTTCCGGTATGTGGGACTGTTGCCGATCTTGCTCGGCGTGGGCATGAATCTGTGGTGCGCCTGGGATTTCGCGGTGACGGGGCGGGGCACGCCCGCGCCGATTGATCCGCCGAAGGAATTGGTCGTGCGCGGTCTTTATCGATATGTGCGAAATCCGATGTACGTCGGCGTGCTGTCGGTGCTGCTTGGCGAAGCGTTGTTCTTCGCTACGCGCACCCTGCTCTGGTACGCGGCGATAGTCTTCGTCGGCTTCAACCTCTTCGTGCTGCTTTACGAAGAGCCGACGCTCAGAGGGAAATTCGGCGCGGCTTACGAACGCTACTGCGCCGCCGTCCCGCGTTGGCTGCCGCAGGTGCTTAAACGCTGACGGCGGGCGGCACGCATGTTCGCGGGCCAGCGGGCGACGCAGCAACCGGCGGGCTATTTATCAAGTTTGAAGAATTGGCGGATGCGGCCGAGCATGTCCGTGTGCAGGTGGCTCAGGCGTTGCCGCTTGGCCTCTTCGCTCAACTCGCCGAGCACGGCGTCAAGTTCGACGCGGCGGTGGGCGAGGATGCGCGCGAGGTCTTGCGCGATTTCGGGGCGCTGCATCAGCACGTCGTTGAAGTTATCCTTGTCGAGCCGGTAGCATTCTACATCGGTCAGCGCAATGACGGTGGCCGTGCGCGGCGTGCCGGTTAAGAGGCCCATCTCGCCGAAGAAATCGCCTTCGCGCAAAGTGGCCACGCGCTCGCTCAATTCGCTGCCCGGCACGGCGACGCGCACTTCGGCTTCGCCCCGCCGCATGATGTAGAGCCAGTGCGCGGTTGCGCCCTGCCGCGTCACCACTTCGCCGCGAATGAACGGCGCAAGGTTCAAATGCGCGGCCAACTCCGCGCGCTCATCTTCAGTCAACGGCGCGAACAACTCGACGCGGCGCAAGGCCTCGCACCGACGCGCGATCTCTTCCTTGCGCTTGCGCTCGCGCCGGCCCGCGTCGTCCTCTTCGATGAAGAGCATGTGCGCGGGGATCGAGAGCGCGATGCCGGCGCGCTTCAAGGCGAAATAGATGCGTTGGCGCACGACCGAGTCGGTCGGATCGGTTGGGGCCAGATCGGTGATCCAGTAACGCGCGGCGTAATAAGCAAAACTGTCTCTGAAGTCTACCAACAGACAATGCGGCGCGGGGTCGCGCGCGACGTGCTCGATAGCTTCACTCTGGAGCGTCGCTTCGACCGTCGCGATCACGTCGCTCGGCGCGAAGCGAAAGTCCACGTTGAAATAGACCCAACGGCGTTGCTGGCGCGGCGCGCCTGTGCGATGCCCCAGGAGCGTCACCTGCCCGCGCATCAACACGCTGTTCGGGATCACAATCGTGTCCCAGTTGCGCGTCTCCACCGAGGTCTGTCGCCAGCGTATATCCATCACGCGCCCCTCATCCGTGCCGACCCTGATCCAGTCGCCGACCGTGATGGTGCGCTCCATCTGCAAGGCCAATCCGCCCATCACGTTGCCGAGCGTGTCCTGCAAAGAGAACGCGATGGCGGCCGTAATGACGGTGGACGTAACGATAATGCTGTTGAGATTGACGCCGCTCTCCTCAAGCAGCGTCAGGCCGAGAATGATGTACGCGGCGGCCAGCAACAGGTCGCGCAAGATGCGCGGCACTCTGAGGCGCGCGCCCGTGAGCAACACATCGAAGATGAGCACGCTGGCCACGTTGATGAGCGCCACGCCCTCGATGAAGCGCGCCACCCACGTGACAGACTTGTAGGCCAATGACGCCGGCCCGCTAACGGGCGGCGCGAGCGGCGCGGCGATGAGCAAGCCGATGAAGGCGAAGCCGATGAGCGCGGCGGCGGTGCGCAAGCGTGGCCGTTCGGCCGCCACGTACCGGTAGAGCAGAATGGCGACGACAAAGAAGCCGAGCAAGAGCCACCCAAGATAGCGGCTCTGCGTCATGCCTGCGGCCAGTTGCACATTCTGCCAGAAACTCATCGCTGGAGTGTTAACGTTTAATGCTTGCTCAAGTTGGCCGGCGCGCGTTGCGGACGACACACGACCGGGCGGAGTGGGCCGGCATCTTAACACGTCCCCCCAAACGCGCAACAGGATTACATAGGCACGAACGGCTCGTGTTCAAGTGGCGATACGCTGCTGCGTGGTGGCGGATGGGCAGTGAAGGGTGAGTATAATAAAGTGGCAACAAGACATTACAGTGAGAGTTGCTCGCATAGGAGCAGGCGAAACTCCTTTATCTGACGAAGCAGTGGTTCTATCGCGGGACAGAACAGTTATATTGTCCCGTTCATGACTGCATACTTGAATTGATTGCTAAGTTTTGAAACCTACTTTCAAGTTGCTGTCGAGGTGTGGGCTGAATGGGTTTTAGGCACTGGTGTTTAGCAGAGGCAAAACTAGATCGGTTTTCAATCGGATGTACGGGAGAGGGTTAAATAGAATCAGCAATTTAGCCCAAGTCTATCCATACACTGAAACGAAAACCGATCTAGTATCGAGATTGCAAGCTATACTGCGGAAGAAGCTGTACGCGGCCTGAATTCAATGCCCAATTTCTCTTTTAGATAATCTTTCAAAACAAAGACCTCTATCTTATGAACCTTCGTTAGATTATCGAGAAGGTATTTGGTATAACTGCTGCCAGTTCCCGACTGAACAATTTGCATTTTCCTTTCTTCGCCACTCAGGTCCTTAATAACATCATCATGCTTCACGTCCGTATCCCAACACACTATGCTGTGCAAATTGTCAAAGGAATGATTGAACTGTTGACCTGTCAGAAAATGCTTGAACTCCACGTAATATAGCTTTGAGTATTGTATCGGCGTTGTATTATCACCTTTAGCAATCACATCGATGCCGGAATGTGTGTCGTAGTCTACGATATAAAATGGGAATAGATTCGGTTTGAGAATTGATAGTTGTAATAAAAGAGCGAGGACTCCACTTTCTCTGTTTGGCTCAATAAGAGTTTGACCTTTGAATTCGACTACATTGGCCTTATTAGCTTTTTTAATCCTCCATGCAAAATCTTTTCTTTCCTTCTCAGCTGTGCGATAGGCGACAGCTTCTTCTTCCAGCCAGCTAATTTCACGCCACTCATCACCTTCAACGATTTCGCGGTATATATCTTCAGCCGCAAGTTTTATATCTTCTAGAATTTCTACAGGGGTATTCTCAACAGACCCTCTATTAGCCGTAAGCCAAAGGTCTTGGCAATTGAAAAATGCGTGAAATTTGGTGAACTCAGAGCCTTTATAGGTTATCCACTCATTTTTTCGCTGTATAGGAATGAAGTCTTTGCACAACCAAAGGCCGTACCTTTCTTGTACGGAGTAACTGCCAGTGGGTGCTTGATAGCCACTCCGTCTGATCATGGGATTATAAGAGTATTTAACTTTATTCCCCTCTATTGAGAAAATCGCTTCAAAGCTAATATCCGGAAAGTTTTTAAGCTGACCGGTTCTAATAACTTTTTTGGAATAATAATCAGGTGCATGGATAAGATGTTCATCGAATAAATCACTGATGTTATTGCTGGCTTCCGGAAACGGATGACCGAAGGTAAGTAGTTCTGCTTCGTCTTGATTTAATCCCTTGAGAAGGACGGTCGTGTCAGAGTGTGTGTTGATACCAAAAGCTTGTTCGCTAGATCCATATTTAGTGAACCATAAAATATAATCTCTCAAAATCTCATGGGTAAATTTATTTCTTCTATTATTGTTATAGCCCTTTATGATTATTTCTGTGCCTCTTGAACCATCCGTAGTATCGCTGTCACTCACGTCTACAATCGGAATTTCTCTGTTGAATAATTTCTTAAACGGCTCTTTCATTGTAGCCGTATAAGTTATTCCGTTCTTAGTTGTTATTACCTTTATCTCTGAACTGTTAAAATAAACTTTTGTCCCGTGTCCCTTTTCCCCAATAGCCTCCGAATTGTTTCTCCTAAGAGAGTTACCAAGATCGAAGAAGGACTGTAGGCCCTCTCGATCCATTCCTTCACCATCATCCTTCAACTTTATCTGTAAAATCTTTTCTCCGAATTCCTGTAAAACTGAAAAAAGGATTTCTATTCTATGCGCGTTAGCGTCAAATGAATTGCTAATGGCTTCTCGAACGAGGTCTAATGGATTAGAGAAATCGTTTGCGATTTCAATAAATTCCTGCGTTTCATCTACCTTTGGTCTGATTTGGAATGAAGACATAATGTTATTTCAGTTACTAACCATCGTGAGAAATTAACATCTAAGAGCGCGGACAAATATAACAAAGACGAATTAAAACGTCTATGAAGCGCCTAACTTGCGGCATCATCCATTATGGTATAATGAACGGGACATAAGAACTATAATGTCCCGTTCGTAGCTAGCACCTATTCACAAAGAAACGGTCGGAGAATGTTGAACTCTCCGACCGTTTCTGGGGATAGGTGTTTGACTTGTTAGCAGGTCAGTGGCGCAAGCAGCCACCACAGGCTGCTTAATCGCGTGTGAGCCTGACGCTGCCGTTGACGCCGTGGATGCTGATGGGCGTGCCGCCGGTGCCGATGCGCCCGCTCCACGTTGAGTGCCCTTCGTGCGTGAGCGAGACGTTCGGCAGATCGTTGGCAACGTTGCCGTTCAGGCCCCGCACGGTGAGATCAGCGTTCACGTCGTCGGCGAAGCGCAACTCGACGCGCCCGTTGATGCCGGAAACTTTCAAGCCAGCCTCGCCCAGTTGCGCGAGGCCCAGACTGACCGCACCGTTGACGCCGCTTACGTCGGCCGTGCCCGTCGCACGCTCGATCTCAACCTTGCCGTTGATGCCGCTCACATGCACCGCGCCGTCTATGTCGCCGACCGTCACCCGCCCGTTTACGCCGCGCGCGGTCAACTCAACCTGACGCGGCAACTTCAGCGTCACACTCTGGCGCGCGTTGTCGCCGCCGTTGAACCAGCGCCAGAACTTCCAGCCATCTTGATTCTCACTGCGGATTGTCAAACTCGTCGCGCTCTGCTGGACAGTGATCTGATGGCGGGCCAGCGCGTCTTCATCGCGCGCCTTAGTCGTGATGTGGACTTCAGCCGTGGCCGAATCGCTCGTCGTCACTTCGACCGGGCCGTTGATGCCGGAGACCTCGACCCGCGCACCCGGCGCGAGTTGATAACTCTGGTTCAACTCGTAGCGGCCCTCACCCTTCGAGCCGATGCCGAGTTGCCGCCCCGCGACCCACGCCAACGCGACCAGTACGACGACGATAAAGATTCTGCCTTTCATCTGCTTTCCCTCTCCTATGTGCAACTGTGTGAAAAGAATTTGTCGAAGCTCGCCACCGCTACCTTCACCGGGCTGATGTATAAGGGGAAACGAACGCAGACAGCGGCCGGTTCAGTCTATTTTGCGGCGCGGGCCGCGCGCGTGTCCGGCAGGGACGGTAAAGTATAGCCCACAACGCGAGTCGGAGGCACAGCACAACGCAGAAATAAAAAGGCCCCGACCGGCGCGAAAGAATTGCAAGCATCATTCTTTCGCGCCGGCCGGGGCTTTGCTGATTAACAATTAGAAATGCATGACGCGCGCCCGGTCTGTGCTCAACTGTTCGAGCGCGCGGTCGGCCTCTTGCGCGTCGAGTTTACGGAGCAAGATGAGCGCGTCGAGCACGAGTTGATCGTTCCAGTATCTGCGCCCGTTCAGCAAGATTAACTCGCGGCTCTTGTCCACGAGTCGCTGCTTGAGCGCGGGGTCGTTCAACCCGACCAAGCCACTGAGCGCGTGATACTGCAAAGAGATCGATTCATCATCGAGATAGCCGAGGAAGAGCGGGCGCAGATCGGGATGCGCGCGCAACTGCGTACTCAGGCCGTCGAGCGCGCGGGCGCGCACCCCATTCTTGCGATCACTCTTAGCCGTCTCGACGAGCAGCGCATAGACCTCCGCATCGTCTGCCTGCTGCGCGAGCGCGCCCGCCGCACGCATGCGGACAAGATCGCTCGTGTCATGTTTGAGCGCCTCCATGAACGCGCGTTGCACGTCGCGGTCGGCCACATCTTTCGTGAGTGCGCCGATGGCCGTCTGACGCACAAGGTTGCTCTTGTCGGTGGCAAGGGCCCGCAAGAGCAGGTCGCGCACGCTGCGGTCGCCGGCATAGTTGCGCGCGAGCGCACGCATGGCGGTCGTGCGCGCAACATCATTCTTGCTCGTGTCCACTGCTTTAACGAACACGGCGCGCACCTCCGATTCGTTGGCGTAAGGCGCGAGCGCCCGCGCGGCGGTCATCTCGACGACGCCGTTCTGCTCTGTCTGCAACGCCTCGACGAGCGCGGCGCGGGCCTGCGGCTGCGAAGCATGCATGGCGAGATCGCGCGTCGTCTCCATACGCGAGCTGGCGCGTTCGCCCGCTTTCAGACTGCCGATTAGCTCCGCGACGCTGCGCCCGTGCGCGAGCCGCACCGTGCCGGTCACATCGGAGATCGCGATTGTCGCGCCGCCCGTGCCAACCTTCGCGCGCAAGTCAGCGCGGTTCATTTCGCCCTGCACCGCGACGTTCGGCACGTCCACATAAACCTTGCCTTTGATGTTCGTCGTCTGTAAGTCGGCGTTCAACTCGTCCATGAAGCGCACAGACACTTTGCCGCTCACGTCCTGCACGCGCACGCCTGGCCCGCTAAGCCGCGCGAGATTCAGCACGACGCTGCCGCTCACATGTGCGATGTCGGCGGAGCCTGTGGCCTGCGCCACGCTGACGTTGCCGCTCACGCCTTGCAAACGCACGGAGCCGTCCATGTCGCCAATCGTCACGCTGTCGTGCGTGTTGTTGATCGTCAACTCGCTGCGGCGCGGCACTTTCAGCGTCACGCTGTGGCGCGTGCCCGCGTAATCACGGACGCTCGTTTCGGGGCCGCGCACTGCCAGACTGTTGTTCGCACTCTCAACCGTCAGCTTGCGCGTGTTCGCGCCGTAGAGATAGCTGATGATGCGGACTTCGGCTTGCCCTCCGCCAACCGGCTCGATGCGTATGGGGCCGTCTATATTCGTCAACTCAATGCGCGCGCCCGCCGCGAGCGGATAAGACTGCTTCAACTCTTCGCGCTCGCCCTGCTCGTCGTTGAACCAGATGTCCGGCCCATCGATGTCGATGTCGGGCATGTCCACGTTGATAGGCGGCAGCGGCGCGATGGCAATCTCCGGCAGCGCGATGCGGATGTCGGGCAGGAACGGTATATCAACGCGGACTTCGGGCGCGATGGCGATCTCCGGCCGCACTCGAATCGTGGGCCGCGCGGCGGGCGCGGGTGTCTGCCCTAACACACCGGCGGCCGGCGCGAGCGCGAGCGCGCAGACGAGGACGGAAATAAGTTTACGGCATCTCATAGTGTTAACTTCCTCAGTTGAATTTACTGGCAAGTGGCGGCGACCGTCGTGAGCCGGGTCAGGCGCACGGGCTGATTGAACGAGTCGAGCGTGATCTGCGCTTGCCCGTTGCCGTGCCGCGCCTCGACGCGATGATTGACCGGCGTGCTTTGCTGTTGTGCGCCGTCTTTGACCGTGAAATCGGTCTGCACCGCGCCGTTATAAGAAGAGATGAAAGCGGTGAAGCCGGGCGAGTTATCGGGCACGGCCATGTTGACTTCGCCTTCAACCGACTTCAGGCGATAGCGGCCGTTGGTGCTGATCGCGCCGGTGTAAGTGATGTTCGAGCTTGTCGTCGTCGCGTCCACATCGCCGCTGATACCGGCCAGTTTGATCGCGCCGCGCGCGTTCGACACGTCCACCCGGCCGCGCACGCATTCGATGTTCATGTCGCCGTTGATCGAGACGGCACGCACGTCGCCGGTGCTGCGCCGCACGGTGATGTCGCCACTCGAAGCGGAGACGTAAGCCAGCCCGCTCACGTCCTCAACCGTCACGCTGCCACTGCGCGCGTGGACTTCCAACGCGCCCACGTGGCTGACTCTAATGTCGCTGCTGCCGCTCGTAATGTTGACCGGGCCGTCCACGTTCGAGACCGTGAGCGCGCCCGAACGCACTTCGATGGCGCTCAACTCGGCGTAGCGCGGAATCTTCACGTCGAGATTGATCTCGCCGCCACCACCACCACTGCCGGCCACGCGCGGTTCGCCCGGTTGCGGTTGGCGCGGCGGTTGCGGCGCGCGGGCCGGCTGCGGCGCAGTTTGTGCGCGCGGCGCACGCGCCTCACCGTCCTGCGTGATAATGACATTCGGCGTGACTACTACTTTGGGCCGGGGCACAACGATTATGTTGCTCTCCGGGCTGGGCGGCGGCTCCTTTTCTTTCTCCTTGTCCTTGTCCGCTGGTTTGGCTTTCGGCGCTTGCGCCCCGCCACCTTGCCCATAGACCGCGCCGAAGCCGCTCCCCGGCAGCAGCTCGAATTGAAAGTCCATGCCCGGCATGAGCGTCGTGCGCCGTTGCCCGCGCCCCACGACGGCGAGCGCGAGCACCGAATGTGCCTGCGGGTCGGCCGTCAGTTCGACTTGGATCGCTTCCGCGCCCTTCTCGCTCGTGGCCACGGCCTCGACCGTGTCGCGCTCCCAACCCGTGATCGTGATGCGGCCGTAGCGATTGCTAATCGCGACCTTGCTGCCACGTTCGATTTTGACGGAGACCCGGCCCGAAGAGTTGTTGATGGCCACCGAGCCTTGCCCGTCCTGCGCGAAGGCAACGAACGGTTGCCACGCCAGCCCGCAGGCGAGCGCGCTGATGACGAAAGAAGTTTTAAGAGTTCGCAATTTCATAAGCAGCCCTATCCCATTCGTGATTATTTGTCCGTAGGCCGTGGTCAGTTGTCCTGCCAGCGTAGATTGAACATTAGAGCTGAGACCGAGAATTAAGCGGACAAAGCACAACTGACTACGGACAGCTTTTCAGTTCCGCGCCATCTCGCGCAGCACCTCGATCTTCTTGGCATAAGCGGTCAGCATGTACTGGACAGCCACGGGGTCGTTGTTCCGGCCAAGTGCGACGCGGCGCGTCTCGGCGATGGTGCGGTCGAGCGATTTGAGTGTCTCGTCGTAGCGCGCCAGCGTCACCGCGTCGAGCGCACTACGCCGCCCTTTTACGTCTCGATTCAGAATCTCAATCGCTTTCTGGTACTTCGCCTCAGCGTCCTTCACCAGATCATCCGGTGTCGGCTCGTGCGGCTGCGCGGCGACTTGCTGGTACTGCGCACCAGTATTCGTGATCGGAAGGTTGCGCGCGCGCGCTTCGTGCTTCCGCGTGCGCTCATCTATGCGCGGTTTCACCACAGGCTTATTGTTCGCGCTGGCATCTTGCTCGTGCTGTGCCGGCGCAGTTTGCTCAATGCTCGGCTGCGGCGACGGCGCGGCGGTCTGTTGCGATTTAACTGTCGGGGTCGGACTCTGCATCGTCGCAAAGCTTGTGCTTGCCCGCTCACCTTTGGTCGTGAACTTCATCACACCAACCGTAAGCGCGATGGCCAGAGCGACGAGCGCGGCAGTGAGCGCGGGGCTGAAGCGCGGCGCAATCAGGGCGGACGCGAACCATTCGCGGATGCGTACGCTGAAAGGCACGGCCACGAGTTGCGGTGCTACCTGCGCGCCTGCGATGCGCGCCTGTATGCCGTGCCACAGTTGCGGCGTCACCTCCACGTCCCGCTCGTAATGCATGAACAATTCTTGCTCGCGCTGCAAGCCGGCGTAAGCCGCCGCACAGGTGGCGCACGCGACGAGATGCGCGGCCGTCTGTCGGCGCTGGTGTTCGTCCAATTCGCCGTCAAAATATTCTTCCAGCACGCTTGTTACTTCCCGACAATTCATTCATTCACCCCCAGATAGGGCCGGATGCGCCGGCGCAACTCTGTCCGCGCGCGGTGCAGATCGGTTTTCACTTTGGGCAGCGAGAAACCTGTGATCGCCACGATCTCTTCGTAGCTGCGCTGCTGAAAAACTTTGAGCGTGAACACGAGCCGCTTGTCCTCTTCCAACCCGGAGAGCGCGCGGCGCACGACTTCGTTCAACTCTTTATCAAGTAGCGCACCCGCCGGACTCGGCCGTTCGTCGCTCAACTCCAGCACGGCGTCATCATCGAGACTAATCTTATGGCTGCGACTGTACGCCGTCCGCAGCGTCTCGCGCGCCACGTTCTTGGCGATGCTGAAGAGCCACGTCGCAAACTTCGCCTCTTCGCGTAACGCGCCGAGATGGCGATAAGCGCGGACAAACGTCTCCTGCGTCAACTCTTCGGCCTGCGCGCGGTCGCCCGTCATGTCGTAGATAAAACTAATGATGGGCCGGCTGTAACGCTCGAAGATCAGACGGAACGCTTCCTCGTCGCCCCCACGGGCGCGCACGATCAGGTGCTCGACACTATTCATCGGAGGCTTCGCCCGGACGCCCGGCCCACCATCGTCAACGCCCACATGCACCGCTTCAATGGCTAGCCGTTCCATCATTCCGCCTAGTTAGTGACAGTCAAAGGCTAAAGGTTACAGATTTTCTTTCGCTCAATTGCCCAAGTCTGCTGGGCAGATCGTTACTGGCCTAACCAGATTATAGTCCGTCGGGGCGGTTGCGGCTTGACAAGCGTGGGCGTGGCCCAGAAAATCTAGCTCGCCCGTGCGCGGGTTGCGGAGATGTGGCCGAGTGGCTGAAGGCGGCGGTTTGCTAAACCGTTATAGGTCAAAAGCCTATCGCAGGTTCGAATCCTGTCATCTCCGCCAGCCATCTG
>JBBQGM010000097.1:0-17481 GCA_038322995.1 Pyrinomonadales bacterium
GGGTTGGCGCGAGAGTTAGCTGCTTTCGCGGCGCGGCTCTCTCCTTTCGCGCTGACTTTATCAAGCGTGGGTATCTTTCCTGCACACGACAATGTCATCTTTCTGGGCGTCACGCCAACACCGAGATTATTGGCTGTCAACGGTGAGTTTCACGGCTTCTTCGGCAAATACACGGTGGCGCAACGCGAGCATTACCAAACGGGAAGGTGGGTGCCGCATTGCACGCTGGCCTTTGGTTTATCCGACGACATGCTTGCCGGGGCTATCGAAGTCTGCCGCCGCACGCCATTGCCGCTCCACAGTCGCATCGAAGAAATTGGGGTCGCGGAAGTATCGCCCAGCAGCGCCCGGTTACTTTGCTCATACAAGCTCAAAGGATAATACTTGTTACAGAGTGTGAAGTTATGGCAGAACGCGAGACACATAATCACTCGGATGCGGTCGGTAGTGTCTACTGGCGCGACGAAATCTTACAGGTGATGTACTGGATGGCGGGCGAGGGCTTCGGTCAGGAGTTCGCCTCCGCC
This sequence comes from Pyrinomonadales bacterium, assembly GCA_038322995.1. Classification (GTDB taxonomy): domain Bacteria; phylum Acidobacteriota; class Blastocatellia; order Pyrinomonadales; family Pyrinomonadaceae; genus QHXQ01. The sequence goes on from JBBQGM010000097.1 coordinate 528, forward strand.
GACCTGCGGAAGTTCCTCGGCGTCGGGGATGATGTCTTGGCAGACAACCTCGAGCAGATGGTTACGACTGGGCTCCTTGAACGGGTCGGCGGCGACAAGTACGCGCTGACGGCACAAGGGAAGAGAGAGGGTGGCCGTCGCTTCGCGGACGAGTTCGAGGAGATGCTCAAGCCGGGCCACTTCGAGTGCGATGAGCCGGACTGCGACTGCCACGACCCGGACTCAATCGAGGGGGCGTGTAAACACTTCATGCCCGCACACGAGCCGCACCAGGACTCGTTGAATTGATAAAGTGTCGCGGCGCGTCGAGCGCGATTGTCCTGTGCCGGATGGGAGTCGTAGATGGGACTGCCGATTCTGAGTGTGCCCGCAGAGAATGCGTGCGGGTGCATTGACCGCGCTGTCACCGCCGACGTCGGCCGCGAGTGCATCTGCTCCGCGACCGGGCTCGTGCAGATCATCGGTCGCAAATACGCGCTTCGCCTGCTCTTCCTGCTAGGCGAGCGCGGCCATATACGTTTCAATGATCTGAGGAGCGAGATGGACGACATGAGCTCGTCCACCCTCACGATCAGGCTCGCCGAACTGGAGGGGGCGGGGCTGATCGCCCGCCGGACATTCGCCGAGATGCCGCCGCGGGTCGAATACGCCCTGACGATGAAAGGCGAAGAGCTGCGAAAAAGCCTCTTCGCCCTCTCAAGGTTCGCCGCTCGAAAGCAGTGACAATTGATGAGCGTCAAGTCACAGGCTTGACTCTGTTCGGCGCTCGTCACTCGCCTCTCGTCGGAGGCTATTTTAATCTCGGATCTAGCGCATCCCGCAACCCATCCCCAAGCAGATTAAATCCCAACACGGCGAGGCTGATCGCCAGCCCCGGATAGATCATCAACTGCGGCGAGCTGCGCAGGAAGGGCCGCCCGTCGTTGAGCATCGCGCCCCATTCGGGCGTCGGCGGCTGCACGCCGACGCCGAGAAAGTTGAGGCCGGAGATGGCTAAAAGTAAACTGCCCATCTCAAGAGATGCGCTTGCCCTAAATCAGACCATATGAGATTGGCACAGACGAGTTCTTTCTGATACATCGGTAAGTGCAACCTATCCGAATGTCAGAGGTGAACTCGCTGTGCCGGGGAAAACCATACTTGAGATACCAGCCGACGAACAAGAGCAGATGCTGCGGGAGTTGCGCGCCGCGCGCTATGGCTACTTGCGCGCCCTTCCCGTCTTGTTGTTGTGCGCGCAGGGGCGCACGCCATCTGAGATTGCCGAGTTTCTCTTGTGCTCGCGCTCGAGCGTGTACCGCGTGGTCGCCGCTTACCAACATGGCGAGCGGTGGCTGGCTGATGGCTCCGCCCGGCGCGAGACGCCGCGCCGCTGGTCGAGCCTGAAGCGGTCGCTGCTCTCCATCATCAAGCGTGCGCCTGCGTCGTTTGGGTGGTCTCGCACCAGATGGAGTTGCGCCACGCTGGCGCTGGAGGTGCAGGCACGGCGCAAAGTTAAAGTCTCGCGCGAAACCATCAGGCGGTGCTTGCAGGAGGTCGGTTATGTGTGGACGCGAGCACGTCATGTGGCGCGTGACGACGACCCGGAGCGGGTCGCCAAACTGGCCCGCATCCGCGCCCTGATTGCAGGGTTGTTGCCCTCGGAAGCCCGATGCACTGGACATCCATCTGCTGGCGAAGATCGGCTATGAGTGGCTGGAGAAAGGCACGCAAACCGAAGTCATGCCGCCGGGGACAAATCGCAAACACTATTTGGCCGGAGCGCGCAACCAGCTCACGGGCAAGCTGCTCTTTGGCACCGCCGAACGCAAGAACCGCTGGCTCTTTATTGACTTGCTGAAGCTCATTGACCGCAGGTGTCCGGCGGCTCAGGTCACGCGCGTCTATGTCGTGTGTGACAACTATCGCATTCACACCGCGCAGGCGGTGGTCGAGTGGCTCGCCGCGCAGCCACGTTTTGAGATGGCGTTCTTGCCGTCGCACTGTCCGCAAGCCAACCCGATTGAGCGCGCCTTTGGCGACGTGCATGACAACTGTACGCGCAACCACAAGCGCACGCAGATCGGCGATGTGGTTGGTGACGTACTGTGGCATCTCAAGGCTAACGCGCCGTGGCGCTACAAACTCTCAAGGATTTACTACACACCGGAAGTAGATCAAGTGGTCGCTGAACTGGCGACCACGCGGAATCTAAAGGCTGCAGGAGTGTGCCAATCTTGTAAGGTCTGATTTAGTGCGCGCCAACGATTAGGATCAGTTTGCGCTTCCGCGCCCGCTTTGCCTGCCACATCCGTTTTAACCGCAGCCATCAGTAGCTGATATTCCTTGCAACGATCAACGCTTGCTGTGGCGGCGCAGACAACCGGTGGCACGACTCGCCCGCTGGTTGCTGCTAACTTTCTCGCGCCTTATGCCCTTTGCAGCTATGACTGCATGCGCAAGATAGTCAGCGCGCCTGCACGATCTTCGATCTCCAGCGCATGCTCGTGCCCCGATGCGCCCGCCGACGGCATGACCCGCCGCACATGCGCGACCGTGTAGGTCAAATGGCGGACATCGGAGCCAGCATCGTCCGTCAGCAGGATAGTTACGCGCGGTGCCTCTTCACCTTTCATCTCTATCGAGATGTTGTCGAGCGGTACATGATTAGCTTCCTCTTGCGCGCCGCTGCTATCGAACAATTCGACCCTGGCTAATCGCCCCTTGTTGCGCGTGCTGAAGTCTGCCAAATAACTCGCCCAGTCTTCGTGGCCCATGTTGGTATTCATCTTCTATCTGTCCCTTTCATCAAAGCCGTTTCAGTTCCGGCGTCACGGCTCTGACAGAATCATCTTTAGCCGGCATTTGAGAGACCCGCTCCATTTCAGGCTCAGGCAGAAAGCGCCAGACGAGCAACGCCATCAGCAACACCGACGCCGCCCCCGCGATCGAGTTGCTGGCATACCCGAACCGGCTGTACGTGGGGCCGGCCAGCGCGCCGCCCAGAGCGAAGCCGACTTGACCGAGCGCCACCGTCAAACTTAGCAGTGTGCCGCGATGATCGCCCAGCACCAGCGCCGAAAGCAACGCCTGAAACGGACTGATACGCGCCGCGACGAAGATCATCGTCAGAAAGAAGAGCGGGTATGCCATCCAGAATTCACGGATCAAAAACGTCGTCGCCAGCATCACCGCCGCCAGCCCTAAACAAGCAGCGATGATTAAACTTTTCCGGCCGATTTTGTCCGAGAGCCGACCGGCGAGCGGGCCGGTCAACGCGTTAGCAATCCCGCCCACTAAAAACAAGGTGGCGATCTGGCCCGCCGTCGCCCCGCGTGTCTGCACCAGCCAGGTGGGCAAGAATATGACATACAGCGCCAGCCCCAGATACATGAGGCAGAAGGCGACGGCGGCGACGACCACTTCCGAGCGGCGCAGTAATGCGGCGTAACTCTTGAGCGCGCCCCGCAAGCTGAGTTTCTCCTCAGAGCGTTGCACGTCCGGCTGCGGGACGAATAGCCAGATCAGCAAGAACGTCACGGCCATCGTCACAGCGAAGCCGAGGAACGGCGTGCGGAAGCCGTATTTCGCCGCCAGCAGTGTGCCGAGCGGCACGCCCAAGATTTGTCCGAGCGCCGTGCTGCTCATGATCCAACCACTCGCCCAGCCGCGCTGCTCATACGGGAAGTAGTCGCCGACATATGAGACGGCGGAACCGCTCAACACGCCCCCGGCGATGCCGGCGCAGGTGCGGACTAAGAGCAGGCTCACGTAGCTGGCCGCGACTCCGTGCAGCGCCAGGGCGAGCGTCATCAGGCCCGCGCCGATGAGCAGCACGCGCCGCCGGCCGATCTTGTCGGAGATGGGCCCGATGACGAGCGCGAATGTGCCGACCATCAACGCATAGACGCTGACAAGTGTGCCCTGCATCGCTTCGGGCACGTGCAACTCCCGGCCGATCTGCGGCAGCATCGGCGAGATGATCATGATCTGGCTGCTGGCCGAAAACACGAGCAGCCAGAGCGCGAACAGAATCAGGTATGGATGCGAGTCTTCTTTCATCACACCAGCACCGCGCGCACCTTGCCGCCGCCCGCGCCCGGCGCGACTTCTCGCATCTGAGCGAGATCGGTGCGTTCAGTTGCCACTTATAAGTCGCCCCTTCTGACCGAATCTATTCATCGCCGGAAGCTGCTTTAACCGGTAGCCGAACTTGAAAACAGGTCGCGCCCGATGTCGATTCGACGCGGATGTTGCCGCGATGTTTGCGCACGATGCGCGCGACCGTGTCTAAGCCCAGCCCTGTGCCCTCGCCGACCGGCTTCGTCGTAAAGAACGGCTCGAAAATGCGCGCGCGCACGTCTTCCGGGATGCCGGGGCCGTTGTCTCGAATTTCCACGAGTACATCTGTCGGCTCTCGTCTCGTGCTTACTTTCAACGTGCCGCCGTCGGGCATGGCGTCGAGCGCGTTGTCGATCAAATTCGTCCACACTTGATTGAGTTCGCTGCCGTAAGCCGTCACGCGCGGCAAGTCTGCGGCGTACTCGCGCACGAGCGTGATGTTCTTCTTACGCAATTTGTACTTGAGGATGAGCAGCGTGTTCTCCAATCCCTTATGCAATTCCACCTCCTGCCGCGAAGCCTGATCCATGTACGTGTACTCTTTGATCGCGCCGACGAGTTCCGAGATGCGCGCGGTGCTCGTCTTGATCTCTGTGGTCAGCTTCGCCGCCGCGAGTTGCGCGCCCGTGCGCGCGAGCACGTCGGCGATAGTGTCTAACTCCACCACCCCCAGCAGCGCCGCCAGGTCTGCGGCGTCCACGCCTGCTTCAACGAGCGCGGGAGCTATTTTCCAATCGTCATCGACGCCGTGCGCTTCGAGCCAGACGGAAATTTCATCTTCCCGGTCGCTTTGCTGAAGCGAATTAAGCAACGGCGCAACGGCCGTGTGCGCGATAGCCGCACGTTCAAATTCCGCGATGGCCGCACGCTGCTCCGCCGTTAGATTATGGCGACAGAGACGGAGGTCGGCGGCGCGCAACTCTTCCAACGTGCAGAGCAGATCGTTGGCCGCGCGCGTCGCCGCCGCCGCCGGATTATTCAGTTCGTGCGCGAGTCCGGCGGAGAGTTTGCCAAGTGCCATTAACTTATCGCGTTGCTGATCCGCCTTCGTCGTCTCCCGCACGCGGTCGCTCATAATCCCGACGAGCCGTTGCGCGAGCACGGGCATGCGCTGCAACATCTCCGGGAACAGGCGGACGTGAAAGAGCAACACGCGCAAAGGCGTGACCGCGCGCCCCGTCGCGCCGAACTCCGTCATGCGCGAGAAGGGGAGCATCCCGCTCACTTCGGTCGCCGGGTCGCCCGCGCGCGCGATGTAGATGTAACCAGCGTGCGTGTCCTCGTCGCGGTAAGCATGCATCTCGCCTTCGAGATAGATCGCCATCCATTCGGGTGCGTCGCCTTTGTGGAACAGGATGTCGCCCGTGGCCAAGCGCCGCTCCTCCGTGTTGTCGGCGAACCAGCGGAGTTGGTCTTCCGGCAAATCGGCGAACACTTCGACGCGGCGCAAGGCTTCGACCAGGTCTGCCGGCGATGTTTGAATTGGGCCGACGCGCCCGTTCACCTCATCCACGGCGTTCGGCACGCCCATGCCTTCAACTTTTAGTTCCTGCACTGCTCACACCACCTTACTGAGATATTGATGCACGAATGAGATCGCGACCGAGCCTTCGCCGACGCCCGACGCCACGCGCTTCACGCTCCCCTTTCGCACATCGCCGACGACGAAGATACCGGGCACGTTCGTCTCCAATAGTCCCGGATCGCGGTCGAGCGGCCACCCCTTGGGGCGCTTGCCGTCGCGCACGAGATCGGGGCCGGAGAGGACGAAGCCGCGCTCGTCGCGTTCGATAATACCTGCGAGCCAGTCGGTGTGCGGCATCGCGCCGATCAGGATGAAAAGCGAGTTGGCGGGCACTTGGTTCGTTTCATTGCTCTCGGTGCAATGCACCGAGAGCGCCTCCAGGCGCGTCGCGCCGTGCGCTTCGACCACCGCGGAGTTGAACTCGACGTGAATGTTCGGCGTCCGCTTGATCTGGTCAATGAGATACTGCGACATCGAAGCGGCGAGCGATGCGCCCCGCACCAGCATCACGACGTGCCGGGCGTACTGCGAGAAGTACATCGCGGCTTGCCCCGCGCTGTTCGCGCCGCCGACGACGTACACATCTTCATCCTTGCAGCCCATTGCTTCGGTCATCGCCGCCCCGTAATAAATCCCCGCGCCCGTCAGCCGCTCGACGCCCGGCGCGGCCAGCGTCCGCCACTGCACGCCGGTCGCGACGAGCAGCGCATGACAACTGATCTCCGCGTTGTCGGCGAGCTTTAAGAAGCGGTAAGGGCCTTCGAGGCGTAAGCCGGTCGCCTCTGCCGAGAGAATTTCCACGCCGAAGCGTTGCGCCTGCATCACGGCCCGACGCGCGAGGTCTGCGCCCGATAGACCGGACGGGAAACCAAGATAGTTCTCGATCCGCGACGACATCCCGGCTTGCCCGCCCGGAGCTTCGCGCTCGATCATCACCGTGCGTAAGCCTTCCGACGCACCGTACACGGCGGCCGCCAGTCCGGCGGGGCCGCCACCGACAATCGCCAGATCGTAGAACTCTGCCGTCGGGCGCGTCTTCAACCCGACGCGCCCGGCTAGCTCGGCGGTCGCAGGCTCCGCGAGCCGCGTGCCGTCGGCAAAGACGACGAGCGGCAAGTGCTGCCGCTCTTCCTCGTCGAGCGAGGCGACGAGTCGGCGCACTTCCTGGTCTGTCTCCGCGGCTTCGATGTCGAGCCATTGATACGGCACGTGGTTGCGCGCGAGAAAATCTTTAATGTTATGCGCAGCCGGTGCCCAACGGTTGCCGAGCACGCGTACGCCCTCAAACGCCGGGCGATAACTTGCCTGCCAGTCTTCGAGCAGATCATCTAAAACCGGATAGAGATTCTCTTCCGGCGGATCCCACGGCTTCAAAAGATAATGGTTGATGCCCGCTTCGTTAATCGCGGCAATCGCTGCGTCCGTGTCGGCGTAAGCGGTCAGCAGCACGCGTTTCGCTTCGGGGTAGAGCTTTATCGCCTGCTCAAGAAACTCAACGCCCGACAGGCCCGGCATTCTTTGATCGACGAGGAAGAGCGCGACCGCGTTGTTTCTGATCTGCAACTCGCGCACGATCTCCAGCGCCGCCTGCCCGGACTCGGCGCGCAGCACACGATAGTCGCCCGCGTACTTGCGCCGCAGATCGCGTTCGACCGCGCGTAAGACCTCCGCGTCATCGTCCACCGTCAAAATAGCCGGTTTAGCCATGATCAGTCTCTGCCCTTGAATTCAGTCTCTTAAACTCAGCGATTAAAAATCGCCGCAGGTCGTCGAAGCGTGATGATCCCAGTAAGTGACCAGTTCGTCCTGCCACTTGACGAAGCGCACATCCATATCCTGCGAGATGACGACGGCGAGCGCATCGCGCACTTCGCGGCAGAAGCGAAATGCCGCGCGGTGGCGCGTGCCGACCGATTCAACCGACTCCTGCTCGACGCGCTGGCCTTCGATGTCTAAAGCCTTCCCGACGGTGGCCACGTCCGCCTCGTCGCACGCGATCTCGCCGCCGAAGCCGAGCACTTCAAAGCGCGTCGTCATGACGACCGCGCCGTCCGTCGCCGCGAGGCCGGCGATCAGATGCGCCGTCTCGAAGACCGCTTCGTCGAGCGCGGAGAGTGTCCCGTTGTCGCTCGTTTCGTACTCACGCCAGCCAACCGGCTTTTGTTCGCTCAGGCTCGCACCGACTTTGAGTTTCTGGCCGCCCGCCGCGGCGAGCGTATTCAGAATCTCGACCAGCAAGGTGCGGAAACGGGCGCGCGGCTCGCCCACGGCAAATTTGTATTTCAGGCTGAGGTACGGATTGACGCCCAGCAACTCCTCCGCGCGTTCGGGCGGCACAATGATGAGGATGCCGCCGTGATGCGAATTGCGGATGGCGGCGACGACGCGCTTCAACATCTGCTGCGCGATCACACCCGTCACCCGGTCGTCGAGTTGCGCCCACACGGTTGCGGCTTTTGCTCTCGCCGCATGGTGCAAGCCGTTCAGTTCATCGCGCGCCGGGGCGAAGTCTTCCAGCAGCCAGCGAGAATCGAAGACGTTTTTTGACGGGCCGAAAATCTGCCCCTCTTCGAGTTTGGCGACCGTGACCGAGCCTTTATCAACTTCGAGGCGACCGGGGCCGGTGACGGCGACGACGAGCGAGAGCGGCAGCGGTTTCGAGGCGCGCCGCCCGCCGTTGAGCGTGCGCAGCCAGCGCGGGCCGGAGTGGATGATGCCCCAGATCACTAAACCTTCCCCGGCATCCACCCGCACGCCGATGAGCGCGCGATAGAAGCCCGCGGCTTGCGAGAGCCGCCGGAGTTCGTGTTCGTTAAAGGGCCGGGCCTCGTCGAACTGTAAGCGATGTAGGCCGACGGGCGGCCCCTGTTCTGCCGGCAGGCCCGCCGGGTCGGCGAGCATCAACCGAAACGTGACGGGTCGCTGCTCATCCAACAGCAAGCTGGCCTGATAGCAGGTCGAGATGATGTGCTCAAACAGTGGCGCGGGCGGCAGCGCATCCCCGGCGGAGAACGCCGCTGCCCCGTACACTTCCGGCGGCGGGCAAACGTCCGCCCACGCGCCTGCGACCACAGCCGCAAGATGTTGCGGGTAGGCGTGCTCGATCATCGAACCCTTAACCTTCCATTGCGCACATTCGTTGCTCATGCCCTACCAGACCGCTGGCCCATGCGCAGCAACCCGGCGCGTGTTCCTGCTTGCTAAACCGTGGCCGCCTGTTCGAGTGTCGGGTAATCGGTGTAGCCATGCTGGCCCGGCGCATAGAAAGTTGTCGGGTCAGGCTCATTCAGTGGCGCAGCGCGCCGGAATCTTTCCGGCAGATCTGGGTTTGCTAAGAATTTAACGCCGTACACAATCGCGTCCGCGCCGCCTTCGGCTAAAAGTTGCGCGCCGCTTTCGCGTGTGAAGTTAGCTCCGGCGAAATAGACGCCCTTGTAGCGGGGACGCAGTTTGGCGTGCCAGCCTGCGCCCGCATGGTCGCCGACATGGACGTAAGCCAGTTGCTTGTCGCTCAGTCTTTCGAGAATGGCCGGATAGACTTCGTCCGCGTCCGCGTCTTCGATGTCGTTAAATGGCATGCGCGGCGAGAACTTCACGCCGACTCGGCCCGCGCCGACTTGCCCGCTCATCGCGGCCAACACTTCAAACAAGAACCTCGTTCTGTTCTCGACGGAGCCGCCATATTCATCGGTGCGTTGATTCGCATTGGTCGCAAGAAACTGATGCACGAGATAGCCGCTCGCCGCGTGCAGTTCTACGCCGTCAAACCCGGCGGCGATGGCGTTCTTCGCCGCCGCGCCAAAATCTTTCACCGTCTGCGCGATCTCTGCGTTCGTGATTTCGCGCGGTGTGACAAACTCTTTCATGCCCTCGTCGGTGTAGTTTTGCCCCTTCGCTTTGACTGCGCTCGGCGCGACGGGCTGCGCGCCACCGGGCAGGAAGTCAGGCAAGGCGATGCGGCCGGTGTGAAAGAGTTGTAGAAAGATTTTGCCGCCGCGTGCATGCACCGCCCGCGGCACGTTGCGCCAGCTTTCGATCTGCGCGTGGGTGTAAACGCCCGGTGTGCGGACGTAGCCTTTCGCCATCGGCGAGACGTTGACGGCCTCCGTAATAATCAAGCCGGCGGAAGTTCGTTGGCGGTAATAGTCCGCAGCGTAGTCGGGCTGTACGCCCTCATCGGTCGCGCGACTTCTGGTCATCGGAGCCATAATGATGCGGTTGGCTAGCTCTGTGTCTCCGATGCTTAGCTTATCAAACAGCGTTCGCATAAAATTCCTCCAGCCATGATTTCAACTACCAGGGCAGCACACCTTTATCATCGAAGTAGCTGCCCGTTGCGCCCGTCTCCGGCAAAGTAGCTAGTTCGACGATGACGGAGGCTCCTTGCTCGACGGTCTTAGAGCCGCGATGCCCGTTCAAGTCGGTGGCGGTGAAGCCGGGGTCGGCCGAGTTAACTTTGATCTTCGTATCTTTCAACTCGTGCGCCAACATGACGGTGAAAGCGTTGAGCGCGGTTTTGGAAGAGTTGTAAGCGAGCAGTTTCACCTCGTAGAACTCCCATGTCGGGTCGCTGTGTTGTGTGAGCGAGCCAAGCCCGCTCGACACGTTGACGATCCGCCCGGCGGCCGACTTCTTTAAGAGCGGCAGGAACGCTTGCGTCACGGCGATGACGCCGAAGAAGTTCGTGTCGAAGGTTTTCCGCAAGAGGTCTCGCGATACATTGCTGGCCTTGAAATCGGCATCAAGCGCGACTCCGGCGTTATTGACGAGGATATCGAGTTTGCCGAATTTCTCTTCGACAAACTGCGCCGCCGTCTGCTGCGTCGCGGCAGCTTCCAAGTCCAAGTGGACGAAGTGCGCGTCGAAGCCTTCTGCTTTAAGCTTGGCTTCAGCCTCCCGCCCGCGCGCTTCGTCCCGCGCGCCGAGCAACACCGTGTCGCCGCGCCGCGCCAACTGCCTGGCGACCTCAAACCCGATGCCTTTGTTCGCGCCCGTGACAAGTGCAACTTTTTTCTGCTCGTGTTCCTTCATATAATCTTTCCCTCGTTCAAAGCGGAAACCCTTTGAATTAGTTACGGTCAATCCGGTCGGCGAGGCCCGCGTAAACGAAATTTCGCACCATCTCAAGGCTGTAAAAATCGTGCGGAAACCCGAGTTCGATGCGGCTCGCTTCATCCAGCCGGCTGAGTTGTTCCGCGCCCAGTTCGACGTTCAAGCTCGCCAGATTATCTTCAAGCTGTGCCAGTTTGCGCGTGCCGATGATCGGAATAATCGACCGGTCACGATAGCGCAGCCACGCCAAAGCCACTTGCGCCGCCGACTTGCCAAGCTCTTCCGACACCGCTTTGATTTCGCGCGCGATGCGGTTGCCCCGTTCGCGGTCGCCCATAAATGACTGCATCATCTCGCTGGCGTAGCGCGCGTCTTTCGCGTCCTCCGTTTCGTTGAGATACTTGCCCGTCAACACGCCCCCGGCGAGCGGCGACCATGCCGTCACGGTCAGACCCAGTTCCTGCGCCATCGGCAAGAGTTCGCGTTCGGGCGTGCGTTCGAGCAATGAGTATTCGATTTGCAGTCCGACAAACTGCGTCCAGCCGCGCAACTCCGCTAAAGTATTGGCGCGTGCCACCCACCAGGCGGGCGCGTCCGACACGCCGATGTACAAAACCTTGCCTTGCCGCACCAGCGTTTCAAACGAGTGCATCACTTCTTCGATGGGCGTCAGTTTGTCCCAGATGTGCATCCAGAGCAGATCGATGTAATCGGTCTTCAACCGCTTAAGACTGGCTTCAACCGCCTGCACCATATTCTTGCGCTGGTTGCCGCCCGCGTTCGGGTCTGTGCCCAGACTCATCGCGTTCGTGTATTTGGTCGCCAGCACAATCCGCTCACGCTCCGCTTGGATAAACTCGCCGAGCATCTTTTCGCTCGAACCGTTCGTGTACACATTCGCTGTGTCGATGAAATTGCCGCCCGCCTCCAAGAAGGCGTCGAAGATAACCTGACTTTCTTCTTTGGCCGCGCCCCAGCCCCAATCATCGCCGAAGGTCATCGTGCCAAGACAAATCTCTGACACGCGCAAGCCGCTTTTCCCCAAGAGTTTGTATCTCATCAATTTCTCCCCAATTTCTCTTTGTTTGGTGAATGCTCAAGCGAGCCCGCCGCAAGCGGCCGGCTCTTCGACCGGTAACGCCTGAGCTTGCGCGCCGAGTTCGGCGACTAGACTGTTAAGCAGCGCAACTTCCCGGCGAATTACTGCTCGCGCCTTTATGCCCCGGCTTGCCGAACAGCCGCGCGACAATCGCGCCGCTCCCCCTGCTCAAGCGGCTCTCGCCTTGCTGCGCTTCAGCGCGCGGGCCGCCGTTAACGCTTCCGCTTTCTTCTGCTGTTGCAGTTCGTTGATCCATCCGGTGATGGTTATAGCCGCGCTGTCCCCGCCCCGTGGCGCTGCTTCCCGCTCCTGCCTGGTGTCAAGCACCGGCGCTTCCGCGTCACCAAATGTTTCCGCTGGCCGCAATCCGCGCTCGCCACGTTTGATAATTCTGATTCTGCTATTCGTTGGCATCTCCTTAGCCGCTTTCTTCTCTATCGTCGTTCGGGCCGCTTACGCTGCTGCCGTACCCCGCCGCTCCCGGTACAGTTGCTTTAGACCTTCATCATAAGCGCATTCAAAGAAGCGCGGTAACATTTATGACACATATACATACGTCTATGTCCGCGCCAAAAATAAACTTCACCGGCGCGGCGGCGACTTGGCGCGCCTGACGGTTGGCGCGGCTTTCCGCCCGGCCGGCGGCGCGCTCTGCTTCAACCCGACCCGCCGGCGGAGTTCTTCGATGTAATCAATTAGCACGTCGGGGCGCGCGCTCAATAGTTTGAACTGCCCTTCGGTGCGCGCCTCCAGGAGGCCCGCGTCCGTCAATTCTTTCAGGTGGTGCGAAACGGTCGCCTGCGTGACCGGAAACTGGCAGACCACGTCGCCGCAACACATCTCACGCTGCCCTGCCCCGGCGATCATCTCCAGTATCTTGAAGCGGCGCGGGTCGGCTAAAGCTTTGGCGATACGTTGGAATTGTTTTCCGTCCATCTATGACATATATACAACTGTCTATATACTATGTCAATGCTGGCCAGTTGCCGGCGCGTGTGCTAGCTTGCACCTTGTCCGTTAGAGCCCCGCTCGCGCGTAAGCTGAACTGGCCGCAATTCCGTCATAGCCAATATCGCCCCAACCTGTGCTTGCGCCGCGCCGGTTGCCTATAACGCGGGCCGAGAATGTAGCGGCAGCCGTATGCTTTTGCCGGCGCGCGCCCGTTTGGCAGTCGCCTATCAAGCACGCGCTGTGTGCGTCATCGCTGGCCGACCAGCAGCACAGCCGATTGCGCTGATAGAGGTCCCTTGATAGCTTGCACGCAATAAATTGTCGGAGCAGTTCCGCCTCTATGCGCTACACTTGAGAGCCGACGGATTGACCTCAAAGAATTAAAAGGGAGGCTGCATGTTAAAATTCATGCTTATCTGCGCGGCGCTGTGTGTGTGTGCCACTGCGGCGCTAGGCCAGAGCGTTGGCGTGCCGCGACTGCGGGACGTGCGGAGCGTTTACGTTGCGGAATTAGGCCCGACGGCAGAGGCGAAAGCGTTGCGGCAGGAGATCATCACAGTTGAATGAGTCCGGGCGGCTCACGATGGCGACTATGCCCAACGCGGCCGACGCGTTGCTCAGCTTGAGCTTGAAACAAATCTCGAAGAATATCGATTCGGCGCTTCATACCTTTGACGACCCGACGCTCAAAATGGGTTCGCGCGTCGTCCCCGTGGAAGAGCTTGTATTTCGTCTCGCTACGCAGCAGCACCGCATCCTCTGGGCCGGCAAATTCGCCGCAGAGATCGACGGCACGCAAGATGAAAGTCAGGCCGGCTGCGCGCTAGGAAACAGATTGGGGCAAGGCTTATTGAAAGCAGTTGCGAAAGATGTCAAGCGGCGGCCGTAACGACTGCCTGCGCCCAATCAGCTGACCGCGCAAAGCGCATTAAGCCTGCTGCCAGTCAACTTCATAGACCCGTACGGGCTGGACGCGATTCTTCACCGTCAGCGGCGCGTGTTCTTTGAGCGCGTAGGCGCACTGCGCGGCGCGCGTGACGGCGTCGCTCAATAGTATCTGCCCACCTTTCGCGTTCTGTTCCAGACGCGCCGCCAGATTCACCGTGTCGCCGATGGCCGTGTACTCCGTGCGCCGCTCCGAGCCAATATAGCCCACCGTTGCCACGCCCGTGTGCAACCCGATGCCGATGGCGATCTCCTGCAAGCCCGTGCTCAGCAAGTCTACGTTGATGCGGCGGAGTTGTTGCTGCATCACGACGGCCGTGGTGACGGCGTTGGTCGCATCCGAGGGCGTCGCCGTGGGCGCGCCGAACAGGGCCATCAAGCCGTCGCCGATGTACTTATCGAGCGTGCCGCCGTAAGAAAAAATAATCTCGGTCATGACGGAAAAATAACGATTGAGCAGCCGCACCACCTGTTCGGGCGGGGTGCGCTCGGCCATTGAGGTGAAGCCGCGCACATCCGCGAACAGCACGGTCACGACCTGATTGACGCCGCCTAGTTTGAACGACTCCGGGTTGTCGAGTATTTGCCGCACCACGTAGTCGGGCATGAAGCGACTGTAGTTGGCGCGGGCCACTTCTTCGCGCGCCAGCCGCTCGTGCGAGCGCACGGTCTCAACTGTGACGGCGGTCTGCGCCGCGATGGCCGTGATCAGTTCGAGGTCGTCGCGCGTGAAGCGGGCGAACGGATCGAGCCGGTCAGCATAGAGTACGCCATAGACGCCCGACTCCGTCACCAGCGGCGCGCAGATCGTCGAGCGCACGCCTTGCGTGACGATAGACTCCGCCCCGGCGAACTGGGCGTCGGTGGCTGCATCTTGCGTCAAGAGTGCGACGCGCTCGTTGAGCACCTTGTTGGTAATCGTGCGGCTGATTTGGATCGCGTCCGTCTGCCCCAATTTCTCGTGGCGCACGCGCGCGGCCACGGGCCGCAAGCCCATCCCTTCACCGGTGGGTTCGGCGCGCCCGTCGCGCAACAACGCCACGACGCGATCAGCCGGGGTGATGCGAAAGATGATCTCGGTAGCTTTACCGAAGATGGTGTCGAGGTCGAAGACCGAGCCGAGCGTGCGGCTGAGTTCATAGAGCAGTGCCAGCACATCAGCTTTGCGTCTGAGCGACACGAGTTCCTCATCAAGCGAGTCGGTTAGCGCCGGCACACGGGTCGCATGTTCGACCACTTCTTGCGCCGACAGGGTGATCTGCGTGCGGCCCAAACGGCCCTCTTCATAGTGGAGCGGCGTGGTCACATGTTCCGTGACCGGCTCGACGAACATCAGCCGGCTCGTGCCGACGGTGATCTGATCGCCATCGACCAACTGATGTTCGGCGCGCGGTTGGCCGTTGACTAAAACCTGATTCGCGCTGCGCTTGATGCCCGTCTCGCTGACGACACCGTCCACGATGAAGTATGCGCCGGCGACATGTTTGATGTGCGCGTGATAGCGCGAGGCGCGCGGGTCGTTGAGCGTGATGCAATTGTCGGGCGCGCGGCCGATGGTGCAGGACGTTTGCGGCAACAGCGTATATTGCCACTGCTGTCCGCCTGCGTCTGTGATCTGGATGAAAGCCATAAACGAAGTGTGTCCAGACTAATCAAGCGCCGCCGCCAGTATGAGCCGCGCCATCGATGTGGACAGTATAAAGCAATCTGTTGTTGGCTCGAACACCAGCCGCGTGTGGCTTGCGGGCGCGGGCTTTAGCGCACCACCTGGAGGCGCGTGACGGGGTGCAGTTCCCACGCGGTAGCGCGCCAGTTTTGTGCCCGCCCCGGCGCGGTGTTCTCTGCTTCGTTGATATGTATGCGGTCAAAGAACAACCAGCCCTCAAAGCGACACCAGTGGCCCACCAACCCGCGCGCCAGTGTCGGCGTTGACCAGTCCCAACCTTGCCGCGCGGCCCACGCGCGCAAGCGCGGTGTAACTTCCAACACCATCCGCGCACGTGGCGGCGCGGCCGCGCTGAGCGCCAACTCGATGTGCGCGTCGCGTTGCGTCAGCGAATAACAGTTAGCCGCTTCGGGGTTGGCCTCGTAAACCGTCAACACGTAGCCCTCGACCACGGCGGCGCGCGTCTCCGCCCAACGCGCTGCTTCGTCGCCCGGCTGCAAGAGCGCGGCGAGCGTCACACGCGCGTCAAAGTCTGTGGCGCGGGGCAGCGCATCCCGGTTCTTGCGTTCATTGAAAGCCCACGCGCCGGCCGCGAGCGTGCAGCCCTGCCGGGGCCGGTACGGTTGCGCGATGATGAGCGCTGCGGCCGATAGTAACAACAGACCGATAATCTGCCAACGCTTCATCGCAAATCTTGAGGAGCAAGACAACTCACGCCCGCTGCCGGTCTTTTTAACGCGGCCCGCAACCCGCGCCCACGTTGTGGCTTTAAGCTGCCGGCGGCTTAGCGCGGCCGCTGCTCGTCGTGTCCGTAGCAGTAGTGGGGCCGGTCGCAGTGTCGGTGGCCAGCTCAGCCGCAGCCGACAACGCGGACATGTCCGTGGTCGTGCTCATCGCCGTCGGGTCGAAGCTGCTGCGATTGACGCGCAACCGGTTCTCCACGTTTGTCACGCCGGAGACTGAATCCGCGATGTCTTCGGCCAGCCGTTTGGCCTGCCGATGTTCGACCGCGCCCGTCAACGTGACCTCGCCGCCGTTGACACCGACCGCTACGTCCGTCGCGTCGATGTAAGGATGATCCGTCAGCCGGTCGTTGATGTCGTCGCGGATACGCTCATCCGCACGCTTGTATCCGCGCGGGCCGCGCCCTCTGTGACTTACGCCGCGTTGCCCTTCATCGCGGAGCCGCCGGCGCTCCGCTTCCTCATCGCCGAACCACGAGGCGACTTCGTCGGAGACGCGCTCCCACCAACCGCGCTCTTTGTCGCCGGGCCCGCGCGGCCGGAGACTTCGTTGGTCGCGGCCATACTCGAACTCGCGGCGGCCACGCTCCTGCTCGTGAACGCGCGCGGCCCGAGCGGCATACCCACCGCCGTAGGCGCTACCCCGGTCGAAATCGCGCTCGTAGTCCCGGCCACGGTCGCGTTCGTATGCGCGGCCGTAGTCGCGCTCGCGGCCGTAGTCGGCCTCGCCCCGGTCATAAGCGCGGTCATAGTCGGGCCGGTCGCGGCCGGCAGGCGCGGCCGCGCGATCATAGGCGGCGGCGGGGGGGCCCCCGCCCCCACCCTAGTGGTAGCAGTGAACCGCGCCCAACCGGGCGTAGCGCATTGGCCCG